>JBELAO010000019.1:0-80978 GCA_049508735.1 Bryobacteraceae bacterium | reverse complement strand
GCAGCACAACGCCAAGAAGGAAGTGATCGGTTACTCCCACCAGATGGTCAGCATTAGCGTCGTCGGAACCGGCCTGTCGCTTCCCTTCGACGCCGAACCCTACGGCGCTGGCGACAGCGAGTATGCCAGTAGCTCCAGCACGTTGATCGCTCGGGCCTGCCGGCTTTCGGATACTTCGAGGCCCGCGAATATCCGAAACCGCTGCAGATCAGGCTGGACCCTATTTTCCCCGTCCATGGCTGGTATACTGGCTGTGGATCATGGCTCCCGAGCTTCTCCGCCGCATCTCGATTGAAGAAGGCAAGTGCGGCGGACGTCCCTGCATTCGAGGCTTTCGTATCCGGGTTACCGATATCCTCGAACTCTTGGGCGCGGGCGCTTCCATCGACGAGATCCTTGCGGACTACGACTTCCTGGAGCGCGAGGACATTCTGGCGGCCATACAGTATGCGGCCCATCAGGCTGACCACCCGATCCTGCTGGCCTCGTGAGATTCCTCGTCGACAACCAGCTTCCCGTTGCGTTGGCTCGTTTCCTGACCAGTGCTGGAAGTGAAAGCCTACACGTAATCGACGTAGGTCTCGCCCAGGCTTCCGACTCCGAGATCTGGCGTTACGCCGCCGGGTGAGCTTGTGCTGGTCAGCAAAGACGATGACTTCTTCCACCGGGCGGCGCAGCCCGGCGCCCCCGTCCAGTTGGTCTGGATCCGCCTGGGCAACTGCCGCAACGCCGCTCTGCTCGCTGCCATCGACGGGAGTTGGTCACGCGTGCGCTCCTGTTTGCAGGCGGGCGAGCGGGTTGTGGAAGTTCGCTAGCGGTCGAAAAACCTGAGAAGCCGATCCGCTCGAACTGCCCGTCTGCGCCCTAGCGGTGTAGTGTGAAGATATGCGATTATTCGCGGCTGTTTTGTTGAGCGCTGGGGCGCTGTTGGGACAGGGCCAGGATTTTTCCGGGGATCTCCTGCAAGCCGCGCTGCGCGGGCGCAATGATCAGGTCAAGGCGTTCCTGGACGACGGCGCCAACCTGGAAGCCGCGGACACTAACGGCCGAACCCCGCTCATGCTGGCGGCGCAGCACGGCCAGGCCGCCACCGTCGAGCTGCTGCTGGGGCGTGGCGCCAACGCCGCGGCGCGCGACCGCGATGGGGCTACCGCTTACGTGCTGGCGCTGTTCAATCCGGCGGGCCACGGCAATCACGAGGCGGTCCTGAAGCTGCTCCCCACGCCGCCACGGCCGAAGATGGCGATCGACGTCAAGTGGTCGTCCATCAAGCTGGTCAGTTCCTGCTTCGGCGCCCGCGAGGACCTGGCGCGAACGGTGGATGGTCTCCACCTCGCCGAGCAGTTTCTCCGCGCGTTTGGCGCTTACGCGCAATCCGCCGGCCGCAGCCTGGTGGAACTGGTGGGCCAGCCCGCGGATGCGGACGGCCTGCTGAGCGTCGAACTGCAGCCGGCGTCCGCCTGCGTCGCAGGGACCGGCGACCATCTGAGCCTGTCCATGGAGGTGCGCATTCTGCGGGAGCCGGGCGGCGAGACGGTCTTGCAGAAAACGTTCGGCGGAGGGCTCAAAGGACTGCACGCCCAGACAGCGGCCAACCTGGAGCAGTATGCGCCGATCTTCGAGCCCTGGATCAAACCGCACGCCGGCCCTATCTACTGGGCCGCCGCCGGGGAACTGTACCGCATCGGCGCCGCCCGCTGATTGCGCGCCGTTCCCCGGTACGGGCTGTGGGGCAGGCGCTTTCGCCTGCCAACCTCACGGATCGATCTGAGTGGCGTTAGAACACTCGGGTTGGCAGGCGGAAGCGCGCACCACTGCTCCACGCGAGGCTAGTGGTCGCGGTCGGTCACCAGATCCGTGACCGCCATCAGGGCTCGCTGGTATGCCGATTCCGGAAACTCGCTCATCACTTGGCGCGCGCGCTCGGTAAACGTCTGGGCGCGCTCGCGAACCCGGTCGATGCCGTCGTAACGCCCCACCAGCGCCAGAATCTGCGCGAACGGAACGCGCTGGTAGTTCCGCTGCTCGAGCACTGTCTCCACCAGCCGGCGCTCGGCGGGCGAGGCGCCTTCGAGCGCATACACCAGCGGCAGCGTGACTTTGCCCTCGCGCAAATCGCCGCCCACCGGCTTGCCCAGCACGTTCTCGCGGGCCGTGAAATCCAGCACGTCGTCGATCAACTGGAACGCCATGCCGAGGTTCCACGCGAATTCGCCCAGCTTTTCCTGCGCCTGCGCATCGCTGTGCGCCGAAACCGCGCCCAGCCGCGCACACACCGAAAACAGGCGCGCCGTTTTGCGGTCCACCAGCTCCATACAGTCGGCTTCGGTGATATCGATGCGGCCGATGCGTTCGAGCTGCAACAGCTCGCCCTCCACCATCATTTGCGTGAGGCCAATCAGCAAATCGAGAATCAGGAAATTGCGTTCCCGCAGCGCGATCTGGAAGGCCTGCATGTATAGCCAATCGCCGGCCAGCACGCAGGTGTGGTTGCCCCACTTGACGTTGCTGGAGGGGCGGCCGCGGCGCGTTTCGGCGGCATCGATGACATCGTCGTGCACCAGCGTGGCGGCGTGGAGCAACTCCACCACCGCGCCCATTTGGATGGCGCTCGGCCCCGCATTGCCGTGCCCCACCAGCTTGGCCGACATCAGCAGCAAGGCCGGGCGCAACCGCTTGCCGCCGGCCGACTGCAGATAGCGCCCGATGGCGGTGACCGCGTCCACCGAAGCCACCGACTCGGCGGAGATCTTCTTCTCCACCTGTTCCAGATCGTTTTGGACCAGATCGAAAATTCCCCGCGCTGCCTGAGCCTGCCCGAGCTTGCCTAAACTCATGTAGGTTCCCCAGTTTAACCGTTCGGAGTCCCGCCTCGCAAACAGAGCCGCTCGAAATTGTCCGCCGTCCGCTCGGCGATCTCCTCCACCGTCTGGCCGCGCACTTCGGCCAGGCGGCGCGCGGTTTCCGCCACAAAGGCCGGCTCGTTCCGTTTGCCGCGGTGCGGCACCGGCGCCAGGTAGGGGCAATCGGTCTCGATCAGCAGCCGGTCTGCCGGTGTGAGGCGCGCCGCCTCGCGCACCGGTTCGGCCTTCGGAAACGTCAGCACGCCGCCAAACGCCAGGTGGAAGCCGCCGTCCAGCGCCTGCCGCGCCTGTGCGGCATCGCCGGTGAAACAATGCACGACGCCTTCGCCCCGCCACTCGCGGCGCAGGATTTCGAAGGTGTCGTCCCACGCCTCTCGCGTATGGATGATGATCGGCAGCGCCGCCTCTGCCGCAATTGCCAACTGCCGCGAGAAAACCGCGCGCTGCACATCGCGCGGCGAAAAATCGTAATGATAGTCGAGACCGATTTCACCGATCGCCACAACCTTTGGATGCACCGCGAGCTCGCCGAGACGCTCGAAAGTTGCCTCGGTCGCTTTCGCGGCATCGTGCGGATGCACGCCCACGCTCGCCAGCACGAACGGATACTCGTCAGCCAGCCGCAGCCCCGCTTCCAGATCCGGCGGGCCGCCGCCGGTGCCGATGGCGAGCATGCGCTCCACGCCCGCGGCGCGGGCGCGCTCGATCACGGCCGCGCGGTCTTCGTTGAATTGAGCGTCGTCCAGGTGGGTGTGCGAGTCGATCAGCCTCACTTGAGGCGCGCCCCCACCGGGATATCCTCGTGGAAGCCCGCCAGCACCGGCTTGCCGCCTTCCACCGACGCCGCGACAATCATCCCATTCGACACTATCCCGCGCAGCTTCCGCGGCTCCAGATTGGCGACGATGACGACCTTGCGGTTCACCAGTTGTTCCGGCGTGTAGGCCTCGGCGATGCCGGCGACGATGGTGCGCGGCTCGGCTTCGCCGATATCCACTTTCATATGCATCAGCTTGTCGGCGCCTTTGACGCGTTCGGCGGAGAGGACGATGCCGACGCGCAGATCGACCTTGCTGAAATCTTCGATGCCGATTTTCGGCGTCGCCGGCGTGGCTGGCGCTGCTGGCGCTGCTGTCTTGCCCATCATCACGGCTTGCTCGGCGGTGACTTTCTCTTCGAGCGCGCGCATCTGCTCGATGGCCGGTTTGGCTTCGATACGCGGGAAGACCGCCTCAACCCCGCCAATCTCCTCGCCCGCCCATAGCTGGCCCCATTTGAGTGAGTCGAACCGCACGGATTCGATTCGTGAATAGCTTGGGCAGTCCGGATTGCCCTGTGGCCATGGATTACGGCCTAGACCCAACTGGCTCCAAATCTTGGGCGCCGATTCCGGCAGCACCGGGTAGACCAGCGCCGTAATGATCCTGAGAGCTTCGGCCGCAGTATAGAGTGTCTGACCGAGTTGTCTGTGCGCTGCCTCGTTATGCTCGCGTTCCCGGGCCAGCTTCCAGGGAGCCTTTGTGACGATGTATTTATCAACCGCCCCAATCAGTGCCCAAATCGCCTCCAGGCCCTTCGAAAACTCGAAGCGATCGAAGCACTGCTCAACTGTTCGAATCGTGTCGCTGGCGAGAGCGGCGACCTGCGGGTCTGAATCTTCACCCGGAATTTCTCCCATCATATACTGGTGAATCATGGTCAGCGTGCGACTGGCCAGATTGCCCAGGCCGTTGGCGAGGTCCGAATTATAACGGCCAATCAACGCATCGTAGCTGAAGCTGCCATCCTGCCCAAAGACGACTTCGCGCAGCAGGAAGTAGCGCAGCGCGTCCGCGCCCATCACCTCGCGAATCGGCTCCGAGCGAACGATGTTGCCGCGCGATTTCGACATCTTGTCGTTCTCGAACAGCAGCCACCCGTGCGCGAAGATGCGCTTGGGCAAGGGGAGCTTGGCCGCCATCAGGAACGCCGGCCAGAACACCGCGTGGAAACGCACGATCTCCTTGCCGATCAGGTGCAGGTCGGCCGGCCACAACTCTTCACCGTCGATGGTTTTGCCAGCGACTGCGCTCATGTATGTCGTCAGCGCGTCGAACCACACATAGAATACATGCGGCGCTTCGCCTTCCACCGGGATGCCCCACTTGATGTTGGTCCGCGTTATGGAAAGGTCGGTCAAGCCGCCCTTGACGAACGAGATCACCTCGTTGCGGCGCGTATCGGGTTGAATGAAATCCGGCTGCGAGTCGTACAGTTCGAGCAGCTTGTCCTGGAACGCCGACAGCTTGAAGAAGAAGTTTTCCTCGGTGATCGATTCGGTGGGCCGGCCGCAGTCAGGGCACGGGTCGCCGGGCTTGGCATCGTTCACATAAAGGTTGTCGAAGATGCAATATTGGCCGGTGTAAGAGCCTTTATACATGAAGCCGTTCTTCCGGCAGCGGTCGAACACGTCCTGCACCACGCGCGCATGTTGCGGGCTGCTGGTGCGCTGGAAATGATCGACCTGGAGGCCGAGCATCTTCCATTGCCGCTCGAACTCGGCTGCGATCACATCGCAGAATTCCAGCGGCGTCTTGCCGGCGCGCTCGGCCGCGCGCTCCACGTTGACGCCGTGCTCGTCGCTGCCGGTGGTGATTACGGCATGGTATCCCTGCATGCCTTTGAAGCGCTTCAGCAGGTCGGCCACCATGGTGGTGTACGCGTGGCCGATGTGCGGCGCGGCGTTGACATAATAAATCGGGGTGGTGAGATAGTATTTCATTTTTGCTGGTTCAGATAAGCGGAATTGGCTTCCGCGATGATGTGCTTCAGTGCCACGCCGGAGGCGACCGCCAGCTTGCGGCAGTCCTCGTACTCGGGCGTGAAATAGCCTTCGCTGGTGACCTTCACGCGCACTTTGCCGTACTGCGTTTCCACTTCCCGGAGGGTGCGCGCCTGCACTCGCCGCTCGGCCGAATAGAAGCGCAGGCCGATGGTCGAAGTCTCGGAAAAAATCAATTGCGCGATGGCTTCGCGGTGTTCCGGCTTGGCGATCACGCGCAGCAGGTGGCCGGGGCGTCCCTTCTTCATGACGATCGGCTCCAGCGACACATCGAGAGCGCCGAAATCCCACAGCCGGTCGGTCGAGTAGGCTAACACCTGCGGACTGAGGTCGTCGATATTGGCTTCGATCACCGAGACCGTGAGCGCTTCTTCGGCGCCGGTGGGTTCGCCCAGGATCACCCGCAGCACGTTCGCCTGGCGCGGAAAATCGCGGCTGCCCGCGCCGTAGCCGGTGCGCACCACTTTCATCGACGGCAGCACGCCGAAACGTTGGGCCAGTGTCACCGCCACCGCCGCGCCGGTGGGTGTGGTCAGTTCCACCTCGGGGCCGCGCGCGTAAATCGGCACGCCCTCGAGCAGCCGCGCCGTGGCCGGCGCCGGGACCGGCAACAGACCATGTTCGGTTTCCACCGTGCCGCTGCCTACATTGAGCGGCGACGAGAGCACGGTGTCCACATCGAGCAGATCGAGGGCCAGGCAAGCGCCCACAATATCGGCGATCGAATCCGACGCGCCCACTTCGTGAAAGTGGACTTTTTCGACCGGCACCTGGTGGACTGCGGCCTCCGCTTCGCCCAGCCGCCGGAACACGGCGATCGCATTCTGTTTCGCGCGCGGCGGCAGCTCGGCCTTTTCGATCATCTTGACGATGTGGGCCAGGTGACGATGCACCTGTTCTTCTTCCACCCTCACGTGGTAATAAGTGGCGCCGAGGCCGTTGCGCTTGACCTTTTCAAACGACACCACGGCGCCCGCGTCAAGCGAGCCAATCGCCGCGGCGATAGCTTCCGGGTCGGCGCCCGCATCCACCAGCGCGCCCACCAGCATGTCGCCGGCGATTCCCGAGAAGGCATCCAGATAGCAAGTTAACGACACAGAATTTCATTGTAGCGGTTGGGGACAGTCTCGAGCTTCGCGTTAATCCGCCCGGGGTGCGACGAAGAAATGGTGAAGCTCATCGAGACCTTCCGCGTCCATCAGCGGCAGGCAGGCTGCTAGCGCTTCGCCTTAATTTCCGCGTAGGCCCAATCCAGCCACGGCAGCAGGGCTTGAATGTCGGAGGTCTCCACGGTCGCGCCGCCCCACACCCGCAGTCCCGGCGGCGCGTCCCTGTATGCGCCGATGTCATAAGCCGCCTTCTCTTTGTCGAGCAGAGACACAATCGCCTTGGCGCTCTTGGCCTGCTCCTCGGCGGAAAGAGCAAGATAGGCGGGATCGACGATCTTCAGACAGATCGACGTGTTGGACCGGATTGCCTGATCCTCGGCCAGAAATGCAGCCCAGGATGACTTCCCGACCCAATCCTCGATCGCCTGCAGGTTGGCCCTCGAACGCGCCAGTAGCGCCGGCAGTCCGCCGATCGACTCAGCCCACTTCAATCCGTCCAGCGCGTCTTCCACACACAGCATCGAGGGAGTGTTGATGGTCTCGCCTTCGAAGATTCCGGCCATTAGCTTGCCGCCCTTCGCCATTTGGAAGATCTTCGGCAGCGGACGATCGGCGGAGTAACCTTCGAGGCGCTTCACCGCGCGCGGACTGAGCGCTAACATGCCGTGCGCGGCCTCTCCGCCCAGCACTTTCTGCCAGGACCAGGTCACCACGTCCAGCTTGTCCCACGGCACATCCATCGCGTAGACCGCCGAGGTAGCGTCGCAAATCGATAGCCCCTCGCGGTCGGCCGAGATCCAATCCCCGTCCGGAACGCGCACGCCGGAGGTGGTCCCGTTCCACGGAAACACCACGTCGTGTCCCCAATCCGCCAGTTGCAAATCCGGCAGCTTGCCATACTCGGCCGGAAAAACGCACAGGTCCTGCAGCTTGAGCTGCTTCTTACAATCCGCCGCCCAGCCGCCGCCGAAGCTCTCCCATGAAAACACATCGACGCCGCGCTCGCCGAGCAGAGACCACATCGCCATCTCGACCGCTCCGGTATCGGAAGCGGGAACGATGCCGAGTAAGTAGCCTGCCGGGATGCCCAGCAGCTTCTTACTCCGCTCGATAACTTCGGCCAGCTTACTCTTGCCGATCTTAGCCCGATGCGACCGCCCGACCGCGGCGTCCTTCAGGGCGTCGAGACTCCAGCCCGGACGTTTGGCGCACGGTCCGGAGGAAAAGCACGGATTCTTAGGGGTCAGTGATGGCTTCATATCTTATACTTACTGGACGTAGCTTACTCGAACTCTACGGCGCGGGCGAATCTGACGCCAGTGTGGTCGCGCAACTGCGCCAGCACTGTCTCGGGCACCAGGCCATCGGTGGAGACCAGGGCGACAGCCTCGAGCGGCTGGCCTGGAACGGTAGGCTCGTCGCGCCGCCCGAGCGAGAAATTGGCAATGTTGATCTGGTTTCTGCCGAGCACCGTACCGACGTGGCCGATGACGCCCGGCACGTCCTGGTTCTTCATGAAGATCAGCGTGCCGGCCAGCGCCATTTCGCACTGAATGCCATCTACCTGCATCAGGCGCGGCTTCGCCAGCAGCACGGCGCCTTCCACGGTGGTGACGCCGCTATCGGTGATCAGGTCCAGGCGGATGGAATCGGTGTGGCCGGAGCGCGGCTCGCGGCCCTCCTGCACGGTCCAGCCGCGATGCTCGGCGATGGTCATGGCGTTGACCAGGTTCGCCTTCTTCGAAGTCGAACGCGCCAGCGCGCCCGCCACTCCGGCATTGCGCAGCAGGTTGGTATTGCCGTCGGCGATGCGGCCGAAGTAGGTCAGCCGCACGATGCGCGGATTGCCGTTGGCGATGTACGCCGCGAAATTGCCCAGCCGCTCCGCCAGCGCCATGTAGGGGCTGAGCGCGCGGTATTGGTCCGGCGAAAGCGCGGGCATGTTGACGGCGTTGATCGCCACGCCGCTCTTCAGGTATTCCACCACCTGCTGGGCGATGCGGATGCCCACGATCTCCTGCGCCTCCTCGGTCGAGCCGCCGATGTGCGGTGTGGCCAGTACGGCTTCGGAAGCGAACAACGGATAGCCGGCGGGCACCGGCTCGACGGCGAACACGTCCACCGCGGCATCGGCCACTTTGCCGGAGGCTACGGCTTCGGCCAGCGCGGCTTCGTCCACCAGTTCGCCGCGGGCGCAGTTCACGATCCGCACGCCGGTCTTCATCGCCGCGAATGCCTCGCGCGAGAGCATGCCGGTGGTCTCCGGCGTTGCCGCAACGTGCAGCGTGATGTAGTCGCTCTGCGCGTAAAGCGCGGTCAGCTCCAGCAACTCCGCGCCGATATCTTCGGCGATTTTCGAAGTCACGTAAGGATCGTGCGCCACCACCCGCATCTCGAAGGCGCGCGCCCGCTTGACCACTTCGCGGCCGATGCTGCCGAGGCCCACGATGCCCAGCGTCTTGCCGCGCAGTTCATGGCCCATCAACTTTTTCTTTTCCCACTTGCCGGCGCGCGTGGAGGCGCTGGCTTGCGGGATGTGCCGCGCCATGGCCAGCATCAGCGCCAGCGTGTGCTCGGCCACCGAGACGGCGTTGCCGCCGGGCGTGTTCATCACCAGCACACCGGCCGTGGTGGCGGCGTCCAGGTCGACGTTGTCGACGCCCACGCCGGCGCGCCCGATCACCCGCAGCTTGGGCGACCTGGCAAGCACGTCAGGCGTGACTTGGACCGCGCTGCGAACCAGCAGCGCCTCCGCTTCCGCCAGGTGCTGCGCATATTCCTTAGGATTGGATACGATAACATTCCAGCCAGGCTCCCCGCGTAGCAGTGCGAGGGCGGCCGGAGCGATGGGCTCGGCTACCAGGATGTTCATAATGTATGTAAGAAAGCGTCAGGCGCCGGCGGTCAGTACACCATCGCTTCGTCATCGGGCTAAAATGGCGTCCGGCAAGCCTGTTCCATAGAATAACATTACATTATGCCTCTCATCGATCAGGTGCAGAAAGACATGGTTGCGGCCATGAAGGCCAGGCAAGAGGCGCGGTTGAGCGCCCTCCGCATGATTAAGGCCGCGCTCATGAAACTGAAAGTGGATTCGCCCAAGCCCCTCGACGAAGCAGCCGAAATGCAGGTGCTCAAGTCGCTCATCAAGCAGCGCATCGATGCGGCCGAAGCGTTTCGCAACGCCGGCCGCGCCGAGCAGGCGGATAAAGAGGAAGCCGAGCGCGCGCTGATCGAGAGCTATCTCCCGGCCGCCGCCACGCCGGCCGAGCTGGACGAGGCGGTTGCCGCCGCGCTGGCCGAAACCGGAGTCACCTCCCTCAAGCAGATGGGTGCGGTGATGAAAGCGGCGCAGACCCACCTGGCCGGAAAGACCGTGGATGGCAAAGCGCTCAGCGAGAAAGTGAGGTCGCACCTCCAATGACGCCCGCCAAGCACCGGCCATTCGTGCCGGAAAACATGAAGATGCGCGAGTTGACCTGGCGCGCGCTGCTGCTGGGATTGATGATGACGGCGGTGCTGGGGGCGGCCAACGCCTACCTGGGCTTGCGCGCCGGCCAGACCATCGCGGCCACTTATCCGGCGGCGGTGATCGGCATGGCGGTGCTCCGCCTGGGCCGCGGCAGTATCCTCGAAGAGAACATTGCGCGCACCGCCGGCACCATCGGCGAATCGGTGGCGGCGGGCGCCGTGTTCACGCTGCCCGCGTTTTATCTGGCGCACGTGTGGGCGCCACCAGTGATACCGAAGGGCCTGGGATTCTGGGCCAGCATGTGGGCCCTGGCTTCCGACCCGGCCTATTTCAAAGCTACCTCGCTGATGATGGTAGGCTCTGTGCTCGGCGTGCTTTTCGTTTCCCTCATCCGCCGCGCGATGGTGGAAGACCCGGAGCTGCCCTTTCCCGAATCGGTGGCGGCGGCCGAAATTCACAAAGCCGGGCAGGGCGGCGCCAAAGCGGCCAAGTATCTGTTCTATAACATGGGCTTCGGCGCGCTGGTTTACCTGGGCGGCGTGATCAACATTTTCGCGCCGGACCGCGATTTCTTCTTCCGCGTCGGCCAGTTGGGCAAGAGCGCGCTGCGGTTGGGCCCGCTCGGCACCAAGCAAGTGCTCGGCGCGGGCGGCGTCTCCACCTTCGCCGCACCCACCGTGAGCCCGGCCTATATCGGTGTGGGATACATCATCGGGCCGGAACTGGCGGCGCTCAATTTTTCCGGCAGCGTGGTGGCGTGGGGCTTGCTCATTCCGCTGCTCATCTTCTTCCTGGGTCCGCAGTTGCAAGCCTATCTGCCCGCCGGCGCCACGGACGAAAGCTGGCTGGGACTGGCCAACGCCATCTGGCGCTTCATCGTGCGGCCGATTGCCGTGGGCAGCATGATGGTGGGCACCGTCTACACCCTGTTCCGCATGCGCAAGAATCTGCTGGCGGGCTTGGGGCGCGCCGTTTCCGAACTGCGCGGCGGCGCTCCCGCCGCGGAATCGGTGGCTCGCACGGAGCGCTATATGAGCTCCCGAACTGTGTTCGCGCTGATTGGCTGCACCTTCCTGCTGATGTGCGTCCTGTACGTCTACCTTTCCGGGCTGATCGCCGGCGGCATCGCGGCCGCGCTGGTGATGCTCATCGTCGGCTTCTTTTTCGCCACCGTGTCGGGCTACCTGGTCGGTGTCATCGGCTCCTCCAACAATCCCATTTCGGGGCTGACGCTTTCCACGCTGGTGATTGCGGCACTACTGATGGTTTCGATGGGCGTTTCCGGCACCGGCGGCGTCATCGCGGTGCTGGGCGTGGCCGCCGTGGTGTGCGTTTCCTCGGCCGTGGCGGGCGAGCTGTTGCAGGATTTCAAGGTCGGCTACATTCTGGGCGGCACGCCGCGCAGCATCCAGATCGCCGAGCTGATCGCCGTGGTGGTGGCGAGCCTGGTGATGTACTTCCCGCTGATGATTCTCTACCAAGGCAACATCAACAAGGGCGGCATCGGCTTTGGCGATAAAGCGCTTTCCGCGCCGCAGGCCGGCCTGATGGCGTCGCTGGCGCAGGGCATCGTGGGCGGAGACATGGCCTGGCCGTTGGTGATTACCGGCATCCTGCTGGGTATCGCCATGATCATGTTCAAAGTGAGAAGCCCCATGTTGGTGGCTATCGGAATGTACTTGCCGATCGCCACTACTTCGGGGATTTTCGTTGGCGGCATGATCCGCTGGTTCACCGATTCGATGGCCAAACGCGGCCGCTTGAACGAAGCACAGCGGGCGCGGGTGGAAAACGTGGGAATCCTCTCGGCCTCCGGCCTGATCGCGGGAGAGGCGCTGGCCGGGCTGGTCAAAGCCATGTACGATTTTCAGGATAAGAACCTGCCGGTGATTTTCTCTAATCCGTCCTACCTGGTGGGGGTGGTGGTGATGGGCTTCATCGCCTACGCGCTGATCAAAGTGCCGCTGCGCTGCGCCGGCGATCCCAACGAACCAGCGCCGCCAGTGGCAATGATGTAGTCGGGCGGCCTTTAGCTTGCCTGGTGGGGCAGGTCCCCGACCTGCCAACTTGCCCGGTGGGGCAGGT
This sequence comes from Bryobacteraceae bacterium, assembly GCA_049508735.1. Lineage (GTDB taxonomy): Bacteria > Acidobacteriota > Terriglobia > Bryobacterales > Bryobacteraceae > Bog-375. The sequence continues at coordinate 68,627 of JBELAO010000019.1, read as the reverse complement.
CCCCGACCTGCCAACTTGCCCGGTGGGGCAGGTCCCCGACCTGCCAACGTGCCCGGTGGGGCAGGTCCCCGACCTGCCAACTTGCCCGGTGGGGCAGGTCCCCGACCTGCCAACTTGCCCGGTGGGGCAGGTCCCCGACCTGCCAACGCCCGTATCCGAACGATTGAGGAGCCTTCATGACCTACTATCAAGAGCACCAAGCCGAGTTCCTCGAAGGGTTGAAGACATTTCTGCGGATTCCCAGCATCAGCGCGCTCTCCGAGCACAAGCCGGACATCCGCCGCGCGGCCGAGTTCGCCAGAAACGAACTGCTCGGCGCCGGAATGACTTCAGCCGAGCTGATCGAGGACGCGAACGGCGGCAATCCGTTGGTCTATGCCGAATGGCTGGGCGCGCCGGGCAAGGCGACCGTTCTGTTCTACGGCCATTACGACGTGCAGCCGCCCGATCCGCTCGATGAATGGAAGTCGCCGCCGTTCGAGCCCACCATCCGCGGCAACGACATCTTCTGCCGCGGCGCCTGCGACGACAAGGGGCAGGTCTACATCCAGATCAAAGCCGTCGAGAGTCTCATGAAGACCCACGGCAAGCTTCCCGTCAACGTGAAGTTCCTGCTGGAAGGTGAAGAGGAGACCGGCGGCGAGCACATCGAAGCGTATGTGAAGAGCAAGCCGCCGCGGCTCAAGGCCGATGCGGCGATCGTGTGCGACACCGAGATGTTCGCGCCCGAAATGCCCACCATCTGCATCGGACTGCGCGGGCTGGTCTATTATGAACTGGCCGTCGAAGGCGCCGATCACGACCTGCACTCGGGCGTCTATGGCGGCGCGGCGCCCAACCCGATCATGGCCATCGCCGAGATTCTCTGCGCACTCAAGGACCGCGACGGCCACATCCTGATCCCTGGATTCTACGATCGCGTGGCGCCACCGGCGGCCAAGGAGCGCGCGGCATGGGCGCGGCTGCCCTTCGACGAGAAGGAATACACCGAAAAGGAAATGGGCGCCAGGGAACTGGTGGGCGAGCCCGGAGTTCCGCTCTTTGAGCGCGTGTGGGCGCGGCCCACGCTGGAAGTGCACGGCATCAAGGGCGGCTTTGTGGGCGAAGGCGCGAAGACCGTGATTCCCGCGCGCGCGGTGGCCAAGATCAGCACCCGGCTGGTGGGTGACCAGCGGGTGGATGAAGCGATCGCGCAGTTCCAAGTGGCGGTGAAGGCGGCGTGTCCGCGGGGCGTCACCGCCGAAGTGAAACTGCTGAGCGCGGGGGCTCCATCGCTGACCGATCCCGATAACCCGTACATCCAGGCCTCGGCCGAAGCCATGAAGCAGGTCTTCGGCAAGGAGACCGTTTACATCCGTTCCGGCGGGTCGATTCCGATCGTCGGTGTGTTCGACAGGTATCTGGGCGTGCCCAGCGTAATGATGGGCTTCGGCTTGCCGGACGACAATCTACACGCGCCGAACGAGAAGTTTCATTTGCCGAATTTCTACCGGGGAATCGAGGCCGTAGCGCGCTACCTCGAGGTCCTGGCGCAGTAGGGTGGGGCAGGTCCCCGACCTGCCAGCGCCGGTTTTGGAAAGAATCTTACCAAAAGCAGCCGAATTTCTACCGGGGAATCGAGGCCGTAGCGCGCTACCTCGAGGTCCTGGTGCAGTTAAGGTGGGGAAGGTCCCCGACCTGCCAGCGCCGGTTTTGGAAAGAATCCTACCAAAAGCAGCCGAATTTCTACCGGGGAATCGAGGCCGCAGCGCGCTCCCTCGAGGTCCTGGCGCGGTAAGGTGGGGCAGGTCCCCGACCTGCCAGCGCCGGTTTTGGAAAGAATCTTACCAAAAGCAGCCGAATTTCTACCGGGGAATCGAGGCCGCAGCGCGCTACCTCGAGATCCTGGTGCAGTTAAGGTGGGGCAGGTCCCCGACCTGCCAACGCCGGTTTTGGAAAGAACCTTACCAAAAGCAGCGGCTAATTCCTTTGTTTTCGAAGAAAAACGGTAAGATTCTTACCGAAAATGCTCGTGGGGCAGGTCCCCGACCTGCCAACGCCCGCTTGCGGGCGGAGGTTTTCTGGAATGACCGCTGACGATTTTCGGCATCTCGCACTCGCTCTTCCGGAGACGGAGGAACGCGCCCACATGGATCACCCGGATTTCCGGGTCGGCGGCAAGATCTTCGCCACGCTCGGCTATCCGGAGCGTGGTTGGGCCATGGTGAAGCTCGCGCCGGAGCAGCAGCACAATCTCGTGGAAGCCTTCCCGGCGGTTTTTGTGCCCGCAGCCGGCGCATGGGGCCGCGGCGGTGCGACCACCGTGCGCCTGAAGGCCGCTCATCAGACCGCCGTGCGCCGGGCGCTGACAGCCGCCTGGCGCAAGACCGCGCCCAAGAGCGTTATAGCCCGGCTCGACGCGAGCCAATCAGCCTAGGCACGCCGACTCGGACGGTTTGGTGATCTCACCGGTCGGGCCGGAACCCGGCCAGCAGCCTCAGGACGCCCTACGCTGGCGGCCCAGGAAGAACCAGCAAGGGCGGTTTCGTGGGCGGGACAGCAACACAGGGCAGCGATGAAGGGGCCCACGGAACGCGTCGAGCTACGGTGGCACGGCCATAGCCCGGGTCATGAATTCGCGAACCCGTTCCAGAAGCCGTTCCGGGCTGCCCTCGGTGCGCTCCACCACCGTCACGCGGACCTGCAGGTCAGGGCGGACGACCTTGCCGTCCAGCAAACAGGAATACGCACCGGAGAGTTGCTCTCCCACCGTTTTGGCCGCTTTGACGGCTTCCGGTCCGGGCGCATTCAAGATGGCCACGAACTCTTCGGTGCTCCACCGTCCGATCACCGTCTTCGCGGGAAGCACGTTGCGCAGCCGCTTGGCAAACGCGCCGGCCAGTTCCGCCGCCACCTCACCGTTAAAGCGAACCTCCGACAGCCGGAGACCGGAGGTGGACATCAGCAGCAGGCTGACGTTGCCTTGTTCCATGGTCCGGATGTGCCTCTCGATCTCCGCGCGGGTCAGCAATTGCGTGACGCTGTCGATGGAGGCGGCCGATTCCAGTTGGCCGATCCGGCTGTGCAACATGTGGATTTCCGTCATGAACTGTGCCACATGCGCCTGATGCTGTTTCCGCATCTCCTCCACGCCGTTGCCGACTTCATTCGCCGCCGACAATAACTGCTCGCGCACGGGCGCAGCCGCCGGCTGCTGCGCCAGTTCCCGCAAACCGCCGAGAGCCGTGCGCAGTTGGGTTTCGCAATCGCCATCGGTTTGCGCCAGCGATTCCATCACCTCCTCGAGGGCGCGGGCGGTGGAGGCCAGTTGCTCGCGAATGTTATTCAGGTACTCAGCCGCCCTGCCCCGGTAGTCGCGCAAAAGCGCCCGCAAGGTGGCGTTGGCTTCGCGCAGCGACTCGGGAGCGGAGGACAGGGCTTCCGCGACGGCCGTCACGTAACTGCGATGCTGCGCGGTAGCCTGTTCGTCCAACTCCACTGCGTAGGCCGCAACGTTGTGGATCGCGTCGCGATAGCAGTCGACGGCGACATCGCGCTCCGCGGCGAGCCGTTCCAATTCGGCGATGTTGTTACGGATCGAAAGCATAGCCCAGACTCACTTACCACTATCGGCACAGATCGGGGAAACCTTTATCCAAAGTTTCCGGCGATAGGGCAAAAGCCGCTGGCACGGCATGCGACCCTGCCCCGGCGCGGTGCGCGCTTGCGGCGCCAAACGTGCGCGCAATCGCGTACTATGGAGGGCATGAAGCTACATCGCCCGATGGCCGCCGTGTGCGCGGCCCTGCTCGTGTGCGCTGGTTTTGCCCAGGCGCCTGCCAAGAAAGGACAACCCAACGTGAAGAAGCAATCATACGGAAAGATGCCCGACGGCACTCCGGTGGATTTGTACGTGCTGACCAACGCGAATGGCATGGAAGCGCACGTGACCGCGTACGGCGGCACGCTGGTATCGCTGACGGCGCCAGACCGTCACGGCTCGTTCGCCGACGTGGTACTGGGCATGGACACGCTGGACGGCTGCCGCACCCAAACCGCGTACTTTGGCGCCCTGATTGGCCGCTACGGCAACCGCATCGCCGGCGGGCAGTTCACGCTGGAAGGCAAGACTTACCACCTGCCCATCAACGATGGCCCCAACACCCTGCACGGCGGCCCGCTCGGATTCGGCAAGCAATTGTGGCAGGTGCGCGAAGTGGCTTCTGAGGAAGGGCCGGCGGTCGAGTTCGGCTACGTGAGCAAAGATGGCGAGGAAGGTTTTCCGGGCACATTGACCGCCAAGGTGGTTTACACGCTGACGAACAAGAATGAGCTGAAGATCGATTACACCGCGACCACCGATAAGCCCACCGTGGTCAACCTCACCAACCACGCCTACTTCAACTTGAAGGGCGCCGGCGAGGGCGACATTCTCGATCACGAAGTCACCATCGACGCCAGCCGCTTCACGCCGGTCGATTCGGTGCTGATTCCCACCGGCGAGCTGCGGGCCGTGAAGGGCACGCCATTCGATTTCACTAAGGCAATCGCCATCGGCGCCCGCATCGAAACCGACGACCAGCAGCTCAAGTTCGGCAAGGGTTACGACCACAACTGGGTGCTCGACAAGACTCGCGCCGGGCTCGCCAAGGCGGCGGAAGTCTACGAGCCGAAGACCGGCCGCGTGCTTCAGGTCTGGACCACCGAGCCCGCCCTACAGTTTTACACCGGCAATTTCCTGGATGGCACCATCCATGGCAAGGGCGGCAAAGTGTACCCGCGCCGCGGCGCCTTCTGCATGGAGACGCAGCACTACCCGGATTCACCCAATCACCCGGCTTTCCCGAGCACCGAACTGAAACCCGGCGCCACGTATCACACGACCACGGTCTATAGCTTCTCGGCGAGGTAACTGCGAAATTCCGGACTCGGAAGGGGGGCAGTTTCTGGGCCGGCGGCGATCCGTGAGCAACCGAGCAACCGAGCAACCGAGCAACCGGGGACAGTAACCAATTACACATTTTTTTGAGAGTCTACCCGCCGTCCGTCCACAACTCCGTCACATGGCACGATTGGCACGAGCGGTCGCTCTCGACACGCCTCACCACGTCACTCAGCGCGGCAACGGCCGCCAGGACGTCTTCTTCACCCACCGCGATCGCGAAGTCTACCTCGCCGCCTTCTTCGATTACGCCGCGCGCTACAGCCTGCGCGTGTGGGGATACTGCCTGATGAGCAACCACGTCCATTTCGTGGTGATTCCGGAGCGCGAACGCAGCCTAGCGCGGGTCTTCGGGCGGACGCACGCGGACTATGCGCGCTACGCGAACGTGGCGCGGGGCAGTTGCGGGCACCTCTGGCAGGCGCGCTTCTATAGCTGCGCCATGGATGAGCACCACGCTTGGCAGGCGTTGGCCTACGTGGAACGAAACCCGGTCCGGGCGGCGCTGGTGGAATACGCGGAGGAATACGCTTGGTCTTCGGCCGCGGCGCACTGCCGGGAAGACGCGCTGGAGGGTCGCCTGGATGTGGGGGAATGGCGGCAACGTTACACTGGAGAGCGCTGGCGGGTGGCGCTACGCATCGGCGTGCAGGAAGAGGCGATGGGAGAACGGATTCGAGAGGCGACGCGACGCGGATGCCCGCTGGGCAGCGACGCCTTTGTGGAACGAATTGGCGGCGCGTTAGGGCGGGATCTGCGCTCGCGACCGCCAGGTCGGCCGGCGAAGCGACAGGCGGCACTGACGCCGTCGGAAATGGTGTAATTGGTTACTGTCCCCATTCTGCTCCCGAGGACCTTTGGGACCGATCTGGATCGAGCGCTACGCAACGTGCCGGAAGTGTAGTCCTGGGCGCACAACTGTGGGATTAGCCATCCTCGCGCCGGCCCTGCCCGGCCCCTACAGCTTCAACCCCTTCAGATACTCGCGGAACGGCTCGCCCAAATCATGGCGGCGGAGGGCGTACTCGACGGTTGCTTTGAGGAAGCCCAACTTGTCGCCGGCGTCGTGGCGCGTACCCTCGAAGCGGTAGGCATAAATCGGCCGGCTGCGCAGCAGGTAGTGCAGCGCGTCGGTCAACTGAATTTCGCTGCCGGCGCCCGCGTCCACGGCCTGCACGCAGCCGAAGATCTCGGGCGTGAGCACGTAGCGGCCGATAATCGCCAGGTTGGAAGGTGCGGCGGCGGCGCTGGGTTTCTCCACCAGGTCGCGAATGCGGTAGACGCGGTCGCTCGAGCCGTTATGGCTGACCGGTTCGGCATCGATGACGCCGTACGCCGAGATCTTGTCGCGCGGCACTTCCATCACCGCCAGCACGGGCGCATTGAAGAAGTTGTAGACGTCCAGCAACTGGCGCAGGCAGGGCGTTTCGGCCTCGATCAGGTCGTCCGCCAGAACCACCGCGAAAGGCTCCTCGCCCACCAGTTCCTGGGCGCGCAGCACGGCGTGCCCCAGCCCGAGCGCTTCTTTCTGCCGAATGTACGACACGTTGATCATGTCGGAAATGCCGCGAACGATCGCCAGCAACTCTTTCTTATTGCGGTTCTCCAGCAGGTACTCCAGCTCGAAGCTGACATCGAAATGGTCTTCGATGGCGCTCTTGCCGCGGCCGGTCACTATGATGATGTTCTGGATCCCGGACTGGATGGCCTCCTCGACGCCATACTGGATGATCGGCTTGTCGACGATCGGGAGCATCTCCTTGGGCTGCGCTTTGGTAGCCGGAAGGAATCGCGTGCCGAGTCCCGCGGCGGGAAAAACGGCCTTTCGCACTTTAGCTGGCATCTTCTACAGTTTGAGGCCGGAACTCGCGCTTTGGCAAGGCCCGATTGTCTTCCCGGTACTGGCTGTGGTATCAATAGGAAACCTGGGGAGACAAGAATGGCTTACGTAATCGCTGAACCCTGCATCGGCACCAAAGATACCGCCTGCGTCGACGCTTGTCCGGTCGATTGCATCCACCCCAAGAAGGACGAACCCGGTTTCGCCGAGGTGGCGCTGATCTACATCGACCCGGTCGAGTGTATCGACTGCGGAGCCTGCGTCCCGGTATGCCCGGTCTCTGCGATCTTCGCGCTCGACGATCTGCCCGAAAAGTGGGCCGAGTACACCGCGATCAACGCCGCCTACTACAAGAAGTAGGCTGCTGCGCCGTCCCGCCCGCGCGCCAGGTTATCCCGGAAGCGGACACCACCGGCTTCCGCTCTAGCCGTATGTGACTCCAATAGCCTGAATAGCCTGAATTCCGAAGTTGGACGCCTTGTATCAGGGCACGGCTTGAGCCGTGCCGCCGACAACGCACATTCTGAGGGCTTTAGCCCCTGTTTGCCGGCCAGGGGCCTGTTCTTTCTCGGTCTTCGGCTGTGGAAAGCGACTTCGCGGAAGCTGACTTCGGAACCCGGGATTAGACGGCCACATCGCCGGCGCGCTGGCACGTGAACTGCACCTGCCGCGGGTATGCTCAGCGATTTTCGGTTCGCCCTGCGCTCGCTCCGGCGCAACCCGTCATTCGCGGTGGTGGCCGCGCTTTCCATCGCACTGGGAATTGGCGCCAACACGGCGATGTTCAGCCTGGCGGACGCGATGCTGTTGCGGCCGGTCCCGGTGCCCGATCCCGCCGCCTTATTGAATGTGCGCTCTCAACTGCGAGGCCACGGGCCAGGCGCGATGTCATACCCGGATTACGTGGATTTCAGGGCGCGGACGCGCGCTTTTTCCGGCCTGGCGGCCTACCAGCTCGGCACGTTCGGATTCGCTGCCGACCGGCAGGCGCTGCCGGAGATGAAGCCGGGACTGCTGGTGAGCGGCAATTTCTTCGATGTGTTCGAGGTCGTTCCGCAACTGGGCCGCATGTTCCGTCGCGATGAGGACGCCGTGCCGGGCCGCGACGCGGTGACCGTGATCAGCCACGACCTTTGGCGGCAGGAGTTCGGTTCGGCGGCGGATATCGTTGGCAGAAAGATACTGCTCGATGGCATCGAGTTCACTGTCGTTGGCGTGGCGCCGGAGAGCTTCACCGGCACCGAGCAGTATTTTCGTCCCTTTTTGTATATTCCGCTGACGATGGCGCCGCGCCTGGCTGGCGACAATCACAACCTGCTCATCGGCCGCGACGATCGGCAATTGATGGTGAAAGGGCGCCTCGCGCCCGGGGCTACCGCCAAACAGGCCGCCGCCGAAGCTAACGTAATTGCGGGCAGTCTCGCGCGGGCTTACCCGGCCGCCGACCGCGATGTCGCCGCCTCCATTCTCACCGAGCTTCAGGCGCGGATGTATGAATCATCGGACTGGATGTTGGTGACCATGCTGCTGGTGCTGGCCGGCGTGGTGCTGTTGATCGCCTGCGCCAACGTTGCCAACCTGACATTGAGCCGCGGCCAGTCCCGTTCCGGCGAGATCGCGGTGCGCCTGGCAATCGGAGCCGGACGCTGGCGCCTGATCCGTCAACTGCTGGCGGAGAGCCTCGTCATCGCGGTGGCTGCCGGCGCTGCCGGAGCGCTGCTGGCCGCCGTAATCATCGGGCCCTTCGAGCACTGGCGGGTCCCCTCGCAGATTCCCATCGAGGTCAACGCCCGCCTGGACGTGCGCGCGCTGCTTTACGCATTGGCCGCCGCGCTGGCAAGCGCAGTGTTGTTCGGATTGATGCCGGCCATCCGGGCCACTCGTTCCGATATCGCAGCCGCAATGAAGGTGGCCGGACGGACCGCCTCGCCGCAACGGCGCTTCTGGGGCAGAAACGCGCTCGTCATCGCGCAGGTCGCCGGCAGCGTCTTTCTGATGGTGGTAACGGTCCAGATGTACCGCGGCTTCACGCGTCTCGTCGCGGCATCTCCCGGATTCCGCGCTTCCCAGATGCTGATCGCCAGTTTCGACCCTCGACTGGTGCGTTCGAGCGATCAACAGGCGCGCGATTTCTACCACCGTCTGACGGAGGAAGCGCGCCAGATGCCGGGAGTGACCTCCGCCGCCCTGTCCGAACTGGTTCCCATGTCGAACCACATGGATTCGGAGGCGATCGTGCCGGAGGGCTACCAGTTGCCGAAAGGCGAGAGCGCGGTAAGAGTGTTCTCGAATATCGTCGGCGACGACTATTTTCGCACCGCGGACATTCCGATTTTGCAGGGTCGCCGGTTCCTCGAAAGCGACAGCGACAAATCGCCCCGCGTGGCGGTGGTCAACCAGCTCCTTGCGGAGACTTACTGGCCAGGCCAGAATCCGATCGGCAAACGGTTTCGTTTGGGCGGCCCGCAGGGCGATTGGGTGGAAGTCGTCGGCCTGGCGAGAGCCAGCAAGTACAACTCGCTGATGGAACCGCCGATCGAGTTCCTCTACCTGCCGCTTTCGCAAGACTTCCGCACGCAGTTGACGTTGCTGGTGGCGACCTCCGGGCCTTCCGATGACATCGCGCAGCCGCTGCGCCGGCTGGTCAAGTCCATCGACTCCAACGAGCCGGTGTTTGCGCTCAGCAGCATCGAGCGGTACATCAACGAGCGGTCCACCCGTGTCATGAACGCGCTGACGGCGATGGTGGGCGGCATGGGGCTGCTGGGGCTGGCGCTGGCGATGTCCGGAATCTACGGCGTCATGTCCTGGTCGGTGACGCGGCGCCGGCGCGAAATCGGCATCCGCATGGCGGTTGGCGCAGACCGGCCGGCTGTGGTCGGCATGGTGCTCGGAGGCGGAGCGGCGCTGGGCATTGTTGGATCCGCGATCGGCCTGGCGCTCAGCCTCGTGCTGAGCCGCGGTCTGAGCAGGGCCCTCTTCATTCCTCAGTTGGACTGGCGCCTGGCCGTTTTGGTGGCGCTGGCCCTGTTCGGGATGACGCTCGCCGGAGCGTACATCCCCGCACGCCGCGCCTCGCGCCTCGACCCTAACACTGTGTTGCGGGAGGAATAGCGCGGCTGCGCGGCGCGAGGATGCGGCGGAATTTGGGTGAGCCAGGTGGCCTCGCTCAGGGGTGGGACGGACGATCGGTTTCTGTCGTCTGTCGGCTCCGCGGCAGCGCGCCGCTTGGCAGACAACAATAACCGATCGTCTGTCCCACCTCACTCGTGGCGCAGCGCCCGCATCGGGTCGATGGATGCGGCGCGTCGCGCGGGAAGGAACGCCGCTCCCAACGCCACCGCGATCAACACCCCGCCGGTTCCGCCGAAGGCCAGCGGATCCACGGCGGCGATGCCGAACAGCAGCGAATGGACCGCGCGCGCCGCAGCCCAGGCCAGCGGAAAGCCGAGGATGAGGCCGGCCGCAACCAGCAGCAGCGCATCGCCCAGCACCATGCCGACCACATTGGCGCGCCTGGCTCCGAGCGCCATGCGAATGCCGATCTCGCCGGCCCGCTTCGCCATGCCATACGACATCACGCCGTAGAGGCCCACCGCGGCCAGCAGCAGCGCCAGCACGCCGAAAAACCCTCCCAACGTAGCCAGCAGGCGAGTTTCGAAAATCGAATCGTCGATCCGCTGGCGGACGGTGGCCCATTCGGTCACCGTGATGCCCGCACCGAGCCGCGGCAGTTCACGCAGGACAACGGTTCGCACCGCGGGCGGCGGCAGAGCGCTTCGCACCAGAATGTCGGGCGGCCACGTCACATTATGCTGCGCGAGAGGCGTATATACCCTTGGCTCGATGTTCTCCTGAATGCGGTTCTGCCGGATGTCACGCACCACCCCTACGATGCTGGTGCGTGCGCCGCCTTCGGGCTTACTATCGTCGAAACTCAGCCAGCGCGTCTCCGGATGGGCCTCACCGGGCAGGAACTCGCGCACGAAGGCCTGGTTGACCACCGCGACCTTGGGGGCGCTCGCCGTATCGTTGCGATCGAACTCGCGGCCCCGGAGCGGGGCGCCGATCGTCTCGAAGTAGCGCGGCGCCACGTAGGTCTGATCCACGTCTACCGGCTCTGTCGCGGTCCGCTGCGAACCTGGGACGCGAATGGTTGCGTCGGATGTGCTGCCGCTGCCAAACAGCCCCGGAAAAGCGCAACTCACCGAGTAGATGCCCGGCGTCGCGGCCAGCGCCTTGATCAACTGGTCCTGTGGCTGGTGAAAATCGCCTTTCCACAGGCGCGGGAAATCCAGGCTGAACGCAATCACGCTCTGGTTGCGGAAACCGAGGTCCACCGAACGCATGGCGCGCAGACTATGCCCGAACAGGAAGGCCAGCACCACCAGCACCACGCTGAACGCCACTTGCGCCACCACCAGCGCGCGGCGCAACGCGGGCCGGCCGGCGCGGTCGAGGCCACCCGAACGCAGCCCCGCGGCTGGGTTGACGGCGGTAGAGCGCAGCGCCGGCCCCAGGCCGAACAGAAGGGCCGAGCCGAGCGAGATCGCGATGGTGAACCCGAGCATCGCCAGATCCGGCGCGCTCGAAAATGGATTGCCGGCTTCCTCCGGCAGAAAACTCGCGACCACACGCACGCCCCAGGCGGCCAGCGCGATGCCCACGGCCGTGCCCGCGGCCGCTATCAGCAATGTCTCGGTGAGCGCCTGGCGCACCAGGCGCGCGCGCGTGGCGCCGAGCGAAAGCCGCATGGCGATTTCCTTCTGCCGCGCCGCTCCGCGCGCCAGCAGCAGGTTCGCCACGTTGATGCATGCCGCCAGCAGCACCAGAGACACCAGCGCCAGCAGAACGGCCAGCGGCTTGCCGAAATGTTCCCGCAGCATCGAGAGGCCCACGCTCCCTTCGCGGATTTCCAGCCGCTGCTGGAGCGCCTTCCTGCGGAACGCCGCGTCGTAACGTTCTCCATAGATGGTTCGCAGGTGCTGCTGCATCATTACCTCGAGCGCCGCCCGCACCCGCTGGACCGGCACCTCCGGCCGCACACGCGCCAGTGGCATCAGCCACCAGGAGTTGGGACTCATCACGTTGCCGAAGTGGAACATCATCGCAGGCACCCAGACGTCCGTGTGGCGCTCCGGTGCCACACCATGGAAACCGGGAGCGGCGACGCCAATCACGGTCAGCGACTGCTCATCGACCAGAAGGGTGCGGCCCAACACGGCGGGGTCGGCGCCGAAACGGTTTCGCCACAGGTCGTAGCTGAGCACCGCCAGCGGATGCCCGCCCGGAACCCGATTGTCGTCGCCAGTGAAGAGCCGTCCGATGACCGGCTGGATACCCAGCACCTGGAAGTAATTGCCTGAGACGAGTTCTTGCTGCGCGGACTCTTCGCGGCCGCCCGGGGCCGCTACGAACCGCACCTTGGCAACGCCGTTGGTGGCGATCACGCCGTTGAAAAGGTCTGCGCGGCCGGCAATCTGGCGGTAGAGCGGAAGGGAAATCGTCCCCACGCCCCAGCCGCCGGTACGATGGATCGCGACCAGTTGTTCCGGGTGCGCTACCGGCAGCATGCGCAGCATGAGGGTATGGAACAACGAAAAGATCGCCGTATTGGCGCCGATGCCGAGCGCGAGTGAAAGAACCGCCGCGGCGGTGAAACCGGAGCTGCGGCGCAGGCCGCGCAGCGCGTAACGGACGTCTTTGGCGAAGCTTTCGATCCACGGGAAGCCGCGCTGGTCGCGATAGGCTTCCTTGGCGTGCGCCACGCCGCCGAATTCGCGGCGCGCGGCGGCTCGGGCTTCCACTTCGCTCATGCCACGGCGCCGGAATTCCTCTTCCATCATCTGCAAATGAAGGCTCACCTCTTCATCCAGTTCGCCGTCCAGCCGTTCCCTGCGGAGTAGTTCCCGGATGCGCATCCAAATATCCGGCATGGGTTACTCCGTCTCCGTCAGGCGCACGAAACGGTCCATGATGGCGACCGTTCGCGCCCAGTCCTCGGATTCCTTTTCCACCTGCCGCCGTCCCGCTGCGGTGATTTCGTAGAACTTGGCGCGCCGGTTATTGTCCGAGATGCCCCACCGCGAGCGAATCCAGCCGCGATGCTCCAGCCGCAGCAGCGCCGGGTACAGCGTCCCCTGGTTCAAGTCCAGCACGCCGCCGGAGATCTGTTGAATCCGCTGCGCCAGCCCGAAGCCGTGCTGCGGCCCCATGGTCGCCAGCGTCCGCAGCACCATCAGGTCCAGGGTGCCCTGGAGTATGTCGGTTTTAGCGTCTCGTGTAGACATCCAAAAGGAGTATGCGCCGGTTCCTTTAGAATGTCAAGAGGAGAGACGTAGCGGCAGTGATCGGCTGTCAGCGCTCAAATGGTTTTACGGCGGGATCGTTTAACGGGAGCTGCGCGGGAGGGCGTCAGATGAACATCTCCTCGTCCTGGGTCGCCATGTCGGGAGGGTACTTGCGGCCCTTGACGAAGGTGGAAACCGCGGCCGAAATTCCGGCCGCCACGCTGTTGGCTTCGCGCACCGGGCGCATGGCCGCGCGCTTCAGTGCGTCGCCCACTTCGCCCACCTGCTCGACCGCTTCCGTGACGGTGTCGTCGATCTGCGCCATCCGCGCGCGGGCCCGGTCGCCGGCATCCTCCACCAACGCGCCCAGGCGATCCACCTGCTCGCGGGCGGTGCGTGCGATCTCGGCCGCCTGCCCGGTGATTTCCGCAACCCTCGGGCGGTTCTCCTCAATCGCCAAATTCGCGTTCGCCACCACCGCCTTGGCATGATCGATCAACGGCGAGGCGCGGTCGATCGCGTTGCTGGCTTTGTCGAGCGTGATGCGCGCCCGCTCCAGCGCCGGACCGGCTTTTTCGATGGTTGCGCCAACGACTCTGATCTGTGGCGTGGCCGTGTCCATCAGCACGGTGGCGCGCTCGATCATCGGATCGAGGCGTGCCACGGCGGGTTCGGCGCTATCCAGGAAGGCGGCGAACTTCGCCTGCAACTGGCCGAGGCCGCGGGTAATCGCAATGGCCGCGATCGCCTGCACGGCGAACGCAGCGGCCACCAGCAGCACGCCCGCAGCCGCAATCCAGCGAAAGACTTCGTCGCTCATACCGTCAGTCCCGTCCCGCCGCTCAATGCGATACTAAGCGTTCCCTTCGTTTGCCTGCGGCGCGCGCGCGTCGCGATAGGCCTGCTTGCCCGCCTCCACCGCGTCGGCCAGGTTTTCCTTCTGGCGATTGAGCGCCTCTTTGCTTTTGTCGACCCAGTCCGCCGCGGTCTGCTTCAGGTCCGCGCTGCGCTGCTTCAGCAGGTCGCCGCCTTCGTTAGCCTTGCTGCGAAGGTATTCGCGTGTTTCCTCACCGGACTTGGGAGCGAACAATATGCCGATGCCGACCCCCACGCCCAGGCCCAACAAGAATGCCGAAAGTCCGTTCTTATCCATCGTGTGCCTCCAGTTTCCTTCGGCTCACCCGTCTCTATCCGAGCCAATTTTCAGTATACTCCGCATAAGAACCCCGATCATGGCGGAAAAAACGGACCGGCGCCTGAACGCCGAACGATTGTGGACCTACGCGCTGCGGCTGCTCGCCGGCCGGGCGTATTCAACCGGTGAATTGCGCGAGAAACTGCGCCGCCGCGCGCAACGCGAGGCCGACGCCGATAACGCGGTGGCCCGTCTGAAGGACCTGGGCTACCTGGACGACCGCCGCTTCGCCGAATCCTTCGCCGCCGCGCGGCTCTCCGGCGACAAGCTGGGAAGCGCGCGCGTGGTGCAGGATCTGCGCCGCCGCCGCGTGGCGCCCGCGTTGGCCGAGCGCACCGTCCGCGACGTCTATCAAGGCGTCGACGAGACGGCCATGATCGAGGACTGGATTCGCCGCAAGTACCGCCTCGCCGTGCGCGAGGGCCTTTTCGAAGAGGACAAGGACATGGCCGCCGCCTACCGCCGCTTGCTCCACGCCGGCTTCAAGTCAGGCGAAATCCTGCGCGTGTTGAAGCGCTTCGCCAAGAACCCGGAGCTGCTGGACGCGTGGGAACCACCGGAGGGGGAGGAGGAGTAGCTCTGAACCTCTCAGAGATCGGAAACCGGTTGGCAGGCGAAAGCGCCTGCCCCACTTGGCCGGCAAAGTGGGACAGGCGCTTTCGCCTGTCAACCCCTGCCCCCGCCTCTTCCCGCAGCTCCACAATAGTCGCTCCCGCGGCGCCTTCCCGTCGTGGCGCGGGCCGTCCGGCCTGCAGAGCCGAGAGTCATCTCGGCTTTTCCTGGTTTTCCCGCGCTCCTACTTACTCCCTCAGTTCAACGATAGTCGCCCCGGCGCCGCCTTCCTGCTGCGGCGCTGGGTAAAACTTCGCTACGTGCGGATGGCTGCTGAGCAGCTCCTGAATGGTCTTGCGCAGCACGCCCATGCCGAAGCCGTGCACGATGCGCACGCGGGAGGCGGTGGCCATCACGGCGCGGTCGAGGAATTCGTCTACCGCATCGCGCGCTTCCTCGGCGTGCCGGCCGATCACGTTGATCTCCTGGAACGCCGGCGATAGCTGCGGAGCGGGCTTGTAGGTCACGCCTTTCGGCAGCTTGGCCGGCGCGTTGCCGGTTTCGGGAAGCACCTCGATCACGTCGTCGCGCGAGATCTGCATGCGCAGGAAGCCGGCTTCCACCTCGATGCGGTCGTTGGTCAAGAATCGCGTCACGCGCGCCGGCTCGCGCACGTCCTTCAGCCGCACGCGCGCGCCCTCAGTGATGCGCAGCGGCTGAATGCGGTCCTGCCGCGAGTCGTCCTCGGTGGCGAGAACTGTGGTTTCGAAATCGTCGCGCAGCTCGCGTTTGGCTTTGGATACGCGCCGCTGCGCCTCCTGCTCGGCCTTGCGGCGCTCGCCGGACTGCGCAATCTTTTCGATGGTCTCCCGCGCGTGCTCTTCAAAGCGTGCCAGCGCTTCCTCGGTGCGGCGCTCCAATTCCTTCAGCTTGACGGTCTCGCGCCGATCCCACTCGCGGGCGATCTCTTTTTCGCTGCGCTCCTGCGCGATCAGCTTCTCGCGCAGGCTTTGTTCCAGGGCTTGCGTTTCCTTGACGCGCCGGTCGAGCTCGGCGAGGAATCGCGTCACGTCGCGCTCGCGGTCGCTCATCGCCATCCGCGCGCGGCGCATGATGTCCTCCGGCATGCCGAGCCGCGTGGCGATTTCGAGGCCCGCCGATTTCCCCGGCAGCCCCAGTTGCAGAAGGAACGTGGGCTCGAAGGTGTTTTCGTCGAACCCCATCGACCCGTTGATCACGCCCTCCGTCGATGCGCCATAGATCTTGAGCGCCATCAGATGGGTGGAAACCAGCGTGAACGCGCCGGCCGCGCGGAAATGGTCCACAATCGCCACGCCCAGCGCGCCGCCTTCTTCCGGATCGGTCGCGGCGCCCAGCTCGTCGAGCAACACCAGCGTGCCGGGCGTCACATCGAGCGCCATCTCGCGGATGTTCGACACGTGCGCCGAAAACGTGCTGAGGTTTTCCTGAATCGATTGGTAATCGCCGATATCCGCCAGCACCTGCTCGAAGACCGGAAATTCGGCTTCCGCCGCCGGCACCGGCAGCGCGGCTTGCGCCATCAGGCTGAGCAGCCCGACGGTTTTCAGCGTCACCGTTTTGCCGCCGGTGTTGGGGCCGCTGATGAGCAGCGTGCGGCGCTCGCGCTCGAGATCGAGCGAGACCGGCACGGATTTGCGCTGGCGCCGCCGGAGCACGTCTTCGAGCAGCGGATGGCGCGCCTCGCGCAGCAGCAGCCGCTCGCCGAAGCGCGGAATGACGCAATCGAATTCGATCGCGAAGCGCGCCTTGGCGAAGATCAGATCGAGCGCCGCCATGACGACCAGCGTCTGGCGGATCGAATCGGCGTGGCCGCGCAGCCGGTCGGTCATTTCGAGCAGGATGCGGTAGACTTCGCGGGCTTCCTCTTCGCCCAGCCGCACCAGCTCGTTATTGAGGTCGATGGTTTCGAGCGGTTCGACGAACAGCGTGTGGCCGCTGGAGCTGGCGCCGTGAATCACGCCGTCCAGCTTGCGCCGCTGCCCGGCGATCACCGGGACCACGAAGCGCTCATTGCGGATGGTGACGAACTCTTCCTGGAGGACGCCTTCCTCGCGGTGCGCCTTCAGGAAGCGCTCGAGCGATTCCTGAATCGCCTTTTTCTGCCGCTCGGCGTCGCGGCGCAGCCGCGCCAGCGCCACACTGGCGTGATCGGCCACCGTGCCATCGGGCAGAATCTTGCCTTCCAGGTCCTGCAGCAGGGCGCGAAAATCGCCGATGGATTGGCCGCGCAGCCCCAGACACGGGAAGCGTCCGGCCGTAGCGGTGAGCACCGACTTCGCGTCCGCCGCGCGATCGAGCAGCGCAAACAGGTCGAAGATCTCTTTGGGTTCGAGGCCGGCGCCTTCGATGTGCAGTTTCTGCGCCGCCGGCTCCACGTCCGGCAGCCCGCCGAAGTCGATGCGGATGGCCGCGCCGCGGCCGGCCTGCTGCGGGCGTGCCGCGGATCGCAAATATTCGATGGCTTCCCCGGCTTCGGACAGATCTTCGATCAGGCGCTGGCGGTCCGCGTGCGGCTCGACTTTTTCCAGCTCGCGGCGCCCCATCGGGCTGGCCACGTACCGGCCCACCAGCCGGAGCAGCGATTCGAATTCGAGCACTCCAGCGCTGGTCTTCAAGCGTGCAGTCCTATCGGGAAAGTGGGGCAGGCGCCCCGGTTTTCGGGTCCGATGCGGATTTCGCCTGCCAACCCGTTAAGCGCCTGCTTTTCAGTTTCGAAAACCGGAAACCGAACCGCGAAACCGGGGACGCGGTTCTTCCTCCGGTTCCAGGTTCCGCGAGATGCCGTCACTTTAGTCCACTCCAATCTTCCTGCTACGCCTTTCGGTAAGCATGGTATCGTGCCACACGCCGTCGCGCTTGGCGATCCGCTCGCGGCGCCCTACAATTCGAAAGCCGCATCGCGCCTGAAGCGCCAGGCTAGCCGCGTTCCCGGCAATCGTGGCGCCTTGCAGCGTCCAGATCCCATGCGACTCGGCGGATTCGACGATCGCCTCCAGCAGAGCGCAACCCACGCCCTGGCCTCGCGCCGCAGCCGCGACATAGATGGCAACCTCCGCCACGCCCGCGTAACAGGCGCGTTGCGACACAGCGCTCAGCGCCGCCCAACCGATTACCATGCTCTTCCGCGCCACCAATCGCGAATGGGGCAATCGCGCCCGATTCCATTGTTCCCACGAAGGCGCGGCGGTTTCAAAGCTCCCCACGCCGGTGGCCAGCCCTTCTTCATAAATCGCGCGCACGTCGGGCCAGTCATCCGTTTTCATGACTTCAATTCGAAAAGGCATCCGCTTCGCTTCAGTCTACAACCTGGCTTCGGATTCTCGCGCGGGGTGGTTGACCAGCTCTTTAATACCCAGATTGATGCGAATTCACTAGCGAGGGAGAGCCCCGCCATTTCTCGGTCGCCCGAATCGCAGATTTTACCGGATTCTCCGCCTCCACCTACAATGAGACTTCATGTCCCTACGCGCATCGCTCGAACGGTATTTCGAGTTTGCCACCTTGAACGCGAACTGGCGCACGGAAATTCTGGCCGGTTTCACCACGTTCATGACGATGGCGTACATCGTCTTCGTCAATCCCGCGATTCTGCACGAAGCCGGCATGCCGCTGGCCGCGGTCACCGCGGCTACGTGTCTCTCGGCGGCAGTGGGCAGCGTGTTGATGGGTGCGCTGGCCCGGTACCCCATCGCGCTGGCGCCCGGGATGGGACTCAACGCTTATTTCACATACACGGTGGTGAAGGGGATGGGCGTGGCGTGGCCAACCGCGCTGGGAGCGGTCTTCCTTTCCGGCATCGCGTTTCTGGTGCTCACCGCGTTGGGCGTGCGGCAGCTCATCATCTCCACCATCCCGTTCGAACTCTACGCGGCTGTGGCGGCGGGCGTGGGCCTCTTCATCGCCTTCATCGGCTTTCGCAACTCCGGCATCATCCTGGCGCATCCGGTAACCACCGTCACGCTGGGGAATCTGCGCGATAAGAACACCGCGCTGGCTCTGTTCGGACTATTGCTGATGGCGGCGTTGCTGGCGTGGCGTGTGCGCGCCGCGATGCTGATCGGCATCCTCGCCACCACCGCCATCGGCCTCGTTACCGGGGTGGCCCAGTGGACGCCGCGGGCGTACCGCTTCGCGGATCTTTCCGCCACCGCCGGCAAGCTGGATATCAGCGGCGCGCTGCGGCTGGGCCTGCTCGAAATCGTCTTCGTTTTCCTGTTCATCGACATGTTCGACAACATCGGTACGCTGGTAGCCGTAGGCAAGCGGGCCGGGCTGTTCGACCGCACGCACCAGATTCCGCGCGTCAACCGAATTCTGTTTTCCGATGCGACGGCCACGGTGGTGGGCGCGCTGAGCGGCACTTCCACGGTGGTGAGCTACATCGAAAGCGCGGCCGGCGTGGCGGCCGGCGGCCGTACCGGCGTCACCGCCATCGTCACCGGCCTGCTTTTCGCGGTGGCGCTGTTTGTCGCACCGGCGGTGGGCGCCATTCCCGCCGCCGCCACCGCGCCGGCGCTCATCATAGTGGGCAGCATGATGATGTCGTCGGTGGCGGAAATCGCCTGGTCCGATCCGGAAGTCGCCATCCCCGCATTTCTCACCATCATGACGATTCCGCTGACTTACTCGATCGCCAACGGTCTGGCATTCGGTTTCACCGCCTTCACCCTGCTCAAGGCCTTGCGCGGCAAGTTCCGCCAGGTGAACTGGTTCGTCTATGTGCTGACGGCCCTGTTTATTGTGCGATTCCTCTATCTGGCGAGGTGAGTTACGGACAAGGTAAAGAGGCTGCTGAAAAAGTCCGAAAAGAACACTTTGAGCCACGGATGAACACCGATGAACACTGATTCAGTCAGTTCTTTTTAATCGGCGTTTATCTGTGTTCATCTGTGGCTGATCATGCCTTTGGTATTTTTCAGCAAGCTAAAGCGTGCCCTACCTTGTAGAATAGAAGACACGCATGTCCCAGCCGCTTGTGGGGATGGACCTCGCCGATCTTCGCGAGGCTCTTGGCTCCGATCAACCCGCTTACCGCGCCACTCAGGTGTATGAGGCCATCTATCGAGGCCGCGCCACCGATCTGGTTGGCATCAGCGCTCTGCCGGCGGCGCTGCGCCAGAGCCTGGCGGAGCGCGTCGCCTTCGGGCTGCCGGAGATCGCGCGCCGCTTCGAGTCGATCGATGGCACGCGGCGCTACCTGCTCCGCCTCGCAGACGGCCGCACCGTGGAAACCGTGTTGATGCCGGAAGGCGAGCGCGACACCATGTGCATTTCCAGCCAAGCCGGTTGCGCGGTGGATTGCAAGTTCTGTATGACCGCGCTGCTGGGCCTGGAACGCAACCTGACCGCGGGCGAGATCGTCGGCCAGGTGCTGGCGCTGGTGCACGACAATTCGCTCGACCGTGTGCACGATCCGCGCCGCCTCAACATCGTCATGATGGGCCAGGGCGAGCCGCTGCTCAATCTCGATAACGTCATCAAAGCCACCCGCATCCTGCTCGATCCCGCCGGCTTCGCGCTTTCCCCGCGGCGCATCACGGTCTCCACCGCCGGCATCGTGCCCAAGATCGCCGAGCTGGGACGCGCGCCCGTGCGGCCCAAGCTGGCGGTTTCGCTCAACGCTTCCACCGAGGAGGCGCGCTCGGAGCTGATGCCCATCACCCGCAAGTATCATTTGAGAGATTTGATCGAAGCCTGCCAGGCCTATCCGCTGCGGCCTTGGGAGAAGCTGACGTTTGAGTACGTGCTGCTGAAAGGCGTCAACGATAGCGACGCCGACGCGCGGCGCGTGGCGAAGATGCTGGCGAACCTCAACGCCAAGATGAACCTGATCGCGCTGAACCCCGGCCCGGAGATCCCCTTCGAGACACCGGACCCGGAGCGAGTCGTCAGTTTTCAGACCATCGTGCGCCGCTCGCTGCCGTGCTTCGTTCGCAAGCCCCGCGGGCTGGATATTTACGCCGCCTGCGGGCAATTGAAATCCAGCGCGGTGTGAGGGCGCTGACGGATGCTGGCAGGTGGGTAGATCTCCGATTTGGCGACAGCACAGCCAAGTTCAGGCCAAATAGCCCATCGATCGATTGGCCGTATACTGTATACAGGACATGGAGATGCAGCTTAACGAGCGGGAAGCCTCATTAATGGATGCCTTCCGGCGCTTGCCTCCGGACACGGCGACGGAACTGTCCGCGCTGGCCCAGCGGTTAGCGGAACTCGCACCGAACCACAGGATCGACTGGTCGGATTCCTGGTCCGATGAAGACCTGAATGAATTCAGGGCCGCATCCCTGCGCCGCCTCGACACTGAGGAATCAGAGGATCGCGGTTGAGGCCTGGCGATGTGGTGGTCGGCATTCTGGTGGGCGCCCAGGAAACCAAGGTCCGTCCGGCGGTCGTTATTGCGAGCCCCACGTATCTCGCCGAGCGTCCGGACGCAGTAGTAGGGATTCTGACGACGAAGCTGCCGAGGACGCCTGGCGCGACTGATTACATTCTCGAGGACTGGCGATCCGCCGGACTCCGCGCGGAGTCTTGCCTCCGCGCCTACGTGTTGACTGCTCACCGTTCGGAGTTTACCGTAATCGGCCATCTCAGTGCGCGCGACTGGGATGCTGTGAGAGCGTGCGTCCGCGCGGCCCTTGCCGTGTAACGACCCCGCCGTCACAACCCGGCTTGTTTCCGACAAGCTCCTGGTGACCGTGGACAGACTGCTCTGTCCACGCGGCGCAAAGGCAGCGCCTTGGGACAGAGTAGTCAGTCCCCTCGCGGCTATCGCGGCGTAATCAGCCCGCCCAGCTTATCTTGTTCGCTCACCGTCGAGCGTGGAAAACGGGTGGACCAGGCTTCGGGGTACTTGAGGCCGGAGCCGGTGTTATAGAGGACGATGCGGTCGGCCGGTTTGAGGAATCCGCTGACGAGCAGTTTGCGCAGCGCGGCCACGCAGGCGGCGCCTTCGGGCGCGGCGAAAATGCCTTCGGTAGAAGCCAGCTCGGCTCCGGCATCGAGCATCTCTTCATCGCTCACCGCGACCGCGGTGCCGCCCGAGGAGCGCACCGCATCGAGCACCAGAAAATCGCCCAGCGGTTTGGGTACGCGTAATCCGGCGGCCAGCGTGTGAGCGCCATCGAAGAAACGGCTGCGCGGCTCGTTCTCTTCGAAGGCACGCACCACGGGCGCGCAACCCTCCGCCTGCACCGCGATCATTTTGGGGCGGCGGCTGCCGATCCAACCCAGCTTCTCCATTTCATCGAACGCCTTCCACATGCCGATCATGCCCACGCCGCCGCCGGTGGGATAGAAGATGGCGTCGGGCGGTTCCCAATCCATCTGCTCGGCCACTTCATAGCCCATGGTCTTCTTGCCTTCAATGCGGTACGGCTCTTTTAACGTGCTGACGTCGAACCAGCCTTCCTGCGGGCCGCGTTCGGCAACCACGCGGGCGCAATCGCTGATCAGGCCATCCACCAGGGTGACATTGGCTCCGTACGCCTTGCACTCCAGGTAATTCGCCTGCGGGACGTCGCGCGGCATGAAGATGAAGGATTCGATGCCGGCCGCCGCCGCGTAGGCCGCCAGCGCGCTGGCCGCATTGCCCGCCGAAGGAATCGCCACTTTGCGGATGCCCAGTTCCACGCACATCGAGATGGCGCAGGCCAAGCCGCGCGCTTTGAAGGATGCGGTGGGATTCAACCCTTCGTCCTTGACCCAGAGCGCGTCGGCGCCCAGCCGAGCGCCCAGCCGCCTGGTGCGCTGAAGCGGCGTCCAACCCTCGCCCAAACTCACGATCGAAGCTTCCGCGGGTGGCAGCACTGGAGCGTATCGCCACATGCTGGAAGGTCCGCCGGCAACTTCCCGCCGCGGCCAGCGGTGACGAATAATATCGAGATCGTAGCGCACCAGCAGAGGACCGCCGCAGGAACAGACGTTCGCCGGCGCCCCCGCATCCAGCCTGGAGCCGCACTGGCTGCATTCCAAATGGGTTGCTCTCGCCATGAATCATCAAGTCTAGCATTCGGCGAAACCGTGGCCGCTCACACGAGCGTTGCGGCATCGCGTGCGCGCCGGCCGCCATCAATGGCCCTTCCAGTACCGGACTCGCCATTGCGGGCGTTCCCTTTCGGGCGCCTGCTCTGATATAAAAGAGTTGGTTCGAATTGCGATGTTGCACTCTTGCGGACGCACCCATTTTCACCGCTCTCACCGGGATCAGGACTCGCCGGGCGGCGATGCCGCTCGTCAGGCTGGCCCGGCGCCGGCGAAGAGCGCGCCCGCCGCACCTTCGCATGACAAGATCGCGGCACTGGCTTACTCTTATTGGGAAGCCCGCGGGCGGCAAGATGGCTCGCATCAGGAGGACTGGTTCCGCGCGGAACGTGAGTTACGCCGGCACGCCTGAAGGGCTCGCGCGCGAACACACGCACAGCGCAATCCGCTGGCTGGCATTCCGGCGAGCGAAAGTCGATTCTGACTTAGCGCATGCCCGCTGCGCCGACCTGCCGGCGCATCCGCCGCAGTTTCCAAGAATAGAGGCACTCGAGGGCGCCGAGGAGCAACAGCGAGAACGATATGTTTTGCAGTGGCGTCATGGAATCATTCTCCGCATTCTGTTTCTTATATAACAGAAATAGATCTCAAAGCCTAGATCTATCAGTACCTATCCTGGTGCCTCATGACCAGTAGCCGTCAGATCCCGACCAGGTTAGTAATAACTTTTCATCCGAAACGGCGCGTACGCAATCTACCCGGAACTGGTGTCATACAATTGAAACAGGGATGTCGGCAGGCACTGGACGCAAACTCGCCATTTTGGAGCCAATCGTGGTCTTTGCTCTCATCCTGACCTATATTTGGAGCTTGCGTTACCATTACCCCGCCGCGTGGGCGCCGATTCTGGCTTTGCCGCTGGCCTCCCATTGGTGGCGCGGAGAGGGAGCGTCCGCGCTTGGTTTCCGCGTGCAGAATCTGGCTGAGTGCGTGCGGCGCTTCGCTCCGGCGCTCGGGTTTCTCGCCCTGGCGCTGCTCGCGTCCGGGCTGTTGTTGGACACCCTCCGCCGCATCGCGCCCCAGAATGCGGCGCTGACCTGGGCACTCTACCTGCCTTGGGGCCTTTTCCAGCAGTACCTCTTGAACGGTTATTGCCTGACGCGCCTGCAAATGGTGCTGCCGGGCCGGGGAGCGGCGCTGGCTGCCGCAGCGCTGTTCTCCGCCGTTCACACGCCCAACTGGTTCCTGATGCTGGTGACGCTGGTGGCGGGTTACGCCGCCGCGCGCCTGTACAGCAGATACCGCAACCTCTATTTCCTTGGCCTCGCCCACGGCACGTTGGGCGTGTTGCTGTTTCTGGTGGTGCCCGATTCCATCAGCCATCACCTGGTGATCGGCCCCGGTTGGTTCCGTTAACGTATCGGAGCCGCGACCGCAGGGAGCGGTCCCGCCGAAGGGAGCGTCCGCCATGCGGGCGGCTCCCGCCGATTCATCTGACAACTCCTGTCTGTTAGGCTGCCGTTTGGTGAAGCTGACCGCTCCCTCCGGTCGCGGCTCCGTTCGGATGCTATTGGCAAAGCAAGCCCCTCGTCCCACCCCGGCACAGGCTGTCCCACAAGCGGACAGTCCGCACCGCGGCCTAACCGGGGATCGCCTTTGTACGTCATAGGTTAGACCCTGCGCGGAGTGGCAGAAGCCGTGCCTTTTCCACTTGGGAACGGTAATGGACATACAACGCAAGAACGTGGGCAGGAACAAGGCCATCCGTTGGACCATCATCGGAGTCGTCGCGCTGGCAGTGGTGGCCGGCCTCTTTTTTTGGGTGAAGGGCCTCAAGCCTGCCGCTCCGCCGGCGGAGATGTCGGCCCTCTGGCCGGACACCGTGAAGCGCGGCCCCATGGTGCGCGAAGTGCGCGGCTTGGGTACGCTGGTCCCGGAAGATACCATGCTGATCACGGCCAACACGGACGCCCGCATCGAGCGCATCCTGATCAAACCGGGCACGCCCGTCAAGGCCGATTCCCTGGTGATGGTGATGACCAGCCCGGAGTTGCAGACCGCCCTGCTCGACGCGCAATACCAGCTCAAAGCCGCGCAGGCCGATTTCGAAAACCTCAAGGTCACGCTCGAAAAGGCGCTGCTCGACATGCAGTCGCAGGCAGCGCAGACCAAAGGCGACATGGAAAACGCCAAGCTGCAGGCCGACCGCGACCAGACGCTGGTCAAGGACGGCCTGGTTTCCGAGATCGACGCCAAGATCTCCGCCACCAAGGCCCAGCAGCTTGCCGAACAATACCAGCTTCAGTTGAAGCGCCTGGAGATCAACTCGCAGGCGGACGCAGCGCAGCTCGCCGCAGCCAAGGTGAAAGTGGATCAGTTGCAAGGTGAGTATGATTTGAAAAAGAGCCAGGTGAGCCAGTTGAACGTGCGCGCCGGCTTTGACGGAATGCTGGAAGCCCTGCCGGCCCCGCTCACGCAGGTCGAGGAAGGCCAGAAGGTGCTGGCCGGCACGCCGCTGGGCAAAGTGGCGCAGCCCTCGCATTTGAAGGCGGAACTCAAAATCGCCGAAACGCAGGTCAAGGACATCGCCATCGGCCAGCCGGCGGTGATCGATACGCGCTTGGCAGGTGGCGGCTCCAACGGCTTGATCGACGGCCGCGTGTCGCGCATCGATCCTTCCATTTTGAATGGCACGGTGACGGTGGATGTGGCGCTCAAGGGCCAGTTGCCGCAGGGCGCGCGGCCGGATTTGAGCGTGGACGGCACCATTCAGCTCGAGAAGCTGGACGATGTAGTGTTCGTGGGGCGGCCGGTGTTCGGCCAGGAAAACAGCTCCGTGCAGCTATTCAAGATCGAGCCGGACGGCAAATACGCCAATAAGGTGAAGGTCGCCTTCGGCCGCAGCTCGGTCAACACCATCGAAATCAAGAGCGGACTGAGTGTCGGCGATCGGGTGATACTCTCCGATATGTCGAACTTCGATCAATACGACCGGATTAAGCTGAACTAGATCTTCGTCAATATCGTCTTTGAGGTAGAGCGACTATGGAAAACGGCTCGGAAGCGCTAATTCGCCTGGACCAGGTGAGCAAGGTTTTCATCACCGACGAAGTGGAGACCCACGCCCTCGCCGGCATCCACTTCGAACTGAAGAAAGGAGAATATCTGTCGATTGCCGGCCCGTCCGGTTGCGGCAAGTCCACGCTGCTGGCGATCCTGGGGCTGCTTGACACTCCCAGCGACGGCGTATATTACCTGAACGGTAAGCCGGTGACCGGGCTGAAGTTGAGCGAGCGGGCGCGCATCCGCAACCGCGAGATTGGATTCATCTTTCAGGCGTTCAACCTGATCGGCGATTTGACGGTTTACGAGAACGTGGAGCTGCCCCTCACCTACCGCGGCATGCCCGGCTCGGAGCGTAAGCGCCGCGTGCAGGAGGCGCTCGAGCGCGTCGGCATGTCGCACCGCATGAAGCACTACCCCTCGCAGCTCTCGGGCGGCCAACAGCAGCGCGTGGCAGTGGCCCGCGCCTTGGGCGGCGACCCGCTGATTCTGCTGGCCGACGAGCCGACCGGCAACCTGGATTCGGCCAATGGCGAAGCGGTGATGAGCCTGCTCAAGGAGCTGCACTCGGCCGGCGCCACCGTCTGCATGGTGACGCACGACCCGCGCTACGCCGAGTTCGCCGACCGCACCATCCGCCTGTTCGACGGCCGCATCGTGGAAGAAGCGCAGGTGGAACCGGCGGCCAAACATTAAGGCGAAGGATCGCGACCAGAGGGAGCGACCATGGGCCTCCGCCCCCCCAACAAGGCGCCGTGGCGCGGCTTGCCCGTGCACCATCCGGGGCCGTCTGGCCTGGGGAGCCGAGAGTCATCTCGGCTTTTCTTCCGCCCGCTGCGCTGTCTGGCGCCGTTTGTTAACCTCGTCTCATGCACCCTTTGGTCGGAGACCTGCGGCGCGGGGTGCGCCTATGGTGGAAGGCGCGCGGTCTGGCTGCGCTGGCGCTGGTGGCTTTGGCGCTCGGCATTGGCGCCACAACCGCCATTTTCAGCGTGGTGAACGCCGTGCTCATCGAGCCGTTGCCGTTTCGCGATGCCGGCCAGTTGGTGGTGATCTTTGAGAAGAATATTCCCCAACAGAAGAACGATCTCTATGCGGCCGGCATCAATATCGACGAATGGCGCCGGCGCAGCCGCACGGTGACGGGCGTTGCCGCCATCTTCGATGGAAAGATGATTCTGACCGGTGGCCCCGGCGGCCCCATGGAAGCCGAAGAGTTGAAGTCCGAACGCGTGTCGGCGAATCTGTTCCCGTTATTGGGTGTGCAACCGGTGTTGGGCCGCGGTTTCCTGGCCTCCGAAGACGTTCCAGGGCAATCCACTGTGGCCGTGCTGAGCTACGAGTTATGGCAGCGCCGGTTTGGCGCCGATCCTTCGATTCCCGGCAAATCGATCCGCCTGCGCGGGTTGGATCATACCGTGGTGGGCGTGATGCCGCCGGCTTTTTCCGTGATCGAACCGGGCGTGGACGTGTGGACTCCGCTCAACTTCAACATCAACGATCCGCGGGTTGCCTCCGGCCGCAGCCTCACCGCAGTCGCCCGCCTGCGCCCGGGTGTGACCTTCGAGCAGGCCGTGCGCGAGTTCGATAGCATGGGCGCCAGCCTCGAAGCTGCCTACCCGGCGGTCGACAGCGGATACCGCGCCACGGTCAAGCCCTTGGCCGAGCAGATCGTGGGTAAGACGCGGCAAGCCTTGCTGGTGCTGCTGGCCGCGGTGGGGCTGCTGCTTGGGATCGCCTGCGCCAACGTAGCCAACCTGCTGCTGGCGCGGGGCGCCACGCGCCGTAAGGAAATCGCCGTCCGCGCCGCGCTGGGGGCCAGCCGCCTTCGCATCACCGTGCAGTTGCTCGCCGAAAGCGTGTTGCTGGCCCTGTCCGGCGGGGTGTTGGGGGCTGCTTTGGCCGCCGCTTCCGTCACCCTGGTGGCGCGGCTGGGGCCGGCCAACCTGCCGCGCCTGTCGCAAATCCACGCCGATTGGCGGCTGCTGCTGTTCGCCGTGGTCATTTCCGTCCTCACTGGCGTCCTGTTCGGCATGGCGCCCGCTCTACAGATTTCTTCCGGCAACTTGAATCTGGCGCTGGTGGAAATCGGACGAGGTGGCACGGCCGGCCGCTCCGGCCGCATGTTGCGTAGCGGTTTAGTGGTGATCGAAATCGCGTTGGCGCTGGTACTGCTGATCGGCGCCACGCTCCTGGCCCGAAGCTTCAACCGGCTGCGCTCGGTCAACCCGGGCTTCGAGGCCTCTAACCTGCTCACTTGCCGCCTGCCGTTCGCCGGCGGAAGAAATGCCGCGCCGCCGCGCCGCGTGGCCTTCCTGCACGCCGTCATGCCGCGGCTGGCGGCGCTCCCCGGCGTGCGTAGCGTGGGCGCTTGCAACGCGCTTCCGCTGACCGGCCTCGATGTGGGCGTCATGTTCGCCGTCGCCGATCGTCCGGCGCCGCCCCCCGACCAGCGGCCCATGACGCTGACTCGCTCGGTTACGCCGGATTACTTTCGCGTGATGGGAATTCCGCTGCTGGCCGGGCGCGAGTTCACCGATGCCGACACCGCCGATTCGCCCGCGGTGGCCGTCATCGACCAGGCCCTGGCGCGGCGTTTCTTCCCCGGCGCCAATCCGCTCGGCGGCCGCCTGGCTCTGGATTGGTCGCCGCCCGTGGTCGCTCAGGTGGTGGGCGTGGTAGGCAGCGTGAAACCGGAAACCGTGCAGGGCGAGGACTGGGCCACGGTCTATAGCCCGTACGACCAGCGGCCCAGCCCGGCCACCAATCTCGTCGTCAGGACCGCCGGCGAGCCGCTGGCGCTGGCGGCAAGCGTGCGCGGCGAACTGCGCAGCCTGGACCCCGAACAGCCAATTGGCGAGATGCAGTCGGGCGGCCAGATCGTCGCCAACGCGGTGGCCGGCGCGCGCTTCAGCACTCTGCTGCTGGGCTTGTTCGGCGTGATTTCTTTTGTGCTGGCGTCGGTGGGAATCTACGGCGTAGTTTCGTACGACGTCGGCGAACGCGTGCAGGAACTGGGTATACGGATGGCGCTCGGCGCGCAGAAAGGCGACGTGCTCCGCCTGATCCTGGGTCACGCCGCGCGACTGGCGGGCCTCGGCATCGTCCTGGGCCTGGCCGGAGCTTTGGTTCTGACGCGCTTGATGACCTCCATGCTGTTTGGCGTTCATCCGCGCGATTTCGGCACTTACGCTGCGGCTGCCGTGGGCCTGGCGGTGGTGGCGCTGTCCGCCAGTTACCTCCCGGCGCGGCGCGCCATGGGCCTCGATCCGGTCACGGCGCTGCGCCACGAATAGGACATCATGATTACTCTTCGCAACGTGGAAAAGTTTTACGAAGGCGGATACGGGCGCACCTACGTTCTCCGCCGCATCAATATGGAGATTAAAGAGGGTGAGTTCGTCACCATCATGGGACCATCCGGCGCCGGCAAGTCGACCTTGCTCAGCATCCTCGGCATGCTCGACGCGGCATGGACCGGCGAGTTCGAATTCGTCGGCCACCAGGTTCACCGCATGAAGCCCAAGGACCGCGTCGAGCTCAACAAGAAGTACATCGGCTTCGTCTTTCAGAGCTATCACCTGATCGACAACCTGACCGTGTACGAGAATCTGGATATTCCACTCTCCTACCGCAACGTGAAAAGCTCCGAGCGGGCGGCCATCGTCTGCGATTCCCTCGACCGCTTCCACATCGTGGGCAAGCGCGACCTGTACCCCAGCCAGCTCTCCGGCGGCCAGCAGCAACTGGTAGCGGTTGCGCGCGCCGTGATCGCCAGCCCCAAGCTGATTCTGGCCGACGAGCCCACCGGCAATCTCCACTCCAGCCAAGGCAAGGAGATCATGGAGCTGTTCAAAAAGCTGAACGAGGAAGGGACCACCATCGTGCAGGTGACGCACTCGCACGACAACGCCGCCTACGGCCACCGCGTGGTCAATCTGGCCGATGGCTGGATTGTGTAAGGGGCCTGGCCACGAAAAACCTAGCCACCGATAGACACAGATGAACACGGATAAGAACAAGAAGCTGATGGTTTCGCAATGCGGTGGGTAACGTCGCTCCGGGGTGCGCGGTGACCGTTCCGGTCAGATTTCTGGCGCCGGAGTTGCCGCGAGGGAAGATCGAGGCCGGCCTCAGTTTCAGGCTTTGGGGCGGAAAATTCATTGCGGAAGGAACAGTGTTGAGGGTTGTGACCTCATAGTTTTGGGCTTATCTGTGTTTATCTGTGTTCATCCGTGGCTCGAAATTAGTTCTTCAGCGCCGCGCATACCATGACCGCCGCGCAGCTTTTCGCCGCCATCTCGCGCCACTTCCGCCGGCGGCGCATGGCGCGGTTCGCCGCCGAACTGAACCTCACTTCCGAAACGCGCGTGCTCGATATCGGCGGTACCCCCGATAACTGGCAACTGCTCGACAGGCCGCCGCGTCTGGTGCTGTTGAACACGCCGCGCGCCGCGGCGGACCTGGCGGGCACTCCAACCTGGGTGGCCGGCGATGGCCGCGCGCTGCCTTTCCGTGACGGCGCCTTCGACGTGGTCTTCAGCAACTCGGTGATCGAACACGTGGGCGACGCCACCAGCCAGCGGCACTTCGCGCGCGAGGTGGCGCGCGTCGGCCGCGCCTACTGGGTGGAAACGCCCAACCGCTGGTTTCCCGTCGAGCAGCATCTGCTCACCCCGTTCATTCATTGGTTGCCGCGACCGTGGCAGCGCACGCTGGTTCCCCGCTTCAATTGGTGGCGCGTGCTGGTTCCGCTTCCGGCCGACCGGCGGGATTTTTACATCCATCATTACCTGCGCGACGTTCGCCTGCTCGGACCGGCGGAGTTGCGCGCGCTGTTTCCCGAGGCGCGCATTCTGCGTGAGCGCGTGCTGGGAGTGGCTAAATCGTTGGTGGCCTTGCGGCGAGGGAAGTGAAAGGAAGAGTTCTTGAGCCGGATGAACACAGATAAACACGGAAATTGAGGTGAACCCTTCGGTGAGACACGGAGGAAAAGACGCAGTTACCTGTGGGGCAGGCGCTTTCGCCTGCCAACCCACTTATTTGACGAAAACCAGGCACACCGGACGCGGCTGCTCCACCGGCCGAAACCGGGTTGGCGTCAGCTCGTTGGACCGCTGATGGACGCGGAAGACCTCGATGTTATCCGAATCCTGATTCGACACCAACAGAAACTTACCATCCGGATCCAGCGTGAAGTGGCGCGGCGTTTTGCCCAGCGTGGGAGTGTGCTCGGGCTCCGCCAGCTTGAATAGCTCGGGCTGGATTGCGAATAGCGCGATGCTATCGTGCCCGCGGTTGGAAGCGTATAGCGCGGTGCCGGCGGTGTTGATGACGATTTCCGCCGCGGTGCTCGCCTGAGTGAAATGGGCCGGCAGCGCGCTGATTGTCTGGAAATCCTGGAACGCCCCTTTCGCACCGTCATAATGAAACGCGGTGACGGTGGAGGCGAGCTCATTGATCACGTACACCACTTTCCCGTTCGGATGAAACACCAGGTGCCGCGGACCGGACCCCGGCGCCAGCACCGCGAACGGCGGAAAGTTCGGCGCGATGGTCCCCTTGCCGGCGTCGAAACGGTAGATCAGCACCTGGTCGAGGCCAAGGTCCGGCACCAGCAGGTACCGGTTGTCGGGCGAGAAGACCGCTTCGTGCGCGTGCGGCCCTTCCTGCCGCGCGTGGTTGACGCCGGAGCCGTGGTGCTGGTCGAACGCGCTAGCCTCACCCAGCTTGCCATCGGCGCTCACCGGGAGCACGGCCACGCTGCCTGTGCCGTAATTAGCTACCGCCAGCCAGTGGCCGGTGGCATCGAGCGCCAGATGGCAGGGACCGCCGCCCTTGGAGGAGACCTGGTTGATCAACGTGAGACGCGCCGCCGTGCGATCGATTGAAAACGCGCTGACCATGCCCTGCCCGCCGACCTCGTTCACCGCGTATAAGAAATGGCCGCTCGCATCCACCGCCAGGAACGAGGGGTTGGTGGTTTCGACCGCCAGCCCGGCCGGCTTCAGCTCGCCGGAGGTGGTGTCGAACCGGTAGGCGTAAATGCCCTTGGCGCCGCCGCCCGGATTCGATCCCGAAAAGGCGAGCAGCTCCGCGCCCTGCGCCGCAGCCGCGGCCAGAAGCAGCAACGAAAGAATGGCTTTCACAGTGGTATTACAGCACAAGTAAGAGCGGGCGGTGGCGAGGCGGATCTTCCGGGAAATTAGGCGCTATTCTGGTTGAAGGATCAGGAGGTGTGACGATGGCGAGTCTCGATTGGTCACAATGCCCCGCCGTGGAGAGCATCCCCGGCAAGGTCAGCGGCGCGTGGGTTTTCCGGGACACCCGGATGCCCGTTCAGCTCGTCTTTGAGAATCTGGAAGACGGCATGAGCATCGATGAGATAACGGAGCAGTACGACGTGACGCAGGAACAGGTGAAAGCCGTGATCGACTTTGCGGCCCGCAGCCTGGATACGGTTACCCACTAACAGTGCTGATCCTGTTCGATAACAATGTCCCGCGTGGATTGGCCCAATCGCTGAGTGCGCATACGGTTGTCGAAGCGCGCGCCCGCGGCTGGCACTTGTTCAAGAACGGCGACCTGCTCCAAGCCGCCGAGGACGCGGCTTTCGATGTGATGGTAACGAGCGACAAGGGCATCCGGCACCAGCAGAATCTGACGGGCCGGAAAATCGCGCTGGTAGTTCTCAGCCAGGGGCGCTGGCGGCTGGTACGACAGAGGCTGGAAGCTATCGCCGCCGCCGTGGATGCCGCCACGCCAGGCAGCTACACCGAGGTGGAACTACCGATGGATTGAACGGCAGCGCGCATGGCGCGTCGGCGCCGACGAAGCAGGCTAAGGTGGAATCGGTTTGTGACGGGCTGGACGCCTACCCGCTCCTATGAGCAAGCGATAGCCGACGCTCCGCGGGGCGCTCGAAAGCCAGGGTTTTCGCCGGAGGCCACGATGGTTATCGGTGCCGATGGCAATATCACGAGCTTTCGATTCACGCGTCTCTCCAGGCTGGACTCTGAGAACCGCTCGGCCTTTGAAGCCGCGAAGAAGTGGCGCTATAAGCCCACAGTGTTGAACGGTGAACGAGTCCCGGTTTGCAGCATCCTGTCCTTCAATATCGATTATTGACTCGGCCAGCTTCCGCGCCCACCGAATCCTTCCCCGAGTAACTCCCTCCGCCAATGCACTAATATGAATCAGGCGCCATGCTCGAAAACATCAATCTTAAAAGGAAGCTCTCGCGGGAAGAGTACAAGCGGGCGCTTCCCGTAGTGCAGCATCGTCTCTACGATCTGGAAAAGGCGTGCTGGGACCACGGCGTGCCGACGGTGATCGTCTTCGAGGGCTGGGACGCCGCCGGCAAGGGCACCGCCATCGCCGCTCTTACCCAGCGCCTGGACCCGCGCGGGTTCAAGCTCTATCCCATCGCCGCGCCGCGCACTTATGAGCAGCAGCGTCCCTGGCTGTGGCGCTTCTGGCTGAAGGTGCCGAACCGCGGCGAGATCGTGATCTACGATCGAAGCTGGTACTTTCGCGTGCTGGATGAGCGTGTGGAGCGCACCATCCCGGAGAAAGCATGGCGCCCGGCCTACCGCGACATCGTCGAGTTCGAACGCATGCTGGCGGACGACGGCACCGTGATCCTCAAGTTCTTTCTCCACATTTCGAAGAAGGAGCAGCGCGAGCGGTTCCGCGCCATCAAGGCCGATCCGCTGGAAGCCTGGCGCGTCAGCGACGCCGATTGGGCGCGCCAGAAGAAATACGACGAGTACCTGGCCGCGATCGAGGAGATGCTGGAGCTGACCGAATCCGAATTCGCCCCGTGGACCATTGTCGAAGCCACTTCGAAGTGGCACGCGCGCAAGCGCATCTTCGATACCATCGTGGCGGCTCTCGAAAAGCGCCTGGGCGCCGACGCGCCGCCGATCGAAGCCGAGGTCCCGGCCGTGGCGGCCAAGGACGCGGAATTGCGCGAAGCCATGGATTCGCTGGCGGAGGGGAGGATCTAATGCTCGAAACGCTCGATCTCACCCGCACTCTCACCCGCGAAGCCTACGTCCGCGAGATCACGCGCCGCCAGATCCAGCTCCGCGAATTGGGCTACCAGGTCTACCTGCAAAAACGTCCCGTCATGATTATGTTTGAGGGATGGGACGCCGCCGGCAAGGGCGGCGCCATCAAGCGGATCACCGAGAAACTGGACCCGCGCGGGTATGTGGTCTATCCCATCGCCGCGCCGCAGGGCGAAGACAAAACGCGCCATTACCTCTACCGTTTCTGGCGCCGCCTGCCGGAGCGCGGCCAGATCGCCATCTTCGACCGCTCCTGGTACGGCCGCGTGCTGGTGGAGCGGGTGGAAGGCTTCGCGCCCGAAGAGGCCTGGAAGCGCGCTTACAAAGAGATCAATTCCTTCGAGCGCCAGGTGAGGGATTTCGGCACCATCCTCGCCAAGTTCTGGATCCACATCTCCCAGGAAGAACAGCTCCGCCGTTTCGAAGAGCGCAAGGCCATCGGCTACAAGGCCTGGAAGCTCACCGAGGAGGACTGGCGCAACCGCCAGAAGTGGAGCGTCTACGAGGAAGCCGTGGAAGAGATGCTGGTGAAGACCAGCACGCGTACCGCTCCCTGGAGCCTGGTGGAAGGCAACGACAAATACTGGGCGCGCACCAGGGTGCTCGGCCGCCTGGTCGAAATTCTTTCCAAGGAACTCGGCTACACGCCGACGAATCCGCTGAAGCACGGTCCGGACAAGAAAGGCGCTAAAGCCGCGAAGTGACGGACGAGGTAGGACGGACGATCGGTTTTTGTCGTCTGTCGAGCGCGCGTATTAGCCACGCATGACAGACGACAAGAACCGATCGTCCGTCCTACATTGTTACTTGCCTACTTCGGCTTCGATGGCTTCCAGTTCCTTACCGGCTTCGGCCCACTTGCCGGCGCCGGCCAGGTCGCGATAGCGCCGGAGATGTTCGCGGATGCGCGCCAGGCGCGGATCGGGGACGGCGGCCGGCGCGGACGATTGCGCCGATGCCGCTGCCACTGCTGGCTGCGCCGCGGCCTGTGCGACGAGTTGTTGCGCGCCCTGCGAAAGCTGCGACAGCGCTTCATCGTATGTATCCGCGTAAATCAAGCGGTCGCCGACGGCCAGCACGATCTTCTTCAACTGCGGCATACGGGCTTCGGTGGCCTGTATGTAAATCGGGTCCACGTAGAGAAACGTATTGCCAACCGGGAGCACCAGTGTCTGGCTGCGAATCACCTGCGAGCCCTGCTGGTTCCACAGCGTGAGGTCTTTCGAGATGGTCCCATCCGAGTTGATGCGCGAATCGATCTGCATCGGCCCGTAGATCAGCTTCTGCTTGGACAGCAGCAGCACCACCATATTGCCCAGATTGGGGCCGTCGCAACGCGCCACCATCAGGCCGATCATGTTGTCCTTGTTGCGCGGCGTGAACGGCGTCAGCAGCAGAAACTCCGCCTTGGTCTCGCCCGGCAGCGAGGCCACGATGTAAGTGGGCGAGACCGCTTCCGCGCCCTCTGTCTGGCCGGTGACGCGGCGCGCCAGGTCCCATAGATCTTCCTTGTTATAGAACGACTGCGGGTCCAGCATGTGGTACGTGCGGTAGATTTCCGCCTGCACCTTAAAGAGCGTTTCCGGGTAGCGGGCGTGGGCGCGCAAATCGGCCGGCATGGCGGAGGCGGGCAGGAAGAGATCGGGGAAAAGGTGCTGGTAGGCGCCGATGATGGGGTCGCCGGGCGCGAAGATGTACATGTGCGTTTCGCCGTCATAGGCGTCCACCGTGGCTTTGACGGCGTTGCGAATGTAGTTGACGGTGCCGATATCGCCGGCTTCCACGGCGCGCGAGTACGGGTGCGCGTCGGAAGTAGTGTAACCGTCCGCGATCCACACCAGGCGCCCGGTATCGGTGATCACCAGGTAAGGATCGGAATCCCATTCGAGAAAACCGGCCAGCTCGTGCAGCCGCTCGCGCACTTTGCGCCGGATCATCATGCGGCTGTTGTCGGTGAGATAGTTGGTCAGCAGAATGTTGGGTTCGCCCTCCACCAGCGCGGCGGCCAGGCGCATCGGGAACGAGGAAATGGGGAAACCGCCCTTGCCTTCATAATGGCTGCGCACGTTGCCTTCACCGGACGGGTAGTTGAACTCCTCCTGCGCGGTATTGACGAACACGGGTTCGTGGGTGACTTCGCCGTAGTACAGCTCCGGCCGCGTCAGCTTCAGGCCGGGAGTCGATGTGCGCGGCGGCGCGTCCTGAATCAGCAGTACGGGCATGCCGTCGGGCGTGATCTGGCTGACGGGGGCCATCACCAGGCCGTAGCCGTGAGTGTAGATGATTTCCGGATTGATCCAGCTCTGGTGAACGTTGGGCAACTGGTTGACATCGAGCTCGCGCGGCGACACAAACACCTGGCGGTAACGGCCGTCAATGGTGTAGCGGTCGACATCGGTATCTTTGAAAACATAGTACGGGCGCAAAGCCTGGATCTGAGTGACGGTGTCGTGAAAGGCGTGCACGTCCCACAACCGCACGTTGTCGAGCGTGGCCTGGTTGTTCGCGATGTCGATGGGTGCGTCCGGCTGCGCATGAAACTCCACTTCGTGCACGTTGGTATCCAAGTCATAGGCGCTCCGCGTCGCGTGGATGTGGGTTTGGATATAGGGCCGCTCCAGCGAAATCTCGTTGGGCGCCACGTAAACGGCGCTCACCAGGCGCGGCAGGGCGAAAGCCAGGATCAGCGCGATGGCCATAAATGCAGCCTTCATCCAGCGCCCCATCCATACCAGCACCGCGGCGGCAAGCGCGGCCACGATGAGCAACCATTGCATGGGGAGACCGACATGCAGGTCCACCCAATCGATGCCCACCATGAACGAGCCGTGCTGGTTATAGACCATCTGGTAGCGGTCGAGATAAAACTTCACCACCATGGCCAGCAGCAGAGCCACGCCGGCGCCGCGCAGGAATCGCGACTCCAGGCCGCCCTCCAGCTTGAAGAAGCTGGCATCCATCTCGCGGGCGTTGACCAGTTCCGGAAAGCGGTGGCGCAACTGCCAGCCGCGCGCGGCGGCCCAGTAAACCAGGATCGAGAGAATCACCAGCGCCAGGACGTAGCCGCGCAGCAGGTCGTAGAACGGCAGATCGAACAGATAGAAGGAGAGCGGTCGGGCGAAAACGGCATCGACCCAGGCGTTGGCCGGCGCCACCAGCCCGCGCGAGCCGGCGAAGCGGATGACGGTCCACGTATCGATGGAAGAAGCGGCGATGAAATAGCCCAGCGCCAGCGCGGCCAGCGCGGCCAGGCGGGCATACAGCGGGTGTTCGCTGAGGCGAGTGCCGGCGAATCGCAAGGCGCGGGCGTGA
Source organism: Bryobacteraceae bacterium (assembly GCA_049508735.1). Classification (GTDB taxonomy): domain Bacteria; phylum Acidobacteriota; class Terriglobia; order Bryobacterales; family Bryobacteraceae; genus Bog-375. The sequence continues at coordinate 31,357 of JBELAO010000019.1, read as the reverse complement.
GCGATTGAGAGCACTAAGAAAGCGAGTAGGGTGGCTGCCGCCACTGGCGCGATGCTGTAGGTGAGCAAGCTCAGCCAGGTGTGAAACTGGCCGAGTTCCTTCCACCATGCGACCTCGATGGCATAAGACGCGATGGTGCGCGCGCCCAACAACAGCACCACCAGGACGACACCGGCGGCGATGAGGGCGGCAGGCGAACTGAGACGCCGCCCGGGTCCAATTTGACGGGGCATGGCTCAAGAGTAGCACTGGCGGCGGGCCGCGGCTTGGAGTGGCGCGCGCGATGAGGGCGGCGGGTCCCTGGCACGACGCGTACCCGGCGCTACGGGTACCTGGCAACACGGGTTCCTGCCGCTACGGGTACCTGGCAACACGGGTTCCTGCCGCTACGGGTACCTGGCAACACGGGTTCCTGCCGCTACGCGTACCTGGCGCTAAACGGGCCCTGGCGCTACGGGTCCCTGCCCGAATGGCGAGCGTCTACGGACCCTCCGTGATGCGCCTTCAGCCCGGAGGGCGAAAGAAAGTAGCCCACGGCGTAAGCCGTGCGGAAACCGGGCCCCTCTTCTGGGCCCCGGAACGGGGCGGAACACAGCCGGCGCAAACATCTTTCGCCCCGTTGCGGGGCTAAGCTGCTGTGCCGTCTTTTCCCGACGGCTTACGCCGTGGGCTATTCTCTTCCGCTCCTCCGGAGCTTGAACAGCGCCCGACGTTGGAATGCAAGATCCGCCTTTGTGTCGCATTCAGCCAGTGTAGTGGTAGTTTATAAAGAACATGAACATCAAAAAGGCTACCCAACGTTACGAAACCTGGCTGGAGCGGCATCTCACCATCATCCCGGAGGATCTCGAAGCCAAGCACAAAGCCATGCACGCCGAGCCATTCCCGTTCTTGCGCGCCACTTACTATCGCTGGGCGCAGACTTTCCCGGAAGTTTGCGGCGATCTGGCGCGGGCGCCGAAGGCGCTGGCGGTGGGCGATCTGCACGTGGAGAATTTCGGGACTTGGCGTGACGTGGAGGGCCGTCTCATCTGGGGCATCAACGATTTCGACGAAGCCTGGACGCTGCCCTATACGCACGACCTGGTGCGTCTGGCCACCAGCGCGCTGCTGGCGAAAATGGATTGCGATGCCAAGGAAGGCATCGGCGCCATCGTCAATGGATATGCCGAGGCGCTGGTCGCGGGTGGGAAGCCGTTCGCCCTGGCCGAGCATCATACCGCACTGCGCACCATGGCCATTGGCCGGTTGCACGACGTGGAGGCGTATTGGGAAAAGCTGCTCGGGTTGCCCGAGCTAAAACAGAAGCCACCTGCAGGCGCCATCAAGGCGCTCGAACGAATGATGCCGGAGCGTGACCTGGAATGGCGCCTCTCGCACCGCGTGGCCGGGCTGGGCAGCCTGGGCCGCCAGCGCTACGTCGCGGTTGCGCAATGGCGCGGCGGATCGGTGGCGCGGGAAGCCAAGGCGCTGGCGCCCTCGGCTTGCGTGTGGGCGGCGGAAGGCAAGGGCACGGCGCCCATCCATTACCAGGAGATCCTGGATCGCTCGGTGCGCTGCCCGGACCCATTCGTGCGCCTGCAAAAGCGCTGGATCGTGCGCCGCCTGGCGCCGGACTGTTCGCGCATCGAACTATCCTCGCTGCCCGCCGAGCACGACACGCTGCGCCTGCTGCATTCGATGGGCTGGGAAACCGCCAACGTCCACCTGGGCACGCTGAAGCCACGCGTGATTCTGGCGGATCTCACGAAACGGCCCAAGGGCTGGCTGCTTAAGGCCGCGCGCCAGATGGAAAAAGCGGTGCTGGAAGATTTCGCGGATTATTCCGCGCGGTAGTTGCGCTTCCCTGGTGATGATGACAGAGGACGTGGTCCGTCGTCTCAGGTGAATGGAAACACGCGGCCTGCTGTCACGGGTTATCCGCTACGCGTCAATCGCGATCCAGCACCAGGACGCCAAGCTCCGGATCCGCCAGGAATTCCGTTATTCGGATCGCCTCGCGGCGCAATACCCGCTCGGCGTCCCGGGTCGGGTGCGTCCAGCGCCGCAACCATACGACCTTTGGGGGCGGTCCTATGGTTGTGGCCAGTTCGTAGAAGTCCGAGTCCGTGCTCACGATGACGAAGCCCCCTGCCTTGGCAAAATCCCAAATCTCACGATCCGGGCTTTCGAGGAGGCCGGCATCCGCGACATGAACCGATTCCGGGTACAACTCAGCGAGCCGAACGACGAGCTTGCGCGAGAGATTCTCGTCGAATAGCAGTCTCACAGGGCCACGCGTCTACCCAGCTTGGCGGCGAATTCGTAGACTGCCCGGAAATCGTCAGGCGCCAACTCCGGGTAGTCATCGAGGATTTGTTGTTCGGTCATGCCCGCAGCGAGCCAGTTCAACACATCCCACACAGTGATGCGCAGCCCGCGGATACACGGCTGGCCCGACCGTTTGCCCGGCTCGATCGTGATGCGGGGAGTCATGCTTCGAGGATATCACCAGCGCCGCCAGCAACGCGGTTCCCAATCCAAGGCGGCGGAGAATACGTACGTCCGACCCTGCGGAAACTGGAAAGACGTAGCCACGGGTTTGGCCCTCCACCCGTATCGCCCCCTTCGTGACTTTCCTGCCCACGCGCAAAAGATAGCGCTGCCCTCACGGCGCAGGGCTCTCCGATTTCGCCGTTTATTCCGCGCGGTAGTTGGGCGCTTCCTTGGTGATGATGACGTCGTGAACGTGGCTCTCGCGCAAGCCGGCGGGCGAGATGCGCAGGAAGCGCGCCCTGTTCTGCAACTCCGTCAGCGTGCGCACTCCGCAGTAGCCCATGCCGGCGCGCAGGCCGCCGACGAGCTGGTAGACCAGGTCGGCCAGCGGTCCCTTGGATGCCACGCGGCCTTCGATGCCCTCGGGCACCAGCTTGGAACCGGGGTCCTGCTCATAGCGGTTGGCCTGGCCCTGCGACATGGCGCCCAGCGAGCCCATGCCGCGGTAGGTCTTGAAGGTGCGGCCCTGGTAGAGAATGGTTTCGCCGGGGCTTTCGTCGGTGCCCGCCAGCAGGCTGCCAATCATGACCGAATCCGCGCCGGCCGCAATCGCCTTGGTCACGTCGCCCGAGTATTTGACGCCGCCATCGGCCACCAGCGGCACGCCGGTGCCGCGTGCCGCGCGCGCGCATTCCAGGATAGCCGTGATCTGCGGCACCCCGGCGCCGGAGACCACGCGCGTGGTGCAGATGGAGCCCGGCCCGATTCCGACTTTGATGCCGTCCACGCCGAGCGCCACCAGCTCTCTGGCGCCTTCGAAGGTGGCCACATTGCCGACCAGCAACTGCACGCCGGGCTGCCGGCTCTTGATGGCTTTCACCGCCGCCATCACGCGCGTGGTGTGGCCGTGCGCCGTATCGATGGCCAGCACGTCCACCTTGCGCGCCACCAGCTCCATCGCGCGCTCCATGAAATCGCCGGTGGCGCCGATCGCCGCGCCCACCCGCAGCCGGCCCTGGCTGTCCTTGGCGGCGTTCGGGTATTTCAACTTTTTCTGGATGTCCTTGACGGTAATCAGGCCCTTCAGGTAATACTGGTCGTCCACCACCAGCAGCTTTTCCACGCGATGCTGGTGCAGGATGGCCTCGGCCTGTTCGAGCGTGGTGCCCACCGCGACCGTCACCAGGTTGTCCTTGGTCATCACCTCGGAGATGGGAATGTCGGAGCGCGTCTCGAAGCGCAGGTCTCGATTGGTCAGGATGCCGACCAGCTTACCGGCCTTGGTCACCGGCACGCCGGAGATGCGGTAGCGCGCCATCAGCGCCCGCGCGTCGGCGATCAACTGCTCGGGCTCCACGGTAATGGGATCCACGATCATGCCGCTTTCGCTGCGTTTCACGCGGTCCACCTCTTCGGCCTGCCTCTCGATGGGCATGTTGCGGTGGACGATGCCGATGCCGCCCTGCTGCGCCAGCGCGATCGCCAGGTGCGATTCGGTCACCGTATCCATGGCGGCCGAAACGATCGGAACGTTGAGGCCGATCTCGCGCGTCAATTGGGTGCGCGTGTCGGCTTCGGACGGCAACACTTCGCTGTGGGCCGGTTCGAGCAGAACATCGTCGAAAGTGAGGCCCTCGGTGATTACGTCTTGGATCATAGGGATTTTCCCTATGATAGCGTACGGCGCCCGCAGGGCAGGCCGTGGGGCAGATCCCGACCTGCAAGTTGGTTTCAGTCTTCGCGACCGCTCCCTATGGTCGCGGCTCCGTAGCGCGCGAGGTCCCGCGGAGTTATGTGCGCAACGGAGCCGCGACCAAAGGGAGCGGTCGGCGCCTCGGAACCAAGACGCGCCGAGACGAGTCTCGACGCATGAGTGCGTGCGCCACGAATCCGCTTATTGCGTAATCGCGATATTCGCCGGCAGGCTGGGAACGCCACCGACGGTCACCACCACTGGCTGCTGCCCAGCCGCAACGCCATTGGGGACGGTGAAGTTGAGCTGCATCACTCCCACCGACCAGCTCGGGATGCCCTTATAGGTGAAATTCGTTACCTCGACGCCGCCCACCGTAACCGCTACGGGCAGCACCGGTTCGGGGACTGTGCCGGGTGAAGGGGTATAGCCATCGGGAAGATTGCCGTCGCCAGGGTTCGGGAGGGGAGTGATCTGGCCCACGCCGGTGACGTAGATCGCCACCTGGCCTCCGACGCTGGCCGAAGCGGTGCCGATCGGGCTGCTGGCGCCGCCGTTCGTGCTGGCGTACGAGAAGATGCCCGGCGCGGCGGAAGAAACGGTGAAGTTGTACGTGACGCCGTTCACGCTCCAGGGACTGCCCAACAGCAGTTGGGCCGGTCCGGCCGGGGTCTCGTACGGGATTTGCAGGTTGACCTGGGTCGGTGAAACGTAAAGCAGCGGTGTACCGTAGCCGCCATCCGCATAATCCGGTCCCCACGAAACGAAGGCTTCGACTCCGTCCGCATATTCCACCAAGGGAGTGACGGTTATATCCTGCGCATAACTGCCCATTCCGGTGCCGTAGACGCTGACGAGCATGCCCGGAGCGAAGGTCTGCTGTCCGCTGGCCGCGTTGCTGATGCCGCCGATCGCCAACAACGGTTCGGGTCCCGTGAACGGAACGGTCAGCGTAGTGTTCCACGTGGCGCTGCCACTCCCGCCCGAGATATTGAAGACGACATTGACCGGTCCGCTGGACACGTTCAAATTCCGCAGGCTGTAGGTCCCCGAAATCGAACCGTTCGCGGCTATAGTTGTCGTGCCGAACAGGGACTGTATCTGCGATGTAAGGTTGACGCCGTTGACGGTGAGCCCGGTAACCGTGGTGGCGAAGCCGGCCTCTTCGGTCAATGTCAGCGTAAAGGTCCACACGTTGCTGCCCGTCCCCGTCTCGAATTCGGGGTCCGAGTCGAGAGAAGGAACCACCTCGGCCTGCGTAGCCAGCGCCGTACTCCAAGCGTGAGCCAGGTTGTACGCATCCACCGAACCCAGCCCGCTGGCCGAGTCATAGCCAGGTCCGGCAGACCAGCCTAGGGAGCCATTGACGCAATCGGGCGTGTCGGCGCAGGGGACGATGTTATTGCCGGTCACGATATCGTGAAACGCGTTGCTCTGGGTTTGCGCCAGCCGGTATAGGGTCGGGTTGATGTTGCCCAAGCCGGCCTGCTTGATGGCGCCGCTCGATACCAGGTACTGATTGATCAGGGCCACGATGCCTGCCATGGTGGGCGCGGCGCAGGAAGTTCCGCCGATCACTGTCGCCGGCTGACTCGCTCCGACGTCCACATAATCGCTGGTGTAAAGGTAGAGAGGATCGTGATAAGGGGAGGACGCGAGCGAAAGGTCGGGCACGTGCCGCATTCCGTCGTTCAGCCCGAGGTTGCTCTGCCACGGCGGCCGCGTGAAGTAAACACTAGCCCCGCCGCCGCCACCAGCCAGGCCACCACCGTACTCGATCGAAACTGCCGAGTCGTTCCACACCATCTCGGGAATGTATGCGGTGGCCGAGCCGTTGACCCAATAGATGCCGCTTCCTTCATTAAACTCCGAGCCGCCCATCGAAGTGTATTCGGGAGTAGAGCCAGGCGAATCCACCGCCAACCCGCCTTCTGCCACCGCGGGAGGGAAGTTATCCGGCGGCTCGCCGTCGCAATCGGCGGCGCCAGTGTCGCCCTGCGCGGCCAGCAGCGTAATGCCTTCCGCGTTGGCCTGCTGCGCCTGAGCTTGCGTGGGAGCCATCTCGGGCAAACCTTCTCCTTCTTCGCAGAAGCCATAGCTGGTGCTCAGCACCGGCGCGAGATTTTGATCGATGGCATACATCTCGGACGCCCCTACGCCGTTCGCCGCATACACGAACACAACGGTGGCGCCCTTCGCCACCGCTCCCGACCATTCGACGTCCAGGTCGGATTCCGCCTGATCTCCCGCCGAATATCCGGGGTTCCCGCCGCCGAGCGCGCCGGGCACCAACACCAGATCCAGGTTCGGCGCACCCAAGCCAAACGCATTGCGAAAACTGGTGATGTCCGACGTATGAATCTCCGATTGCCCCACGATCGCGATCTTCTGGCCCGCGCCGGTAATGCTGGGGCTCGAGTTGTAGAGCTTGGCTACGTCGTAGATAGCGGCAAAATCGTCGGGGCCGACCACATTGCCGTAGCCACGCACAGTGATTTGAGGCTGCGCTGTCCTATAATGCGGTTTCTGCTTGAAATCGTTGAGCCCGCGAATCGCGCTCACCATCCCGGCGAGCGCGGCAGGGATGGAAGGATCGGTCGCGTTGGCGTAGTGCGTCACTCCGTTGACGTTGTACCTGTGAATCTGGGTGTGGAAGGCGTTGGCGACCTGTTGCGCCGTTCCGCTGAACGAAAGGAAACTGCGGCCGCGCGCGGTGTAGCCCACCGTAAAACCTTGCGATTCGAGCCACGCCGTGATCTTTGCCAGATCGCCGGTGCTGACCCCGAAACGGTCGGCGTATTGCTCCGGCGTGAGCCATTGGCGATAACTCGGCGACGTCGAATCCTGTTGCGCCATCAGCAGTTGATTCAAGTCCGCCTGCTGCGCCGGCGATGTTTTCAACATCAGGGTAATCGCGGCGAGCCGAAAACTGGCGTCCACCGGCCCGGCGTCGTTTTGAGCCGTAGCCTGCCGGGGCACGCGCCCCGTCAGCACTACGGTCTGGCTGCTATCGATGCGCGTCGAGATGCGGTCCGGCTGCGCCAGTAGCGCGGGCGATGCCGCTTCCAGGATTGCCCAAAGGGCGACACAACATAGTGGCTTATTCATACACAGTACTCGTTGGTTAGCAGTTTACGGAAGGCCTTCGGGGACGCAGACAATCCATTAGACGCAACCCAGTGCCCAGCCGGTTACGGCAAACTCTACACCAACACTATGGCATGATCGTGATGGTCGCCGGGTAGCTCGAGGCGGTGCCGACCGTTACCACCACCGGTTGTGGACCGGCCGGAACGTTGGGGATGATGAAATTGATCTGCGTCACTCCCACCGACCAGCTTGGAATGCCGATGAACGCGTACGGCTGCGCAACCGCAACACCTCCCACCGTAATCGACACCGGAAGCAGCGGCACCGGTGTCACATCGCCCGATGGCGCCCAGCCAGACAACAAAGGCGGGCTGGTCGCGCCGTCGCCGGTAATGTACATGACCACGGTGTCTCCGGCGTGGGCGGTGCGCGAGGGATTGACGCTGCCATCGTTGAACATGAAGATGCCCGGAGCCGCGGCGGCAACCGTGAAGGTGACGCTGGCGTTGTTCCAGGGTCCGCCGAGAGAGAGAGTGGCCGAGCCGGTAGTGATGGTGTATGGGATCTGCAGGTTCACCTGGTTGGCGGAAACGTAATAAAGCGGCGCCGATACGCCATTGGGATTGGCGGCATCAGAGACGAACGCTTCGAGTCCGGCCATCATCATTGGCAGCGGAGTGGCGCTGGCCGCTTGCGCGAAATCGCCCATCCCCCCGCCGTATACGCTCAGGATCATGCCGGGTGCGTAGGCCTGCTGGCCGCTAGCCGCGTTGCTGATGCCGCCAATGGCCGCCTGGATCTGCGGGCCTTCAAAAGGAACCGTCAGTGTAGTGCTCCACTGGGCGCCGGTCGTATCCACGCCCGAAAAGACAAAGGCCACGTTGGACGGATCGGGGAGACTCGAGAAACCGTACGATGCAAAAATCGAGCCGCCCGCCGGGATCGACGCGGTGCCGAAGAGGCTGGCAATCTGCGCGGAATCGTCGCTGCTATTGATTTTGAAGCCAGTCAGTGTTGCGCCCACGCCGGCTTCTTCGGTCAGCCGCAACTGAAATCGCCAGCTATTGCCGCTCGCGTCCGGCGCGGTTTGGAAGACCGGGTCGTAGTTGATCGACGCCACTAGAGACGCATTGACGGGCGCCGCGCTGCTCCATTGTTGAACGAACTGGGTGACATCGAGCGATCCCAGCCCGGTCGCCGAATCGTATCCCGGCCCGGCCGCCCATCCCAGCGATCCGTTCACGCAATCGGGCGAGCCAGCGGCGCACGGCACCATGTTGTCTCCGGTCTGGATGTCATGGAACACCCCCGAGGTGTTCTGCGCCATGCGGTAAAGAGCCGGGTTGATGTTTCCCAGGCCAGGCTGTTTCTGGGCCAGGTATTGGTTCAGCAGCGCCAGCACGCCGGCCATCATGGGCGTCGCGCAGGATGTGCCGCCCACCAACTCCGCGGCGCCACCGGTGTAAATGGAAACCGGATCGTGGGCGTCGGAGGCGGGAAACGAAAGGTCGGGCAGGTGCCGCCATCCATCGCTGGGCACGCCGGGACCAGTCTGCCAGACAGGTTGCGCAAAGTAGAGGCTGGCCCCGCCACCGGTAGCGCTGAAGCTGCCGACCGCCGCGGTATCATTCCACGCCATTTCCGGTATGTAGGTAATGGCAGAGCCATCGCTATTCCAATAGGTGCTGGTGTCGCTGCCTTCGTTGAACTCGCTTCCGCCCATGGCAGTGATCTCCGGAATCGAAGCCGGCTCCGACACAGCCAACCCGCTCTGCGCGATCACAGGGTAAGGGTTATCCAGGATCTCGCAGGCGGCGGCTCCGATATCTCCCGAAGCGACCAGCATGGTGATGCCCTCCGCGTTGGCCTGCTGCACGCTGGCGCGCCAGCTCGTCATATCGAGCAGATCGGATAACTCGCAGCCGGCGGTGAAACTGAAGCTCAGCACCGGCGCCGTATTGTTATCGATCGCATACGTCGCCGCATTCCACGCATTCGGCGCGTACACATACAAGATCTTGGCCTTCGGCGCGACTGCCCCCGACCACTCGATATCCAGATCCGCTTCCACCTCGTCCCTGGAGCTCCCGAAGCTAGGTGGATTATTGGGTACCAGCACCGTTTGGAGGTTCGTTGCACCGAGGCTGAACTTAGTGCGGAACGCGGTAATGTCGCTGGTGGAAATGGGGGCCTGGCCCGCGATCGCGATGGTTTGTCCGGCGCCGTCGATGCTCTGCTTGTAGAGTGGCGTCACATCGTAGATGGTGGCGAAATCGCCAGGACCGAGATTGTGCGAACCGCGGCTGCCGCTGAGTTGCGGCGGCGCCTCCCGCACCAGCGGCTGGGGATAGAAATCGTCGAGGCCGCGCATCCCGGCCACCAGCCCGGCGAACGCCTCCGGGATGGAAGGATCGCTCGCGTTCGAATAATGCATCTGCCCGCCCACGCGATAGCGATGAATTTCGGTGTGAAACGCAATCTGAACCTGGTGGGCGGTGCCGCTGAAAGATAGGTAAGTGCGGCTGCGCGCCGTGTAATCGAGCGTGAAGCCTTGTGCCTGTAACCATCTCTGGATCTGCGCTACGTCGGTCCGGCTCGCGCCGAAGCGATCGGCAAACTGCTCCGGGGTCAGCCATTGGTGAAAGCGCGGCGATCGAGGGTTCTGCTGCGCCAGCAGGAGTTGATCCAGGTCCGCCTGCTGCGCCGCCGAGCGCGCCAGCGGCAGGGTGATGCCGGTGAGCGGAAAATCGCTCTCCACCGGGCCCACGTCGTTGCCCGAGTTAGTCAGCCGGAGCGCGCGGCCGCTCAGTGGCACGGTGCGGCTGCTATCGATTGGCGCCGTGATGCGGTTTGGCTGCGCCACGGCGGGCGAAGCCATGCCAATTAGTATGCAGCAGGTAAGAAATGTTATAAATTGACCGCGCATAAATTACTATTATCCCCTGTTCAACGAGCAATCGGAGCCGCGACCAGAGGGAGCGGCCGGGCCGAATGTGATGGACGATGCCGGGGCGTGATCGCTGAAGCATCACCGCTCCCTTTGGTCGCGGCTCCGATGGAGCGGCTCGGTTCCGCGGCACTACCACACCATCAACTCGGCGGGCGCGCCGGTTTCGCAGCCAATCGCGCGGGCGGCGGAGGCCTGATTCAAGGAAACCTCCACGTATCCGGAGCTGCCCACGATCAGAAATAGCTCGCCCGCCCCGCACTCGGCATAGTTGCGCGCCACCACGCTCACTTGCCGCGGGCCAATCGACAGGCTGACGTTACACGTCTCCAAATCCGGAAAATCGCTCGTGTGGAAATTGGTGACGAGGTTGCCGAAGCGGTCGATGTGCAGAATCTCGCCGGTCCAGGTCCGCTTGCCGGTGCGCTGCGGCTTCAGAAAGCCGGGCCGCAGGTAATCGTCGATCCGCTTGCCGAGACGCGGCGCGGCGAGGCCCGCCGCCAGGTGCGCCGCCACCGGGGCGAAGATATCGCGGCCGTGAAAGGTGCGGCTGACGGGCTGGCGGAAATAGCGCTGGTTCGAAATGGCCCGCACCTTGTGCGGCTGTGCCGGGTAGATCATGGCCAGCACACCGTTGTCCGGCGCCACGAAATACTGTCCGGCGGCTTCCACCAGAATCGGCCGCCGCGCCGTGCCCACACCCGGATCCACCACCGCTACATGCACGGTCTTAGAAGGGAAACAGGCGCACGCCTGGGCCAGCAGGTAGGCGCCCTCGGAGATCCGAAAGGGTTTCACTTCGTGACTGATATCGACGATTTGCGCCTGCGGACAGATGCCCAGGATGACGCCCTTCATGGCGCCCACGTAGTGATCCTGGAGGCCGAAATCCGTGGTGAGGGTAACAATCGGTTTCCGCATTGCTAAAATGGGACCAAGTGCAGCATTCGTATTTCGATCACAACGCCACCACTCCCGTCGCGCCCGAAGTTCTGGAGACGCTGATCTCGTGTCTCGATCAAGCGTATGGTAACGCGTCGAGCATCCACCATTTCGGGCAGGCGGCGAAGCGGCGGCTGGAGGCGGCGCGGCGCCAGGCGGCGGCGCTGATCCACGCCGACGCGAGCGAAGTTGTCTTCACGAGCGGCGGAACGGAAGCCGATAATATGGCGGTGCTGGGCGCGGCGCGCGCAGCGGCCGGCACCGCCAGGCACGTCATTACCAGCGCCATCGAGCATCCGGCGGTGCTGAGTGCGTGCGCGCAGTTGGAGCGGGAAGGCGTCGCGGTGACCCGGGTGAGAGTGGGATCGGCCGGCGTGGTGAACCCGGACGATGTGCGCGCCGCGCTGCGCCCGGCGACCGTGCTGATTTCGGTGATGCACGCGAACAACGAGCTGGGCACCATCCAGCCGATCGTGGAAATCGGCCGCATCGCCCGCGAGGCCGCGGTTCCGCTGCACGTGGACGGCGTGCAGGCGCTGGGCAAGATTCCGGTGGACGTTACCGCCTTGGGCGCCGATCTATACAGCATGAGCGGTCACAAACTATACGCGCCCAAGGGCGTGGGCGCGCTGTACGTGCGCAAGGGGACGCGCCTGGCGCCGCTCGCGTTCGGCGGGCACCAGGAGCGGGAACGGCGCCCGGGCACGGAAAACGTGCCGGGAGCGGTGGCATTCGGCGCCGCGGCCGAACTGGCAAGCCGCAACCTGGCGGCCGAATCCGAGCGCCTCGCCGGACTGCGCGACCGCTTCGAAAATACCGTGCTCGGCCGTATCTCCGGCACCGGCATCAACGGCGCGCGTTGGAGCCGCACGCCCAACACGAGCAACCTCTGTTTCGACGGCGTGGATGGGGAAGCGCTGGTGATCGCGCTCGACCTGCGCGGCTTCGCCGTTTCCACCGGCGCGGCGTGCTCGAGCGGCGCTATCGCGCCCTCGCATGTGCTCACCGCCATTGGCCTCAGCGCGGAGCGCGCCCGGGCCAGCATGCGTTTTTCGCTGGGCCGCGCCAACACCGCCGTTGAGGTGGATGGCCTGGCGGAGGCGCTGGAAGCCTCGGTGGCGCACCTGCGCCGTATTTCCGTCCATGCCTCAGCTTGAACCCAGTAGCGACTCGCCGATTGCGGTGGCGATGTCGGGCGGCGTGGATAGCTCGACGGTGGCCGCGCTGCTGGTCCGCCAGGGGAAGAGCGTGGTCGGATTGACGATGCAGCTTTGGAACCAGCGGCGGTTGCCCGCGCTGGCTACCGATGGCGCCACCGGCCGTTGCTGCTCGATCGAGGATGTCTACGATGCGCGCCGCGTGGCGGAGCAGATCGGCATCCCCTACTACGTGGTCAATTTCGAGCAGGAGTTCGAGGAGCGCGTGGTGAAGCCGTTCGTGGCCGACTATCTGGCCGGCCGTACGCCGATTCCCTGCACGCTGTGCAACAACTACATCAAGTTCGACCGTTTTCTCGAAATGGCCGATGCGGTGGGGGCCTGGCAGGTGGCCACCGGGCATTATGCGCGCGTCCGTTTCGACGCCTCGAGTGGCCGCTACCAGTTGCTGCGCGCCGTGGATCCCGCCAAGGATCAAACCTATTTCCTGTTCGGGCTTACCCAGCCGCAGCTTGCGCGCACGCTGTTTCCGCTGGGCGAAATGGCCAAGCCCGCGGTGCGCGAGATGGCGCGCGGTTTCAACCTGGCGGTGGCCGAAAAGGGCGACAGCCAGGAAATCTGTTTCGTTCCCAACGGCGATTACGCGGCATTCCTGAGCGAGTACATGAAGGAGACCGGCATCGAGGAACCGCGTACGCGGGGCCGGATCGTTACGGGGGAGGGCCGCGAACTGGGCGAGCACCGGGGCGTGCACCATTTCACGGTGGGCCAGCGCCGCGGCCTCGGAATCGCCACCGGCGAGCCGCTCTATGTGATTCGCACCGACCCGGCAACCCAGCGCGTTACGGTCGGCGGCAATGAGGAGTTGTTGTGCGGGAAGTTCTTCGCGCGCGAGGTGAATTGGGTTTCCATCGCGGCGCCCGATGCGCCGGTGGGTGCGTCGGTCAAGATCCGCAACAAGCACCAGGCCTCGCCGGCTACGCTCCATCCCACGGCCGAGCCGGGACGCGTCGCGGTGGTGTTCGATGAGCCGCAGCGCGCCGTCACTCCCGGCCAGGGTGCCGTGTTCTACGACGGCGATCTGGTGCTGGGCGGCGGCTGGATCGAGTAGATGTGGGGCAATTCCCCGACCTGTCAGCGCCGGTTTTGGAAAGAATCTTACCAAAACCAGAGGCTAATTCCTTTGTTTTCGAAAAAAAACGGTAAGATTCTTGCCGAAAATACTCGTGAAAATACTCGTGCCGTTGGCAGGTCGGGGACCTGCCTCACTTTAGGCGGGGGTACAGGCGCGGCGGAGGGTTTCGCCCAGGGCGGCCTGTTGGGATTCGGTGAGTTTGCCGCCTTGCGAAGTGACGTAGAAGACGTCGATGGCTTTGTGCGCTTCGGTGTCGATGAGAACCACCTCGATATTGGCGCCGATGGCGGAGAGCGCGGATGCCAGGTCATAGAGCAGGCCGGGGCGGTCCTGGGCCACGATCTCGACCAGCGTGGCGGTCTGGCTGGCTTCGGAGTTGAACGAAACGCGGCCCTGGATGGCGGCCTTGCGAGTGGGCGGCGATGACTTGGGCCGGTTGCGCAGCAACTGGCGGATGTCCACTTTCCCGGCCAGCACGCGCTCCACCACGGAGGCGAGCCGCTCCACTTCGCTCGCGTTCAGATCCAGCGTGTGGAGCGGATCTTCGAACGCGAAGGTATCGAGAATGTCGCCGCGGCGGTTGGAGAAAGCCTCGGCGCGCACGATGTTCATACCGAAACTGGACAGCGTTCCCGCCACGCCGGCGAACAGTCCGGCGCGGTCGGCGGCGATCAGCGTCAACTGCCAGGCCGAATCGAGCTTGCGAATATCGACGGCGATGCCGGTGGGGCGGCTGCGGGCTTTGAGCGCCATGTGCTCGTCGATCTCCGCTTCGGTGTGGGTGCGTAGATAGCGTCTGGGAAATCCGGCGAGAAACGCGATACGCTGGGGCGAGCCGGTGGGCTCGGGCTCGATGCGGTCGGTCTGCAGGGCACGCGTCAGGTCGTTATAGACCTCCATATATAATTGCCACAAATGGTCGGAACGCCACGGCGTCATGGCGGTGGGATTGACCGCGCTGATGTCGCCATAGGTGAGCAGGGTAAGCAGCTTGAGGCGTTCGACGGTCTCGACCATGCCGGTGACGGCGGCGACGGTGGCGGGGTCGAAAACGTCGCGCGAGTGCATGGTGGCGGAAAGCTCCAGGTGCCGTTCAATCAGAAACAGCACCGTCTCGCGGTCCTGGTCGGGCATGCCGATACGGTGGGAAGCCGCGCGCACCAGGCGCAATGACGCATCCACGTGGCCTTCGTTGGGCGAGCCTTTGCCCGCGTCGTGGAATAGCAGCGCGAACAGCAGCAGGGCCGGTCGCTTCACTTCCGAACGGAGGTCCTTGTACGGTCCCTGGACGTTCCAGACGTTCTGCATGGCGACCAGGGTGTGCTCATCCACGGTGTAACGGTGATAGAAATCGCGAATCACCAGGCACTCGGTGGCCACCAGTTCGGGAAACAAGGCGGTGAGAACGCCGATTTCGTGCATCGAGCGAACCGCGAGCGGGGCGTGCTGGAGCGAGAACATGGGCTCCAGGGCACGCCAGACCGGCCGCCGCGCGAAGTGTTCGCGCAGGCGCGGCAGGCGCGCGGCAATCTGCTGCTCGGCTTCGGCGGAAGGCCGCATGCCGTGGCGGGCGACGAACTCGAAAAGGCGAAGCACGACGTCCGGATCGGTATCGAGCGATTGCGCCTCGCGCACATGGACGCGTTCGTGGTGGACGCTGAATTCCGCGTTGCCGAGGCGCGACCGCCAGTCGCGGAAGGAGGCGAAGAGTCCGCTGTTTTGCGCCTCGGCGATTTCGAGCTGTCGAATGGCGGCGCGGTGGACGGCGCGGGCGTGGCGGAAGTATTCGCGCATCCAGGCAGCCGTATCGGGGGCGCCGGCCTGCTCGGCGATCAGGTCCTGCGCCTCGAAGCCGAGCGTGTTGTTATCGCGGCCGCTGGCGGTGTGCAGATACGTGCGCAAGCGCGCCAGGTGGCGAAAAGCCTGCTCCAATTCGGCGGGAGGCGCGGCCAGGCCGAGCCGCTGGCTTTCGGTGTTGCGCAGTTGCTCCAGCCAGCACACAAGCTGAAAATCGCGCAGGCCGCCGGGAGTCTCCTTGACGTTCGGCTCGAGGTGATAGATTGTGTCGCCGTACTTGGCGTGGCGTTCGCGGGTGAGGCGCGCCAGGTTGCGCGCCAGCGCGTCGCGATTGGCGAGAACGAAGCGGGGCAACTTAGCGGCCAGAGCCGCGTAGAGCGCGCGGTCGCCGGCCAGGTAACGCTGGTCGAGCAGTGAGATATTGAGCTCGGTGTTCTGGTCGTAGACCTCGGCGCACTCCTCGGGGGTGCGCACGGAGTGGCTCATACGCAGGCCGGAGTCCCAGAGTTGCTGAAGGAAGGCGGAGATGACGTCCTTGCGATCGACGGCCTGCTGAGTGGTGCGGAACAGCAGCAGCAGATCCACGTCGGAATAGGGAAACATCTGGCGGCGGCCGTAACCGCCGACCGAGACCAGGGCCGGGCCGCCAGTGGGAAAGGCGGGAAACAGGATCTCGGCTGCGGCGGCCGAAACCGTGCGGTCGACGTGCGCCGAGCGTTCTGCCAAGGCGGTACCCGCGTCGCCGGTGTCGAGAAGCTCGGGCGGCGCGGGTCCGACTGCGATGTTAGAGAGCGGTTTCCCCACGATCGTCGTTGCGTATCCGTATGGCTTCGGCGACATCGAAGACGAAGATCTTGCCGTCGCCGATCTTGCCGCTGCGCGCGGCAGCGGTCAGTGTCTTGAGCACTTCCTCAAAACGTCCCTCCGGCACCACCAGCTCCAGTTTCACTTTAGGCAGGAGGTCGACGTTGTATTCCTGGCCCCGGTAGACTTCGCGGTGGCCCTTCTGGCGGCCATGGCCGCGGACGTCGGTAATGGTCATGCCATCGATACCGATGGCTTTCATCGCTTCTTTGACTTCATCGAGTTTGAACGGCTGGATAATCGCTTCGATCTTCTTCATGGAATGAGTCTCCCGGGACTTTACGATTCGAAGATATACCCTTCTTCACCGTGTTGGGAAAGATCCAAACCTTGCCTCTCCTGCTCCGGCGATACACGCAAGCCGATCAGAACGTCGCAGATTTTCAGAATCACGAGCGAACCTACGATGGCGATGGCCCACGCTATACCGCATCCTAGCATTTGGTTGAGCACCTGCGAGGCCTTGCCATCGACTAATCCGAGCGGTAGAACGTGGCCGCCGGAATCCTTGAGACCGCTATTGATGGCGCTGGTGGCGAAAACTCCGGTGAGAATGGCGCCCAGCGTGCCACCCATGCCGTGCACACCGAAGGCATCCAGCGCATCGTCGTAGCCGAACATGTTCTTAACCTTGACCACCATGAAATAGCAGACTATGCCGGCCGCGAAACCGATGGCCAGCGCGGAAAACGGCTGGACGAAACCGGAAGCGGGCGTGATGGCGACGAGCCCGGCCACGGCGCCCGAGATGCCGCCGAGCAGGCTCGGCTTGCCGGAGTAGACCCACTCCGCGAGCATCCAGGAAAGCGCGGCGGCCGCGGCGCCGAAATGAGTGGCCACGAACGCACTGGTGGCCAGGCTGGAGGCAGCCAGCGCGCTGCCGGCATTGAATCCGAACCAGCCCACCCAGAGCAGGCAGGCGCCGATGAAGCTCAATACCATGCTGTGCGGCTTCATCTCGGGACTGGGAAACTCGAGGCGCTTGCCGAGGTACAGCGCGCACACCAGCGCGGAAACGCCGGAGGTGATGTGCACCACCGTGCCGCCGGCAAAATCGAAACACGGGAACTTGCCGCCAAGGAAGGCGTTGAGCAAGCCGCCCTTGCCCCAAACCATATGCGCCATGGGGAAGTAGACGAACAGCGACCAGAGCGTAGTGAACAGCAGCATGGCGCTGAACTTCATGCGCTCGGCGAACGCTCCCGAGATCAGCGCCGGGGTGATGATGGCGAACATCAACTGGTAGATCATGAAGGTCTGCTGCGGGATAGTGCCCGCATAATCCGGATTGGGCGCGGCGCCGACGTGGCGCAGGAACGCGAATTTCAGGTCCCCGATAAAGGGCCCGCTGCCACCGAAGGCCAGGCTGTAACCAACCACGGCCCAGATGACGGTCACTACGCACATCAGGACAAAGCTCTGCATCATCGTGCCGAGCACGTTCTTCCGGCGCACCAGGCCGCCGTAAAACAA
The DNA here is from genome assembly GCA_049508735.1 of Bryobacteraceae bacterium. Lineage (GTDB taxonomy): Bacteria > Acidobacteriota > Terriglobia > Bryobacterales > Bryobacteraceae > Bog-375. The sequence goes on along the minus strand of JBELAO010000019.1, from coordinate 13,784 downwards.
GGCCAGGCCCGGACCGGTCATCAGCAGCACCAATGCCGCGCTCACCAGCATCCAGGCGTTATCGCCGGCGCTTTGGGCGGATTGGGCGGCGTTTTCAACAGCGGAAATTCGGGCGTTCAGGTCCGAAGCGCCTTGCGCCAGCAAACCAGGCGCGAAGACGGAAGCAAATAGGAACAACGGGGTTAGTCGTCTCATCTGGGAGCAAAGTGCACACACGGCACTTCATTGATTCTCCCTTAGGGTCGCGATATTCACCAAAGCAGAAGTTTCTATTCCGGGAATCGGTTTTTCTTATGGGGCTGGGCAGGGCACGCTTCGGCTTGCGGAAAAACCGCCAAAGCGCGACAGGCCGCGGAGAAACGGAGAGTAATACCGATTGAAAAGAATTGGCTTATCGGTGGTTCTCACGCGGCCCGAAATCGCCTTTTAGGACTTTTTCATCCCAAATACCGGGCAACCTGAAGGCGCCCCACCTATTCGAGGTGGGCGGGCTTCCAGGTCTTGTCGGGATTGAAGACGGTCATCCGGCGCGCCAGGGTCATGGTCGTCGGCCCCAGATCCTTGCTGTAAACGATGCCGCGCTGGTTGACGATGAAGGTCTGGATGCCGGAGACGCCGTACTCGGCCGGGAAGGCCACCAGCGCGAAGCCTCCGATCATCTGCCCTTTGACGACGTAATCCACCGCACCGCCTTCTGCGTCCGGCCCCTGCGCCTTCAGGATGCGGAAGTAATAACCATGATAGGGAACCGGCTTCCTGCTTTCGGCGAACATAGCGGCGGCCGCGCCAGCAAAGGACTTGGGAACCAGGCTCTCGCGGTCCCCTTCCCCGTACAATCCGTCCTGTTTGCCCGGCGAACTGACGATGGTCTGCGCATATTGCATCGCGCCGTTGCCTTCGTGGTGATGGGTTGCGTATTCCATCTGCGCTTCCACGTAGCCGCGGCAGACCTCGATGGCGTTCAGCTCATGGCGCCCGATGCGGCGCGCCAGCACTTCCACGCGGCCGGCCGCGGAATCGAAGCGCCACGTACCGTCTTTGCCGCGGACCAGCGGCACGGGGAAAGGCCACTCCTGGCTGCCGGCGAGGATGGTGTTGCGGTCGGCCTGATCCTGCCGGATTTGCAGTTTCTCGGCTGCCAGGCGGGCAAACTGGGCGCGCCCGGCCTTGTCGTCATTGGCATCGCCGGAGGAGACAATATCCTTGCCTTCAGGTCCGAGTATCTTGAGTAGCGCGGCGGTGTCATTCGCTTCGGCGGCGTCGGCCAAGGCGTGCGCGGCCTCCTGCGGGGTGGCGAAGCTGCGCTGCCCGGCTGGCGGAGCCGCCTGAATCGAAACGCAAGCGGCGGCCAGGACGATGGTGGCAAACGGGATTGTTCGCATGGTGGTTGAGCCTCCTAACGGCGCTTATCCGAAGCCGGCGCGGACGATCTGGCGGGCTGACGCTCCGGCGCGGCCCGCGGCGCTGGCTGGCTGCGCGCCGGGCCAAGGCTGGAATAGCCGTGGTCGCTGTGCTGCTGCGCGGCTCCGCCGCTCTCATAGCCGCTGAAGGCGCTGCGGTTGGCGGCGGGAGCGTTCTGCGGCACGGCGCGGTCGCCCATCCGCTCGGTGGCCTCGCCCTGAGCCATGCGCCCGGCGGGCGCGGCGAGGTTGCTCCTCACGCTGGCCCGGTACTGGGTGCGCAGCGCCGGATTGGCATAAGGGACGCCCATCCGGTGCGCCGGGTCATGCGTCCAAGCGCTGGTGCCATGCAGGCCCATGCCGGCGGCTTCGTTGAAACTGTAGCGATGAACAAACGCGTTATTCACGATGATGGTGTGGGTTCCCCAGGCGGGACGCCAGCCCCAGCCGCCCCAACCGTTCCAGCCATAGCCGAAGAAATAGCCCATCGAAACCGGCGGGTAGAATCCGAAATATAACCCGCCCACCATGATGGAATCCGGCGGCCAATACCAGCCCGGATAAGGGTAGTAGAGCGCGGGACCCCAGATCCAGACCGGGTTGTATTGCGGCACGTACATCACGTTCGGATCGGCCGGGGCGATATCGATCGCGCCCTGATCGTCGGACACCTGCTGCTGCGGCGTGGAAGCCAGCTTGCCGGCCTGCTGCGCCTTCTGCCGCAGGGCCTGCACCGCGTCCATCACGTCCTGCTGTTGCGCCAGAAAAGCGTTGCCCAGATTGGTGGTCCAGTTGACATCCGCGTTGAGCTGCTTCAATACGTCGGGAAATACCACCAGCGCTTGCACGCTGGCGTCCCAGTTCTCCTGCTGCACGGCGGATGTCAGCACGGCGCCGGTGAGGCCGGGGTTCTTTTGCAGCCACTGCCAGGCTTCGACCACTTCAAGCGGATAGGTGGAGGCGGCCAGGATCTGGCCGAGCAGGGGATCCGGGTACAGTGCGATGGGCGCCACCAGATTCTGCAATTGATCGGCCGTCAGAGTCTGGTCCGGCGGCGGCGCCACCGGCTCCTGGGCCGCGAGCGTTACCAGCAGGCCAAACAGGAGAAGAAAGACGGCAATCGGTTTCATCGACATGGGCACCTCCCGGCTGCGCAGCATCGCATGGACGCCTGCGAAGCCTTCCGATTTGATAGATTAGCGCAAACGCAACAAGGTTACGGGTGTGACGAGGCGCATTCGATGAAAAATGCGTAATCCGCGGGAGCCTGGCAAGGTCGGGCGCGGTTGCGGTCCGACAGAACCGCATTTGGGCGGATAATGGTGTGGATGGCTGACCGAGTGATCATGACGCGGCTGACGCGTGGCCGGGCGCCGGGGCGCGAATTCGATATCGCTTTCTGGCAAGCCCTCGGTCCCACGCGGATCTTCGAGGCGGCCTGGGATCTTGTCGTCACCGCGGCTGCGGCGAAGGGCATCCATGAAGATCAACTCCGACTTCAAAGATCTATTACGAGATTTGAACGCGGCCGGCGTCCGGTACCTGATCGTCGGCGGCTACGCGGTGATGGTTCACACTGAGCCGCGCTATACGAAGGATCTGGATCTCTGGATCGAGCCGATAGAGTCGAATGCACAGGGCCTACTGGCCGCGCTGGCCCGGTTCGGCGCACCCACCAAGGACGTGGTTGCGGCTGACTTCACGGAGCCGGAGGTGTTCTTTCAGATTGGGGTAGAACCGGTTCGCATCGACATTATGACCTCCGTAGCGGGGCTTGACTTCGGTCCCGCCTGGGACCGCAAGATTCTGGTTGATTTCGGTGGAGAGACCGCCCCGGTGCTCTGCCGGCAGGACGTGCTTCAGGCCAAGCTTGCGGCCGGCCGGCTCCGCGACCAAAGTGACGTCAAGCGATTGAACCGGAGGAAGTGAGCCACCCAGGGAAGCGCCGGCGTGCGGATGGCGCGGGCCTACTTGCCCGAGACGGCGCGGCCGACGCGGCGCATCCACGCTAGCTCGTCTTCGCTCATCGGGCCCAGCCGCAGCGCTTCGAGCGCGTGCTCCATCTGCGCCGCGTCCTTGGGACCCGTCATGCACACATCCACTTCGGGCCGGGTCAGCACGTAGCGATAGCAATCGGCCGCGGTGGGGATGCGCTCGCCCTTGGGCAGCGAGTGCGAACCGGCTATGCCTTGCAGTGCCGCCTTGCCGAGCAACTGCGCCCAGCTTGTGGCGGTGAATGCCACCAGGCCCGGCCGGCCGGCATCCGGCAGGTGGGGGAAGATGTCGGTTTCGGCGCCGGGATGCGCGGCGTTATAGCGGAAGTGGACGATGTCGAAGTCGCGCGCGGCCGCGATTGCGGGCACCAGCGAGCGGGTGTGCGTGGAGACAGCCAGGTATCGCACCAGGCCGCGCGCCTGGAGGCGCTGGGCCGCTTCGAGAATCCGCGGCGCCACCGGCCGGTTCCACATGCCAAGCAGCAGCACATCGGTGTAATCGAAGTGCAAGGCGCGCAGCGCGCGCTCCAGGCTCCAGCCCATCAGCCACGCGGCCCGCGTGTAGGATTGGATCGCCAGTAGGAATTGCTCGCGGCGCGGCGCCAGGCGGCGCAGCGCGGCGCCGAACGATTCGCGCCGCATGCTGCCCCAATAGAGATAATTGACGCCCTGCTCGAAGGCGCGCTCGACGGCTTCGCCCGGCACGCCGTAACTGGCGGACACTGACAGCCGCGAAACTTGGCGCCCCGTCCTGCCCAGCACGGCGCGCGAGAAACTGCGTGTTTCGGTCATTAAGGCCATCATACAGCGGGTAACGCCGGCGATCTTGTCGCTGGTGATTTGCCGGACCCTCGAGGCGGTTTTTCGGCCCCGTCAAGGTGCCGCAAGGTTCGAACCGCGCGGTAGGCTGGTTCTATGTCCGCGAAAACCTACGATCTCGATGCCGTGCGCATTTTCGAATGTGCGGCGGAAGGCCCGGCGCTGAGCAATTCCCAGCACGCTGTCGACGTAATTGGAGAGGCAAGGGCGAATGGAGCCACGCTGGTAGTGATCCCGGCCGCCAGGCTTGACCCGGGCTCCTTCAAGCTGAGGACGGGGATCGCCGGCGATATGGTGCAGAAGTTCGTGACCTACCGTGTGAGGCTCGCTATCATCGGCGATTTCTCGGAGCTGGCCTTCAAGAGCGAAACTTTGCGGGACTTCATCGATGAGGCCAATCGGGGCGACGCGATTTGGTTCCTGGCCGGCCTCGACGAACTGGAAAAGCGGCTCGCGCTGGCCGTTCGCGGGTCTTCGTGAAATTCCTGCCGCCTAGGCCCCGGCGGCTCCGGCCGCGAGTTGCGCCTCGGCTTGCCCGGCGGTCTCGTAGCGCACCAGAAAACCGTCTACCCCGGCTACCTGGAACAGCGTCCGGATGCGGTTAGAAACGCCCACCAGCGCGTACCGGTGGCCCTCCCTCTGGCAGGAGACATGGAAGCCCAGCAGTGCACCGAGCGCCGCCGAATCCATGTATGGCACACCGCTCAGATCGATAATCGTGACGGGGGCCGACCCTTCGCGTACAATGTTCTGGAAATCGAACATGGTGGAGAGTGTGAAGGGACCCGTCAGGCGCAGCAGCCGCACGCCGGTGGCAACGATCTCGATCTGCAGTTCTTCCATGGTGGGCAGTGTACTATGGCGGCGGGCGCGCTTCAATCAAAATAGTGTTACAACCTTGAAACACTCGACTCCAGTTACGGCGCGGGTGATGGCGCCGCCGGATGACCGCTGGCTGGCGCGCCGCGTGGAAGCGCTGCTCGGCCGATTGCCACCCACAACGGGCGCCCCGGTTTGGATTGAGCGCGTTGCCGGTTTGCGCGATCGGCACGGCGCAGTGGATGCCGGATCGTTTCTGCGGCAGCGGCGCATCCAGATCGCCTGCACGCGCGCCGAGTTTGCGCGCATCTTCGTGCACGAGTGGTTTCACTTCGTGTGGCTGCGGGCCGGCAATCCGCTGCGCCGCGATTTCGAAGCGCTGCTGGCCGCCGAGCGCGGCGCTGGCGCGCGCGGCGAATTGGGATGGTCGGCCGAATGGCGCAAGCGGGCGCTCACGGCGCGGGAAGTGCGCCTTCGCTCGAGGCACTGGCGCGAATACTGTTGCGAGAGTTTCTGCGATACCGCCGCGTGGCTGTATGGGGGCGCGGCGAACCACGCCGAGTTCACTCTCGCGCTCCGTTTCCGCCGCCGCCGCGGGGCCTGGTTCGCGGAAAACATTGCCGGCAAACGATTGTCGATATAATCGAAAGTGAAGTGGGGCGGGTCCCCGACCTGCCAATTCAACTTAGGAAACCACGTGTCCGCCTTCCGTTTTTCCGCCATCTTGAGTACGGCCCTGGCGCTGGGACTGCTCGCCGCGGGCTGCGGCGGCACCGTCGAGGTGAAGGCCGCCACGCTCCAGGCCGAGAAGGACCGCAAGGCCGCGCCCGATTTTAAGCTCAAGGACGCCGACGGCAAGCTAGTCCATCTTTCCGACTACCGCGGAAAAGTGGTGATTCTCGATTTCTGGGCCACCTGGTGCGGTCCCTGCCGCATCGAGATTCCCTGGTTCATGGATCTCCAGCGGAAAAACAAAGACCGCGGATTTGAAGTGTTGGGCGTGGCCATGGACGACGAGGGTTGGGAAGTGGTGAAACCGTTTCTGGCCGAGCTGGGGGTCAATTACCGCGTGATGGTCGGCGACGATCTGACCGCCCAGATGTACGGCGGCGTGGACGCACTGCCCACCACGTTCCTGATCGATAAAACTGGCAGGATCGCCGCGGTTCACGTGGGACTGGCCAGCAGGAAGGAAATTGAAGATGGTGTCGAACAGCTTTTGCAGGCGCCCGCGCCGGTGGCTTCCGCTGGCGCTGGTGAGCCTATGGTCTCTGGCGGCGCAAAGTAGCGGCCATTTGAAAGTGGGCGAACCAGCCAAACTGGCGGCGGCGCGCGGCGCCGCCATCGAGGCCACCATCCCGGTCATGGTGGATGCCGGCTTTCACGTCAACAGCAACCACCCCACCGACGACTATCTGATCCCGTTGAAGCTGACCTGGACTTCGCTGGGCGCGCTCGTAGGCGGCGAGGTCGCATACCCGCCGGCCAAGGCGGAGAAATACGAATTCGCGGAAAAGCCGCTGTCTGTCTTCTCGGGTGCGTTTTCTTTGACGGCGAGTTTCAAGGTCGCCGCCAACGCGCCGCCCGGTCCCGGGGTGGCCACCGGCAAGCTGCGATATCAGGCGTGCAATTCGAATACCTGCTTCCCGCCGAAAACGGCGGATGTGAACGTGGCGTACCAGGTGCAATGAAGAGACTGGAGAGCCGTCCCGAAAACGCGCAGGCGACCTTTCTCTCCGCCTGAGCTACCCCGCGTTTTCTTTCCTGTACCTGGCGAGGCCCTTGCGGCCGATGTCGCGGCGGAAGTGCGCGCCGTCAAAGTGGATCGCTTCGACTCCCTGATACGCCCGGCCGATGGCCGCGGCAAGGTCGTCTCCGCTGGCGGTAACACCCAACACACGGCCGCCGGCGGTCTCGAGGCCATGCTCACCCAAACGCGTTCCGGCCTGGAAGACGACGGCGCCGCGCGCCTCTGCGTCCGCAATTCCGCCGATTGCCTTCCCGCTCTCGTAGGCGCCCGGGTAGCCGGCCGACGCCATCACCACGCAGACGCTCGGACCCGCGCGCCATTCGAGATGCGTGCCCGCCAAGCGGCCTTCCGCCGCGGCCATCAGCGCGGGGACGAAATCGCAACTCATGCGGTGCATCAGTGGCTGCGTCTCCGGATCGCCCAACCGCACGTTGAATTCGAGCACCTTCGGCCCGTCGGCGGTCATCATCATTCCGGCATAAAGAAACCCGGTGAAGCAGGTGGCTGCCACGGTCGGATAGATCACCTGGTTGAGAATGTCCTCCGCCTGGCGGTCGGTCAGAATCGCGGCATCGCAGTAGGCGCCCATGCCACCCGTGTTCGGTCCGCGGTCGCCATCGTACACGGCTTTGTGATCCTGTGTAGCGGCTAGCGGCACCACGTCGCGGCCGTCGCAGAGGGCAATGAAACTGACTTCCTCGCCGCGCAGGAATTCTTCGATCACCAGCCGGCCATGCAACGTGGCGAGCGCCTCTTCGGCCTGCGCGCGATCCTGGGCCACTACGACGCCTTTGCCCGCCGCCAGGCCATCGGCCTTCAACACCACCGGAAACCCGAAACGATCGAGCGCCTTGCGCGCATCCGCTTCGTTTTCGACGGTCACGAAGGCCGCGGTTGGAATATTTCGTTCCACCAGAAAGTTCTTGGAGAAGACCTTACTGCCTTCCAGTTGCGCCGCTTCGCGGTTGGGCCCGACAATCCGCCGGCCGGCGGCGCGGAACACGTCCACCACTCCGGCCACCAGCGGAACCTCCGGCCCGACCACGGTTAAATCCGCGTCAATCGATTCCGCCGCCGCCAGCAACTGGGCTACGCCGGCGCCTTTCACGGGCAGACACGTGGCAACGGCCGCCATCCCCGGGTTGCCCGGCGCCGCGAACACGTCGGTTCCCGGCGATTGCGCCAGCTTCCACGCCAGCGCATGCTCTCTGCCTCCACTCCCGATCACGAGAACTCTCATCTTGGTTGCACCATTAGAATGGTATCAATGCGCGAACGCTACGACGTGGTGGTGATCGGCGCGGGTCACGCCGGGTGTGAGGCCGCGCGCGCCGCCGCACGAATGGGTCTGAAGACGGCCATGGTCACCATGAACCTGGACCTGATCGCGCAGATGTCCTGCAACCCAGCCATTGGCGGAATTGCCAAGGGTCACCTGGTGCGTGAGGTGGACGCACTGGGCGGCGTTATGGGGGAAGTGGCCGACGCAGTGGGCATCCAGTTCCGGCTGCTCAATACCAGCCGCGGGCCCGCCGTGTGGTCGCCACGCGCGCAAATGGATAAGAAGCTGTATCGGGCGCGCATGCGCGAGGTACTCGAGCAGGAGCCGAATCTCCGCATCAAGCAAGCCGAGGTGGCCGCGCTCAACATCGAGGCGGGCCGCGCCACCGGCGTCACTCTGCGCGATGGCCGCACTCTCGAATGCGGCGCCGTGATCGTCACTACGGGGACCTTTCTCAATGGCCTGGCGCACGTGGGCGAAGCCCGCTACAGTTGCGGACGCAACGGCGAAGCGCCGTCGCAATTGTTGGGCGAGCAGTTGCGCACGCTAGGTCTCGACTGGACGCGCCTGAAGACCGGCACGCCGCCTCGCCTGGATGGCCGCACCATCGACTGGTCGCAGTTCGAGCCGCAGCCCGGCGATGCCGAACCCACGCCATTTTCGTTTATGACCGCGCGCATCGATCGCGCGCAAATTCAGTGCCATATCGGGTACACCACCGAAGAGACGCACCGCATTCTCCGCGAGGCCATCCCGCGCTCGCCGCTCTACAGCGGACAGATCGAAGGAGTCGGTCCGCGCTATTGCCCTTCGATTGAAGACAAGATCGTCAAATTCCCCGACAAGCCGCGGCATCAGATTTTTCTCGAACCGGAGGGCCTCGACACCAACGAGGTGTACGTCAATGGCATGTCGACCAGCATGCCGATCGATGTGCAGGCCGCTATGGTGGCTTCGGTCCCGGGCTTGGAGCGGGCGGAAATGATCCGGCCCGGCTACGCGATTGAATATGACGCCATCGACCCGCGCCAGTTAGCGCACACGCTCGAAGTGAAGTCCATCGCCGGCCTTTACCTGGCGGGCCAGATCAACGGAACGTCGGGCTATGAAGAGGCGGCGTGCCAGGGCATCATCGCCGGTATGAACGCAGCGGCGAAGCTGAGCGGGCGCGAACCGGTGATTGTGGGGCGCTCGGAAGGTTACACGGGAATACTGATTGACGACCTCATCACCAAAGGCGCCGACGAGCCGTACCGCATGTTCACCTCGCGCGCGGAATTTCGCCTGCACCTCCGCATCGATAACGCCGACGCTCGTTTGACCCCGATGGGACGGCGCGCTGGCCTGGTGACGGATGCGCGCTGGGAGGTTTTCGAACGCAAGCAGCGCCAGTACGAGCTGCTGAAAAAAGCGCTGGAGGGCCATCGCAACGGGCAGTGGCTGAAGCGCCCTGAAGCGCGGATCGCGGAAATCGCAGGCTGGATTCGCGAGGTGCTGGGAGAGGACGCCATACCTGCCATGCTGACCACCGTCGAAACCGAAACCAAGTACAGCGGCTACATCGGTCAACAGGAGCGCCAGATGGAACGGCTGAAGGCCGCCGAACGCCGCCCCATCCCGGCTGACTTCGGCTTCGATGGCATTCCCGGTTTGTCGCGCGAGGTTCGCGACAAGCTCAACCGCGTGCGTCCGGCAACGCTCGGCCAGGCCGCTCGCATTCCGGGAGTCACGCCGGCTGCGATAGCGGTCCTCGATGTCTACCTGGGTCTCAGCCGTGTTTCGTGACTTACTCCGCGAGCGACTGCGCGGCATCGCGGAACTGACCGACGCGCAGGCCGAGGCGCTGGAATCTCATTACGAACTGATGGTTCGCTGGAACCGCACGCTCAATCTCACCACCATTCGGGACCTGCCCGAGGTCATCGAGCGCCATTACGGCGAGTCACTATACCTTGCGGCGCGATTGCCGGCCGGAAAGCTGCGCATTGTCGATGTGGGCTCGGGCGCGGGTTTTCCGGGTCTTCCCGTTGCGGTCTATCGCCCCGATTGCGTAGTGACGCTGATTGAATCGCACCAACGCAAAGCGGTGTTCCTGAAGGAAGCGGCGCGCGAGCTCACGAACGTGCGCGTGCTGGCGCGGCGTGCCGAGCAGGTGGCCGGGCAGGCGAATGAAAAGAACAACGAGTTCGATCTGGCCGTCTCCCGCGCCGTGAGTTATCACGATCTAATCCCCTGCCTGAGGGTTTTGGCGCCCGCCGCCGATCTCTTAGGTGGAACCGAGAGCCCACCTGATGCAATGGGCTTCGAGTGGGAAGCACCAGTGCCGCTGCCTTGGGGCAAGCAGCGGTATCTTCGGATGGGCCGGCGGAGTTAGGACGGAGACTGCTCAGATAGTCTCGTCGGGCCAAGGCACTGTTGGCTCCGCGACATGTTGCCTAAGTTCGTTGGCGCGGCTTAGCGGAAGAAAAGCCGAGACGAGTCTCGGCTCTGCAGGCCTGACGGCCCGCGCCACGGGGCAGGCGCGGAATTATAGATCGATTCCGGCGCTGGCCAGGGTGCTGGTGATGATGGCCATCGGGTCCGTCGATTGGCTCACATTCGCGGCGCTGGACTGATAGCTGGCAATCAGTTGGCTGATCAGGTCGGTGGCTGCGGTGCTGGCTGAACTGGTGGCCGAACTGGAAGAAGACGGGTCGCTGGGATCGGAGCCGCCGGAGCCGCCGTGGGAGTGGTGACCGTGGTGGCCATGGTGCGATTGAACCGCCTGCGCCAAATCCTGGATATTCGGAAGCGTGTTGTTTTGCGAGGCGCTGGTGAAATCGCTGGCCAGTTGGGTGAGCGTGGTGGCGGCCGTGGTGTTTCCGTTGGACGTCGCGGCAGTCGCGGCGTTGGTGAGATTGGTGGCGATTTGTTGAGTCACCTGGCTGTACTGGGTCGGGTTCGATTGCTGGAGCTGCTGCAAAGTGCTGAGCAGTTCCGCAAAGGGCGAAAGCTGGTTGACGTCGGTCGTCTGCGAGACGGACGAAGCGCCGCTGCTGCTACTGGTGGTGTTGCCGGTGGACTGATTGGCCAGAAGGTTGCCAACCAGCGACTGGAGATAACCGCTGGCGATGTTGGAAAGCGAACCGATGCTCATGCCGGCTGCATTGCAGCTTGGATGCCGCTCGCGAAGTTGCGCGAAATCAATATGTTAGCTGCGGCCAGGAAGTCAAGATTTTGCCGCGGCGCCGGCGTGCGGCAAGATTTGGTCAGTCTTCTTTCGATACACCGCCCAGCGTGTCCGCGCCATCGGTTTCCGGGCGCCTGTGCAGCACAATGGCAGCGCCCAACCCTATCAGCGTGAACGCGAATCCGAAGTAAACCGAAAGCGGGCGGTAGCGCATCGCAACCGAGTGCCTGCCCGCATTCACCACCACGCCGCGGATCACCGTATTGACTTTCCAGATTTCGGTTGGCCGGCCATCCACTTCGGCGCGCCAGCCGGGGTACCAGTTGTCGCTGACAATGAGCAGCCCCTGGCAGGCCATCTCGACATTGATCCACACCTGGGAGGGGTTCTCGAAGAAGCCGTTCACGCGATCTTCGCCGCCGCAGCGCCCGAGGGCAGGCTGCGTTTTCACCATCACCGCCGTTTGGCGGAGATCGACCGCCGCGTCGCGAACCATATCGGCGCCCGCGCTATCGTTGGGCACGAGGATGGTTTGATGCACGGTCCAGGCGCGCGGGAAGGTATCCGCGGTCCGCCAGATCTTGATGCCGCTCTTGCCGGCGAACACTTCTTTCTGGCCGCCGCGAGTGGGATCGCGGCTGACCGCGTAGTTCATGCCGTACATGCGCAGCAAGCGGTCGTCCCACCAGCCGCCCAGCTCCGAGGTGGCGGTTAGCATGCTGGCGGTCATGGCGTGGCCGGCGGGAATGCGATACCAGTCGCCGAAACTGAAGTGCACGTCCTTGTCGTTGATCTCCAGGCGCTTCTCGCCGCGCACCGACCGCAGATAAACCGCCAGATCGCGCGTATCGTAAAGGGCGTTGAGGAGTGCCGTGTGATTGAGGTCGCGGACGTGCGCCCAACCCCAGCCAACCTCGTTTCCTTGTTCCACGATGAGCAGCAGCGCGGCGAACACGAGCAGCCACTGGCGGCGCAGCAAGCCGCGGAACCAGGCGTGATAGAGCGCCGCCGCGAGCAACGCGACCAGGCCGATCATGCCCGGCCGCGGATCGCCGTCCACAATCACGCTGGCCACGGTTGGCTTGAGGTAGGTCACCAGGGCGAAGAGTCCGAAGGTGAGGCCGCCGAACCACAGCAGCGGTTTCGAAATCGCTCGGCAGCCGGCGGCGCCACCCGAGACCAGGGCGTGGGCGCCAAGGGCCGCCAGCGACGCTATTGCGAAATGAAAAATGGAAAGGCCGATGATCGGCGCGCGCGATTTTTCGACCATCGGCCCGAGCGCGTAGAGGATTCCGTATAGCGGGTCGAACCTGGACAAGGTGTACAGCAGCGCGGCGATGGCCAGCAGCAGGAACATCCGCACCTCGCGGCGCCGGAACGAGCTCCAGACCGCGAGCCCAGCCAGGCTGAGGGCTACCGTGCCGGTGAACGGGTCGGAGCGCAAGCCACCGCCGCCGGGCATCACCAGATGCAGCAGATCAGTGGGCCGCAGGCCACTGTCTTCGTGCTCGGGGTATTCCACCTTGTCTTTCCAGGTGAGCGCGCCGGTCGCGGTCCAGCGCTTGGCGAGCTTGCCATACTCGGCAGCGGGTAGCGCCTGCACCGAGGCCACCAGCGCCATCACCCCGAATACCACCCCCAGCCGCAATGCGGCCTGGGCACGCGCACCGCGGCGGAACAGGGCGGCTGCGCCAACTCCGGCAACGGCGTACGTCAGCGCCAGCGATGGCGCGTGATGGCCACAGAGCCAGGAGACGCCCAGCACCGCGCCAGCCCAGGCAGCGTTGCTGAGCGGCGCGCGGCCACGCAGCGACCGCAGCAGGAACAGGAACACCAGCGGCGCCCAGACGGCCGGCGCCAGTTGCTGCGGCCATTCGGTGTTGCCACAGAAGCCACCAGTGGCGTAGAAAATGGCCCCCAGGACCGCGGGCCCGGCGGCGCAACCCAGATCGGCGAAGAACCAATATGCGAATACCGCGGCGGCACAATGGATCAGGACGAACCAGAGTTGGACGTAGAAGACCTGGATCTGGCCGTTGTGCAGCGGCGCCAGCGCCAGCAGGAAAGTGAACGGGCTGGTCACTCCGGGTTGCACCTGGCCGATGAGCGACTGGCCGAACCACTCGTAAGGGCTCCAAAGCAAAATCGACCAGTGACGAATGGCGAACACCTGCGCTCCCAGCCACGGCATCACCTGGTTGGCCAGATCGGGACTACCCAGAAAGGTGTACTGCTTGGTGAGGACGAGCTTCCAGAAAACCGCGACAACGCCAGCCACCGCTAACACGGGTGGCCAAAGGCGCGGCCACGCGCGGCGGCCCCAAGCAACGCATCGAGCCATGCGTTCGGAGTTTGAGCCGATTATGTCCAAGTACTCCAGCTTAGTCTGGCTGGCCCGCCACTTCAACCGAAACGGGCGCGGCGCAGCGGTTTCGGATATTCGCGGGCCTCGAAGTATCCGAAAGCCGGCAGGCCCGAGCGATCAACGTGCTGGAGCTACTGGGCTGCCAGGGGCGCATTTTCAGGCAGGGATTTCCCATGGGCGGAGGAG
>JBELAO010000018.1:0-82002 GCA_049508735.1 Bryobacteraceae bacterium | reverse complement strand
AGCTGTTCAGTCCTCCGATATCCAGATAAAGCAGCCCGGACCTCGTTCCGCCCGGCACGGTCACGTTCATCTGGTATCCGGCCCCGACCGCGAGTGGAGTTCCCGGCTCGATGCCAGCGTAGTCAATGGCGCCGGTCACGCCGGAGAAATCGACTGACATGTAGCGGAGGTTGGTGGCGTTGCCCGAGGAGTCGAGCGTGCCAAGGCCCGTCAGATAAACCGCCAATTCCTCGCCGGCCACGGCTGGGTTCGAAGCGCTGACGATCGCATTGTTGCCGTGGAAAACGGCTGGTGCGGAAGTTGCACTGTTGAATATGCCGGGTTGGGTCTCCCCCACGTAGTTACTTACCGTGTTCGATGTTCCCAAGCTGTTGACCACCTGAATCGAGGCGACGCCCGTGTCGATACCTAGCGGGATCACTGCGTTGACCTGGCCGGGGCTGACGTAACGGACGGCCGCCGGAGATCCATTCACCAGCACTTCGACGCCACCCAGGCCGGCGGGCAGAGTGGGGTCTGTCGCAGTTGTGGTTGCCAGGTTGGCCCCGAAAATCGAGATGAATTCTCCGGGCACGAACTGCGCGGTGAAGGGGACCGAAGAGGCTGCGTTCACGATGCCGGTCGGATAGATATAGGGCGCGGAAGTGGGAGCCGACGTGTAGGACGGCCCCTCCATCAGGACCTCGATGCCGAGGAATCCGGAGCTCGCATTCGCAAAACCGATCGCGAAAGTGCCACCCGGGCCGAAGAAGTACTGGTTGGCGAAGTCGGTATACGTGCCGCCCGACACGTTTAGCAGATCGGAGTAAGTGTAATCGTTGAGGAAGCTGCCGCGTGGTGGGCCCACCGCGTTATCCCGCTGATGCGCCAGAATCTCCCCGTTGTTCGCATCTGTGAGGACGTCATATCCGCCGTAGGTGCTGTTGAGCCAGGCACAGCCGCAACTGCCGAACTGGGAATCGTCCTGAAAGAAACCGCCTGTGTAGTACGGAATTTGCGCAGCGAAGGAACCGCTGGAGCCCTGGCGCACGCCGACGATGAAGTCGGTATCCTCGGGATCGCCGCCGAAAAAGAAATTACCATCGGGCGAGAAATAGAAGTATTTGGTGCCGGACATCAGGTTGCTATCGAGATTAGCGGCCGTCGGCTCGTTACCGAATGTCACAGCCGCAGCGCCGGCGCTGACAGAGTACTTCACGCCGGAGAAAGCGGGCTGCGTCATCGCTGCGATGTTTAACCCGAAGGCCCCGGTGAGGGCCGTGGTGGTGACTGTGCTGCTGGTGCCCGTCATAGTGAATGAGTAAGCGCGCGTGTGGATCAAGTCCAGGGTCAGCGCGGGAATGCCTACACCGATAACGGAAAATGTGCCTTGCAACGAAGGCGCCGATGTGGGCGCCGGCGCTGCAAGAAACAGGTCGTTATAACCGGTGTTGTTATCGGTCGTGCTCCCTACCGCGACTTTGGATGGCGACACCAGCAAATTGATCTCATCTCCCGCGAATTGGGAGTTGACGATCTGGAGCGGTGTGGACATATAACCGTAGCCGCTGGCGGCGATGGCGTAGGTGCCGCTGCCAGCAATCGATGTGACCGTGTTTTCGGCTGCATCGGCGGCCTTTGCGGCGAGAGTATAGGTTCCATTACCACCGAAAACGATGTTGCCGTAAACCGCGATGGCTTCCTGAAGATCATTGGCCGAGTTATACCCACCGAGCCACACGACCTGGCGGAAGTAGTACGTGCCATTCAACAGTCCATTTCCGCTGGTATCCCAGCTTTGCGCGGCGGCGGGCCAGGTAGCCACCATGAACAGGAGCAAAGGGCTCCAAGCGAGTCGTTTCATATTCTGGATACTTGGATGTACGGCATGCGGGAAAACGCTACACTTCTCCCGCGATTTGTGGGGCAATCCTTGGACAAAAGGTAAAGAATGTTACGCCGCACTGGCGGGACCGGACCTTCTGCATGGATTACGTTAACTAATTGATTGTGTTGTGTTTATATATCAATTCTGGCACGCTGGCGCAAACCGACACCGCCAAAAGGCGGATCGGAGAAACGTCCCTTATGTGATAAAATGTACAATTGAGTCGTTGAGAATTTGGACGACGTAGCGCAACGTAACAAGTGGTGAAATTGGACCAGGTAATCCAGCACGGGGGACTGACGCCGAGGAGGCCTTTGACCGACATCTCCAGGCGGAGGTTCGGGAGATCTATTCTCGGCGGCTTCGCCGGTGCGGCCGCTTCGCGCCTCATCAATACAGCTTCAGTCACGGCTGCGGGCGGCGATTTTACCATCGCCATCATTCCCGATCCTCAGTTCCTGGCCGAATCGTGCCCGGACAAATTCGGCGGGTACTACGCCGCGCTCATGAATTGGATCGTCGCCAACAAGAACATAGCGTTGACCTCCAGCGGACCGTCCTTCGGCGCGAACGTCAAGGCTGTGGTGGGCGTCGGCGATTGCGTGAATTCCACGGGCGGCGCCAATGAGTATGTCAACGCGCAGGCGGCCTGGTCGATTCTTGACGCGAATGGCATCGCGTTCATTACACCTCCAGGGAATCACGATTATTCGGGCCGCCCCTCTTCCCGCAGCGCCCTGGGAGACCAGTTCGTAACCGGCTATTTCTCGGCCACGCAACGCTCTTCGGTTTACGGCTCCGGCATGAGTCTTGGCGGGGACGACGCCGGCTACTGGGTTGGATCTTATGATGCCACCGGAGCCAATACGGCGGTAAAGTTTGTCATATCCGGCATAAAGCTGCTCATTCTTGCATTGGATTTCTTTCCCGGTGACGCCGTGTGGTCCTGGGCCCATGACGTGATGCTGGCGAATTCGGACTGCGAATGCTATATCACGACTCATGCGTGGCTTACCACGAATGGAACGCAGTACCAGAGAACCGATTCCTACGGGCCCGACGCATACTCAATGGCCGACGCCCCATACTCTAATTCCTCTTCGGAAGCGTGGAGCAACTTGGGAGTGAATGCCTGGTCAAACCTGTTCGGGATTTTCAGCGGGCACGATATCATGGGCAGCCAGAATTCAGATCCCTCGGGAGCGTCATCTCCCGCATGGTACTGGCAGCAGGTTCCGGTTAAGAGCGACAGTTCGCGAAGGCAGACGGTACATCAACTGTACGTCAACTCTCAACAGCTCGACAGCGAATGTAGTACCTCTGTGAGTGAAGCGAGCGGAGCGGGGCAGATTGCGAGCGTATTCCTCCTCAGCCGCAGGCCCGCATTGGGATTACTCGAAGGCCGCATGATCTCCACGCGATCGGGCGACTGGTTCCAGTCAAGATCCGCATCCTTCCCCGACGGAACAAGCTGGGGCGCTTCCGAAACGCTTCTATTCTCGGTCCCATTTAAAGGGCTCCGGAGGGAACGAATTCCGTATTCGGTCGCGAAGCCCTGAGTGGCGGACAGGCTGTTGCCGAGGTCCATATTCGGGCGACGGGAGTTGAGCCAGCCGCCCCGATCGCGCGATTCCAATGTAGATCGGCGGACCAGACTGACCGCCCCAACGCAACTGCGCCGCCATGGCGTATCGTTCGTACTTATCCCTAGCTTTCAGGAGCGGCGGGCAAGACAATGCCTGTAGAGGGAGCGCCGGTGCGATCTGATACGATTCTGAAATCGGAACTTTCCACCCTGCCATGACAATCTGTAACATAGGGACTTCATATGCTGCCAGGCATGAAAAAGGAGAGCCGCCAGGCTGAAGCCGCACATGAGGCTTTACCGGGACGCGTCTACTGGATAACCGGCTTATCCGGCGCGGGCAAGACCACCTTGGGGGGAGAATTGAGCAACCGGCTGCGTGCCGCCGGCCGCCGGGTGATCTTCCTCGATGGCGACGCGCTGCGCACTGCGATCGCCGAAGATCTTGGCCACAACGCAGGTGACCGGCGGCGGTCGGCGATGCGGAACGCGCGGCTGTGCCGGTTGCTGGCCGAGCAGGGCGCCGACGTCGTATGCGCCACTATCTCGCTGTTTCACGAGGTGCAGCGTTGGAACCGCGCTAACATCCCTGGGTATTGCGAGATCTACCTTCGGGTCCCGATCGACGAACTAAGGCGCCGGGATGCCAAGGGGCTTTACTCGGGGGCGCGGCGCGGCGAAGCGCGCAACGTGGTCGGCCTTGACGTGGCGGCCGAGGCTCCTGAGTCGCCGGACCTGGTCCTCGAAAATCATGGGGCGCTCGATGCCGCTACGGCGGTCGACCGCATCGTGGCGCTCAGCGCCAGGCGGGATCCGGTGAGTGCCAGGAAGCCGGCGCACTTGGTCGACTTCAAAACGAAGGCGGAGACATTGGAGGTGCTGGCGCCGGTGCTGCGCAATGCACGCGTGCTGCCACAGATCCGCTTTTCGGCTGGCGATTGGCGCTCGGACGCCGATCGAGTGCTCGCAGCCGTAACCGCCGCGCCGTGGGGTTCTGGCCGCGTCATCGTGCGCAGCAGTGCCCGCGGCGAGGACGGCCCCGAGCGGTGTTCTCAGGCTGGAAGGTACGACTCCGTACTCGGCATCGCCGGTAGCGCGGCGATCGCCCAAGCGATCGAACGTGTGATTGACTCGTTCGGGGACTACGGACGCGCCGATGATCAGATCTTCGTGCAGCCCATGCTGGATCATGTCGCGATGTCCGGCGTGGCCTTCTCGCGCAATCCCAGCGGCGGCCCTTATTTCATTGTCAATTATGACGACTGCTCCGGACTGACCGAGCGCGTGACCGCCGGCGTCGGCGAGAATCTCGAGACTTTTTATTGTCTGAAGTCGCGGCCGGACGCCTGCCCGGCGACGCTGGCTCCGGTCATCGCTCTCGTCAGGGAGCTCGAAGCGCTTTTGGCGTGCGATGCCCTTGACGTGGAATTCGCCTTCGGCGAGGACAGGCTGCTTTACCTTCTGCAAGTGCGGCCGCTCACCGTCGACCGGCAGGAGCGGGCAGCGGATGCGAAGGTCGAGGCCGCGCTCGACGGTATAGCGCGCAAGGTCGGACTGCTCAGCCGCCCCCATCCTTACCTGCACGGCGACCGGGCGATATTCGGCGTAATGCCGGACTGGAACCCGGCGGAGATCATCGGCCTGCGGCCCCGGCCCCTCTCGTTGTCGCTGTATCGGGAGCTCATTACCGACGCGATCTGGGCCTATCAGCGGGACAACTACGGGTACCAGAATCTTCGCAGTTTTCCGCTGCTGGTCAACTTTCACGGCCTGCCGTACATCGACGTGCGGGTCAGCTTCAACTCGTTCGTGCCGCGCGACGTTCCCGACAGCCTCGCCGGGCGCCTCGTAAACTACTACATCGATCGCCTGCTCTCGGAGCCGCACCTTCACGACAAAGTCGAATTTGAAATCATCTTCTCTTGCTACACACTCGACTTGCCGAAGCGGCTGGGCAGGCTCGCCGGCCACGGATTCTCTCCGGAAGATATTGCCACACTTTCTGGCGCCTTAAGGCGTCTCACCAATCGCATCATCCATGGCGAGACCGCGCTCTGGCGGCAAGATCGCGCTAAGGTCGACCTGCTAACCCGGCGGTTTCAGACGATCCACAACGCGAAGATCGACAAGATCAGCCGCATTTACTGGTTGATCGAAGATTGCAAGCGATATGGCACGCTCCCGTTCGCCGGTCTCGCACGGGCGGGCTTCATCGCGGTTCAGTTGATCCAGTCCTTCGTCGAAGTGGGCGTTTTCACGGCCGAAGAGGCCGCGACATTCATGGCGAGTGTCGATACGGTCGGATCGCGAATCGGGCAAGACTTCGCACAACTTCCGAGGGAGGATTTCCTCGCGCGCTACGGTCACCTCCGGCCGGGAACCTACGACATTTTGTCGCCGCGGTACGACGAGGCGCCCGACCTGTACTTCGACTGGTCGGGTGCCCGGCCTAAGGCTTCCCCGACGCCGCGCTTCGCGCTCTCCATCGAGCAGTTGCGCTCGATTGAGCAACTGCTCAAGGAACATGAGCTGGAGATTGACGTCCTGAGTTTGATCGAGTTCATCAAGGCCGGCGTTGAAGGCCGCGAATACGCGAAGTTCGTCTTCACGCGAAGCCTCAGCGACGCTTTGTCGCTGATCAGACAGCTAGGCGAGGAGCATGGTCTTTCGGCGGAAGATTGTGCGTTTCTGAATTACGAAGCCATCCGCACGCTCTACAGCGAGAGCGGTTCGGTACGCGAGGCTTTACTGGAGAGTGCCGCGCATGGCCGGGAGCATTACGCGCTGACGCGAAGCCTGGTGCTACCGCCAATGATCGCTTCGCCCGCCGAAGTCTTTGCGTTTCACGTTCCCCCGAGCCAGCCTAACTTCATTACGCGAAAAAGCGTCACCGCATCGGTCGCCTCGGTTGGCGACCCACCGGACACCTTTGCCGGACGGATTCTCTTCGTGCCTAGCGCGGACCCCGGCTTCGACTGGATCTTCACGCGCGAGATCAGCGGATTCGTCACCCAGTTCGGCGGCGCCAATTCGCACATGGCGATCCGCGCCGCCGAGCTCGGCATGCCCGCCGTGATCGGCGCTGGCGAAACCCTGTTCCGGCAATGGCAAACGGCGCGCAAAGTGTGGCTCGATTGCGCCAACCAGAAGGTCTCTCTCATCGCATGAAAGCGGTTGCCATCACCCAGCGGGTTTCGGTCGATCCGTGTCATGGCGAGCGTCGTGATTGCCTGGACCAGGCTTGGACGAGGTTTCTCTTGGCCTGCGGCCTCGTTCCCGTGTTGCTCCCTAACGTCGCCGAAGCTGCGCTTGCCCTGTGCGAAGGAACCGCGGGAGTGGTGTTTACCGGCGGCAACGACCTCGCGGCGTTGGGCGGGGATGCTCCGGAGCGCGATGCCGTCGAGAATGCCTTGCTCGATTTCACGGAGCGGCGCGGGCTGCCGGTGGTGGGCGTCTGTCGCGGCATGCAGGTGATTCAACAGCGCTACGCCATTGGGTTGCGCCGCGTCGAAGGCCATGTGGCGCAACGCCAGGTCATCCGAATCGAAGGCGAGCCAAGAGAGGTCAACAGCTACCATAATTTTGCCGCCTTCGACTCGCGGCCCCCGCTCGACGTCTGGGCGGTCGCCGCCGATGGCGTCGTCAAGGCGATCCGGCATTCGGGCCTGCCAATAACGGGAATTATGTGGCACCCCGAGCGGTTTGACCCGTTTTCGCCTGCCGACCTGGCCTTGTTCCGCCGTGTCTTCGGTGCCGAATGATGCGCGCGGTTATTCTCGCCGCTGGCCGCGGCAGGCGCATGGGCGATCTCGGCGACGAGCGCCCGAAATGCCTGGTCGAACTCGCAGGCAAGCCGCTGATCGAGCGCCAAGTCGCGGCGCTCCGGCGCGGCGGAATCGACGAAATCGGAGTCGTCCGCGGCTATCGGGCCGAGATGATCGACTTTCCGGGCCTCACCTATTTCAGCAACCACAGGTGGGCCGAAACCAATATGGTGATGTCCCTCGTCTCGGCCGCTGCCTGGTTGCGGTCCGGGCCGGTCATAGTCAGCTATGCCGACATCTTTTACCGCGGCGAGTTAGTGCGCGGCCTGGCCGCCACTTCGGGCCAGTTGGTAGTCAGTTACGACCGGGGCTGGCGTCGCTTGTGGGCCCGGCGGTTCGCCGATCCTCTGGACGACGCCGAGACTTTCCGGATCGATGCCGCGGGACAGTTGCTCGAGATAGGCGGCAAGACGACGCGCATAGAAGCTATCGAGGGTCAGTATATGGGCCTTTTGAAATTCACGCCACCGGCGTGGAGCGCGATTGAGGCGCTGCTCGGTACACTCGACGAGGCGATTGCGAATCGCCTCGATGTGACCGGTTTGTTGCGCCGGCTGCTATCGGGAAAAGAACTCCGCATTGACACTTTCGCCACCGACGGTCAATGGGGCGAGATTGACAACCCGCAAGACGTGACGCTGTACCAGAAAATGATAGATGCAGGGGAAATCCTGCTCGAGGACACCCTGCCCTAAGCTAAGAGCGAGCGAGCCCGGATGTGAGCGGCGACTTTCGATGAAACACGGAGACTACACAGGCTTGGCCGGCGAATACGCCAGGTTCCGGCCCGGCTATGCGACGCAGGTGGCGACGGCGATCCTCGCTTATGTGGGACGCGATGCGGCCAGTGTCGATGCCGCCGACATAGGCGCCGGCACCGGCATTTGGACGCGCATCCTCGCGTCCCATGGCCTGCATTCGGTGGTCGCAGTGGAACCGAACGATGACATGCGCGAACAAGGCATTCAGACGTCGCGCGCGACTGGCGTGGTCTGGCGCAAAGGTTCGGCGGAAGCCACTGGATTGCCCGACAGCTCCGCAGATCTGGTCAGCATGGCCTCGTCACTCCACTGGGCCGATTTCGACAAAGCGTGCGACGAGTTTCACCGCATCCTGCGGCCTGGCGGCGCGTTCGTCGCCCTGTGGAATCCGCGCCTTATCGAAACAAACCCTCTGCTGGTCGAAATCGAGGCGCAGATCGCGCGGCTCAAGCCTGACATACGGCGCGTCTCGTCCGGCCGTTCCGGCATCACCGAGCGCCTGACAGAGATGCTGGGCGGCAAGCCGCAATTCGCAGAGGTGCTGTACCTCGAAGGCAGGCATTCCCTGCTCCAGACGCCTGAACAGTACATCGGCGCGTGGCGTTCCGTGAACGACTTGCAGGTTCAATTGGGTCCGGAACTCTTTCGGCAGTTCCTGGGTTTCGCCGAGGAGCGCATTGCGAACCTGACGGCGATCGAGACGACCTATGTGACCCGCGCTTGGGCGGCGCGGCGCGCGTAAGCACTCCGGACGCCAGCGTGGTGCCGATACTCGATTAACCCGCCCAACGCTGGTCTTAATCCGTCACACTATAGCCGATTCTCCGAATCCGTCCTTTGGTCTCCTCATCCAGCCCGTCGATAAAGTCTCGGAATCGAGGAACCTTGTCTTTGACGGCTAAGTACCCATACGGTTTGGTTCTTGGCGGGGTCAGAGACAAATGGCTCAAATCCAGGTCGACCGCAAGGATCTCAGCCATTTTGGAGAACCCCTTGAGTGGATCGATCATGAAGTCTTCTAAGCGCAGCGCGAGCGTCGCGGATTGGAGATGAAGCTCGGTTTCCTCGACGAATTCCGGAAAGGACAGAAATCGCGGACCTGGTACGCCTGCGAGAAACTCAAGGTCACCTTCCGCAAAGGCCTTGAAGTCACAAAACTCCTCCTCCAGCTTGCTACAGATATCGTTTGTGTGTCTGAATAGCTGAGAGATGCCGGAGATCGGCCTGTTGTCCCGAAGGTATGTCCGCCACCAGATCCAATTTGTCAGGCACGAATCGAGGGGATGACGATAGGTAAAAATCACATCGGCGAATCCGGATCTGACCGCCTCCAGTATTCGATTCATTACCGCTGGCGGCTCCTGAGCGCGGGAAATGTGCTTCATTGTGACATGGCCGCTGTAAATCATGGGTGTCGGTCCCGGGTGGAAGCCGAGCGTGTCCCTGAAATACCGCGCTCTCTCTCCGAGGTTTCGCTGGATCAGTTCAGTGATGTATCCACGCCCGGTGCCGAACAGTCCGATGACATAAGCTGTCTTGTACATTCCCGGCTCCGTATGGACGCGCAATTGGGAATTCTCATTGGCCCGATCCTGGCAGTCTGTTGCCATCCCGCCCGTAGGAGCTTTCTGCTCCAGGCCGGCTAACGTCTTGACCCGTTCGTTCAATCGCTCGACGGACTCCGCCAGGGCTCGGTTCCTCTTCTCTGACTGGGCCAAGCGTCCTTCAAGAGCAACCATGTCCATGGGAACGCGATCCAGGGTAGCCATGTTTGTCGAATGGCGGTCGAGAGTCCAGACCATTTTCTCGAGCGAACGACTTACCGATGCGTTCAATTCAATCAAGGGCCGCGTATACCAAGCCAACACGCGAGCCAGTGACCTCTTAACAATCTGGATCAAACCGTTGCGCCAGCCGGGAAGCCGGGGATTAATGGCCCCCACAGCGTTTCTGAGTTCCTCCATGGTCTCGGCCGCGCGGCGCAGCTCATCGAAGTCATAGAGCGTCCAGCCGTCTTCGGTCTCACGGACAAACTGTGCCTTTCTCATGAGATCGAGGATCCCGGTAACCTGTGGTGTGGGCGGAGCTTCGCTTACCTGCCCCACCAGCAAGGCGGCGATGTTATTCGACGTGCGCGGCAGGTCCGTTTTGGCGAATTCCATGAGGCAGATTGCCTTCGCCACGAGGCCGGCCAGTCCAGGGTAAGCTACTTCGGCGTCGAGGCGCCGGCGAATGTCAAGTATGTTCTTCCGCTGCTCCGGCGGAAGATTCCGTTCCACCAGTTCGTAGATTTTGT
Source organism: Bryobacteraceae bacterium (assembly GCA_049508735.1). Taxonomy (GTDB): domain Bacteria; phylum Acidobacteriota; class Terriglobia; order Bryobacterales; family Bryobacteraceae; genus Bog-375. The sequence goes on along the minus strand of JBELAO010000018.1, from coordinate 71,669 downwards.
CGATGCTCACCAGGACGCCAACGGGCTGATCGGCGACCCTCGTCCGATCCGACACGAGCATTTCCAAGGACTGCTTGACAATAGTCCCGTTGCCGTGGCCTGCATCTTCCGCGGCATTGGGATGTTGCCGGATGCCGGTCATGATATCAATCGAGAGATCGATCAGATGCGGAAGATACGGATAAAACTGGACAAACTGATCTTCGTCAAACTCCGTGGCGCGGGAGCACCGCTCCAGCCTGACACTCCGATTCAGCGACGCGCCATGGTCCCGGAACAGCTTCCTAAGGACAGCCTCTTGGCTCTCCTTCTTGCATAGCACGCGGCGGGTAGCGACTTCGCGGATACCCGCCCCTGACAGGTCGATCTGGTACTGGAAACTGTTGTGCATTCTACGCAGGCTGAGACGGCCGTCCGCCGGGAGGCTGTTGTAGACCTCTTGCGGCGTCTGCTCGGCCGTAACGATGACCCACGCGGGGCCAGGGACCTTGCCGGATTTCAGCCGTTTGCGGCTTTCCGCGCCAAACCGCTCCATCAGGGCGCACAGGCTCTCCAGGCGTCCGCCGCTCCGCGCGACGTATTGCCCTATGTCATCGGCGATGAACGCCAAAGCTCTGCCGGGCCGCCGCCGCGCGCACAGATCAAAGGAGCGCTCGACGAGATCCTTCCCCAGCAGCCGTCTCTCCGGACGGGACTTGACTATTTCGAGCCAGGTCTCGCTGGAAGCATAGTTTCCCGGATCAAGCTCGTGCAGGAGCGAGCTGGCACGCTCGAACCTATGGCTTCCCATTCGGATGCTGCGCCAGGCTTCTTTATACACTTGTTGGCAGCGATCCTGGAAGGGTCCGAGCTTGCCCTGGCCTTCGAGATCGATCTCGAGCTCAGAAACCTCGTAGTCCTCGGCGTAATCGAGCTCCCGCAGCAAAACGCGGTACATAATCTCTGCAATCTCTTCTGCGTTGGCCGCCGCCGACAGGTCCGCCGGCATGTCGAACATGAAGACCTCGTACGGGACCGCCTGATTGAGAAACTGGACGCACTCGGAAACCCGGTCCGATTCCACCCTCCTCAGGAAAAGAGAACTGGCGGTCGTATTGCGTACCGTGCGGTTAGCCAGCGCATATCCGAGGTTCTTCGCGAAGGAGGATTTGCCGCTGCCGAAGAAGCCGGAGATCCAGACCGCGGCGCCTTCATTGGGCGACTTTGGTGCGGCGGCCATGGCTGAGAACAGGCGGTCGTACTCGGTCCTGATTCGATCCGTGACGACGTATTCGGCCAACTCCCTGTAGACGGTATCCTGGTCGTCGTTGTTGAGACTGACCATCTCCTCGATTGGTCTCGAAAGGTCGCGATCCAGTAGATCGGCAATTCTGCTCATGGCTCTCTCTCGATGGATATTGACGGATAGCTTGTCTCAGTCGGATCCAATCCTCGCGGCGCCTCGATCTGGCTTCCATCATGATGTGCCGGGCAGTCGCGGCGCCGGCCTCCAGCCGCGGCGCCGAAATCGAGAAACGTGGCCGGGATCTTGGCAGCGGTATCCTTGCGGAGTCTTTCGGCAGCCAGCACCTGCCGTTCCCGCCTACGCCGCTGAACATCGGGGTCCGGCTGGCTTCGGAAGGCGAAAAGGCGCCAAACGCTCGCCAAATGTTCGGGCGCGCGGCAAATCCAGAGCGTGCGTCGGTTGGCGTGTAGCGGCTTGGCGCGGCGGCCGGGCTCGGACATAGGCGCTGTGTGCTAGTCTAGCGCGAAGCTGCAGCGCTATTCCGGCATCGTCCGGATACGGGAGTCTGGTGCAGCATCGAGTCAGGCTAGTCGCGCAGTTCGATCGGCTCCAGATCCGCCAATCACTTCGTGGGACGGCGGTGCTCCCCCTTGTTACCGGTTTGATCGTGTTGCCGCTCTGCTGTGTCGTCCTCACTCCTTCACGCTCAATCTGATCCCGGTTAGGTACAATTGCAGGAATGTCCATATGCGACCAATTGAGTATTGCTTGGTGCAACGATCCAGCCGAGGCCGATTCCCTGGCAGGTTTCTTCGTCCAGCACGTCGCCCCCGCCTATATCTCGCACGGCGAACTACAGGTGGGGCGCGCCAGTGATCCCGAACATTGGAGTCCGGATCTCACGCATCTGATCGTCGACCAGATTCGAGGCACCCTCGACAAAAGCGTGGCATCCGGGCTGCGTGTCGCCACAGCCAGCATCACGTCGGGATTAGCGGCGCTGGCGCTAGTGAGTTTTCACCGCGGACTTCACTCCGCCTACGCCATTTTGGAGGACCTCGTGGTGAACGGGGCGCTGCGGCACAACGGAATCGGCGGCGCGGTACTGGAGTGGATCGAAAACGAGGTCCGGACCGCCGGATGTCAACGAATGTTTCTGGAAAGCGGCATCAAGAACCACGATGCGCATCGCTTCTTTGAGCGTCACGGCTTCCGCCCGTGCTCGCTGGTAATGATAAAGTCAGTCGGCGATTGACGGTGCGATTAGGCGCCTCTTGGCCGTCTCGATCCAGCGCAGAAACTCGCCCCGCTCCAGCCGATACCATTCCGGAGTGCCCTCGAACAGGCGCGAGACCCCATCGGCCAGCAGCGGCTGGAAATCGTCGTCCCCCTGCCGGTCGAGCTGCCGAAATAGCCGATACACATGTTCCAGCACCCAACAATCTTCGTCCCTAAGCCACGTCTTGATCTCGGTTGCGAAATCGCCGCACCAGCGGCGGCGCTCGTCTGGCTCACAGGCTAGGACTTGAGCGGTAAAGTTCTCCACACACAACCCCCGCACGCGGCAGTTTGCATCGTTATGGAACTCCTGTACCGCCTTCTTGAAGAGCTCATAGTCATCCACGTACCTTATGCCGAACGCCGCTTCGATGGCGCCGTAGCGCACTTTCCAATTCGCGTCGGCGAGAAGCTCCCGTATGTGAGCAGCCGCCACTTCGCGCGGCATGCCGGAAAGCACGGAGGCGGCGTTCTCCGCAACATCCCACAGCGGGTGCGCGAACAGGAGGCGCATGATCGCGTGCAGCCCCGGCGAGTTCGCCATTTCCTCCTGCGCGCCCCTAATCTGTTCCTGGTGGATCCCCAGCACGCGGTACTGCTGGAATAAGAGGCGGATACCGTCCGTAATCCTGTTATCCGCTAATAATGTCTGCCGGAGATCCTCGGCCTCTTGCAACGCTTGGTAGGCATTGCGTATTTCGTCATTCGGGCCGTCCGGCGGACGGGAGTCGCCGACGAGATAGCCTATAGCCCGCAGGTCGCACACGTCCAGCTTATTGAAGTCCCAGATGGCGTTCCAGAATTGGCTCTCGGTAACGAGCTGGCTGTGGTCGTCGCCGGCGAAGGCGAGGTGGAGAAGCAGGTCGCCCACAATCGACCGGCCGGTGTAGACTTCGCTCGCGGCAAGTGCATTGAGCACTGCCGGATCGATCATCCGGGGTTGCTTCGCATAAACCAGCCCCAAGGCATATCCGCCCAACTCCCAGCGGTTCATGTCCATCTGTTTCACTAATTGCAAGATGTAGGAAAGTTTTGCGGACGTCCTGCTCTTCACTTTGTCGGCCAAGGCTTGGGCAATGGTGAACCGGATTACGTAGTCGTCGTCCGAGAGCAGGTATTCCAGAATCTGCTCCCAGTTCTCGGCGTGGTAGTCCAGCAGCATCCGAATTCCGCCGTATTGCGGTTCGATTTCGTAAAACCGGCGGAGGATTGAGGCCAGCTTGAGAGCATCGACGATTTTAGCTTGGCGCGGACCGCAATTCCCCATTTTGTACGAAATCTCTTTTGCCCACTCGCCCATGCACAAGGCCACATCTCTCTCCAGTTCGTCCTCGTGTTGGAACAGAAGAGCCAGCAAATCGATCGCTTTCCCGTAATCCTCCACTCCGAGTAAGTGTGTCACTCCATGGCGCAACGCGTAATTGCGGACGCCACTGCCGTCACCGGAAGGAAAGGGCACGCCCGCGGGAACATCCGCAATTTCTTCATACTCCTCCCGGCACATGTCCGCCAAACTCCGGCGGCCGCCCTCAATGTCGGCACCATACGGATTCGACTCTTTTACCAGCCATTCCGTGAAAGTCTTGTGAAATACCCGAATGCGTCCGTTGTTCTCCGGTAGGTAGGCGGCCAGATTCCGCAGCAGGGTTGCCAGCAGTTCGCCCGAGTTCATGCGGGCCGCTCGCGCAACCTGTTGTCTGGTGAGGGACTCCGCGGCGGCGGTGATGATCCCAAGCACCCGCCGGACCTCCTCATGTTGTTCACTTCCAAGACCCTGGAAAAAACGGCTCAACCATGATTCATAGAGGGAGTCCAGTTCTCGCGGCAGCTCATTCTCGCTCAACTGATCCGCCGGCCGCGCTTGTACTTCATTCAAGAGCAGCTTGACGAACAGGATGTTTGACTCGTCATTGCTCGCATCCAGTTTTTGCACCCAACTCCGGATCGTTTCGGACGTCTTGCCGGCCTCGGCCAGCTTCCTGTTGAGCGTGGGGTCCTTCAGGCGGAAATCCAGGTATTCCAGTGTGTCGTAACGGCTCCTCTCGCCTTTGATCTCGATTTTCGTCGACCACGGCTGGTCCATTCGTCGATCCGCCTCGCCCGGGCGGCACGTAACCACTACTCGCAACCAGGGCGGTAGAAGGCCTATCGAGGACGCGAGCAATTGGAGAATAGTGGTCTCTCCGGAAAATGCCAGAGCCTCATCCAGAGCGTCAACCAGGACGTAACAAGTCCCGTCTCTCGCGATTGCCCTCAGAGGTTTCAGCACGGCGAACTCAAATGCAGCGGTGGGATCCTTGTCGGCGTTGCCGAGCAAATCTCGCATATGCGGATCGTCTAGTGTCCGCCCGTACTCTTCGATTCGAGTTGCGACCATATCCGAGATGCTGCGGACAAACGTCGCCGGGTCGACCGTTGGGGGCCGATCAGCCTTGCAGGCGTGATACGCGAGCACCTGGCTGTTACTGTTTCGGCGCACTAATTCGGCGGCGACCGCGGACTTGCCCGATCCTGGCGCTCCAGTGATGCGGAGGACTTTTGGGAAATCCTCCTTCAACCACGCGCTAATTCCATAGAATACCCACTCCCGCCCACAGAAAGCTTCCCGTAGTTCCCCAAGGAACCGTTCAAAAGTCTCGTCGAGCAGGTCCAGGATTGCCGCGCGGGATCGAGTCGGTACCGGTTCCCCGGCCAGCACCGAATCGATGCTCTTTACAATCCGATTGATCCCCTCGACAGACACTTGGCCGTCTTCTTGAAAACGAGTGAGGTCGACGTAGTCCAGGGTATTGATCGCAAACGGCGGTTGGCATTCCATGGCCCTCACCGGAATGATCGGAATCCTGGCGTAGAAGCGGGCTTCTTGAATCTCATTCAGGCAAACGCTATCCGTTTTCGTCCGATTGGCGGGATCGCTGGCGAGGCGCACCGAACCGGGTGTCATCAACGCGATCATGAGCCTGCTATTGTGGATGCCCGTGCGGATCCTATCCATGAACTCGTCGCCGGCTAGTATCCGGTCGCGGTCGCGCCAGATTTGGTATCCCCTCTTCTCCAGGTCCGCGCTAAGTCTCTGGGCGAGGCATTTCCCATCTGACCACGCGTAGCTGAGGAAGATCGTCCTCACGTCCATAGGCTCGGATTATACATCTAGTGGGCACCGATTTGTCGGCGCGTTTCTTAAATGAGTGCAGGTCAGGTCAGGTCGGACGAGTGAATCGCAGTAGATGGGACAGTAGGGAAGTGGGTCCGATTCCCGGTGACCCGTTCAGCCAGCCAAGTAGCGGCCGCGACCCGCGTGTCCTGGGCAACTCCTCGAACGGGACGGGGGCCGCGAACACCCTGCCGGTTGCCCCAGCCGTGCCAACCTGCTCCAATCGGTTCATGGACGTGCGACCGATCGTGCCGCTCCCGGCGGCGGGAAGCGTGGAACAGCGCGCTCCCATCCGAGTTGCCACACCCGATTCCGCAATTACCCTCGCCGCCGCCACGGACAGTGTGGCGATGCTGCAGCTTTCGCCGTCGGACACGGGTAACCTGATTCTCATCCTCGATCCGCCGGCCCTGCCGCAGCAGCCATCGATGTTGGCGGATCTTCTGGGTGGCGCAGTGTCCGCGGCCCAACGCGGAGATCTGGCCGGAGCACTCAAGCAGTTGGAAGAGTTCGTCAAACTCGATCCGAACCGCGCCAACTCGCTGCGTACGGAGGCGGGCCTGGAACAGATTGATGCCCAGGTGCACCAACTCCTCATCCGTCTGCAATCGATTGCGGGTTTGGACGCGCACGCCCGGCTCGCCGAGGCCGCAAAGGCGCTCGAATCCTGGGGCCGGCAACCCCTGCCTGGTTGGGATGCGGCGCCCCAGACGCTGCTGGCTGCGGCCAACAACTTGTACGATGCGGGCGGCTACATCAATTATCTCCGCGCAGCCTCACTCGCTCAGGTAGTGATCGAGGGTACTGGTGTACCGATTACAGATATCCGCACGGACCGGCCCGACTCGGCGCTAGCGTCTGCCACCCCGGCGAAGTTCAGCCATCGGCTGAAAACGCTGTGGATCCGCGCACCGCTTCTGATCCTGCTGGTCTCCTGGTTCCTGTTCGGGTTGGCGGCGGCGGGAGTTGCGGCCATACTCCATTACTTCTGGCCGGGGCAATTCCCTCGCTCGATCATTGACAGCGGCTTCACACTGTGGGGTATCGGGTTTCCCGCCCTCATCGCGTTCGGCTTCTACATCCGCGTTCGTCACATCCGATTCCGCTAGCGGACGTCTCGGTCCGGCCGCTACGTCCACCATAGAGGCCAGCACGTGTACCGGAATGGTGGACCTCATGAAATTGCCGCCCATGGAGCTTGCACTTAGTTGATGATTGAGTCGATTGCGGTGGCGAAGCAGGACGCATAATACTTGGCTAAGAGCAGCTCCCAAGCACAGACACTATGAGTCAAGAATCGGATGCCGGCTTAGTTCAACGAGCCATAGCCCAATTGAGCCGCATTGAATAGAAGACTCTTGGAGCCTAAGTAGGTCAGGTAGGCGTCATTCTCGACGACTCCTGTCTTCTTGAGCGATACGTTGTTTAGTCTCTTTGCTATCATGGTGATACCAGACGCCACTCCATCTACAGATAAGTCGAAGCAGTACGTCCGAAACGTGCTACCATAGTTATGGCATCTCCCACCAAGAGCGGCGTGGAATCACCTGTTTTCCTTTCCCGAACCGTCCGTACCTGATGTCTCTTGCCAGAGAGGATGGAAGCCGATGCGGTTTACGCCCACCCAAAACTCTCTTCTGGAAGACTGGTTGCAGAAACATCCACAACCTATCGATCCACGAACACCCAAAATGCCAGATAAACAGACCATGGGTAAGGTGCTGGGGCCGACGCAACCTACGCCACCGCAGGAAGGTCATGTCGGAAACTGTTTGACGACACTCCAAAAACGCAAGTCTCCGGTCAAAGAGTGTAAGGGCCAGCCCGCGGACACGATGACTGTTGCCGGCCAGCAAGCGCTACAGGATATGGTCGAGCTGCAGATGTACCTTGTGGCCCAACCGAAGTACAAACCTTGGCCGATGGTCACCCGACGCTTGAAGAAACATCAACAAGATAGGATGCCATATAGCAACCCGGTCGAGTCGAGCGCAGTGAAAGAACTGATGGATCACAGACTCATCGAGGCCACTTCAGGCCGAACGTTCGTCGTTAGCAAATCTGGGCATGAATACTACGAGCGTGAAAACAAGCGGATTTCAGCGTGATCCGGCCAGAGTTGGACAGGTCACGACGAGCGGCGGCGTTGGTGGTTTGGGACGCAAGCGCTCGTAGTAGGAGAAGACTCGGGATCGGGGTTGCTTGAGCGTCTTGCGGTCTAACTTGACTGCCGCTCATTTGGCTGCCCGGCCGCTCGTGCTTTCGCCAGATTCGCAACTGTTTTGTCTCCTGCACGCCATGGAGTAATTCTCAAGCCAAGTGCAGCTCTTGCCAGTGAATGCGCAAGAACTGCGCACCATTGGCGGTCCTGGCGGCCGATTCGAAACTACCGGCGCAGGAAACAAGCGGCAGGTGCGGGCGCAACGCGGTTTGGCGTACGGCTTGCAGCTATCCACGTAACTGGGTATTGAGAAATCCTCGGCGATCTGCGTGTGCCGGTTCTGTGCTTGGCCTGTACCACAAACCCTTTTAGGCCGGCCGGATGCGCGCGGAAGGCTGAACCGATGAGCAAAACCGATCTTCCCATGAGCACGGCGAAGCCACCTCCACGTCGGGGCCCGCCGGTCTCCGCTCGAATCCGGCTCAAGCGTCTGCGGCTGCGCGCCCGTTTGGCTGTTCGAAGACTACGCAGAACCCGCTTGGGGAGACTCGACTGGACGAAGGGCTTCATTCGCCTTCTCAGTGGCACTGCTGTGGTCATAGCCGCGCTGGCGGCTGCGGTTATCTATCACGTCTATTTTGATCGAAGTCACCTGCCTGATCTGGAAGGATTCATCCGGTTTGAGTTTCCTACCGTCGGAGGCATTTACGATGCCAACGGCCAGCTACTCAAGGAGATGGCTTCAGAATCCCGCCAGATCACACAGTATGGGGAAATCCCTCCCATTGTTCGCGATGCGATCCTTGCCGCGGAAGATAAGAATTTCTTCTCTCATTCCGGAGTGGATTACTCCGGATTCGTTCGCATGTTGTGCAAAATCAAGTTCGGTCATCTAGTCGGACGCCTCGCAAAAATGGGCAGGCGCGACTGGGCTAACAACTCGGCGGTATTCCCACAGGGCGGCTCGACCATAACCCAACAGCTCGTACGCGGCTATTTTCTCAAAGCCATGACAGCTCAGGAGAACAGCGACCAACTCCGCCACGGTCAGTTCCTGGCGCGCCTGTTGTCCGGCGTGATCGGCGCGCGCACGGTCAACATGCTGGCTCGAAAAGTGGAGGAAATCCGCCTTTCGTTGTGGGTCGAAGAACAGATGCAAAATCACTTCGGCTCCAAGCGCCGTGCGAAGGAAGAGATTCTGGCCCGGTACGCCAGCTTGATTTACATGGGGAACGGTCAGTACGGGTTTGCAAGAGGGGCGGAATATTACTTTGGCCGGCCTCTCAGCAAGTTTACCCTGGAAGACGCGGACAAGGCTGCGCTGCTGGCTGGCATTGCTAAGTCGGCGCGCTACTATGCACCCAACGTCAGTGAAACCGGCAGGGTCTTGCAGCGCAGAAACCAAACCCTGTCGCTCATGGCCGCCAGGGGCTTCATTTCTCTCGACCTGGCGCGAAGAGCCAAGCAGCGCCCGATTGAGGTGGTGGCGTGGCACAGGGAGAAGATCATCGAGGCCTCCGCAGTCGTCGACAATGTCCTTGACGAACTCACAAGCAGGGAGTCCGAACTCACTGTAAAGGACCTGCGGCAGGGGCGAATTCAGGTCTACTCGACGGTGGACGCCGGAGTGCAGCAAATTGCGAACGAAGCACTGGAGCGCGGTCTATTGCTGTACGAGCAGCGCCACGCCGGCGCCCGTGGCCTGGTCCAGGGTGCGGTGGTGGTGCTGAGGAACCGCGATGCCGGCATCCTCGCCGAGACAGGCGGCCGGCAGTTCTATAAAGCCCGCTCCAGCGCCTATAGCGATCTCAACCGCGTCACGAAGTCCCTGCGCCAACCTGGGTCCGCCATGAAACCCATTGTCTATCTTGCCGCCTTTCAGGAAGGTACCTTCAATCTCGCTACCGTGGTGCCGGACGAACCCATCAGCGTCGCCAACGGCCGGCAGCAGGATGTGAAATGGATCTCCAACTACGACGGCGAATTCGAGGGCATGATCCCCCTTCGAATGGCGCTGGCAGAATCCAGGAACGCAGTGGCAATCTGGATTACAGGTCAGATCGGAGTCTCCAACGTCCTCGATACGGCGCGCAGTCTGGGGATACAGACGCCGTTGCGGCCCTATGTCACCACGGCCTTGGGAGCGTCCGAAGTGACTCTGCTGGAACTGGCCAATGCGTACCGCACGATCGCCTCCGGCATTCTAACCCAGCCGTATGTAATCCGCAAGATCGTACGCAATTCGAACGAAGTAATGGCCGACAGCGGACGCGAGTCGTCTCCGATCGCGGTCGATAGTGACGCCCTCTCGCTGATTCAAGAGGGCCTGCGCAGCGTGGTGCGCATACCGACCGGTACGGCTCACGCACTTGACTCCCCCGGGTTCCCGATCGCGGTGATGGGCAAAACGGGAACCACAAACCAGTACAGGGACGCACTTTTCGTGGGTTCCACTTACGGCCCCGAGGGAATCACCGTCGCTGTCCGTATAGGCTTTGACGACAACCGTTCGCTGGGGCTCGATGAAACCGGCGCCAGAGCAGCACTTCCTGTGTTCAGAGAAGTAATGCTCAAGGCGTACGATGAGAAACTGGTGGGGCGTGCACCTCGGTTTCCGGCTGAAATGGAACAGCATATTGACGAATTCCTGAAAGATTGCGTCACTGACGATGCTGCGGCCCTCGCGGTGAGTGCATCCCCGCCGATCAATACTGCGGTCTCCGGCCCGCGATTAGAAGTCAACGGGAACATCGACGTGGATTCCCATACACACCGGAACTGGCCGCTGCCAGCGATCATCCGCACGTTTCCTCGACTGCCCTGATGAGATCAATTGGCAGGCGCGGATACAGCGGCTCAAAGTGACTCGCGCGGAAGCGCTGCGAACGGGTGTCGTCAGCAAAATCAAGCGTGTAGCAAGTGTAAAGAATTCCGGCTTGGGACGCATCATGTTGGCTAAAGCAAAGCGGCTACCGTAGGGGCGGTCCCGTGCTTATCCGGGGGCGCCCGGATGCTGCTAGTCCCCTAACCTGCGGTATCGCGGCCGTGAGCCGCACGATACCGCAGGTACAGGTGGTTGCCCCGCTGCTTCACGCTGACGATCTCCAGCCATGGCGCCGTTTCAGGGAGAAACTCCACTCCGGCAATCAATCCCGGGCGCTGCGACTGCATGCTTCGGCCCGCCATCTGAGCCGCTAGGGTAAGGAAGAGTTCGTCGATGCAGCCGTCCGCCACGAACTTGCCGAAAAGCGTAGGGCCGCCTTCATGTAGAAGCAGCGATACGCCAAACTCAGCGTGCAGAAGTTCGAGAATGTCAGCCGGCGCAATAACGGGACCTTCGACCGTCCTGACTTCCGTCGAAATCAGCGATCCTGCCCCGCTCGCCGCGAGAAGGCCGCTACCGGCTTGTGTGGTGACGATCAATGTCCGGATGCCGGGTGTCTGGAATATGGCTCTTGTGAGGTCCACTTTGCCGCTTCCGCTCACCACCACCTGGAGAGGCGGAGCCGGCTTCTGCAAGACCTCGTGCCGGTAGCGCGCATAAAGGTCGCGGGCTTCCGGGAATACGCGTTCGGCGACGAACAGATGCGCCGGTGCGGTCTGGCGAAGCGTACCGGATCCCACCATGACGGCGTCTGCCGATGCCCTGAGGAGACCCATAGTGAAACGGTCCGACCCATCGAAGCCGCTGATATCCCCTCCTCCGGATTTGCCGGCGATTTCGAAGCTGACTACGCCGTCAACCGTGCTCACGAAGTTGCCGATGACATAGGGCCGTTGGAGGCCCGACGGCGGGAACCGCAGATCGCCCCCATACGCAACTCTCAGCGCATCCGGCAGAACGGAAGGCTCGGATGTCTTCTGGCGGTCGATCAGCGTGCGGATGGTCTCTGGCAAGGGCTGCTCCTTGGGCGGCGGCTGTGTCAGTCACGTCGCCCTTCAGGTATCGTTACTATGCTATTGCATTTGTTCTTCGACCAGGGACAAGACTAGGCCCACCAGCATTCGTACGCAAAGTAACAGATCTTTGGCTTCGCAGCTTGTATGATTGTTCAATGATTGCCAAACTCTCTGAGTCCGAGATTCGGTCCTCGTTGGGCGAGTTGACAGGAATCAGGATAACGTGAGGGACCTGGTGAAGGAAAGTGCGACTGGAGTCGCGTTACTCGAAGAGGGCACAACTGAGCCTCAACGGACGGCATGGTTGGTGGCCGATTCCAGGGAAGGCCGGTGGATCATTACCGCTGACATCGACGAAGGAACCCCGCACCTGTGCTGACCGCCGCGCTCTATCAGCGGTTCGCGTCAAGAGGGGAAGAGGACTTCGCACACAAGTTACTCTCCGCGACGCGATTTGGCTTCGGCAGCTGTATCGAGAAGAAGCCATGAGAGACGCTTCCAAGAAGCTCAAGTCGGTCCTGGTGATCGATGTCGGTGGAACGCATGTCAAGCTGCTGGCAACGGGGCAGCCCCAAGAGCGCGAGATACCTTCCGGCTCCAGGATGACAGCCCGCCAAATGACGCGAGATGTGAAGCGCGTAACCAAGGATTGGGAATATGACCACGTCTCGATCGGCTATCCAGGCCCGGTAGTCCATGGACGGCCTATCCGCGAGCCCTACAACCTCGGTGGCGGCTGGGTCGGATTTAACTTCGAAAAAGCGTTCGGATGTCCAGTCAAAGTCATCAATGATGCTGCAATGCAGGCGCTGGGAAGCTATCAAGGCGGTCGAATGCTCTTTTTGGGCTTAGGCGCCGGGCTCGGGTCGGCATTGATCGTCGACGGAATACTGGAGCCAATGGAACTGGCGCATCTTCCTTTCAAGCATGGGAGGACCTATGAGGACTTCGTTGGCGCCCGCGCTTTGAAGCAATCGGGCAAAAAGAACTGGCGGCGCCATCTGGCCGATATCGTGGAGCGGCTCAGGGACGCTTTAGGCGCCGAATACGTTGTGCTGGGCGGAGGAAATGCGAAGAACATCAAGAAACTGCCTCCCTATGCTCGCATGGGGGATAACCGCAACGCCTTTGTTGGTGGCTTTCGCCTATGGGAGGAAAAGCCGAAGTGAATGACTTACCTTGGCACTCTCTGGGACGCCTACCGCCTCAGTGGCCCGGGAAAACGGCCGCACCCATGATTGGAGATGCCTTATGACCGACTCCCATTCGGACGCGCTGGTGCTATTCGGAGTGACGGGCGATCTTGCTCACAAGATGATCTTCCCGGCGCTATATGCGATGGTGAAACACGGTACCCTCAAAGTCCCGGTGATCGGCGTCGCCCTCCCCAAGTGGAGTCTGGAGCGTGTGCACAAACGCGTGACGGACAGCATCGAGCGATCCGGCGGAGTCGATAACCGGCGTGCCCTCCATCAGCTTCTGTCCCTGTTCCAGTATGTGAGTGGGGACTATGAGGACCCGAACACGTTCGCGGCGATAAAAAGGGCGCTGGATGGTGCTCGGCGCCCCGCGCACTACCTCGCGATTCCGCCCTCGCTCTTCGAGATGGTGATCAAAGAACTCGGTGCGGCGAACCTGGCCGAGCATGCCCGCGTGATTGTCGAAAAGCCGTTCGGACGCGATCTTGCTTCGGCCAGGGAACTCAACCAAGTCGCGCGGGCCGTGTTCCCGGAAGACTCGATCTTCCGCATCGACCACTTCCTCGGAAAGGAGGCGATCATGAATATCCTCTATTTCCGCTTCGCCAATTCGTTCCTGGAGCCGATCTGGAACCGCAACTATGTGGCCAGTGTCCAGATAACTTTGTCGGAGGATTTCGGCGTGAAGGATCGTGGAGCGTTTTACGAGAGCGCCGGCTGCCTACGCGACGTGATCGAGAACCACCTCTTCCAGATCGTGGCGCTACTGGCCATGGAGCCCCCGGCCGATAGGGACTTTGGAGCCGTTCACAGGGAGAAAGCCAAGGTCTTTCGAGCTATGCGCCCCCTGAATCGTGACGACTTAGTGCGCGGTCAGTACGCTGGCTACCGGAAGGAGCCAGGTGTCGCGAAGAACTCCGACGTCGAGACTTTCTGCGCCCTGCGGCTTTTCATCGAGTCATGGCGCTGGGAGGGAGTGCCATGGTACCTGCGATCCGGCAAGTACTTGGCCGAGACCGCAACCGAGGTCCTGGTGGAGCTGAAGCCGCCTCCGCAGAGACTTTTCGCCGACTCGGCGCCAACGACAAGCTGGGCCAACTACCTGCGCTTCCGGCTTTCCCCCAACTCGGCCATCGCTTTGGCCGCCCGCGTCAAGCTCGCAGGGAAGGAGTTCATCGGGGACCAGCGCGAGCTCTACCTGTTCGAAGAACAGTCGGGTGAGGAAGCGCCCTACGAGCGGCTTTTGGGCGACGCCATGGCCGGCGATGGAGCGCTCTTCACACGTGAGGATGCGGTCGAGGCCGCCTGGGCGGTGGTCGAGCCAGTCCTTAAGACGCACCACCGGACTCGCCCCTACAAACGCGGCAGTTGGGGACCGAAAGAGGCTGACGAGCTGATCGCTCCTGACGGCTGTTGGCGCAACCCCGCACCGAAGGAGGCATCCGGAGGATCACGCAGTGCGCAGTATCCTGGATGAAACAGTATTTTAAGACGACGCACTCGCGGGCGAACTTCTCAGCGTCCACTTTAATTTTCGTCAGCAGTAACGCGTGATCCAGAATGGAGAGGATTCGGGCCCGTGATTCCTCAAATGCAAGCTACTTTTTCATCGCCCGATAATCTCCAGAATCCCACTGTCGGGACCAGTCCACGCCTGGAATCCTTCGTGGCTGAGTCGGCCGGCTGCGTTGTTCCAGTGCAGGTGCGTGATTTTTCGATCGCCGCCTTCGTAGGCGTAGGTCTTGCCATCATCGTCGTAAAGCGTGAAGTCGCCGTCGGCGCCACCATACACCCGCACGCGGGCCAGCTTCTGCGTTTCGCTGGTGCTCTCGACGGGCTCTCCGAGGGGCACAATGGAGCCGGCTCGAACGAATAGCGGCAGGGTGTCGATAGGTGCGCTCACCTGGATCGTCTGGCCGCCGCGGATGCGCTGGTTCGTCCAATAGTTGTACCAGTCCGCGCCGGCCGGCAGGTAGACCGAACGGCTGGTTGCTCCCTGTTCGGTGACTGGCGCCACCAGAAACGCCGGGCCGAACATGTACTCGTCGCCCATGCCGGCCACGTTCGGGTCGTCGGGGAAATCCATGAACAGAGCTCGCATGTAGGGGGCGCCGGATTCGTACGTCCGGTAGCCCAGCGAATAAATGTAGGGCATGAGCTGGTAACGCAGCTTCAGATACTTCTCCAGAATCGGCTCGGCCGCTTTGCCGTAGGTCCAGACCTCGTTGTACAAGCGGCTGCCGTGAGTGCGGAAAATGGGCAGGAAGGAGCCGTACTCGAACCAGCGCGTGTAGAGCTCGGGGTAGTCTTCATAGCCGCCGATATTATCGCGCGCATCGGAGCCATCCAGCAGCGGCGGATGTGCGGGATGATGCTCGGCCGGCAGATATTGCCATCCGCCGATGTCGTTGCTCCAGTACGCCATGCCGGACGCGGTGAAATCGAGCCCGGTCGGGACCTGGCGCTTCAGCGTGTCCCAGGTCGGATAGATATCCGAGGACCAGAACATGGTGCCATTACGTTGTGCGCCAAGGTAGGAGTCTCGGGAGAGGATCAGCGCGCGTCGCTTCAAATCCCGGCGGAAGCCGTCGTACAGAGCGGCCGTGTGAAACAGCGGATAGATGTTGAAGTAGCGCGTGCCGGGTCCGACGTGGAAATAGGCGCCGTTGGGGGGCAGATCGGGTTCTGTTTCATCCGACCAGAGCGAATCGAAGCCCTTGCTCAAGATGTTGTCGCGGATGGTTTCCCAATACCAGCGGGCCGCTTCCGGATTGGTGGTATCGATGTCGGAACCGGCGCGGTCGTACGGCAACCCGTTAATGGGTGTACCGTCGGCAAGGTGCAGCAGCCAGCCATTTTTCTGCAACAGGTCGTAATAGCGGTCTTCGGGGACGAAGCGCGGCCACACGCTGATCATGGTCTGCAATCCCATTTCGTGGAGCTGCCGGTTCATCGCGGCTGGATCGGGCCACTTCACGGGGTCCAGATCGATTTGGCCCATCTTGGTCCAATAGAACCAGTCGACCACGACTACGTCGAGCGGGAGATGCCGGTCGCGGTAGCCTTTAGCGACCGCCAGCACTTCATCCTGCGAACTGTATCGCTGCTTGCACTGAATAAATCCGTAAGCGGCTTTCGGCAACATCGGCGTGGTCCCCGTAAGCAACCGATACCCGGCGTAGATTTCGTCGGTGGTGTTGCCGGCGATCACGAAGAACGATACCCGGTCGCCCACTTCGGAAGTCCAGCGGGTCTGCTCGTTAAAGCCCGGCTCGATGACTGTCTTGGATGGATTGTCCCAGACAATGCCATAGCCTTTGTTGGTGACCAGAAACGGTACGCCGATGCTGGGGGCAGCCGTGGCGGTGTAATTGTGCCAGCATTCGATTCTGCGGCCCCGATGATCGAGAAATCCCTCGTGGTTCTGACCCAGGCCGTAGTAGTGTTCGTCGTCGGGCGAAACGAAGGTCGCGCCAACCTGGTAAAAGGGCGGGTCCGAAGGACGCTTGTCATTCAATACGCTGGCGTTGCCGTCCTTGTGATTGGGCACGGACATCGACCAGTCCGTCATCTCCGCCAACTTCTTGCCGGCGGGGGTGGTAATGATGATGTGCGCGGGAGGTGCGGAGCCGTTGAAGAACTTGGCAATATCCAATTCCGTCGCCAAGGGCTTATGCGGGCGATTCGCCGCCACCGTGACCACCAGGCGCTGCGAACGGTACACGTCGCCCTGGGCATCCCGCTGCCGGCTCCAGCCCTCCGCGGACGGGCTTGCGACAAACCCGTAGCCCGGCGCGGACGTGGCCGGTTCCTTCAGAAGGCTTAGGCTGACCCGGATGATATTGGGGGCATAGGCCTGCAGGACGATCGTGCCGCCATCCCGGTCCAGGATGATCTGCGGTCTCTGGGCGTGTGCGTCGCCGCTGACTAACAGCGCGGCCAACGCCGCTACCACCAGTCGTACTGTGAGAATCATAGAATTCTGGATTTTCATTTGTCCTCCACTTCAATCGTTTTCTCCCGCCGCACGCCGGCGGAAGAGGGGCCGAACATGATGTTGCCGTTCCCGGGTTCCACCACGAAGCGGTGCATGCCAGCGTCCCAATAGGTCAGATCGGTCCCCTTCACGGTTCACCGGACGGTACGCGTTTCAACCGGCTGGAGCGTGACGCGCTGAAATCCTCCCTCATGGCGATTGCTCCTTGCCACTCCGGAAGCGTCGATTGTAGCTCTAATTGTCTTTCCTCTTAGCGCGCTACCAGACCAGCGCGGATATCGCGTGTTCCAGGGCCGTGACAGCGCCGACGCCCACCCGAAGGACTTTCTCGATTGCGTGCGCAGCAGAGACCTGCGCTCGCAAACGGGCGTTGGCAGGTTGAAGCCTGCCCCATTTGGCGTTGGCGAGCTGAAGAGGTTGCTGAAAAACACCAAAAGCAAGCATCATGGCCACGGATCAACATAGATGAACACAGATTGAAAGGAATTGGTTTATCTGTGTTCATCGGTGTTCATCCGTGGCCCAAGAATGTTCTTTTCGGACTTTCTCAGCAGCCTCTGAAGCGTGCCCTACCGTAGCTGGCCCTCGACCTCCCGCAGCCAATCTGGCGGCTTCAGGACCTCCCGCGGCTTGCTGCCATCGGGAGGGCCGATGATGCCGTCGCGCTGCATCATATCGAGGATGCGGGCGGCGCGGCCATAACCGAGGCGCAAGTGGCGCTGCAAGGTGGAAGTGGAAGCCTTGCCCATCTGCAGCACAAGACGCACGGCCTCTTCGTACATCGGGTCGTGGTCCTCGCTGGCGCCATCGCCGGCGGCCTCGGGGTCTTCCTCGTTGGGCGGCGCAATCAGGAACGATTGGTCGTACTCCGGCATGGCCTGCGCCTTCCAGAAATCGACCACGCGGTTGATTTCGGTCTCCGTGACGAAAGCGCCATGCACGCGGGTGAGTCGCGACGAGCCGGGCGGCAGGAAAAGCATGTCGCCTTTGCCCAGCAGGTGTTCGGCGCCCATCACATCGAGGACCGTGCGGGAATCCACGCGGGTGGCCACGCGGAAGCTGATGCGGGCGGGGAAGTTGGCCTTGATGAGCCCTGTGATGACGTCCACGCTGGGGCGCTGCGTGGCCAGCACCAGGTGCATGCCCACGGCGCGCGCCATCTGCGCCAGGCGCGTGACGCTCTCTTCCACGTTGCGGCCTTCGATCATCATCAAGTCCGCCAACTCATCGATCAGGATGAGGATGTAGGGCAGCGGGCGCAACTCTTCCTGCGTTTGATCCGGCTCGCCAAACAGATCGCGCGGCTCTTCCTGCAGCTTGCGGATCTTCTTGTTGAACTGCTCGATGTTGCGAACGCCGTATTCGGCGAGCAGGCGCAGTCGGCGCTCCATCTCGAGCACGGCGTTGCGCAGCGCGTTGGTGGCCTTCTTCGAATCCGTGATGACCGGCGTCAGCAGGTGCGGAACGCCCTCGTACATACCCAGCTCGACGCGTTTGGGATCCACCATGATCAGCCGCACCTCGTCGGGCGTGGCCTTATAGAGGATCGACATGATCATAGAGTTAATCATGACGCTCTTGCCGGAGCCGGTGGAACCGGCGATCAGCAGGTGCGGCATGCTTTCGAGCGCGGCCACGCGGATGCGGCCGTTGATATCCTTACCGAGCGGAATGGTCAGCCGCGAGTGCGACTGCGCGAACTCCTCGGATTCGAGCATCTGGCGCAGGCCGATCAGCTCGCGGCGGGTGTTGGGAACTTCGATGCCGACGGTGGGTTTGCCGGGAATGCGCTCGATGAGGATGGATTCGGCCTGCAAGCCGAGGCACAGATCCTCGCTGAGGGTGGTGATGCGGCTGTATTTGATGCCGGCTTCGGGCTTGAATTCGAAAGTGGTAACCACCGGGCCGGGATTGATCTGCACCACGTTGCCGAGCACGTTGAACTCTTCGAACTTGGCCTTGATGCGGCCGGCGGTGTCCTTGAGTTCCTGCTCGTCATACGCGCTGCGGCCGGGCACTTCGTTGAGCAGTTCGGTGGAGGGAAGATCGTACATCATGCGGCGCGGCTCCGGCGGCGCGAGCGGAAGCTCGGTAGGAGGCGCGATCAGGGCGGGCGCGCGCTCCGGTGCGAGGTCCTCGATGGGGCAGATGGGAATGTCGGCGACGGCTTCGGTTCGGGCCGGCTCATCCAGGCTGGCGGTCTCGCTCGTTTGCCAGGGAGGAGGCTCGTCGGCCTGCGCCGCCATGGGCGGAGCGGCAACCGTGGCCGGCGTCTCTTTCCTTGGTCTCTTGGCGAGCGCGGTTTCCGCCCGATTCTTCGCCGCCAGGGCGCGGCGCTCGGCGCGGAGACGCGCTTTCTCGATGGCTCGGGCATGCCTGTGCTCAAGCCACAGGCGCCACGCTAGCCGAAAACGCCGCAGCATCGCGATCGGACCGGCAAACCACCGGGCGGTGGTTTCGAGCGCGAAGCTCGATACCAGGTAGAGCGAAATCACCAGCGCGGTGGCTGTCACCAACAGCGCGCCGGCCAGATTCAAACCGTCCACCAAGGAGGTCGCGAGCGCCAGGCCGAGCGTGCCGCCCATACGCACGGTGCCGCCGAACAGCCGCAGCGGAAGGAAGGAGAGCGCGGCGCTGGCCGCTAGCGATAGCAGCAGGGCGCCGGCAATTTTCACCGCGCCGGCGTGCAATTCGTCGGAGCGGATCCATTTCCAGGCCAGCCCGAAGATCAGCAGCGGAAACAGGAATGCCGATGCGCCGAAGACCTGGAGACACAAATCGGACAGGTAGGCGCCGGGATAGCCGATTAAGTTGAGGGGGCGCGCAGCGGCGGCCGTGTTCCAGGAAGGATCCTGAACATGGTACGAAATCAGGCTCAACAGCGTCACCAGTCCCGCAAACAAGAGCAGGAAACCGGTGGCTTCGTTCAGCCTTTTATGCTGGGTCGGCGATAAGAGCTTCATCACGCTGGCCGGCGGATGAAAGCCAGAGCAATTATTATTATGCCAAAAGCAATGCGATAGTAGGCGAACGGTTTCAAACCGCTGCGACGCAAGTAATGCAGAAACCAGGCAATCACGGCGCAGCCGGAGAGAGCGCTGACGGCCACGCCCACCACGAAATTGGTGGTGATGAGGTCATGCAAGTGATGCGCTTTGTGCATGTCCCAGAGAGTTTTCGCGGCGGCGGCGCCGATCACGGGCGTGGAAAGCAGGAAGGAAAAGCGTGCTGCCGTGGGGCGGTCGAGATTGCGAAACAGGCCGGCGCTGATGGTGATGCCGCTGCGTGAAACGCCCGGAACCACAGCCAGCGCCTGCGCCAGTCCAATGGACACCGCATCCGGTCCGCCCACCGACGACATGTCCCGCTGCTGGCGCGCCGCGTTTTCCGCGATCCACATCAGCACGCCGATGGCGATCAGCATGGTGCCGATAACGAACGGATTGCGCCACGCGCCCTCCGCCTGCTTGTTGAATAGCAGGCCGGCCACGCCCACCGGAATGGCCGCAATCGCCAGCAGCCAGAGCAGCATGTGATTGTGCTTCAGTTGCTCGTCATGGCCGGCGCGCATTCCAAACGCCTGTCCGACGATCTGCACCCAATCCTTGAAGAAATACAGCAGCACGGAGAGCAGCGTGCCGATGTGCAGCATGATATCGAAGTCCAGGCCCTCGGTGTTCCAGCCGAGAAGCCAGGAGGTGAGGTACAGGTGCGCCGTACTGGAGACGGGCAGAAACTCGGTGAGCCCTTGCACGATGGCGAGCAGGACCACCTGGTAGATTGGCATCAGCAACCAGGGTACGGCATCCGGGAAAAACTTGGCAAGTACTGTGCGGATGCGCGGAGGTTCGAAAGCCCCGCGGCAAAGACACCGCACCCGGGTAACGCCGGCGGTCTTTTGCCGCCGGTTCTTTCTCAGCTCGATTTTTTCGGCGAATACTTGGCCAGCACGTCCAATAATTTGCGCGCCGCGGCCGGTGGCGTGGCGCCGCTCGTGAGAATCTCGCGGCCGGTCCAGGGTTTGCCGTACATATTGCGGTTCTCATCCAGATCGTT
Source organism: Bryobacteraceae bacterium (assembly GCA_049508735.1). GTDB lineage: Bacteria > Acidobacteriota > Terriglobia > Bryobacterales > Bryobacteraceae > Bog-375. The sequence goes on along the minus strand of JBELAO010000018.1, from coordinate 50,699 downwards.
GCGCAGCGTCGCGCCGTCCAGCGATGCGCCGGCGAATACGCCTTTCGAGCGCGACCAGGAGAGAATCTCGGCGGTCATCATGGCGTCGGTTTGCGCGGTGGCGTCACGGCCCACCGGGCCGAGCGCGGCCGTGGCCTCGCCCCCGATGGTGAATTTGTCCTCGGTGAGGCGCTTCATGCCGCGCTCATTCATCACCAGCAGAACCACATCGGAAGAAGAGAAGCCGATCTGCAGGCCGAAGCTGCCGCCTTCGATGCGAATCGCGGCGGGCGGTCCCCAGCCCAGGCCATTGGCGGCGCGGCAAACGGCATAGCCCCTGCCATATTTGCCGCCGACCATAAACGCGCCCTTCATCATTCCCGGCACCAGCACCACGCAGGATGCCTTGTCGAGCACGCGCTGCGGAAGCGCGCGGTCCGGAGCGGTCATGATTTCGGTAAACAGCGAAGCGGCATCCGCCAGCCGCTCATCGGTCTTGCGTGTATCTTCATCGGCGGCCAGTAAGGTGGCGCCCAAGGTAATGGCCAACGTCAACGTGAACAGTCGCATAGTTTCATGGTAGCGTGAGCCGGAACTCGCGGAAAAACGCCGGAGTGCCACCCCAATCCACCGCCAGCCGAAGTCCCACGGAAACCAAAGGCCCCTGCTGTTCGGCCGGGTCGCGCAAAGCGGCGGGCTCGATTCGCCGAGTGAGCTTCACTCCGGGGGCCGGATCCTCGCTGGTTTGCGGATCGCCCAGCTTCCAAAGACGCAGCACGTCGGGGCCGGCAAGCTCGATGCGAAATCTGACGTTCGGACTGGGCTCCGCACAGGCGTGGCATGGCGGCTGAACCTCAAACAGAAGCGTCTTCGCTTCGATGTGCGGCGCCAGCAGCGGCACGGAATCCTCCGCTGTCACACGCATCAGACTACCGGCGTTGTCGCGTTCCTGAACATAGAACACAACGGTGCCGCTGATCGTTCCGCCGGCTTCACCAATCTTGAGATCGATGCCCGGGCCGTTCAGCTTTCCCTCCCAGGTCCCGGCGAACGGAGAGCTCGCCGGAAGCGCGCCTGAGGCCGCGGGTCCAGCTTGGCGAGTGAGTTTCGCTCCAGGACCCGGGTCTTTGCCGGTTTGCCGGTCGTCCAGCTTCCACAAACGCAATTCGTCCGGGCCGGCAACCTCGACGCGGAACTTGGCGTTCGGACCGAGTTCTGCGCAGTCGTGGCACTTGTGATGCAAGACTTCAAAGGTGAGCGTCTTGCCTTCTACACGCGGCATCAGCAACGGCACGGGATACTCGGCCGTGACGCGCCACCGACTATTGGCGTCGGGCCGTTCCTGAAAATAGAACACAATGGTGCCGCCGATCTTCCCGCCGGAGTCATCGATCTTGAGACCGATTGCGGGAAGGTCGTTCAGCTTTCCTTCCCAGGTCCCGGTGAACGGGGAGTTCGCGTGAACTGTCGTAGAAGACTGCGAGATCGCCAGCATCGCGGTGCAGGCCAGGGCTGCCAGTGTGGCGATGACCGTTGTCAGAGCTTTCATGTTACTGCCTCCTAAGCTGAAGGTCCTTTGGCGCCGCCTAGAGAGGCTGTCGCCAGCATGCCGCCGAGGCCCATCGTCTCGACGGCGGAAGAGGGCACGATCACCATGGAGCCGCGCTCCTTGATGGCTTCGTACAGCATGTTCATGGCGCGCAGGTGCAGGGCCACGGGATTGTCCTGGTAAGTGGCCGCGGCCAACGCGAACTTGTCGGCGATTTCGGTTTCGGCCTGGCCCAGAATATTGCGGGCCTGCCGCTCTCTCTCCGCCTGAGCCTGCCGCGACATGGCGTCTTCGAGCGCCTGCGGAATCCGCACATCGCGTATCTCGACCGACTGCACGGTGATGCCCCAGGGATTGGTCTTCTCGTCGAGAATCCGCTGCAACTCGCGGCCCAGCGACTCGCGCTCGGTGATCATCTGCGCCAGTTCATGCCGGCCGATCGATTCGCGCAGCGCGGTTTGAGCGCTCAGCCGGATGGCTTCGCCGAAATCCTCGACCTCGAGGATGGATTTCTCGGCGTTCCAGACCAGCCAGAAGATGATCGCGTCCACGTTCACCGGCACGGTGTCGCGCGTCAGCGTGGATTCGGCGGTGACGTTCGCCACACGGACGCGCTGGTCGACATACCGGCTGAGACTGTCGACCACCGGAATGATGGTGAACAGGCCGGGCCCGCGCAGCCCGCGGTAACGGCCCAGGCGCAGAACCGCCACCTTCTCCCATTGGTCGGCGACCCGGATGGCGAACAACAGGTAGAGGCCAAGCAGCACGCCGGCTGCAATACCCTCCGGCGATTTAGTGCCGTTGCTGACCGCGCCTCCAGCGACAGTCGCGATGACAAACAGCGCCACCCCGGCGTTGCTGAGCTTGAGCCGCTGCATAATGTTCGGTGTCATGGGGTTATCTCCTCTTGGTTGCATCGTTCGAATCGTCGCGCAGTTGGTCTAAGAGATTGTCGACCGTGAAGCCGGCGGCGCCGGCGCGCGCCACGAACTCAGCCACCAGTTGGGCAAGTTGCCGCTGGCGCTCGGCGTCGTCGCGCTTCACCTTTTGGCGGCTGATGAAGGTGCCGGTCCCTTGTTGGGTTTCCAGAATCCCGCGGATTTCCAGTTCGCGATAAGCGCGCACCACCGTGTTCGGGTTGATGGAAAGATCCACCGCCACCTGGCGCACCGTGGGAAGCTGGTCGCCCGCCGCCAGCGAGCCGGCCGCCATCCCGCCGGTCACCTGGTCGATCAACTGCCGGTAGACCGGCATGCCGCTCTTCAGGTCCAGCCGGAAAGCGAAGGGCGCCTGCGCCGCGGTGGGCTGCTTACTCATCTTGTTTGCTAGTGTATTAGTTTATTAATACACTGTCAAGAGGTTTTTGGAGGAGGGATATTGGGAGGAGATTGCTGGCGCGGCGCGCCGGCAGCCGTCGCGGAAAGTGGGGCAGGCGCTTTCGCCTGCCAACCCAGACAGGACCCCCCACCCGCGGCCGCGGAGGGTCGTCCGCCCCACGGTATCCCTTACGCTTCCAGCGTTGCGTTCAGCGTGATCTTCGTGTTGTAGAGCTTGGAAACCGGGCAGCCGGATTTGGCATTGGCCACGGCCTGGTCGAAGGCGGCCTGGCTGGCGCCGGGCACTTTCGCCTTCAGTTCCAGGTGGCTCTCGGTGATGGCGAAACCATCGCCGACCTTTTCCAAACTGATGGAGCAGGTGGTTTCCAAACTCTCGGCCACCAGGTTCGCCGCGCCTAGCTGCGCGGAAAGCGCCATGGTAAAGCAACCGGCGTGGGCCGCCGCCAGAAGCTCCTCGGGATTGGTTCCCTTGCCGTTTTCAAAGCGCGTGCTGAAGGAATACTGCGATTTCTCCAACACTCCGCTGGCGGTGGATACGGTGCCCTTGCCGGTTTTCAAATCGCCGCGCCATTCGGCGCTCGCTGTACGTTTCACGTTCGATTCTGCCTCCTTGATTCCGGATGAGGCAGGCGGCCAAAAGTTGCAGGAAATAGCGCGGCTGGGCGGGAGTTCGGTGAGAAAGATCATGCGGACCGCGTGGCGGTGAGTTCTCTTTCGGCTTGACCGCTCCCTTCGGTCGCGGCTCCGATGCGCTTGTGCGCGGCCCCGATCGCAATCGTGTGCTTTCGGAGCCGCGACCGGAGGGAGCGGTCAAGCCGAAACTATCCGGGATATCTCTAGCCAGCCTGCCCGGCGAAAGGCATCACGCCGCGGTGTTGATCGGCGCCGGGTGGGACGCTTCGTAGGCTCGGATAGCGCCATCCTGCTTGAGGATGTAGCCCAGCTCATCCACGCCTTCGAGCATGCAGTGTTTGGCGAAAGCGTCGATGGGAAACGGAACCGCGCGGCCGGCCGGCGTCGTGAGCGTCTGCGCCGCGAGATCGATTTCGACCGTGGCGTCGGGGTCAGCGGCGACGGCGGCAAAAAGTTCGGCGTGCACGTCCGGTGGCACGGCGATCGGCAGCAGCGAGTTTTTCAGCGCATTGCCGGTGAAGATATCGGCGAACGAGGTGCTGATCACGGCGCGGAAGCCGAACTGGGTGAGCGCCCAGGGGGCGTGCTCGCGCGAGCTGCCGCAGCCGAAATTATCGCCGGCCAGCAGCACTTGCGCGCCCGCCACGCGCGGCTGGTTGAGAATGAAATCCGGCCGCGGATTTCCCTGCGCATCGTAGCGCCAGTCGCAGAACAACTGGCGGTCCAGGCCCTCCTTGGAGGTGGTCTTCAGGAAGCGCGCCGGTATGATCTGGTCGGTGTCGATGTTGTTAATCGCGAGCGGAACCAGGCGGCTGCGAAAATTGGTGAATGGCTTCATAATAATGTCCTCACGTCGGTGACCACGCCGGTGATGGCGCTGGCCGCCGCGGTCAGCGGGCTGGCCAGAAATGTGCGGCCGCCTTTGCCTTGCCGGCCTTCGAAATTGCGGTTGCTGGTGGAGACGCTGTATTCGCCGGGCGCCAGTTGGTCGCCGTTCATGGCGATGCACATCGAGCAACCCGCGTCGCGCCATTCGCAACCGGCGGCAAGGAAAATGTCGGGCAACCCTTCGGCGATGGCCTGGCGTTTGACCTCCTGCGAGCCGGGCACCACCAGCACTCTCAGCTTGGGATTCACCTTGCGGCCTTTGAAGACCGCCGCGGCAGCGCGCAGATCGGAGATGCGGGAATTGGTGCAGCTTCCGATGAAGACCACGTCGATCGCGTGGCCGGCGAGCGGTTTGCCGCCTTCGAGGCCCATGTAAGCCAGCGCCTTCGAGATGGAATCGCGCGCCATCGGATCGCTCACGTCCGCCGGATCGGGCAGCGGCGCGTTGATGGACACACCCATGCCGGGGTTGGTGCCGTAAGTAATCATCGGTTCCAGCGCATCGGCGTCGATGGTGACCTGGCGGTCGTAGACCGCGCCGGCGTCGGTCGGCAGTTGCCTCCAGCGCTCGATCGCCGCATCCCACGCCGCGCCCTTCGGAGCGTGAGGCCGGCCGCAAAGGTATTCGAACGTGGTTGAGTCCGGCGCGATCAGGCCGGCGCGCGCGCCGCCTTCGATCGACATGTTGCACACCGTCATGCGTTCTTCCATGCCCAGCGCGCGGATGGCGCTGCCGGTGAATTCGAACACGCAACCTGTGCCGCCGCCCACGCCGATCTTCGCGATGAGAGCCAGGATGATGTCCTTGGCGGTGACGCCGCGGCGCAGCGTTCCCTCGACCCTCACTTCAAACGTTTTCGACTTGCGCTGTAACAAACATTGCGAGGCCAGCACGTTTTCGACTTCGCTGGTGCCGATGCCGAAGGCCAGCGCGCCGAAAGCGCCGTGCGTAGCGGTGTGGCTGTCGCCGCAGACCACCGTCATTCCCGGCTGCGTGAGGCCCAGCTCGGGGCCGATTACATGGACGATGCCCTGCCGGTCGCTGTGGACGCCCAGGCAGCGGATGCCGAATTCGGCGCAGTTGGCTTCGAGCTGCGCAAGCTGCTTGGCCGCGATCTGATCCACGATGGGCAGCGACCGGTCCGTGGTAGGAATGCTGTGGTCGGCGGTGGCAATGGTGAGATCGGGGCGCCGGACCTTTAAACCGCGCTCGCGCAGGCCCTGAAACGCCTGCGGCGAGGTGACTTCATGCACCAGGTGCAGGTCGATGAACAGCAGCGCCGGCGCGCCGGGCTGCTCTTCGACCAGGTGCGAGTTCCAGAGTTTTTCGATGATGGTATGAGGCATATGTGAACTGGGCCGGAGTCAGGTGGTCAGCCGGGGATGCTCCTCGGCTCTTCGACTCCGGATCTTCTTCTCCTATTATAGGGGCCCGAGCGGTACCAACGGGTCTACTCGCCGCCGACCGCGGCCTTTGGTCCCGGCCCCGAAAGCAAAATGAACGCAACGGAGCCGCGACCGTAGGGAGCGGTCAATCTCGCTAGACGAGACGACTCCAAATTTGGCTGAGGCGGGGCCGGTAAGCCCCGCGCTCAGCCGATCGCGGCGCACACGGCATTTCCCACCTGTTCGGTGGTGGCCGGCGTGCCGGAAGGTCGCAAATCCGCGGTAACGTTGCCGCTCGCGAGGACGGCTTCAATCGCCCGATCCACCGCGCCGGCTTCTTCCTTCAATCCAAAGCTGTATTCGAGCATCGCCGCAACCGAGCCGATCGCTCCCAGCGGGTTGGCCTTGTTCTGGCCGGCGATATCGGGCGCCGAACCGTGTACCGGTTCGTACAATCCCACCCACGCGCCGGAGGGCTTGCGGCCGCCGATGGACGCGGAAGGCAACATGCCGATGGACCCGGCCAGCACCGCACCTTCATCGCTCAGAATGTCGCCGAACATATTTTCGGTCAGCACGATATCGAACCGCCGCGGATTCAAAATCAGTTGCATGGCGCAATTATCCACCAGCAGATGATCGAGCGCGACATCGGGATACTCCTTCGCCACCTCGACCACCACGCGCCGCCAAAGCTGCGAGTTTTCCAGCACGTTCGACTTATCGACCGACGTCACTTTCTTGCGCCGCCCGCGCGCCAGGTGGAAGGCCATCCGGGAAACCCGTTCGATTTCCGAGCGTGTGTAAGTCATGGTATTGACCGCACGCGTTTCCCCGCCGTTTTCGGTGATGCCACGCGGGGTTCCGTAATAGATCCCGCCCGTCAGTTCGCGGACGATGATCATGTCGGTGCCTTCCACCAGGTGATTCTTCAAGGGCGAAGAATCCAGTTGCGACGCGTAGGCGCGCACCGGACGCAGGTTGGCGTACACGCCTAAAGCCTGGCGGATTGCCAGCAGCCCTTTCTCCGGCCGTTTCTCCGGCGGAGCGTTATCGAATTCGGGCAGCCCAACCGCGCCCATCAGGGTGGCATCGGCCTCGGCCGCCAGGCGCGCCGTCTCTTCCGGGAACGGCGTGCCGGTGCGATGAATCGCGACGCCGCCCAGCAATCCTTCCGTCAGTTTGAGGTGATGATGCCATTTGTCGGCTACGCAGCCGAGAACCCGGACGGCTTCGCGCGTGACTTCCGCGCCGATCCCGTCGCCGGGCAAAACCAGAACCTGCAAATCCATTTCTTACCCCGCCGCCGCCGTTCTGGCGGGCGGGCAATCCCGAATCAACGCTTCGATTTCCTTATCCATGAGTCCCTTTTTCCGCTGGTCCGCCACCGCCGTGAAGCGGTGGTACAGTGCGTCGAGCTGCTCGCGGTCCAGCTCGTAGCCCAGGCTGCGGGCGCGCTGGTGAAGCGCGTGGCGCCCGCTGTGCTTGCCTAATACCAGCTTACCCTCGGGAATGCCCACCGTGCGCGGGTCGATAATCTCGTAAGTCGTTTTCTCTTTCAGGTAACCGTCCTGGTGAATGCCCGCTTCGTGCGCGAAGGCGTTCGCCCCCACAATCGCCTTGTTCGGCTGCGGGCCGAAAGTAATGATCGAGCTCAACAGTTCGCTCGCCGCGTACAAGTGCTCGGTGTGGATGCCGGTGTGATAAGGATAGCTGTCGGAGCGGGTCTGCAAAATCATGACCACCTCCTCGAGCGAGCAGTTCCCGGCGCGTTCGCCGATGCCGTTGATGGTGCATTCCACCTGGCGCGCGCCCGCCTCGATGGCGGTGAGGGAGTTGGCCACGGCCAGCCCCAGGTCGTCGTGGCAATGCACGCTGACAATGGCGCTCGTGCCCAGCGCGCGGGCCACTTTCCCGATCAGCTCGCCGTATTCCTTGGGAGTGGAATAGCCAACCGTGTCGGGGATATTGACGGTGCCGGCGCCGGCGGCGACCACGGCTTTCGAAATCTCGATCAGGAATTCGACATCGGTGCGGGCGCCATCCTCGGCCGAGAACTCAACGTCATCCACATAACGCCGAGCCAGTTCCACCGCGGTCACGGCGTCCTCGAGCACCTGCTGCCGGGTCTTGCGCAATTTGTATTTCAGGTGGATATCGCTGGTGGCGATGAAGGTGTGCAAGCGGGGCTGGCGCGCAGGTTCCAGCGCCTCGGCGGCGCGTTCCACATCCATCGCGCAACAGCGCGCCAGGCCCGCCACGCGCGCTTCGGGGAACTCGCGGCTCACCGCCTGGACCGCCTCAAAATCCCCCTCCGAGGCGATCGGGAAGCCGGCCTCCAGAATGTCCGCGCCCAGTTCCACCAGTTTGCGCGCCATGCGCACTTTCTCGGGAACCGTCATGCTGCAGCCCGGAGACTGTTCGCCGTCGCGCAGCGTTGTGTCGAAAATAAATACGCGCTCGCTCATGCTTCCTGCATTATGCGCACCCGAACCTTGATTTGGCAAATTTATAATCTTACGGGTATCTATTAGCCGATGTTATACTGAAATCTGTCATGGAACTGAATCCGCTGCAGGTGTTTCTGATGGTGGCCAACGAGGGGAGCTTCTCGCGGGCTGCCGAGAAGCTGCTGCGCACTCAGCCGGCCGTGTCGCTGGCGCTGCAAAGGCTCGAGCTGGAGCTGGGCGAAAAGCTGATCGACCGCTCCGGCAAGGAGCTGCTGCTGACCGACGCGGGCCGCAGCGCGCTCGATTTCGCACGCCGCTTCGAGAGTCTGGAGCGGGAGCTGGAGAACTCGCTGGCCGAACTGCGCGACAATTCCGCCGGACGGCTGACCGTGGGCGCCAACGAATCCACAACGCTGTACCTGCTGCGTCACATCGAACGCTACCGCGCGCTGCATCCGAAAATCAAGGTGACGGTGCGGCGCAGCATGGGGAGCAAAATCCCCAACGAGTTGCTGGACGGCAACCTGGAGCTGGGGGTGATCAGCTACGATCCCGGCGACGAAAGGATCCGCTCGAAAGTGATTTATACCGACGCAATCGCCCTGGTGGTCTCGCCGCGCCACCGGCTGGCCCGGCGCAAGAGCGTTTCCTTCGCCGATCTGGCGGAGGAGAATTTCATCGCCCACAACGTGATGTCGCCATATCGCGACGTGGTGATCCGCGAGTTTCAGGCGCGCAAGGTGCCGCTCCGCATGGATGTCGACATGCCGACCATCGAGAGCATTCGCAAAATGGTGCAGGACAACCAGGGCGTGGCGTTTCTGCCGCGCATGTGCGTGGAGCAGGAAATCGAGCAGAAGCTGTTGCGCGAAGTGCGAGTGAAGGAGATGAACATCGAACGGAAAATTCGCCTGGTTTATCCCACTCGCCGCGCCTTGAGCCACGCCGCGCGGGCGTTTCTGGAGATTGTGGGTTGAAGTGCCTGCTCAAGCCGGCAACGCGTGCGTAAAGTGGGACAGGCGCTTTCGCCTGTCAACCCGCTTCCGCGTGCTTCAGAGCCTGCTCAAGAAACACCAATCACAAGACGAGCCACAGATGAAAGCAGATTGAAAAGAATTGGCCTATCCGTGTTCATCTGTGTTCATCAGTGGCCCACAGTCTCTTTCAGCTTGCCTGCGCGCGAAATGCGTCGATCTCGGCAATCTCACCGGCGCCCAAACGGAACTCGAGCGCGCCGAGCACTCCCTGCGCCTGCGCGGCGGAGCGCATTCCTACGATCGCCCCGGTGACCGCCGGGTTCCGCAGCGTCCACGCAATCGCCACCTCGCCGGCCGACCGGCCATGCCGCGCTCCGATGCGCTTCATCAGCTCGCCCAGCTCGAGGTTGCGCTCCAAGTGCGGATCCTGGAACGCCAGCGCATTGCGCCGGAAATCGTCGGGCGCGAAATTGGCCACTCGCTCCCGCGTCATCGTTCCGGTGAGCAGGCCCGATTTCATCGGCGAGTACACAATCACCCCGATGTTGTTCCGCTGGCAGTACGGCAGCGTTTCGCGTTCCACCTCGGGCGAGATCGCCGAATAGGGCGGCTGCAGCGACACGACCGGCGCGATTCGCCTGCATCGCTCGATCTGCGCCGCGTTGAAGTTGGAGACTCCGATCCATCGCACCTTGCCTTCTTCGCGCAGTTTGGCGAGCGTCGTCCATCCTTCTTCGACATCCGCATCCGGGTCCGGCCAATGGATCTGGTAGAGGTCGATCGTATCCACCTTCAGCCGCCGTAAGCTGGCCTCGCACTCACGCCGCACCGAATCCGCCTTCAGGCTACCTGAGATCTCCCTTCGTTCGTTCCACACGCGTTGGCACTTGGTGAACACGTACGGCCTGTTGGCGCGGCCCTCCAGTGCGCGCGCCACCACTTCTTCGGAATGCCCCAGCCCGTAGATCGCCGCCGTATCGATCCAATTCACGCCCGCGTCGAGCGCGGCGTGGATCGCCGCAATCGATTCCGCATCGTCCTGCGGCCCCCAGGAGAACTGCCAACCGCCGCCACCCATCGCCCACGCGCCCACGCCCATCGGCGTGATCTCCAGATCGCTTATTCCCAGCCGTTTCTTGACCATGCTTTCAATTCTAAATCCGCGCCCTCGGCGCTGTGAGACAATCGCGTGAAGCGAGCCCCGGCAGGGGCGACAGAAAGTAGCCCCGTGCGTGAGCACTGGGATTTGGCATCGGATTCCGTAGCCCCGGAACGGGGCGGAAGATCGGCCAGAGCGGCAAGTGGACAGGGGTAGTTCTTCCGCCCCGTTCCGGGGCTGGACGATTTCACGGCCGGTCCCAGCGCTCACGCGCTGGTCTACTTTCTGTCGCCCTGCCGGGCTTGTTCCCACATGTCCTCGTATCCAACTCTTGTGACCCGCACCCTGTGGAATAATCGTTACTGAGATCGCACAAAGTCATGGATGCCTCGCCTCTGCTCGCGCGCATCGCCGAACTGTTGGAGCGGCATTCTCTCGAAGCCATCCTGGTGGGCAACGCCGCCGCGGCGCTGGCCGGTGCGCCCGTCACCACTATCGATTTCGACTTTCTCTTCCGCAAAACTCCCGTCAACCTGCGCAAACTGAAAGCCATCGCCACTGAACTGGAGGCGGTCATCCTCACCCCTTATTACCCGGTGAGCGGCCTTTACCGCATCAGCCGTGACGCCGATGGATTGCAGCTCGATTTCATGACGGTGATCGATGGCATCCGCTCGTTCGAGGCTCTGCGCGGCCGCGCGCGCGTGGTTCAATTTGGCAATGCCCGCCTGTTGGTCGATTTCGCTGGTATAGAAAGCGAACGGGCTGTCGGCCAGCCCGTAGATTTGGCGGCCCAGCCGGTGCGCAGAAAACGCTTGCCGAAACCGCGCATCACCCGCAAAGCCCGCCTCGCCGCTCTCAAAAAGGAAAGTGACGCGGCCCTGCGCGATCAGATCCGGCGCCTGCTCGCGCTGCCCATGGAACAGCGCACGCATTTCCTCCGCAAACGCATCGGCTTCCGCATGTCCTGCCTATAATCGGCCTATACTATGTGGACGTGAGAACCACTCTGTGCGTCCTCTTTCTGGCCGGTTTCCCCCTGATGGCCGCCTCCATTCATCCGCGTCAACTGCGCGTGGAATATCGCGAGAGCCCGTTGGGAATCGATGTCACCGCTCCGCGCTTCGGTTGGCTCGTCACTTCCGCTGACGCCAAAACTCGCGGCCTGCGCCAGAGCGCTTACCGCATCCTGGTGGCGTCGAGCGCGGGCTCCCTCCGTGCCGGCTCGGGCGACCTGTGGGATTCGGGCAAAGTAGCTTCCAGCGATTCGGCGCAAATCGTCTATGCGGGCAAGCCGCTCACCTCCCGCGCCGCCGCTTTCTGGAAGGTGCAAGTGTGGGACCAGCGCGGAAAAGTGAGTGAATGGAGCGCGCCGGCCGAGTGGAGCATGGGGCTCTTGCGGCCTGACGATTGGCAGGCTGCATGGATCGGCCGCGATGAGCCCGCGGGCTCCGAGGCTCCCGATCGCCGCCTCCCCGCGCGCTATCTGCGCACCGAGTTCACGGTCGGCAAGACGGTCCGCCGGGCCATGGTCTACTATTGCGGCCTGGGCACCTCAGAGCTTTTTCTCAACGGCGCCAAGGTCGGCGACCACGTACTCTCGCCCGGCCTCACCGATTACGATAAGCGCGCGCTCTACGTCACCTTCGACGTCACGCGTCAACTCGCCGCCGGCAAGAACGCCATCGGGTTGATCCTCGGCAACGGCCGATACTACGCCCCGCGCACCGAGCGCACGCGTAATTTCGGTTTTCCCAAAGCGATTCTGCGGCTCGAAATCGAATACAAGAACGGCACCAGCTCTATGGTCGTCACCGGGTCCACATGGAAGCTCTCCACCCGCGGCCCGATTGTCTCGAACAACGAATACGATGGCGAAGAGTACGATGCCCGCCGCGAGCTCGCCGGTTGGGACCGCCCCGGCTTCGACGATTCCGCCTGGGAAGCCGCGCAGGTGGTCGCCCCGCCCGCGGGAGTGCTGGCTGCGCAAATGGCCGAGCCGCTACGCGTGGTGGAAACCTTGCATCCGGTGAGCGTCAAGCTGCTGAAACCCGGCGTCTGGATTTTCGATATGGGCCAGAACATGGTCGGCTGGTGCCGGCTGCGCGTAACCGGTCCCAAGGGCACGCAGGTTCAATTGCGTCATGCTGAAACTTTGGCGCCCGATGGCTCGCTCTACGTAGACAATCTGCGCACCGCGCGCGCCACCGATATCTACACGCTCAAAGGCCAAGGCGTCGAGGAATACGAGCCGCGCTTCACTTATCACGGCTTCCGCTATGTCGAACTGACCGGCTGGCCCGGCGACGCTGCGCCAACCACCGCCGCGCTCCAGGGCCGCGTGGTCCATGACGACATGCAGCCGGTCGCCGATTTCTCCAGCTCCAGCGACATGCTGAATCAAATCCACCACAACGTGTTTTGGGGCATCCGCGGCAACTATCGCAGCATTCCCACCGATTGCCCGCAGCGCGACGAACGCCAGGGCTGGCTCGGCGACCGCTCGCAGGTGAGCCGCAGCGAATCCTACATGTTCGATATCGCCGCGTTCTATACCAAATGGGAGCGGGACCTGGCCGACTCGCAGCGCGCCGACGGCAGCATTCCCGACGTGGCGCCCACTTATTGGTCGCTCTACCACGACGACATCACCTGGCCCAGCACCTTCCTCTTCGTGCCCGGCATGTTGTACGACCAGTATGGCGACCGGCGCGTGCTGGAGCGCGCCTATCCGGCCATCAAACGATGGATCGAGCACGAACGCGGCTACTTGCAGGACGGCCTTATGCCCAAAGATCAATACGCCGATTGGTGCGTGCCCCCGGAAGATCCCACGCTGATCCATTCCAAGGATCCCGCCCGCGTCACCAATCCCACGCTGCTCGCGACGGCGTATTATTACCACCTGCTGCGCCTGGCGGCACGCTATGCCCGAATGTTGGATCAACCCACCGACGCAGTCGCGTATGAGGCGCTGTCCGAACAGGTGAACGCGGCTTTCCAGAAGCGCTTCCTGAAGCCCGCCACCGGCGTCTATGACAACGCCACGCAGACATCGAGCATTTTGCCTCTGTTCTTCAACCTCGCGCCGGCCGAAAACCGCGCAGCGCTGCTCGCCAGCTTGGTCGACAATATCGTGAACGTAACCAACGGCCACGTCGGCACCGGCCTGGTGGGCGCGCAATTCCTCATGCGCACGCTCACCGATAACGGCCGGTCCGACCTAGCTTACGAAATCGCCACCCAGCCCACATATCCCGGCTGGGGCTACATGGTTTCGAAAGGCGCCACCACGGTCTGGGAATTGTGGAACGGCGACACCGCCGACCCGGCCATGAACTCCGGCAATCACGTGATGCAAATCGGCGACCTGGCCGTATGGATGTACGAATACCTGGCCGGCATCCGCCCCGATCCGGCCAATCCCGGCTTCCGCCACATTCTGATCCATCCTTATCCCGCCGGCGATCTGACGTTCGTTAAGGCCTCGCACCAATCGCTCTACGGCAAGATCGCGGCCTCGTGGAAGAAGGACGGCGGCGCATTCACGCTGTCGGTTTCGATCCCGCCCAACACCAGCGCAACGGTTTGGGTGCCAGCCACAGACGCCGCAATTGTCACCGAATCCGGTCGCTCCGTCGCGCGCGCCCACGGCGTGAAGTTCCTGCGCACCGAAGGCGATTCCACGCTGTTCGAAATCGAATCCGGCAATTACGTGTTCCGCACGAAATAGCCCCCGTGGCGCACGCACTCCTGCGTGCCGCGTCGGCACTCATGCCGACGCAGGGGCCCGTCCGCAGTGCCAAGCAGGCGTCGAGATGAGTCTCGACGCGGAACGCAAGAGTGCGCGCGCCACGCGCCACCCCTAATCGAACACCACCGTCTTATTCCCATAGCACAACACGCGGTGTTCCAGGTGCCAGCGCACGGCGCGGGACAGCACAATTCTCTCCAGGTCGCGGCCTTTTTCGACCAGATCCGCTACTTCGTCGCGATGCGAAATCCGCACCACATCCTGCTCGATGATGGGGCCATCGTCCAGCACTTCCGTTACGTAATGGCTGGTGGCGCCGATCAGTTTCACGCCCCGCGCAAACGCCGCGTGGTACGGCTTGGCGCCCATGAAGGCCGGCAGAAACGAATGGTGCACGTTGATGATCCGCTCCGGGTACTGCACCACGAATTCCGCCGGCAGGATCTGCATATACCGCGCCAGCACCACCAGGTCGATCTCGGCGTCGCGCAGCAGGCGGAGCTGCTCGGCTTCCGCCGCGGCCTTCTCGCCGGCGTTCACCGGCACGTGGCGGAATTGGGCGCCATAGAACTGGGCCAGCGGCGCCGCCTCCACATGGTTGCTGACGATCAACGGAACCACGCAGTTCAGCTCGCCGGTCTGCTGGCGATGCAGCAGGTCCACCAGGCAGTGCAAGTATTGGGAAACGAAAATCGCCACTCGCGGCCGTTGCGCCATCAACTCGAGCCGCCAACGCAGTTTCAACTCATCCGCGACCGGCGCGAACTCTTTGCGGAACTCGTCCAGCGCGAAGCCTTCCAGCGCCCACTCCACGCGCATGAAGAACAGTCCCGCTTCGTGGTCCTGGTGCTGGTCGGCATGGGTGATATTCGCGCCGTGCCGGTAAAGCGCGCTGGCCACGCCCGCCACCAGCCCCTTGCGGTCGGGACAATCGATCAGCAAAACCGCCGTATCTCGCATGTCCCGACCAGCTTAACGCCAATACGCAAAGGTAGGACAGACGATCGGCTTTTGTCGTCTGTCAGCGCTGGTGCTTTGGCGAGAGCGACAGACCACGAAAGGCGATGGTCTGTCCTACCTACACCTTCTCCGGCACCACAAACGGCTTGCGGTAGTCGCGCGTGAATAGCTGGTTGGCTTCGGCGTCGCCGGTCACCGAGTAGCTGGCGGCGTCGAAGTGGAGCGTGCGGCCTACGCGATAAGAAACGTTGGCCAGGTGCACCAGCGTGGTCGAAATCGCGCCCTCCTCGACTTCCGCGTGCAGCGTCTCCCGTTTGCGCGTGCGCACCGCCTCCAGCCAGTTGGCGTAATGGTCGCCGCCCTCGCGCCGCGCCGGACCGGGCGCCTGCTCGCGGCCCAGCCAGCTCTTGTAAGATACGTAGCTATCCACCGCCAGGTAGCCCTTGGACCCGTAGAAGAGGTTGCCGATCCCGTTGTGTTGGCGGTCTTCGATGCCGGCCTCGCCGTTGGTCATCCAGTGCCGCACCTCGAACTCCATCATCCGTCGCTTGCCGTTCACGTCGAACTCGTAAGCGCAGTTCAGCACGTTGGGCGTTTCCTGGTCGTCGTCGAACATAAACTTGCCGCCCACCGCGGTGACCTTCACCGGATAGCGCACGCCCAAACCCCAGCGCGCCATATCGATCTCGTGAATGCCCTGGTTGCCCAGGTCGCCGTTGCCGGTGTCCCAGAAATAATGCCAGTTGTAGTGAAAGCGATTGCGGGTGAACTCGCGTTTCGGCGCGGGGCCGGTCCACAGGTCGTAATCCACTCCCTCGGGCACCGGCGAGACGGGCGTGCGGCCGATCGTGTCGCGCCATTTGAAGCACAGCCCGCGCGCCAGATAAACGTCGCCAATCAACCCATCGTTCATCTTCGCCACCGCTTCCTGCACGGCGGGCGACGAACGGATCTGGCTGCCGTGCTGCACGATGCGGTTGTACCGGCGCGCCGCCGCCACAATCTGCCGGGCCTCGAACATATTGTGCGAGCACGGCTTTTCCACGTACACGTCCTTGCCCGCCTGGCATGCCCACACCGCCATCAGCGTGTGCCAGTGGTTCGGGCTGGCGATGGTGATGGCGTCGATGGATTTGTCTTCGAGCAGCTTGCGGACGTCGCGGTAGTTCTTGGGCGCCTGCTGATCGGCTGCGGCGATCTGTTTCTGCCCCTTGTCGAGGTGCGAATCGTCGGGGTCGCACAGAGCGACGATCTCCACGTTCGGCTGCTTGATGAGGCCCGCAATATGGTCCCTGGCGCGGCCGCCAACCCCGACCACCCCGACTCGCACGGCATCGCTGGCGGCGCCGAACACGCTCGAACTGGCGCTAAGCGCGGCAGCGGAACTGACGAGGAAGTTTCTTCGATCCATGGATGCTCCTTGGCTCCCGAATTGGCTGGACAGACAGCCTGGCAACTACCGATCAAGCTATCACGTCGCGGCTCACTCCGGCTGGCGACGGGCGCCCTAACCCGCTACCGCCGTCTCCTCTGGCAGGTCGGCTTCTTCGGCGGGCAGGGTGAAGAAAAACGTCGAGCCCTCTTGCACGCGGCTCTCCACCCGCACCGTGCCATTGTGCGCGCCCACCAGGTGCTTCACAATCGACAGCCCCAGCCCGGTGCCGCCCAGCTCCCGCGAGCGCGCCTTGTCCACGCGGTAGAACCGTTCGAACAGCCGCGGCAGATCCTCGGCCGGAATGCCGGCCCCGCTGTCGCGCACGAAAACCTCCACGAAGCGGCCGGCCGGGCGCGCCCCCGCCGCGATGGATCCGCCCGCCGGCGTGTACTTGATGGCGTTATCGAGCAGGTTGCTCAGAATCTGCGAAACCGCTTCGCCGTCGCACCAGACCTCGGGCGTGGTGGGGTCCAGTTCAGTCGCCAGACGAATTGAACTCTTGGCGGCGATCGGCCGCACCAGATCCATCGATTCCTCGATCAGTCCCCCGATCGAATGCGGTTCGAACTCCAGCTTTTGCCGCTTCTGTTCCACGCGGGAGAGCGTGAGCAGATCTTCGGTGAGCCGCGCCAGCCGCTCGGCGTTGTGACGAATGATGCCGAGAAAGCGCATGTTGTATTGCGGATCGGCGAGCGCGCCATCGAGCAGCGTTTCCGTGTAGCCCTGGATCGAAGCCAGCGGCGTGCGCAGCTCATGCGAGACGTTGATGACGAAATCCTTGCGGATGCGCTCCAGCCGCTCCAGTTCGCTGTGCTCGAGCTGCAACTGCTCCACCGTCCGCTGCAAGTTGGCGGCGGTGTCGTTGAGTGTGCGCGACAGTTGGCCGAACTCGCTGCCGCCGGTGACGGCCAGGCGCGCGCGGAAGTTACCGCCCGCCAGCTCGCCGGCATGCGCCATAATGCTGGCGAAATGGCGTGAAATCCACCGCGCCAGCAGCGCCGCCACCAGGATGGCCGGTAGAAACGCCAGCGCGGTGCTGATCAGAATCTTGGCGCGGATCTGCGCCACCTGGGTCTCCACCTGGGCGTACGGAACTGCCAGGCGCACCACGCCGCCGCGGCATGGCGTCGCCACATACAGAAACGGAATTCCCAGCGTCCCGCTGCGCCGGATGGCCCAACCGGGGCGGCCGGAGAGCGCCTCGCGGATTTCCGGCCGTGTGGCGTGGTTCTCCATCTGCGAGGCGTTGGCATCGGAATCCACCGTGACGCGGCCATCGCTCCGTACCAGCGTCAATCGCCCGCCGGCTGCCGCGGCCATGGCGCGCGCGGCGGGCTGGCTCACGGCGCCGATATCGTCGAGCGAAAGCGCCAGGATGCGCGTCTTACCAGTGGCTTGCCGTACCAGGCTGTCGATGTAGACCTGCTTGGCGACGCCCGTGGTGAAATAGTCGACCGTCAGCAGCGCCAGCAGCAACAGGCCCAGCACGCCCGCAATCAGCTTCAGGAAAATCCGGCCGGTCAATCCGCGCCCTCGAAACGATAGCCGAACCCGCGCACCGTGGTCAGATAGCGCGGACTCTCCGGCGCCCCTTCGATCTGCTCGCGCAGGCGCCGCACGTGTACGTCGACGGTTCGCGGCGTCACGTAGTGGGACTGCCCCCACACCGCGTCCAGCAGTTGATCGCGGCTGTAGGCGCGCCCTGGATGAGTGAGGAAGAACTCGAGCAGGTTGAATTCGGTCGATGTCAGCGTCAGCTCCCGTTCGCCCACGTATACCCGCCGTCCGGTGCGGTCCAGACGGAAAGGACCGATGCCGGTCACCGCCGGTTCGGCGTCCATCTGCTCGCGGCGCAGATGCGCTTTCACCCGCGCCACCAGCTCGCGCGGGCTGAACGGCTTGGTGATGTAATCGTCGCCGCCGATCTCCAGGCCCAGCACGCGGTCCACCTCGTCGCCACGCGCGGTGAGGAAAATAACCGGTGTGCGCGCCATTGCCGGCGACTGGCGGATCTCCCGGCAAAGCTGGAATCCGTCTACGTCCGGCAGCATCACGTCCAGCACGATCAGGTCCGGCTTGGCGCGCTCCAACTCGTCGAGCGTTCCCTTATCGCCACGCAGGATCTGGGTCTGGTAGCCGTGCCGGGTCAGGTTGTAATCGATCAGGGAGGCTAACTCGGCTTCGTCTTCCACGATCGCAATTCGCTTCGGCATCGGGGGATGGAACGTCTTCCCGCCTATTGTAACGTCGCACGCGCCGCGGCGCGCCGCCGGTCGGCCAGCCGGAGCAACAGCCCCATTGCCAGCGCCAGCCCCACCGCTACGCTTATCAGCGTCCATGCATTGCGCCTCAGATAATCCTGCGCGCCCAGGCCCAGCCTGATTCCCAGATACGCTTCGCCAAAATAGCGAATCACGCGTGCCACCAGAATCACCGCTACAAACTGCGACAGTGGCGTGCGCAACACCCCCGCCGAAATGACAAACGCCTTCAACGGAAGCGGAGGAACCGGCAGCAGCGCTGGGATGAAAACCGACACCAGGCCGTAACGGTCGAACCAATCGCGAAATCTGGTTGGCTTGCCCGGCATGGGCGCCTTGAAGAAGCGGCGCACGCCGTGCCGCGAGAGCAGAAACAGCGTGAGATTTCCGCCGAGCGAACCCAGCACGGCCATGGCGGCCGTGAAATAGGCGCGGTGGGGAGACTTGTAGGCCACGAACATCACCAGGACGTCCATCGCCGCCGGCATCGGCACGCCCGCGGAATCGAGCACCGCCAGCAGGAACACCCCCAGCGGGCCGAACCGGACCAGTGCTTCGGATAGAGTGTGCAGCAATGGATGATCCTTGACTTCAATTCGGAGCCGCGACCAAAGGGAGCGGTCGGCTCGGCCACTTCAGCCATTGGCAGGTCGGGGACCTGCCCCACTACAGCATATCGGCGAACGAGCGGCGCAGTTTGTAGAAGCACGCGTGGCCCACCACCAAGACCACCAGCGCCACCACCGTCAGCTTCCACAGCGGGCCGAATTCCGGCGCGCGGTTTTCCAGAAAGATCGCGCGATAGCCTCGCACCAGAACGTAGAGCGGGTTCTTGGTCAGCAACGCCGCCGCGGCCTTCGGCAGAGACCCCTCAGGGTAACAGATCGGCGTCACGAAAAACCAGATGGTGAGCAGGAAACCGATCACTTGCCCCAGGTCGCGCACGAACGCGCCCAGTGCCGCCAAGAGCCAGCTCAGGCCGAGCGTCAGCAGAATCTGCGGAACCAGCAGCGCCGGCAGCCACAGCACCGTCACCGGCACGGCGTGGCGGATCGCCAGCAGAAACCCGCAGTACAGCAGCACCGCGAAGAATTCGCTGACCAGTCCGGCGGCCACCAGGTTGACCGGCAGCGTCTCCACCGCGAAGACCAGTTTCTTGACGAAATTGCGGTGCTCGAGCAGGATCGAGGGCGCGCGTCCGGCGGCCTCACTCAGCGCCAGCCACGGCAGCATGCCGGCCAGGAAGTACAGCACGAATCCGGCCCGGCTCGGGTCGCCGGGGAAACGCGACTGCAGCACCACGCCGAAAACGAAGTAGTACGTGAGCATCAGCAGCAGCGGGTTGATCAGGGTCCAGAAGGACCCGCCGAACGAGCCGCGGTAACGCCCCAGCACGTCGCGCCGCACCATCACCCGGATCAATCCCCGATTGCGCCACAGCGTGAGGAACGGATAAACGAAGGCGCGGCCCACTGCGCGCACGGCTTGCGCGCGGCCGAGCGCCGCCCGCGTGGACACGCCAACGTGGGTCAGGCGCGTCACGCCATCCCGCACCACGGCCTCCACCAGCAGGAACGGCCAGCCCTTTTCGTAAAACCAGCAGACGTGCTCGCGCAGCGGCGAAATCAGCGCCTGGAAACGCCCATTCTCCGTGGGCAGCGCGAGTTCCATGCCGATCCGCCCGCTCTCTCCGGGCGCCAGGTCGCGCTCGGGAGCCACCCGCGCGCCATCCACGATCAGCGTTCCGGTATCGGCGTCGAACAGATGGACGCCGACGAAGAAACCGTCCGCGGCTCGCCAGGTTTCGCCCGACTGGTTGCGAATTTCGAATTCCGCCCGCAGCTTGCCGGTCGCCCGGTCCAGTTCCACGCGCCGATTCAGATACGCCGCTGCCTTCATGTGTACAGCCAACCCGGGTAGCGTTCGCGCACCGCACCCGTCTTGCGGCCCACCACGTAGATGCCATCGCCGCGCAGCGCCGTGTCCAGCCGGTACCGTTCGAGCAGATGCACCACCCAGCGGAATTCGGGATGCGGCCGGTCGCGGAACTCGCCGGTCTCCAGCCGGTCCACTTCGAACCCGGAGTTCACCAGCAACTGATGGATCTCGCGCGGCGTGTATTCGCGATTGTGCCGCGCGTCGCCCTCGCCGTTCTCGTCCGGCCGCAAATAGGCGGTGAAAAAGCCGGGATGGTACCCCTGCAAAATGGCCGCCACCGCGCGCAGCCCGGCGATGTTCGGCGTGGTCAGCACAAAGTGGCCGCCCGGCTTGAGGATGCGGTTCACCTCGCACATCAGGTGCATGGGGTCCGTGAACAGGTGCTCGATCAGCTCGCAGCACAGCACCGTCGAGAAATGCCCGTCCGGGTAAGGGAAGGGGTCTTTCTCGGCATCGAAATGGTCGATCTCGCAGGTGAACGTCTCGCCGGAGGACGAAGTCACCGAGCGATGATCCACCCGGCCGGGTTCGCCAAAATAGCAGCCGCGGACCTCGCCGTAGCCCAGCTTGTCGCGCAGCGCGGGCGTCATTTGCATGTAGGCGCCCATCTCGAGAATGCGATCGTGCGGCCCTCCCGGCGGAATGAGCCCCAAGGTCTTTTCCAAACGTGTCTGGTGAACTTCCAGATAGCCCGCCGCTTCCTCGTTCACCGCCCAACCGCGCAAATAAGGCGTCAGCTCTTGGGCAGGAGTCTGCTCCGAGGCCTGCCCAGCCGGTTCTGGGTGGGGCAGGTCCCCGACCTGCCAATCCGAATCCACCCGGTGGGGCAGGTCCCCGACCTGCCAACCCGAAGCCACCGGCGCAGTGGATTCCGCCTGCTCCTGAACCGGCGCCGCACACTCGGCCTCCTCCGCCGCCTTCCACTCCCGGCCTTCCGTCACCGCTTCCAGAAACTGCGCGTACTGCTTCGCCACGACCGGCCAGTTGCACTCCCGGGCGACGTAATCCCGCGCCCGCCCGCCCAGCGCCAACGCCACGTCCGGCCGCGAAACCAGCAGGTTGAGGTATTCGAAAATCGTGTCTTCCTCGCCCGTGCCCACCGGCACTTTGAGGCACACATCGTCGGGGAACTCGGCGAAGCTGCCCACTTCGGAAACCAGCGCCGCCTTACCCAGTCCCATTGCCCGCAGCAGTGTGCCCGAGCTCTCTCCCACCGTCGGGTAGCGCAGGTTGAGGACGATATCGCAGGCCGAAAGGTAGCCGGTGAAATCGTCGATTGGCACGAAGCCCAGCAGGCGCACGCCGGCGGCGAGATCCAGGGAGCGAATCAGCCCCTCCAGCGGCAAATCCGGATGCGGCTCGCCCACCAGGATCATCTTCACTTCCGGCGCCAGGCGCAGCAGGCGGCGGAAGGCGCGGAGCGATTCGGCAATCCGCTTGTAAGGCTTGAGAAAACCGAAGACGCCCACCAGCGGCACGGTTTCGTCCAGGCCCAGCCGTTGGCGAAACCCGTGGCGGTCGCCGGGCGGAATCCAGGCGCCGTGCGGAATCACCGCTAGCGGTCCGGCAAACCCTGCGGCGCGGATTTCCGATTCCATGAAGCGGCTGTGTACGATCACGCCGCGCGCGCTTTCGAGCAGCCGGCGCGTCATCGGCAGACCGTCGTAATCCGGGCCCATCTCCAGCTTACGCACTCGTTCGGCAAACTCGCGCGCCGGTGCGCCGCCCGCGTATTCGCACTCGCGCACGTACCCATCCCAATCGCCGCGCCGGATGGTAATCTCCGTCATCAGGTGGTGCAGGTTGGATTCGTGCATCGCCACCACGCCGGGGTGGCGCAGCGCCGCTTCGTATACGAAACCGTGACAGGCGTTATTGCCCATCTGGTAGAGCGCGATGTCGAAGCGCGCCGGATCGAACGGTTGCGAGTCTTGCGAAAAGACTTCGACTTCCGCCAGGTGCCGGAGCGGCTCGAGCAGGGCCTCGGAATAATCGGCGATCCCGCTGCGCTCCGGCGGCAGCGGCGAGAAAAACGCCACCCGCATGGTCAGCGCACCAGTTCCAGCGAGAAAGTCCCCAACGGGAGCGGAATGCGGACGCTCAGCGGTGTGCGCGCCGCATCGCGCGCGAAAAACAGGTCGCACTGAAAATCCGCTTTCGGCCCCTTGACCGCCGCATGTACGCGGTCGGCGACCGCGGACTTTCCGCCCGCAGTCACGTTCTCGGCGCCGATGTACGAAAGGCTCGCCGAATAGGCCGACCCGAAGTAAACTTGCTGCGCCGCGGGCACCCGGCCTTGGCCCAACTCCACTCGCGCGTAATAGACGAAGGCCAGCGCGTCGCGGGCGCAGGCGGGAATGCTGAAATCGGTCCTGCCGCCGCCGGCCGGAAATGCCGTGGTGCGCGTCGCGCTGCCGGCGCTTTGATCGAAGCTGGTTTTCTCGTCGGTGCGCTTGCCGCCCTGCGTCAGGTCGCGCTCGAATTCCTGCGAGCACAGCCGCGGGTCTACCGCCGAATGCAGTTGGTCCGCCAGCGAAAAGCCGGGCACGCTCGCGTTCAGCGTCACATCCAGGTTCCAGCCCACGGCGGAGCGGTGCGCGGTCAGCGTGGCCTCGCCCAGGCTGGCGCCGCTTTGCCAGTTCATGTTATAGCGCAGCGATTCGTCGGCGAAGGGAAAACCGGCTTGGGCGGAAGCCGCCAGCAGCGGCAACAGCGCCGCGAATGTGAAGGAAAGAAGCCTCATAAGCATAGGATCTCAGGTAGGACAGACCATCGGTTTTGGTGGTCTGTCATGCCTCGCCAAAGTGCGACGCCGAGAAGACAGACGGCGAAAGCCGATCGTCTGTCCTACCTCTTCTGGAACAAGCCGGTTCATCGGTGCGCCAAGCTGCGGGAGGCCGTTACTGCGGCGGGCCGGCGTTGGTGAGCCACCTCGCGGAACACGTCCAGAATAGAGTCGGCCGTTTTCTGCCAACTGAAGTGGGCGGCGCGTTGCAGCCCCAGCCGTTCCATGCGCGTTCGCAGTTCCGCGTCTAACAGCAGGTCCTTGAGCGCGCGCACCATCTCATCGATACGGTACGGATCGAAGAAAATCGCGGCGCCGTCGGCCACCTCCGGCAGCGCGCTGGCGTTCGAACAGGCTACCGCGCGGCCACACGCCATGGCTTCCAGCGCCGGCAGCCCGAACCCTTCGTAGAACGAAGGGAACACGAATAGGTCGCAAGCGTTATAGAGCTGAAGCAGGTCGGTATCCGATACAAAACCCAGCATGCGGATGCGATCGGCGACGCCCGATTCACGCGCCGCGGTCTGCACCTGATCCGCAAACCAGGTGGGCTTCCCGGCCAAAACCAGATCGTGGCGAAGCTGCGGGCAGGCGCGCACCAGTTCGGCGAACGCCCGGATCAGGCCAACCTGGTTCTTGCGCGGCTGCAGGTCGCCCACCGAGAGCAGGAACGGCCGGTCGAGCGTAAAGCGCGCGCGAACCGAGGCCTGCGCCGCCTGGCGCGACACCGGGCGGAATTCCGCCCCGGCCGCGTTGTGTGCCACCACCACTTTGTTTTCGTCCAGGTGGCCGTAAACCCGCAGGATGGCGCGCCGCGAGAACTCGCTCACCGTCAGCACGCGCACCGCCTGATCCACCGTCCGCCGGACCGTCCAGCGCAACTGCCGCGCCCGGCCCTTGGTGAAGTACTCGGGGTGCTCCAGAAAGCTGACGTCGTGAACGCTCACCACCACCGGCACCGTGCACACCACCGGGGCGGTGTACTGCACGTGGAGCAAATCCGGCCGGTCCCGCCGCAGCTTCATGCTCAACTCGCAGCCGAGGCGCAAGAAAGGGTTGGTGGAGACGGAGCTGGTCCGAATGCACGCGGGCAGACTACTGCAAGCCTCCGCGGAAGACACATAGGCGAGAAACTCGCATTCTCGGTCCTTGGCGGCGGCGAATCCGTTCAGAAGGCTTCGGACGTAGACCTCATTGCCGGTGAGGTGACGACCGATGGCATGTGCATCAACGGCAATCCGCATTAACCGTACCAGTATAACGGAGCATTGTGACACGCGGTTGTCTCAAAATTCCAGACTTGCCCAAGCTGTTTCCCACGTAAATTCCTTTTCCAGCAATAACCTGCCGCGATTTCCAACGCTTTTACGTAGATCCTTGCACGTTAACAGCCGTGAAACCGCATCGGCGAATGCCGGGGCCGTATCGGCCAGCAGCAGATGCTCGCCATCCAGCGCTGGAAGGCCTTCGGCGCCGATGGAAGTGGAGACCACCGGCAACGCCGCTGCCCATGCCTCCAGGATCTTGAACCGCGTTCCACTGCCGGCCAGCAAAGGGACCACCGCTACCTGCGCCCGCGCCAATTCCGCGACCGCATCCTCCACCGGCCCACTTAACTGAATACGCGGGTCGTCAACGATCAGTTTCGCGACCGCTCCGGGAGCTTTGCCCACCAGCCGCCAGACCAGGTCCGGCCAGCGGTCCCGCAGCTTGGGCCAGATTTCGTGCGCGAAGAAACGCACGGCGGACAGATTGGGGTGATACTCCAGGTTGCCGGAAAAGACAATCGCCTGCTCTTTTGTTTTGGACGGCACCGGCGTCCACGGGATCGCGTTCGGATACACTCGCACCCGCGCGCCGGGAGCCAACAGCGCGACAGAGCGGACGTCTTCGCCCGAGGGCGCCAGCACTTCGCTGAACCGCGGCAGCCACTCCGCTTCAAAACGGGCCGAAGCCTCTCCGAATATGCGGTGCGCCAGCCCCACCGCGCCGCCTTCCACCTGGGCGCAGCGCGCGTGCAGCACCGATTCCACGTTGTGCAAATCGAGTACCGTACGCCTGCAAACCGGACCGATCCGCTCCACATAAGGCGCGCACCAGGAATGTTCGATGACGCCGATCTCGTAGTTGCGCCCCGCCACAACCCGCTCCACCTGTGGCTCGAAGCCGGCGAACCGGTCCACCAGCGGAGGCACGCCGCGGGCCAGCCGCGCGCTATTGCGGACGGCGCGCGCCGCCTGGCCGCGGCCGCTAGAGGGGAGATCGATCACCGTCACCCGCTCGACCAGCCCGGCGGGCAGTAGCGCGGCCGGCTCTGGCGCTCCCGGCTGCCGGAAAACGATCAGATCGAGCGCATAATGCCGCCCCAGGTACTCCAATAGAGACGCC
Source organism: Bryobacteraceae bacterium (assembly GCA_049508735.1). Classification (GTDB taxonomy): domain Bacteria; phylum Acidobacteriota; class Terriglobia; order Bryobacterales; family Bryobacteraceae; genus Bog-375. The sequence goes on along the minus strand of JBELAO010000018.1, from coordinate 24,877 downwards.
GTGCGCAGCGAGCCGCCACCGGCCAGCGGATAGGGCGCTTCCGGCGCCAGCATCAGGGCCGCTCGTCGACCGTCACTTGTCAAAGCGTTTCCGGGCCTCTTGATAGACTGCGTAAGTTTGCCGTGCAGTGACTCGCCAGGAGAATTCGGCGGCCCGCGCGAGGGCGCGTGCGCTCCATTCGGCTCTCCAGGCGGGACGCTCCAGCGCCTCGATCATGGCCTGCGCCAGTTCCCGCGCCGTCCCGGCGTAGACCCCCGCCTCGCCGGCCGTCTCGCGCAGCGCCGGGGAGGCGATCACGCATGCCCCGCACTGCATCGCCTCCACCACCGGCAAGCCGAATCCTTCATAGAGCGACGGATAGACGAAAGCGGTTGCGCCCGAGTACAGCCCCGGCAGCCGATCGTCGGCTACTTCGCCCAATAGGCGCAATCCCGGTTCGTCCGCAATCGCGGGCGCATCCCCGCGGCGCCGGCCGGCAATCACCAGACCGGCTTCGGGCGCGCGCTTGCGCACTTCACGCCAGGCTTCGAGCAGCAGCGGCAAATTCTTGCGCGGTTCGATGGTGCCGACGAACAGGAAATACGGCGAATCCGGGTGCGTTTCCACCGGCGTGAACCAATCGGCGGCGGCTTCCGGCACGGCCACTACCCGATCCGGGCTGAGCTGAAACCGCGCGATCACCTCGTGCCGCACATGTTCGCCGGGAGTGATCACCATGGTGGCCAAGCCCATCTTCAACAACAGCGGAGTGCGCCGCATCACGCGCCCCGCGCCGTCGTGCCAGGCCGGGTCGAGCCAGGGTGAGAGGTCGTGCAGGGTCATCACACTGGGCCGGCGTGGCAGGTAGGGAACGGCGAAGTCCGGCCCGTGCACAACGTCGGCGCCAATCCGATTCAATTCGCGTGCCATGCCCCACAACCACCAGCGCCGCTCGATCGCGTTGCGCGGAGCCGCGCCGCGCTTCAAGTTGGCCGGAGCTCCCTCGGGCATCGAAAACACTTGATCCGAGATCAGGTAAAACTCGTCGTCCGGGTTCGAGCGCGCCAGCGCCAGGCTGAGCTGGCTGGTATAACGCTTGAGACCGCCGCTAGAAAGGCTCAAGCTCGCCGCTTCAATCGCCACCCGCATGAGAGTTAAGCCGAGGCAACCGCGGAAGAACTATAGCCACGGATAAACACAGATGAACACAGATTAGAATCAAAAGCTTTATCCGTGTCCATCTGTGTTTATCTTTGGCTCGAAATGATTTCTTCGCGCCCTTACGCCCGGTTCGCGTAATTGCGCTCGTAATAGTTCCGATACTCTCCGCTGCGCACGCGCGCGACCCACGGGGCATTGGCGCGATACCAATCGATGGTCCGCGCCAGGCCGCCTTCGAAATCCACCTGCGGCCGCCAGCCGGTCTCGCGCAGGATCTTTTCGCTCGAAAGCGCGTAGCGGCGGTCGTGTCCGGGGCGGTCCTTCACATATTCGATCAAACTCTCCGGTTTGCCAGCCAGTTTGAGCAGCTTGTGAATCACGTCCAGATTGGGCAGCGAGCGGTTGCCGCCGATATTGTAGACCTCGCCCGCGCGCCCTTTTTCGAGCACCGCCACGATCCCCCGGCAGTGATCGTCCACATACAGCCAGTCGCGAATCTGCATGCCGTCGCCGTACACCGGCAGCGGCCGGTCCTCCAGCGCGTTCGAGATCATCAGCGGAATCAGCTTCTCGGGGAACTGGAAGGGGCCGTAATTGTTCGAGGCGCGCGTCACCACCACCGGCATGCGGAAGGTGACGAAGTAGGAGAGCGCCAGCATGTCCGAGCCCGCCTTCGACGCCGAATACGGGCTGCTCGGCTGGAGCGGGAATTTTTCGGTGGCTTCCTCCGGCGCCGGCAGGCTGCCGTACACTTCATCGGTCGAGACGTGCACGAAGCGCGGAACCTGATTCAGGCGCGCCGCTTCGAGCAGCCGGAAAGTGCCCAGCAGATTGGTTTGGATGACCGGCTCGGGCGAAAGGATGCTGCGGTCCACGTGCGATTCCGCGGCGAAATGCACAATGGCGTCCGGCTTGGATTCGGCGATCAGCGCGTCCACCGTTGCCGCATCGGCGATATCGCCGTGCACGAACCGGTAGCGGCCGCACGATTCCACTTGCGCCAGGTTCTCGAGATTTCCGGCATAGGTCAGCTTATCCAGATTGACGACTTCGAAGCCGGTCTCCGCCACCACCAGCCGCACAAATGCCGAGCCGATGAAACCCGCCCCGCCGGTAACCAGAATCTTCATCGGTCCCTCACTTGTGCTGGGTTTCCCAATCGTAATGGATACCGGGATCGTCGAAAGCGACGCGGCCCTCGTCACTCGGATCGTAGAACCGGTCGGTCATGTAAATCAGCATCGCGCTCTCTTCGCCGATCACCTTGTACCCGTGACCCACTCCGGGCGGAATCAGGATCTGCCAGGGGCGCAGCGGGCCAACGTACATGGTGTTCCGCTTGCCAAAGGTGGGCGAGCCGAGGCGGAAATCGACCAGCGCCACCTGGAACAGTCCCTTGGCCGGCGTCCAGCAATCGGTCTGCTTCAGATGATAATGGAACGCCTTGACGGTGCCCGCATAGCTGAGCGCCGTGGAAACCTGGCTGGTCTCCGGCGGAAAGGCGCGCGCCAGTCCTTGGCCGAGGCGCTGCACTTCGAGGAAGTAGCCGCGGTCGTCCGGGTGCACCGCCAGGCGGGCAATCTCAATGCCCGCAATGAGTTCCGCGGAATCGATAGCGCCGATCACCGCGCCGATGCCCTTGGGACACTGTGGAACCGCGAGTTCTAAGGCGCCGAGCGATGCCAGAGGCCGCCCCGGCGCCGGTGTTTCCGCCGCCATCAGCTTCGCACGGCTCCTTCCTCGCGTTCCTCGACTGCTTTACCGCCCATGACCGATTCCTTGACCAGGTTAGCGGCGCGGAGCAGGGAGTCGAAGGTGCCGGCATCGGTCCACCAGCCGGAGAGGAACGAAAAGGTAAGCGAGCCTTCGCGCACGTATGCGTTGTTGACGTCGGTAATCTCGAGCTCGCCGCGCCCCGAGGGAACCAGGGTCTTGATCTTATCGAACACACTCGAATCGTACATGTAGATGCCGGTCACGGCGTAGTTCGATTTCGGATGCGCGGGTTTTTCCTCGATCCCCGCGATGCGGTCGCCGGCCACTTCCGCCACCCCGAAGCGCTCGGCGTCGACGACCTCTTTGAGCAGGATGTGGGCGCCCTTTGCCTGGCTGCGGAAACGGTCGGCCGCGGCGCGTATGTTGCCCTGGATGATGTTGTCGCCCAGAATGACGCAGATCTTGTGTCCGTCGGCGAAGTGTTCGGCCAGCGCCAGCGCGTCGGCGATGCCGCCCTCGCCTTCCTGGTAGGTGTAATGAATGTGCTTCAGCCCGAACTCTTTCCCATTAGCCAGCAGCCGCAGAAAATCGCCCGAGTTGCGCCCGCCGGTGACCACCATGATGTCCTCGACCCCGGCATCCACCAACGTCTGGATGGGGTAGTAAATCATGGGCCGGTCGTAGATCGGCAGCAGGTGCTTGTTGGTGATCTTGGTCAGGGGGAAAAGCCGGCTTCCGGTGCCTCCAGCGAGAACTATGCCTTTCATCAGCATCCATCATAGCAGGGGATGGGTTCGATGCAAGCCGGAGACTTGCTTCGGGTGTGGGACATGAAAGTTGCGCCATCGCTGGTTCCCCGGCGGTAACGCCGGCGATCTTGTCGCCGGTGATTTGCGAGCGTGCCGCGTACGCCTGATCTGTCAGAGGAGTGGAGCGAGCCAGCAAGCCCCGGCAGGGGCGAAAGACAACTAAAGACAATAGCCCAGTGCGTGAGCACTGGAAACGCAAACGAATCGCTCGAGCCCCGGAACGGGGCGGAAGAAAACGGAGCCGCGGCCAGCCTTAGCGGCGGCTGCGTTTCAGGTGCGCGTTGAGGTGGCCGAGCGAGGCGAACTGGCCGGCGTAGACGGCGGCGCGGGTAGGGCTGGGCTTGCGCCGCGGGTCGAAATCGCGGCGGCGAAAGAGATCGGAAGAGGCAATCACCGCTGCGCCCATGGGGCGGTATTCGTAGGTTCCTTGCGCCCACGCCACCTCATTGTCGAGCCAGAGATAAAATCCCATCGGCTTCATGTTAACGCCGAACCGTGTTGCTGAGCTAAGCTCTTGGTCTGGGAGGCTTTCCATGCGCCGTCGAGATTTCCTGCCCGCCGTGGCGCTGACGGCCGCGGCAGCGCAGACGCCCGCCCCGTCGCCCGGCAAGGGGCGTCTGAAACAATGCGTGACGCGCGGAGTGTTCGCGCGCGACATGAGCTTCGAAGACACCTGCCGGACAGCCGCGCGTTTGGGGCTGAAAGGCTATGACCTGGAGGGCCCCGAACAATGGCCCATGCTGAAGAAGTACGGGCTCACTCCCACCATGTGGCCGCCCGGACCAGGCGGCACCATTTCCAACGCGCTGAACCGCACCGAGAATCACGCGGCGCTCGAAAAGGCGACGCACCAGGCGCTCGACGACGCGGCGGCCAACGGCGTCCCCAGCGTCATCACCTTTAGCGGCAACCGCGCGGGGCTCTCCGACGCCGCCGGCGCGGACAACTGCGTGGCCTTCCTCAACCGCGTCAAAGCTCACGCCGAAGACAAAGGCGTCAACATCTGCATGGAGCTGCTCAACAGCAAGGTCAATCACAAGGACTACATGTTCGACCACACCGCCTGGGGTGTGGACGTGATGAAGCGGGTCAACTCGCCACGAGTGAAAATCCTGTTCGACATCTATCACGCGCAGATTATGGATGGCGACATCGTCCGCAACATCCGCGACTACCACCAGTGGATCGGCCACTTCCACACCGGGGGCAATCCGGGGCGGCACGAAATCGACGAAACACAGGAGCTCAATTACCGTTTCATCGCGCAGGCAATCGCGGAACTGGGTTTCACCGGATATATTGCGCACGAGTACACGCCCGCCCCGGGACGCGACGCCATCGCCAGCCTGGAGCAGGCAGTGCGCATTTTCGACGTGTGAGCCCAGGGGGAGGCACGGCATAGAAGTGGACCTCTTCCAGCGTCAGGCATGCCTCTAAGCTCCGTAGGAGTGAAAGAAAATAGCCCACGGCGCGCGCCGTAATAAGCGTTAGCCTAAGACCATCTGGACCCGGAACGCCTAGCCTCTGCTCATTTCTTAAGCCCGGAGGGCGAAAGATAGTAGCCCACGGCGCAAGCCGTCGGGATAGGTCGGCGGTGAGGACAAGCCCCGGAACGGGGCGGAAGAGGCTTTCGCCAACAGTCGTCCTCCCCGTTCCGGGTCTGGCAGGAAACAGCCAGATTCCACACGGCTTGCGCCGCGGGCTACTGTCTTTCGCCCTCGGGCTGCCGCGGCCCTGCGTATCTATCCACTCAGATACCAGCGGATCTCCTCGGAATAGGACAGGTCACCATTTTTATGTCGCCCTAGCCGGCTTCCCGCAGCGCGGCCGCGGGTATACACTGGGCCAATGAAATACTCCCGCAGAGATGTTGCCCTGCTGCTGCCAGCGCTGGCCGCCGCCGCCCAGGCCCAGGATCAAAGCGGCGCCAGGAAGGAAGACCAGAAGCTCATCGAATCGCGCGTCTACCGTTACGCCGATCTGCCGGTGAAGACCAACGGGGCAAACCAATCGCGCCAGGTTCTCGATGGCGCAACGCACACTGGCTATCACGTTGAACTGCACCTTACCGATCTCGCCCCTGGCATGGCGTCTCACCCTCCGCACAAGCACGCGCACGAAGAGGTCGTGATGCTCCAATCCGGCCAGCTCGATGTGACGTTGGGATCGGTCACCACGCGCGTGGAAGCCGGTTCGGTCGTGTGGGCCGCCTCCAACCAGGAACACGGCGTTCGCAACCCCGGACCCGGCCGGGCCCAGTATTTTGTGATTGCGTTGGGTCGCGAAGGGGAGTGAGCGAAACGTGGCGCACGCCCTCGTGCGCACCGCCTCGGCACTCGAGCCGACGCCCCGAGTTTCTACATCTTCGTAAGAGGCCCGGTAACGCCCGCGGTCTTGCCGCCGGTGTTTTTGCGCCGCCAGATCAGCTTTCAGAAACACCGGCGGCAAAGACCGCCGGCGTTACCGAAAACATAGGAACCAACTAAGTTGGCAGGATGTTTCCTGCCCGCGTCGGCACTCGTGCCGACGCCCGGGGCCGCGGCGAAGAGGCGTCGAGAAAAGTCTCGACGCGGCACGCACCGGTGCGCGCGCCACGGCGGCAGCCGCGGAGTTATTCTTGCGCGGTGCCTGAGCGCCCCTACAGCACCAGCACTACATCGAGCGTCCTGGGACCGTGAACGCCCTTGACGCGGGTCATCTCGATATCGGAAGTGGCGGAAGGTCCGGAGATGGTGGTGAGCGGCGCCGTGCGGAACTCCTCGACCCGGCGGATGGCTTCCGGCAAGGTTTCCACGATCTGTTGAGCCTTAACCACGCAGAGATGATAATCGGGCACCAGCGTGACGGCGCGGCGCGGCTGACCGGGTCCATGGCGCAGGATGATGGTGCCGGTGAAGGCCACCGCCGCCTCGCAGCCGGTGAGTACGCCGTTACTCTGATCGAGCGCGGCATAGGTGAGGGCGTTGTCTTCGACGAATTCGAAGCCCTCCGGCAGCCAGCTCGCGGGCACGCCGTGAGAAACCACGATGGCGGTGCGGCGGCGCTGCGTCAGCGCCTGCGCCACGGCATCGGCGATCTGCGGCGGTGTGCATCGGTAGACGCTGGCGCCGTAATCGTAAATGCGGGCGGTGAACAGCTCGATCCGCGCCTCGGGCGCCATGCTGCCTTCGCGCCGGTACTCGCGCGGAATCGCGGCATACCCCGCGGCGCAATCGCCGGTGCCGCCAGCGGCCTTGTGGATTCGTTGCAGGATCTCCTGCTTGGCGTCCAACTTGGCGGCGCTCATGACTTCTCCCTGGGCTTGCGCTTGGCCCACCACTGGCGGAACGATTCCGCGGGGACTTTCGGCAGGTCGCGGAAGCGCGTCCAGTTCGCCAACATGCCGGGCAGCCGCGTGATCGCGCCGTCTTCGACGTACGGTTTCTGCGCGATGCGCACCAGTTTCTGCGCCGATTCGAGCCGCTTGCCATTGGCAAACGCCCGCGCCGATGCCTTCATCGCCAGCCACTCCGCCAGCGGCGCCCCGTGACCTTTCACCACTTTGTCACGCAGGTGAATCAGAATCTCGGGGATATCGATCTTCACCGGGCAGACTTCGTAGCAGGCGCCGCAAAGCGTCGACGCATAAGGCAGGGATTGCGAATGCTTCATCGCCTGCAACTGCGGCGTCAGAATGGCGCCGATCGGCCCGGCGTAAACGGAGCCATACGCGTGGCCACCGGTCTGTCGATAGACGGGACAGATGTTGAGGCAGGCGCCGCAGCGGATGCAGGCCAGCGTGGCGCGCGATTCGGGGTCGTCCAGCACGCCGGTGCGGCCGTTGTCGAGCAGCACCACGTGAAATTCCTCCGGGCCGTCGCCGGGCGTAACGCCGGTCCAGATGGAGTTGTACGGGTTCATGCGCTCGCCGGTAGCCGAGCGCGGCAACAGTTGCAGAAACACTTCCAGATCGCCGAAGGTGGGAATGATTTTCTCGATGCCCACCAGGCTGATCAGGACCTTGGGCAGGGTCGTGCACATGCGGCCGTTGCCTTCCGATTCCACCACGCAGAGGGAGCCCGATTCCGCGATGGCGAAGTTCGCGCCGCTCAAGCCCACGCGCACGCGCAGGAACCGCTCGCGCAAGTAGCGGCGGGCGGCGGCAGCCAGGTCCTCGGCGCGCTCACCCAGATCCGTGAGTTGCATCTTCTCCATGAAGAGGCGGCGGATCTCGGCCTTGTTGCGGTGCAGCGCCGGCACCACGATGTGGGAAGGCTTGTCGGCGCCGAGCTGGATGATGAGGTCGGCCAGATCGGTTTCGATCGGCTTGATGCCGGCCGCTTCGAGCGCCGGGTTGAGCGCCGTCTCATCCGAGGTCATGGTCTTCACCTTGATGACCTCGGTTTCGTTGTGCGAGCGGATGATGTCGATGATGATCTGATTGGCCTCGTCGGCGTCGCGGGCCCAGTGCACTTTCCCGCCGGCGGCGGTGCAGGCGGTTTCGAACTGCACCAGATAAGCTTCCAGGTGGCGCAGAACGTGGTCCTTGATGGCGCGCGCGGAATCGCGGAGCTGCTGCCAGTCCAGGGTTTCGCCGACGGCATGCGCGCGCCGGGCGCGAATCACGTCCGTGGCGTTGCGCACGTTATGGCGGAGCTGGGTGTTGCCCAGCATTCCCAAGGCCGCCTTGGCGAACGGCGGCGCGCCGGCCGCTTGTCCTACCTTCACGCTCATGCGGACTCTCCCGGTGTGGATGCCAGAATCTCCGCCAGATGCAGGCAACGGACGCCGGCCCGCTGCCGGCTGAGCGCACCGCCGATGTGCATCAGGCAGGAGTTATCCACCGCCGTGCAGATTTCCGCCTGCGTATCCAGGATGGCGCGGATCTTGTCGCTCAGCATGGCAGCCGAAACATCGGCGTTCTTAATGGCGAAGGTGCCGCCGAAGCCGCAGCACTGGTCCGCTTGCGGCAGCTCGACATACGTCAGGCCGCGCACGGCACGGAGCAACTGCACCGGGCGCTCGCCGATCTTGATGCCGCGCAGGGAGTGGCAGGTGGTATGTAAAGTTACCGTGTGCGGAAACGACGCGCCGGTATCCACGGTGCGGAGCTTATCCACCAGCAGCTCGCAGAGCTCGTACACCCGCGGCAACAGCGCAGCCACATCCCGGCCCACGGAAGCGTCCGGGCTAGCCGCCGCCATTTTCGGGAAATGCTCCCGGATCATCGCCACGCAGGAGGCTGAGGGCACGCAGATGGTCTCAGCGTCGCGAAACACCTCGATGAAGTGCAGCATCATGCGCCGCGCGTCGTTTTGATAGCCGGTGTTGTAATGCATCTGGCCGCAGCAGGTCTGCGCCTGCGGAAAATCCACGGTGTGGCCCAGCCGTTCCAACACCGCGACCACCGCCTTTCCCGTGTTCGGAAAAAGCGTGTCGTTATAGCACGTGACAAATAGCGAGACGTTCACGGTGCGCCTTTTTTGTGGTGTATCGCAGCTATCCTAGCACGCTTGCAAAGTGACAGAGTGTCGGTAAGTACCGGGCTAAAGGGAGGGAACCATGGCACATCCCACGAAACGAGATTTCCGGATCGGGTTTTTCGAAACCGCCGAAGGCTATCGCGGCATGCCCGAAATGTCGGCCACGGCGCTGAAGGGCCTACCGCGTGATAGCTAGCGATTGATGACCAAGTATAGTACTGCGCCCTGCGGGCCACCGCCTGCGGAGAAAATAGACATGTACCGCCGGCAGTTGAACTCCGAGTACATCGACATCCTGCTGGAGCATCGCCTGCGCCCGCCCATCTGGCAACAGGATTACATGCCGCTCCAGGGCGCCATGTCCGAGGCCGAGGTCCGCGTGTTGGCGTAAGTGGGGCAGGTCCCCGACCTGTCAATCGCCCGCTTGCGGGCGTGTGTTTCTTTTCACGCCGCACCGGAAGAAAAGAAAAGCCGAGACGACTCTCGGCTCAGCAGACTTGACAGTCCGCGCCACAGCGGCTCAGGGAACGGAGCCGCGACCATAGGGAGCGGTCAACACCTGCTACCTCTCGACTCCCTCACCTCGCCACGGTGCGGTTCGAACGCATCGGAGCCCGCGACCATAGGGAGCGGTCAACACCTGCTACCTCTCGACTCCCTCACCGCCCCACAGTGCGGTACGAACGCTTCGGAGCCGCGACCATAGGGAGCGGTCAACACCTGCTACCTCTCGACTCCCTCACCGCCCCTCAGTGCGGTACGAACGCTTCGGAGCCGCGACCATAGGGAGCGGTCAACACCTGCTACCTCTCGACTCCCTCACCTCGCCACTGTGCGGTACGAACGCTTCGGAGCCGCGACCATAGGGAGCGGTCAACACCTGCTACCTGCCGACTCCCTCACCTCGCCACGATCCGCACCGGCCCCAGAATCCCCGCCGGCTGCGGCTGGACGCTCTTCATGTCCTGATCTTGAAACCGGTCGCCGTATTTCGCAATTAGCGCGCGATAGTCCGGCGGCGGCTGCGCCGCCAGCGCGTTGAGTGCGAGATTGGCCACCACGATGCGCAGCGTATTCTCGCCGGCGTGAAGTGGCCCGGTGATCTCGATTTCATACGGCGGATGCCACACCGAACCAGCGCGCTGCCCGTTGAGATAGACGACAGCAGCCTCGCGCACCGGGCTTTCCAGCAGCGCGCGCATCCCGTTGCCGCGCCGATCCGGCGCAGGGACGGGCGTGCCTTCGCCAAAATTGAGATACAGGCGGCGACGGTCCTTGAGCATCGCCGCATCCACGGCGAACGTCTTCTCATAGGTTGCCGTACCGGAGAAGTTCCTCATACCTGCAACATCGGTCCAGGAAGTCAGTTGGTCCATCGGCACAAGTTGCGCGGAACCGCCGAAGGTCGCTTTCCAACCGACGCTCAGATCCAGAAGCGTCGGAGGAGGGCCGCCAGCCACAGCGCCAGAAGCCACATAGAAGACTCCCTGCGGCCCGGGACGACAGAGGATGACGCGCGACTCGTAAGGCGCCAGGTCCAATTCCCTCGCATCCATAGTATTTAATACCGCCGTCCTACCAGTGAAAGGGTCCCACGATTCGTTTATCCAGCAGCCATCCCGGATCCCCAACTGGCCCTGCACACGATGGCTGGCGGTGTTGACAAAGAAATACGCGCCTTCCCGTGCCGTCAGCCTCCGATGCACAAACCCGACCTCCGGCGGCGCCATCACATCCGGCTTCAGCAGCCCGTGCAGAGCCTCGCCCAGCTTCGCATCGTCTTTCACCAAATGCCCACGCGCACCCGGTGCTTCGAACAATCCCTGCGCCAGTTCGCGGATCTGCGGCGTGTCCGTTTTGGCTTCCAGGAATCCTGGCGCCAGCGACGGCACCCGGCCGCTAGCGACGACGATGCCGCCTTTGCTTGCGTACTCGGCGATTTTCCTGATAGTAGCCAGCGGCATTCTCTCCACGTTTGGCAGCACCAGCACCGGGTACTGGATTCCCACCGCGGCAATTGCGTCATCGTCGATGAAATCGTAGTTGTAGCCGCCATCCAGAATCTGCGGAACCACGTTGGGCCCGAGCAGCCGGTCCATCGATTGATCCACCGAATCGTGCCCCAGCGTGAAGCCGGCGTAAGCGTCGGCGGTGGGCAGATACAGCGCGATATCGTTGACCGGCTCGCCCTGCCGCAACAGCCAACTCACCCGCTGCAAATAGGCGGTGATGTCCGGCATCACGATCCACCATGGGTTGTGCTGGTTGAAGACCGCCGCGGCGTAGAAGTGCCAGCCGGGCTCGCCCGCCTGCGGCGGCGAATAGGGCCAGCCGTGGCCCACCAGTTGATTGATGCCGTTCAAAAAATGCAGGTCGGCTTCCGCCTTCATGTCGAGCGGGGTGGCGCGGAAGACCGGCGAGTGCAGCCACGTCCACGTCTCCGACGAAGTCACCGGCCGCCCGTACAGATGGCTGGCCGAGGACGCCCAGCGCGTGGCCGAAAAGCGCCTCCACGCGGAATTCTCGCCTTCTGGCAAATCCACCAACGCGTTGCTCGAAAGGTTCACCGGTGGAATGCCATAGTTCTGCGAACGGAAGCGCGTGCCGTGCGCGGCGGCCCACTGCCGCAGCGGGGTCAAATAATGTTCGTTCGCGAGCTCGGTCAGCGTCTTACCCCAATCGTGCCGGATGCCCGGCGAGATCTCGCCCATCGGTTCGGCCAGCGCGGGAAGGTAAGGCGTCAGATCGTAGCCGCGGCGCTTCTGGAATTCCGCCAGGAAGTCGCCGGTCCAGTCCGAGCCATATACTTCCAAGCTGTCGCTGAATACCGCGTAAGGCGGGTGCGCGCCGAAAGCCTGCATCAAACGGTCGCCGACAAATTTCAGATGATTTTCGATCGCCGCCGCGCTATAGTGATCGAGCACCGGCCCCTCCGCGCCCACCGCCGCGCGCTTCACGGCCTGGCGCGTGCGGCTGGCGATGAAGATAAACGCACCGCCGGCCGGGCCTTCCGGCGAAAAATGCAATCCCGCGTCATCGATATCGCTGACGCGCTCGAATCCGTGGCCGCGCTCGACAAACGCCGCAATGAACTTCTCGCCCTCGGCGATCTTGGGCATCCTCAGCGTTCCTGCATTAGCCGGAACGGGCCGCCGCACCAGCCGAAGTCTGGCCGCAGCCAGATCGACCGATGTGTGCGGTCCGCCATAAGGCCAGCCGCTCGCGAGCGTAATATCGACGCGCATCCCCAGCTCGCGCGCTTTGTCGTTGGCGAAGCGCACGGCGTCGAGAAACTCGTCCGAAAGATACGGCAGGTTCACGACGCCCCCGCGCGCCGGATCGTCGAGCGTCAGCGGATACACGGGTTGGATCTCCACGCCTCCGATGCCGCCTTCTTTCATCGCGCGCAGCTCGCGTTCGAGCTCCGGCTTTTCGACCGCCGGGCCGAACCACCACCAGCGCATCATGATCCGGCAGTCATCCGGAGGGTGCGCAAAGGCAGCCCGCAAATCGGCCGCGGCGTCGCGCGGCGCGGGCTGGGAGCGGAGCAAAGCCGCACACGCCACTGCACCCGCCGTCAGAATGCTCCATCGCATTCTTACCATGCTAATCTAATGCCAGCGCCATGGCGCAGGCTTAGGTCCTCCCCGTGACCGTGGCATGACTCGGACGATAGGCGAGGCAAAAACGTGACCAACAATCGACAAAGCGAGCTCATTCACACCGCGCTCGACCGGTTTCAAATCGAGCTGCCCAGTTGGGGATTTGCCAACACCGGCACGCGCTTCGGCAAGTTCCAGCAAGCCGCCGCCGCCACTACCATCGCGGAAAAGTTCAGCGACGCGGGCCAGGTCCACCGCTGGACCGGCGTGTGCCCGTCGGTGGCGCTGCACGTGCTTTGGGATTTGCCGAAAGGCGTGGGCGACGTGGATGAAGTGCGCTCGCTCGCCGCCACGCACGGCCTGCGCGCCGGCGCCATCAATCCCAATGTGTTTCAGGACCAGATCTACAAGTATGGATCGCTGGGGAACCCCGACGCCGCCACTCGCCAGGCCGCGCTCGACCATCTGCTGGACAGTGTCGAAATCGGCAAGCGCCTGAACAGCCGCGATGTTTCGCTTTGGTTCGCCGATGGCAGCAACTATCCGGGCACGCAGAACATGCGGCAGCGCAAGCACTGGTTCGAAGAGGGCCTGCGGGCTACCCACGCCCGCCTGGACGCGAGCCAACGCATGCTGGTCGAGTACAAGCCCTTCGAACCGGCTTTCTATCACACCGATATCGGCGATTGGGGCATGGCGCTCGAATTCGCGCGCTCGGCCGGCCCGCAAGCCAAGGTGCTGGTCGACACCGGCCACCATTACCAGGCGCAGAATATCGAACAGATCGTGGCGTGGCTGCTGGATCTAGGGATGCTCGGCGGCTTTCACTTCAACGACCGCCGCTACGCGGACGACGACCTCACCATGGGCTCCATCGATCCCTACCAGGTCTTCCGCATTTTCCACGAGATATTGTTTTTCGAATGGGAAACCGGCGCGCGCGCCGACATCGCCTACATGATCGACCAGAGCCACAACCTGAAGGGCAAGATCGAGGCCATGATTCAGACCGTCCAGACGGCCATGGAGCTCTACGCCAAGGCCGCGCTGGTGGATCACGAAAAACTCGCCGCGGGCCAGCAGAGCTGCTCTCTGGTGGATGCCGAAAACTGCCTGAAGGACGCGTTCTCGACTGACGTGAGGCCGGCTATCCGCGAATGGGCGAAGGTCCGCGGCTTGCCCGCCGACCCGATGGACGCCTTCCGCCAGAGCGGCTACCTGGAGCGCGTGACCGCCGAGCGCCGCCAGCGCAACATGGCTGCGGTTTCCAGTTACGCATAGGGCTTATCGTGAAAGAACCATGCCAGGCCTTGCGACCGACGTGGCGCACGCACTCGTGCGTGCCGTGTCGAGACTTTTCTCGACACCTGCAGTTCAACAGCTCGCAGCAGTTGTTACAAAACGGTCCATAATATGCCACGCTACGCATACCAACTACGCATCAAGCCGGACGCCATTGAAGAGTACGAGCGCGAACATCAGCGCGTCTGGCCGGAGCTGCTCGCCAAATTGAAGCAAGTCGGCATTTCCGATTACTCCATTTTCCGGCGCGGCCAGGAGCTGGTGCTGAGCCTCACCGTCGACGACCTGGACAAGGCATTCGCCGAGCTCGACCGCGACCCGGTCAACCAGCGCTGGCAGCAGTTCATGAGCCGCCTGTTCGAGCCCGTGCCGGACTTACAGCCCGGCGAGCGCTTCGCCATGATGAAGGAAGTTTTCCGGCTGGACTAGGGGGCAGCCGCACCGGGCGGCGGTCGGTCGGGCTCATTTCACCGCCGGCGAAAGGCAGCTTCGTCTTCCTGAAGCGCCAGCGCCGACGTGCAGCTCAGATCCAAGACATCCACCAGTCTTCCACGCACGGTGTGCAGCCGGAAGGGCGCGGCCGCGCCGGAGGGTGATGCGGAGACAGCCGCTCGCATCGTAGCTGCCGAGTCAGAGCCGGGACAGACTATCTCTCACAGTGAATTACGAAAGCGGCTGGGTCTGTGAATCGTGGCCAGGCTTATTGACTCGCCGAATCCGGCAGGCTAGACCCCGCCCCCCTGCCCGGAACGCATTACACTGGTCTAGTCAACCATGCGCACACTTGCCCTCGCTTTCCTCGCCTCCTCCGTTTGCCTGCTGGCCGCCGACGCTCCCAAGCTGCGCCTCGGCGCGGATATTCGTCCCACGCGCTACGCCGCCGACGTGACGGCTGTCCCTGGGACCGCAACGTTTTCGGGCGTCATCGATATCGACATCGCGCTCGACAAGCCGGCCTCGCTGGTCTGGCTGAATGCCAGCGATCTCACCATCCAGCAAGCCACCGTCAACTCGCAGCTCGCGGCCGTCGAATCGGCCGGCGTCGATTTTATCGCGCTCCGCCTGCCCGCCGCGCTTCCCGCCGGGCCGGCGAAAATTCACATCGTCTACCAGGGCAAAATAAACGCGAACTCGATCGCCGGCATTTTCCCGGGTGAAGACGCCGGGACGCCATACTTGTTCACCCAATTCGAAGCGCTGGACGCGCGCCGCACTTTTCCCTGCTTCGATCAGCCCGACTTCAAGACGCCCTGGCAACTCACGCTGCACATCCGCCAGGCGGACCAGGCATTCTCCAACACCCCGCAGCTTTCCGAAACCGCCGAGCCCAATGGCATGAAACGCGTGGTCTTCGCCGAGACCAAGCCGCTACCGAGCTACCTGGTCGCCTTCGCCATCGGCCCCTTCGACGTGGTCAACGCCGGCAAGGCCGGCCGCAATCACGTGCCCGTGCGCATCATCACGCCGCGCGGCAAAGCGGCCCAGGCCAAGTACGCCGCCCAAGTCACGGCCACCATCATCGGCCGCCTGGAGAGCTACTTTGGGGTTCCCTTTCCTTATGAGAAGCTCGACGAAGTCGCCATCCCCTTGACGTTCGGCTTCGGCGCCATGGAGAATGCCGGCCTGGTCACCTATGGGCAGACGATTCTGCTGGCCGATCCGGCCACCGACAGCATCACTCGCCAGCGCACGTATGCCTCGGTTGCGGCCCATGAGCTGGCGCACCAATGGTCCGGCGACCTGGTGACCACCGCCTGGTGGAACGACATCTGGCTCAATGAGGCCTTCGCTACCTGGATGTCTTCCAAGATTCTGGCTGAGTGGCAGCCGGACTGGAACACCCGCCTGACCGACCTCGAAACCAAGTTCGGCGCCATGGGATCCGACAGCCTGGTCACCGCGCGTCAGATCCGCCAGCCCATCGAGGCCAAGGACGACGTCGCGAACGCCTTCGACGACATCACTTACGAAAAAGGCGCCGCCGTCATCCGCATGTTCGAAGTGTGGACCGGCGAGCGCCAATTCCGTGCCGGTGTGACCGCGTACTTCAAGCGGTACGCTTACGGCAACGCGACCGCCGACGACTTTCTCGATTCCATCGCCGCGGCGGGCAAGCCGCAACTCACCGCCGCTTTCAAGACCTTTCTCGACCAGCCCGGCATTCCGGAGATTTCGGTCGAGCTGAAGTGCACCGGCCAGCCGCGCGTGGCGCTCAGTCAGAAGCGTTACTTTCCGCTCGGCTCCACGGGCGCGCAGGGCGCCCAGTGGCAAGTTCCCGTCTGCGTGCGATACGACGCCGCCGACAGCTCCGCCACGGAGTGCTTCCTGCTCGATAAACCCAGCGCTGAATTCCCGCTCAAGAACGCGTCCTCCTGCCCAGCCGGAATTTCCGCCAACGCCAATGCCACCGGCTATTACATCACTTCCTATCAGGCAGGACTCTTGGAGCAATTACTCGGTGAGAAGAGCGATTGGCTGAATGCCGCCGAGCGCGTAACGCTCCTGCACGATCTGAAGTCGCTGGCCGGTTCCGGCGACGCCAAGGAGAGCGCCGCGCTCGCCGCCGCGCGCACTTTCGCCAATTCGCCCGAGCGGCAGGTCGCCGCCGAATCCCGCGAAATCGTGAGCAGTGCGCGCGCTCTGGTGCCTCCCGCGCTGCGTCCCAACTACGCAGCCTTCATTCGCAAAACGTTCGGCTCCGGCGCGGCCGGCCTCGGCTGGTCGGCCAAGCCGGATGACGACGCCGACACGCGTTTGCTGCGCGCCAGCCTGGTTCCTTTCGTGGCGCGCGAGGGTGACGACCCGGCGCTCCAAGCCGAAGCGCACCGTCTGGCCATCGGCTGGCTCGATAGCCGCGAGGGCATCGACCCTGACATGCTGCGCGTGGTGCTCTCGACGGCTGCCTTTGCCGGCGGCCAGGACTTGTTCGACCGCCTGCTCGCCGAGTTGAAGAAGACCCAGGACCGCGCCGAGCGCCGTGCCATCATCGCCGCGCTGGGCGGTTTCCGCGACCCCAAGATCGTTCAACAGGCGCTCGCCCTGCTCCTGGCTCCCCAGCTTGACGTGCGGGAAACATTCGGCCTGATGCTCAGCGGCCTCACCAATCCGCAAACCCAATCGCTGCCCTTCGAATTCGTCAAGGCCCACTATGACGAGCTTCTGAAGCGCCTGCCGCGCGGGGGCGACTTCGATGCTGCTGCGTCGCTGCCGCTCGTCGGCGGCCCGTTCTGCGATGAGCCCTCTCGCCGCGCGTTCGTCGAATTCTTTCAAGACCGCGTCGGCGGCTTCCTCGGCGGCCCGCGCAATTACGCGCAGGTGCTGGAAAGCATCCGCTTGTGCGAAGCCCGGCGCGCCGCGCAGTCCGAGGACGTGGCGCAATTCCTCGCGCGGCAGTGAAGGCCGCGCCCATTCGAAAAGGTGATTTTCATGACTCTGTTCAAGCCCACGCCACTTCGCCTGCTGGGCGCGATGCTGGCATCCGCCGCGCTTGTCTTCGCGCAAGCTCCACCCGCCGCCCCGCGGGTGATCTCCGCGGACCTGGCCCACGTGCGCGGGCCGCACAGCCAGGTCTTCCGCCGATGCGTTGGCGCCGGCCGCGCCAACGAGGGATTGCGCGCCGATTGGCAACGGCAACTCGCTTTGGTCCAGCGCGAAATCGGGTTCGATTATATCCGCATGCACGGCCTGCTGCACGACGATATGGGCGTCTACCAGGAAGATGCCAAAGGTAACCCGATTTATAACTTTCAGTACGTCGATCAACTATATGACGCGTTGCTGCGCTTGCGCATCAAGCCGTTCGTCGAGCTCGGTTTCATGCCCTCCGCGCTGGCCAGCGGCAAGGACACCGTCTTCTGGTGGAAGGGGAACATCACCCCGCCGAAATCCTATGATAAGTGGGCCGGCCTGATTACCGCCCTGATCCGTCATTGGGAACAGCGGTACGGCAAGGACGAAGTCAAGACCTGGTATTTCGAGGTGTGGAACGAACCCGATATCAGGCCGTTCTATACGTCGACTCTCGAAGAGTACCTGAAGCTGTACCGGGTTACCGCCGAAGCCATCAAGAAAATCGATTCAAGTTACCGCGTGGGCGGGCCGGCCTCCGCCAGTCCTTTCCATTTCGAAGAAGAACTGGTCAAGTTCTGCGCCAGGGAGAAAGTCCCGATCGACTTCGTTTCCACCCATGCCTACGGCGTGAAAGAGGGCTTTTTCGACGATACCGGGAACCGCGGAACCGTTCTCGATGCCGACCCCACAGCCGTCCGCGGCCGCATGGTTCACTCCCGCGAACTGATTCGGAATTCGCCGCTGCCCAATCTCGAACTGCATTTCACCGAGTGGAGCTCGGCCTACACGCCCACCGATTACATCCACGACCAGTATCATCAGGCGGCCTTCATCCTCGATAAGATCAAGGGCGCGCAGGAATCCGTCGATTCCATGTCCTATTGGACCTTTACCGACATCTTCGAAGAAAACGGCCCGCGCATGACTCCGTTTCACGGCGGTTTCGGCCTGCTCAATTACCAGAGCATCAAGAAGCCCGCCTATCACGCCTATCGATTCCTCAGCCGGCTGGGTGACACGGAAATCGTCAATGCCGACAAATCGTCCTGGGTCTGCACCAACAAGGACGGCGGCATTCAGGTGCTGTACTGGGATTTCACGCCGGTCGCGCCGCCGGATCGTTTGAACGATCAGGTTTACTATAAGAGAGATTTGCCGCCCGCGCCGAAGCCGCCGGTTACCGTCGATCTGGCGAATCTCCCGGGCGGCACTTACTTTGAGCAGGTCTATCGTATTGGTTACCGGCAGAATGACGCTTACACGACTTACTTGGACCTCGGCGCGCCGGCGCAACTAACTAAAGCGCAGGTCGATGCGATTTCCAGTGCCGCCAGCGGTGAGCCCTCCGAGAGCCGCGTGATTTCCGTTCGCGATGGGCGCTTCGAGTTTCGGTCACCCCTCTCGGCCAACGAGGTCTGCCTGATCGTGTTGAGCAAGATGTGAGGACGCCGTGGGGCGGGCGCCCTCGCCTGCGTCGGACCCCCCGGTCCGACAGCCGAGCCAGGGGCTCGGCGCGGGTCAGACGCTTCAGCGAAGCGGGCGCGCGCGTTGCTGGTGCCATTCGATGAATCGGGCGGCTTCTTGCTTGCCGAAGTAGCGCTCCAGAATGGCGGCGGGAGCGGTGCGCAGATCCACCATGATGAGCGCGTCCAGCACGTGGGAGAAACCGCGATCCACGTTGAAGGCTAGCAACTTGCCGCCGGTTCTGAGGTATTGAC
Organism: Bryobacteraceae bacterium; assembly: GCA_049508735.1. Classification (GTDB taxonomy): domain Bacteria; phylum Acidobacteriota; class Terriglobia; order Bryobacterales; family Bryobacteraceae; genus Bog-375. The sequence goes on along the minus strand of JBELAO010000018.1, from coordinate 5,558 downwards.
GGAGAAGGATGGGCACGCCTTTTCCGTCGCGTTCCAAGTCCGCCACCAGGCCGGAGAGTTGTTCCAGGTTCGCCGGAATGTGGCTGACCATGCCGGTGCGGCGAAACTGCCGCTGGGAACTTTTGTAGGGGCTGCGCGGCCTCACCAGCCCGGCGAGCTCGCCGGCGCGGTGGGCTTCGAGGAAACGAACCATCAGATGGCGCGAGACGGCATGATATTGGTTGCTGATGCTGACGCCGCCGAAGAGCACGCTCAATTCCGGCCGCATTGCCACGTAGCGCGTGATGCCTTTCCACAACAACAGCAGCGGAGCAAATTGCTTTTGATATTCCGGGCGTACGAAGGAACGGCCGAGCTCGATGGCTGGGCCGATGCGGTCGAACAGGTCCTTACCAAAGCGGAACAGCGTGCTGGTATACAGACCGCGCGTGCCATGGACGGGCAGAATATCGGGAGTGGGGCCGAGGCGGTACGCGCCGGCCACCTGGCTATCGCCCTCATGCCAGAGCACCAGGTGCTGGTAGTGGCGGTCGAATCGGTCGAGATCGATGGCGCGGCCGGTGCCTTCGCCGGCCTGGCGGAAGGCCAGTTCGCGCAAGCGGCCGATTTCGGCGACCACTCCCGGGAATTCCGCTTGGCTGGCCAGGTAAACCGCGAATTCGCCGTTGTCGCATAGCCTGCTCGCGGCCGGCAGAGCGGCGATTTCCGCCGCCACACGGTCCGTGGCGCGAGCCGCCGCGACCGGCGTCTGCCGCTTCGCCGGAAGCAGCCACACCGGCAGCCGGCGTTCGGGGATGGCAGTCGCCGCGCGCTCGTCCAACAGGTAAGTCCGGCAGCGCAGGTATTCGGTGGCTTCGCGCGCGCTCGAAAACGATTGGAGCGTGGCTGGCGGCACCGGACGCCCGATGCGCATGCGGACGTGGCGGCCGCGCTTGTTCAACAGTTCGCGCGGCAGATTGGCGGTGCGCAACCCGGGGTGGATCATGCCGGCGAGCTGAAATCCAACGCTGTTGGCCCCCTCGAAGAAGATAGGCACCGCGGCAGCGTCCGCCCTCTGCGCGATGCGCGCTAAAGCGGGATTCCAGTTCGGGTCGGCCAGCGTGCCGGTTTTCCAATCGAAGTGAGCCACTTCGCCTGCCGGAAACACCACCAGTGCGCCTCCCGAGCGCAGCCACGCGGCGGCCTCCAGCAAAGCCCGCGCATTTTCTCCCACCGCGTGTCTGGAGCCGAACGGATTCACGAAGATGCACCATTGGCGTAGCTCCGCAACTCCGGCCAGCAGAGAGTTGGCGAGGATGCGGGTGTCCGGCCGCACGGCTGGCAGCGCATTGGCCAGAATCGCGGCATCCAGCAGGCCGAAGGGATGGTTCGCCACCACCAGCAGCGGGCCGGAGCGTGGAATCCGTTCGATCTCCTCAGGCCCGGCTTCCCAGGTAATGCCGAGCGCCTCCAGTAGCCGGCCGGCCGCATTGCCGCCGTTGGCCATGCCACGCATGGTCTCCAGCGTTTGACGGAGCTGGTCCATGGCCAAAAGCCGCTCGATGGCGGGTTCCATCGGATCGAGGAAACGGCGTAGGGGCTCCTGGAACAAACCGGAGAAAGAAGGCAGGTCGTTGCTGGTCTGTGTGCGCATGGTTGGCGGCCATTCTGCGAGGCTGCTGTCCCAGCCTGACCCAGCTTGGTTTCAAACGAATTAACATTCGGTGAAAAGTGGTTTCGGAGCCGTTCTCCGGTGCGCCTCGTCATGCTGCCAAAGCCCCCTCTACGATCCGGCATGGGTTGCGTTGCAGCGCGGAAACACAACCTTCTTGGGAATGTAACGGAACCGAATCGGCCTGCATGGTACTTGATGAGACGGGGGACTCGATGCGACGAATTGCAATTGCCTTTCTGATGCTGGGCTGCGCGGCTTTGTCCGCGCGGCAACCTGAGGAGGCTGCGGAGCCGCACGTCATCGTGATCGGCGTGGACGGGCTCAGCATCGATGGCGTAGTTACGGCTGGCGGTCCCGCCCTGCGCGGGCTGATGGCGGGCGGGGCGTGGAGTCTGGAGGCGCGTGGCGTGATGCCCACGCTCAGCAGTCCGAACTGGATGTCGATGATTACCGCGTCCGGGCCGGAGCAGCACGGCATCACTTCCAACGGCTACCTGAAGCGGATGCAGGAAATCGTCCCCGCGTGCCAGGACGAATCCGGCGGTTTTCCAAACATTTTCGGCGCTTTGCGCACGCAACGGCCGGCCAGCCGCATCGCCATATTTCACGACTGGCCCGGCTTTGCCAAGCTGGTGGAGCGCAACGTACCGGATGTGATGGAGCACCAGAGCGGCCCGGCGCGGACCACCGCGGCGGCGATCGGGTACTGGAAGCGATACCGCCCGGAGCTGCTCTTCATCCACCTGGATAACGTGGATCATGCCGGGCATCACTCCGGCTGGTCGAGCCCCACATACTATCGCGCGGTGGAAGAAGCCGACCGGCAGATCGGCGCCATCCTCGACATGCTGCGCGAGAGCGGTGCGCTCGATTCCACCTTCGTGCTGGTAACGTCGGATCACGGCGGCAAGGGGCACAACCACGGCAAGAACTCGCTGGCCGAGATTCAAATTCCGTGGATTCTGGCCGGCCCCGGCGTGGCGGCGGGCAAGATCGACGCGTCGGTGTTCACCTACGACACGGGCGCCACGCTGGCATGGATTTTCGGGTTGCAGCCGCCGGCATGCTGGATTGGGAGACCGGTGCTGGCCGCGTTTCAACCCGCCGTGGTTGCCATGCACGCTTCCCAAGTAACCGGGAATTCCGGCTGCCTGGCCGCGGGCGCGCAGCCGGTCCCCGTCCCCGTTGCCAGAACGGCGGCTTCCGTCGTCCGGTTGCGCGCGGAAGGCGGGTCGCAATGAGGCGCGCCATCGAATTCATTTACATCGACGCCGGCGGCGGGCATCGCGCCGCCGCCACCGCGCTGGCCGAGGTGATTGCGGGCGAGCGTCGGCCGTGGGACATCCGCACCCACTCGGTGCAGGATCTGTTTCATTCGATCGATGTCGTCCGCAAGTCGACCGGCATCGATTTTCAGGACGTCTACAACATCATGTTGCGGCGCGGATGGACGCTGGGCACGGCGCAACTGGTGCCGGTGATGCACGCCGCCATCCGCCTGTTTCACTCGGCCGAAGTGCGCATTCTGGAGCGGCACTGGGCGGCGTCGCGGCCGGACATGGTGGTGTCCCTGATTCCACATTACAACCGCGCGTTCAAGCAGGCGCTCGACCGGGCGTGGCCGGGAACGCCGCTGGTGACCATCCTCACCGATATCGCCGATTATCCGCCGCATTTCTGGATCGAGCGGCAGGAGCAATACGTGATCTGCGGATCGCGGCGCGCCGTGGCCCAGGCGCGCGCTCTCGGTCTGGCCCCTTCCCACATCTTCCAGGTCTCGGGGATGATCCTCAATCCGCGCTTCCATCGGCCGCCCGGCGTGGATCGCGCACGCGAGCTGACCCGCCTCGGCCTCGATCCCGGCCGGCCCACCGGTATCGTGATGTTCGGCGGCGAGGGCTCGCTCGAGATGGTGAAGATCGCCAAGGCGCTGAATCAGTCGGATCTGAAGACGCAGTTGATCCTGCTGTGCGGCAAGCACCAGACGGCGCCCGGTGCGCTTCGTGCGCTCGCCCCACGCATACCGATGAGGATCGAAGGCTTCACCAGGGAAGTGCCTTACTTCATGTCGCTGGGAGACTACTTTATCGGCAAGCCGGGCCCCGGCAGCATTAGCGAAGCGCTGGCCATGCGGCTGCCCGTGGTGGTGGAATCGAACGCGTGGACGCTGGCTCACGAACGCTATAACGCCGAATGGATCCTGGAGCAAGGCGCCGGAGTGGTGGTGAGCAGCTTTTCCAAAATTGCGGATGCCGTTCGCGACCTGCTGCAGCCGGACCGCCTCGCCCATTACCGCGCGCGGGCCGCCGCCGTGCGCAACTCGGCCGTCTTCGAGGTCCCGGAGATTCTGGCGGAGATTTTCTCCCGCCGTGACTGCGGTGCGGAGAATCCGCTGTTATGGCAAGGCCGCGTCGCCGCCATGCCGCGAGAATCGCGGGTGCCGCTCCAGTAAGCCCGGCGCGGCAACGCTCAGTATGTGGAACAACGGCGAATTCCGCAGCGCGCCAGCGGTTCCATGCTAAGATTCTAGCTGTCCAGGCACGCTGCCGCGCCTTATGTACACCGCCTTTTTCGGCTTCTCGACGAGTCCGTTCGACATGAGCCCCGATCCGTCCTTCCTGTTTCGGAGCGCGCAGCATGAAGAAGCGCTGGCCACCCTCGTCTACGGAGTGCAAACCCGCAAGGGCTTCATCGTGCTTACCGGCGAGGTGGGCACCGGTAAAACCACCATGCTGGAGTGCCTGCGCGATTATCTGAATGCGCAGCGGGTCGCTTTTGCATCCCTATTCAATTCCCGTTTGACGGTGGAGCAATTCTTCGAGATGCTGGCCTATGATCTCGACTTGCACTGCAACCGGCTGTCCAAAACGGAGGTTTTGCTCTCCCTGAATCATCTGCTGATGGAGCGCGCGACAGCCGGACGGACAACCGTACTCATCGTGGACGAGGCCCACAATCTCGATTGGGATGTGCTGGAAGAAATCAGGCTGCTGGGAAACCTGGAGACCCGCCGCGGAAAACTCCTCCAGATCATTCTCGCCGGCCAACAGGAACTGGACCATAAGCTGGAGGATCCGGCCTACCGCCAACTGAAACAAAGGATTGCTCTGCGCTGTGCCTTGCGCGGTTTTGAGCTAAGCGAAACCGTCGCCTATATCAACACCCGTTGCGAGTACGCCGGCGTGGCCGAACAGAACATCATCGCTCCCGAGGTGATAGAAGAGATACACCGCAGAACACACGGCATGCCGCGTTTGATCAACGGGGTCTGCGACAACCTATTGTTGACTGCTTTCGCCATGGAAAGCCGCATCTGCACTCTGGCAATGCTCGATGAGGTGTCCGCGGATATGCGGTTGACATCCCAGGAGCAGCCATCCTTCGATCCGGGGCCAAAGTACCCGGAACAGACCTTCCACCGCCCCACCCAGATTTATCGGAACAAATAGTCCTAATATCAGGTATTAACCTGATGCCATAGGACTCTAATACCTCCTAAAGACAGTAGATTTGTCCTCACCTTTCGTGGCATTTTTAGAAGGTACTAGGGTAGACTGCAAGAGGGTACTTGGTTTTGGTACCTATAGTGCGTTGGGTTTGCAACGCAGGCGTCCAGCCGCGTTAACCGGGTGAAGGTCGCCAAGGGCCAGCAAGATCAAAAGGAGCAGGCAATGCGAACAAAACAAGTCCAGTTAGTGCGTTTCGCGACGTTGACTCTGTTGACAGCGGCGTTCACATGGAACATCGGCCAGTGTAGGATGATTTCTACTTTGGCTGGGCCATCGGCTGTTAACGCCAATGCCAAGACCGGCCCGCTGCTGCCCCCCGATCCGTGGGAATCCGACTTTGCCAAGACTGGCCCGCTGCTGCCCCCCGATCCGTGGGAATCCGACTTTGCCAAGAC
>JBELAO010000017.1:0-83605 GCA_049508735.1 Bryobacteraceae bacterium | reverse complement strand
GTGATCGCAGCTTCCAACGCCACCGTGAACCTGCTCATTCCAAAGGCAGCCTAATGAATTCTTCGCGAAAAAACAATACACTGAGGGCTAGTAGTACAGATGAACACGGATAAAACTCTCCTCTTCTTTTCCGTTTCTTATCCGTGTTTATCTGTGTTCATCTGTGGCTATCGTTCTTTCTTTCGTGGCTTCCTCCGCCAACGCATCCACTCAAACAATCTCTTCCTTCGCCGGGTCCCAGCACACCGTGCGCCCGCTGCGGTAGCTGTCCACCGCCATGCGGCATGCGATGGCGACGCGGTAGCCCACCTCGAACGGACAATTCACCTCGCGCGCGCTGCCGCGAATGTGGTCCACGAAGTTCTGCATGTGCGCTTTCGGATCGGAACGCGTCATGCCCGCCATCTCGGTTCCATCCGGGCGGTTCTTTTTCTCCGGCTGGTAGCGGATGCTCTGCATGGTGTGAGTGATGGAGCCGTTATCGCCCAGCACGTCCTCGGTCACGCTCAACCGCTCATTACCGAAACTGGAATCCCAGCTATACAGAAGCTCTTCGGAGTGCTCCATCGAAACATTCATCGTGTCGGGCACTTCGCGGCCGTCTTTCCAAAGATACAGGCCGCCGGTCATCGTCACTTTGCGCGGAATGCCGAGGCCCATCGCCTTGTACCAGAACGCGAGCTGGTGGCACATGTTTTCGTAAATATTGCCGCCGGAGTAATCCCAGAAGAAGCGCCAGTTGATGTACCGGTTGGCGTCGAAGGGCCGCTCCGGCGCCTCGCCGAGGAACGATTTCCAGTCGATATTCGCAGCCGTCATGTCCGGGTAGATGGCGCGCGACCACTGCGGCTTGCCGTGCGGCGTGTTGCGGTACATGTGGCCGTGAATAACGGTGATTTTGCCCATCAGCTCGGGCCGGAGGAACTGCGCGGTATCGACCATCTGGCCGGTGGAAGTCCATTGATGGCCGATCTCGACCGTGCGGCCCGCGCCGGCCCGCTGCCAGGCGGCGCGCATTCGCTTGGCGTGGTCCACGGTGAACGCCAGCGTTTTTTCCTGGTAGACGTGCTTGCCGGCATCGAGCGCCGCGACGAAATGCTCCGCGTGCAGGTGCTGTGGCGTGGCGATCAGGACCGCATCCAGGTCCTTGTCTTCCAGCAGGCGCCGGTAGTCCGCGTAAGTTTTGGCGCCGGGAGCGATTTGCCGGACCTCCTCCAGGCGGCGCGCGTACACGTCGGCGGCGCCGATCAATTCGACGTTCTCGAGCGCCAGCGCCTGCCGCAGAATCTCCTTGCCGCGATCGCCGGCGCCGATGATGCCGATGCGGAGCCGGTCGTTCGCGCCCAGGACATTGGACGCCGCCAGAGTACCGGCCAGGCCGGTCGCTACGTTGCCGATGAACAGTCGCCGGGACTGCATGCCCATTGTCTCCTTCCATTCACGCTTTGTTTCGCAGGACACCACGATTATATCCGGGCGCGCAAGCGAACTGACGGAGCAACGGGGTGCGGCGCAAAAGTGGATCTCACGGTCCGGTGCCGGGCGAGTTAAGCTCCGGAGGAGCGAAAGATCGTAGCCCACGGCGTAAGCCGTCGGGAACGGACGGTGGTGAGCGTAGCCCCGGTACGGGGCGTAAGACATCGGCGAAAGCGCAGTTCCGCCCCGTTCCGGGGCTGCGAGGGGACATCGGGTTTCCTCACGGCTTGCGCCGTGGGCTACTTTCTTACGCCCTGGCGGGCTAACGGCACCGGCTTCGCACCTGCATAACCGGCTTCGAGATTCCGCAGAATTCGATGCCACTCCATTCTCATGTCGCACACCGCGCGCCGTTCGCGCGATTTCGCCGGCGCCCACGGTCTGTTAGAGTGTTCGATATGTCCGGCCTCATTTATCTGATTGCCAGCGGCGATCTGCGCCTTTCCGCCAACCGCGTGTGTTGGGCCGCGCAGCAGGACGCCGAAACTGCCCTGATGCGAGCCATCCGCGGCGAAGGCCACCAGGTCGAGCGGGGCCATCCGTTCGATAGCGCAAAGCAGCACGGCTTCATCGATAGCCAGAAATATGGCATCGAGGTCTTTCGCCGGATCCCGAAAGACGCTCCGGTGGTGGTCTGCGAAGCCGTCTGGCAATACAGTCATCACGTGCTGCCTGGGCTGGTGGGCCACCGGGGGCCCATTCTCACCGTGGCCAACTGGAGCGGCCAGTGGCCCGGCCTGGTGGGCATGCTCAACTTGAATGGCTGCCTGACCAAAGCCGGCGTGCCGTACTCCACGCTGTGGAGCGAAAACTTCGGCGACGAGATCTTTCTCGCCGGCCTGCGCCAATGGCTCCGCGGCGAACCAGTGCGCCACGACTTAAGCCACGCGCGTCCGCTCGCATCTTTCCGATTGCCCGCCGAGCCTGAGGCGGCCGGCGTGCAGCTCGCCGATGAACTGCGCCGTGACCGCGCGATCATGGGCATTTTCGACGAAGGTTGCATGGGCATGTACAATGCCATCATTCCCGACGAAATGCTGATGCCGCTCGGCGTCTTCAAGGAGCGGCTCAGCCAGTCGAGCCTCTACGCTGCGATGTGCCAGGTGAACGATGAGGAAGCGCGCGGCGTGCGCGCCTGGCTGGACCAGAAGGGAATGAGGTTTCTGGTGGGACCGAATCCCGAGACCGATCTCACCGGCGATCAGATTCTGGGACAGTGCAAGATGTATATCGCCGCGCTGCGCATCGCCGACGATTTCGGCTGCGACGTAATCGGCATTCAATATCAACAAGGGTTGAAGGACCTGGCGCCCGCTTCCGACCTGGCCGAGGGCCTGCTCAACAACACCGACCGGCCGCCGGTAACCGCTGCCGGCAACGGGCACGTGCTCTATGCCAACCGCCCGCTGCCGCATTTCAACGAAGTGGACGAATGCGCCGGCCTGGACGCGCTAGCCACCAACCGCGTCTGGACCCGGCTCGGCTACGACCCGGAAACCACTCTGCATGACGTTCGTTACGGCGAAACATATGGCGGCGATTTCGTTTGGGTTTTCGAAATCTCCGGCTCCGTGCCGCCCAACCATCTGACCGGCGGCTACGCGGGCGCGGTCAGTGAGCGCCAGCCGCCTATGTACTTCCGTCTCGGCGGCGGCGGCATCAAGGGCGTCAGCAAGCCGGGCGAAATCGTCTGGAGCCGCATTTATGTGGAAGGCGGCGGGCTCCATGCCGATATCGGCCGCGCCAAGTCGATCGTGCTGCCGGCGGAGGAAACCGAGCGCCGCTGGCAAGTCACCACCCCGCAATGGCCCGTGATGCACGCCGTGATGTACGGCGTCTCCCGCGACCAGTTTATGGCCAAACACAAGGCCAATCACATTCAGGTGGCTTACGCTCCCGATGCCGCGGGCGCTAACCGCGCGCTGGCAGCCAAGGCCGCCATGTTTCGCGAGATGGGAATCCAGGTGAACGTCTGCGGCACCCGTCACGGACTAGCCGAAGCGTAGGCCCCGCCCGTGGCGCGCCGGTCCAGGTGCGCCGTGGCGCGGCGCTGTTAGGCTGCAGAGCCGAGCGTCATCTCGGCTTTTCTTCTGCTCAATCCGTGGGGATCTTCTTCAGAATGGCCTGGATCTTCGTGACCATCGCCGCACCTTCTTTGGTCTCGGGGATCGAGTGCAGAGCGGCTACGGCCTGCTCCAGCATGACTCTGCGGCGCTGCGGCTCGTCCAGTTTGTTGTTCGTGAACAGGTCGTCGGACACATCGAACAACGTCTTGGCTGCGGCGAAAAGAAAAGTGGTCCGCGGCGTCTTGACCTCACCCGCCCCGGCCCTGAATTTCTCGAGCGCTTGGGCGGAATCGCCCTCCGTGCCGTTGGCCTGGCAAACCGCGCGCATGACGCCGCGCTCCACCATCGCCGTCTCGAGCGCCTGGATCTCCGCATCCTGCATCAGGATACCGGCCCATGCTTTTCTGAGCGCCGGCGGGTCGGCGGCCGAGCCGGGCGGGAGGTCGAAGGCAAGCTGCACCTCGGACGACGGGTCCCTCTCGACGAACGAGCGCACCGCTTGCGTGAAATCCATCGCGCTGTGAGAAGCCATGGCTCGCAGGTTCACCACCTGCTTGTGAAATGCCAGAGGATCGCTGTGGTTCAGCCGGCCACCGGATTCGTAGCCGTCCGCCAATTCGCAATAGCCCCGCGCCATGCCGCCGGCCAGCACCGTCTGCCAGATCCGCGCCCTCGGGGAATATTGGTTGTCGGTTTGCTGCAACTCGGAAAGGTCGTCGTTGGCCTTCATGATGTCGCCGGCGTGATAGGCTCGCTCGGCAGCACTCCACAAAAAGGCAGGCGATCCCGGATCGGGAACTGCCGGCCCACTGGTACAGGCTGTCAGAAATACGGCAGTCCCAACCGCCAATAGAAGTGCCTGCAATCTCATTCGTGTCTCCGCCGTGGCGCCGGAACCAGGCTGCGGGTCAACTCGCGGCGCCGGCTGATATCCGCCCGTCCGCCGAGAGACCGATATAAAAACACCCTGAGCCCGGATGAAGCGCTCGACTCCCGGCCGCCGGTTTTTTCAGCCAGGCCCGCCAAAGCTCGAATTGGCTCCGCCCTTCACAGTTAACTCCTGGCGAAGCGGATTTCAAGACCCTTTGAGGTGAAAGGGGTCGGTAGACCCCAGATTGTGAGTACTGGTATCGCCTTTCGGGCCACCTGACAAAAACCGGTCGTCTATCCTACCTCTGACACAGGCAACCTGGCTCAACCCAGATTCCGCCGCATCAGGAGTTCGGCCCCGCCCGGCTTATCAACCTTCGGCGCAGCACATCGAGCGCCATTTGGGTGGTGAACTGGCGGATGCGGGTGCGGTCGCCGAGGAACTGGCGATGGACGGCGACAGTTTTTTCGGGATCGGCCAGCGCGATGTAGACCGTCCCCACCGGTGCGGCGTCAACGCCCGAATCGGGACCGGCCACGCCGGTAACGGCCACCGCATAGGTGGCTTTGGTAAGGCGGCGGGCGCCAGCGGCCATGGCTTCGGCGGTCTCCTGGCTCACTGCGCCAAAGTGCGCCAGAAGCTGCGGGTCCACGCCGAGCAGCTCCGTCTTCATGGCATTCGAGTAAGAGATGAAGCCGCCCAGAAAATAGCGCGAGCTGCCGGGGACGCTGGTGAAACGCTCGCCGAGCATGCCGCCAGTCAGGCTCTCCGCTACGGCCACGGTGGCGTGGGTCTTGTGCAGCATCTCGCCGACGACGAGTTCGATCGGATCTCCGTTGCGCGAGTAGACCTTGTCGCCCAGCAGCGCTTCGATGGGCGCGCCCACTTCGGCCAGCAGCGCTTCCGCCTCACCCACGCTGGCGCACCGGGCCCTCAGGTGGACCTGAATATCGCCGTTGCCGGCCAGAATGGTGGTGACCGGGTTGAGGTACTTTTTGTACACCGGCGAGATGAGCTGATCGAGATCGGATTCCGGTATCCCGGTGACGCGCAGCAGCAGGGTGCGGATGGAATGATCCGGCACGATGCGGCGCAGGCGCGGCAGGCACTGGCGCTCGAACATCGCCTTCAGCTCATGCGGCGGGCCGGGCAACAGCATGGCCACGCCGCCCGATTCCTCGATCCATTGGCCGGGCGCGGTGCCGCGGTCGTTGGGAAGCACTTGGGCGCCCTCGATGACGAAGGCCTGCCGCCGATTCACTTCCACCATCTTGCGCTTCATGCGCGCGAAGCGCGCTTCGATCTGCGCGGCGATTTCCGGATGGAAGATCAGCCTGCGGTCGAGCGCCAGCGCCACCGCTTCACGCGTAAGGTCATCTTCGGTCGGCCCCAGCCCGCCGGAGAGAATCACGATGGCCGAACGCGAAAGCGCCGCGCGCACCGCTTCCGCCAGGCGGTCGCGGTCGTCGCCAATCACGGCTTTGGCGGTAACCTCCACACCCAGGTTGTTGAGCTCGGCGGTCAGGTAGAGCGAATTGGTATCGACGCGCTCCGCGGTGAGCAGTTCGGAGCCGGCCGCGATGATTTCGGCGTTCATTAGAAGAGAGGCAGACCCTTGATGCCAACGTCGACGCGATAGAGCGCATTGGTGGTTGCCACCACCAGCGCGCGCGACGGCGCAAAAGCCAAGCCAACGATGCCGGGCCCGGACACGAACAGATCGGCTTCGCGTTCCGGCGTCACGCGGACCACTCCCTTGCGGCCGCCGATCGAAGCCGCTACGTACAGGTTGCCGGTTTCGTCGAACGCCAGCCCCTGCGGGCGCCCCAGGCCGCGATAGAAAACTTCCACCTCGCCGTGATCGGAGACGCGATAAACACAGTCGAAGCTGGAGGTGGTGGGACCGGTGACGTAAAGATAGCCGTCCGGACCGAACGCCAGATGGTAGGCGGCGATGGAAGGCTCGATGGTGGCGAAGACGAAGACCTGGCGCTCGGGGTTGATCTTGAAGATGGTGCCGCTGCGGTCGCCGACGTACAGGTTGTGCTGGCGGTCGAAGGCGATTCCGGTGGCGACTCCCATGCCTTCCACGTAGACCGCCATATTGCCGCTGGGCGCGGTTTGATAGATAAAGCCGTCATAACGGCTGGAGATGTAGAGCAGGCCTTCCGCGTCCAGGGCCAGACCGGTGGCGTTCATGAGGTCGTTGAGGAACGGCTTCATGTTGAAGTTGAGGTCGATCTTGAATACCGCTACCGGCACTTTCTGCCCACGCGAACCGCTGAAGGTGGTATAGATGTTGCCCAGGGCGTCGATGGCCGGATTGCCCACCGGGTGCAGGTTGTCGGCGATGGGGACGCCGATATCGCAGGCCCAGGCTTCGCTCGCCTGCTTGCCGCTCTCGATCACCAGCTCACCGGCGGTGGCGCCTTCCGGTACGCGGGCAATGACGAAAGAGTCCGAGCCGATGATCAGGGGCGCTCCCACGTCGCCGATCATGACGCGCGGACGGTCCGCCTTCGCAAATCCCTTGCCGCGGATCTGGAACTCGCCGCCGGCGATGGCGGCGTGCGGGGATACCTGCGCAATCTGCGGCCGGCTAGCGGGTGGTTTCCGGAGGGACATTCAATATAGATTGAAACATCCTGCCAGCAATAGCACAAGTGCGGCATAAACACCGGCCATGGCGTCATCGGCGTTGATGCCGAGCCCGCCCGCGAGCGATTCCAATTGCCGCACCGGCGGCGGCTTCCAGATATCGAACAGGCGGAAGAGAGCAAAGGCGGCCAGGCAGCTTTTCCAGTTCCAGGGGTGCGCCCCAGCCAGCGCGATCCACTGGCCCAGCACCTCATCCACCACCACGAAACCGGGATCCCTGAGACCGGAAACGCTCTCCGCCACACCGGCCGCCCACACGGCGGGAACGGCCAGCGCCGCTGCCAGTAGCAGGAAGTGCCACGGCGCAAAGCCCGCGTAGCGATGGAGCGCGACGGCGATGGCGACGGCCGCGGCCGAACCCACCGTGCCCGGCGCCCATGGCGAGCGGCCGCACCCGAACCAGGTGGCGACGGCGAAAGCGATTCTGTAGCGAGGGGAGCTAGTCATCGTCATCCGTTTCGGCTGCGTCGTCCATGTCTGGGTTGCCCGTGCTGTCTCACGGTCGGGCGAGAGATTGCAACCATCGGCGCAAATGTGAGGCCGACCCAGCTAGCCCGGAGGGCGGAAGAAAGTAGCCCAAGGCTTGAGCCTTGGGACTGGCGTGAACGCCTGGAAAGCCCCGGAACGGGGCGAAAGGCCTCCTCTCCGACGGGGTTCTTACGCCCCGTTCCGGGGCTGAGTCCGGATGCCGTGCACCCACGGCTAACGCCGTGGGCTATTGTCTTTCGCCCTCCGGGCTTGAAAAATGAGCAAAGGCGGGACGCTCCGAGCTCGAACGCTCTTAAGCTAGTTCTCCGCGAAACCACTCCCCGACGGTCGTGGCTCCGATGTGTGGGTGTGCTAGCGGACCCGTGCCCAGAGGGCACCCCGTGAGGGAGTGGTGCGACGAATCGCGCGGTCACGAAGCTAGTCATCCTCGTCCGTCTCGGTTGTCTGCTGGCCGCGGGGCGGCAGCGGAGTCGAGATCACATATTTGCCCGACGCCCAATTGCCGAGGTCGATGGTGCGGCAGCGCTCGCTGCAAAACGGAAATTCGGCGTCGCCCAGCGCGACCTCTTTTTTCTTGCACACCGGGCACTTCATACGCGGACGGCCAGCGGCTCGATGTGCACCAGGCCGGGCGGCGGCAGGACGGGCGCCGCTTCGGTGGCCGGGAGCAACGTACCGACCACGTCATAATCGTGCGATCCGGTGATGCGCAGGCGCCGTATTTCGCCGGACCGCGGCGCGTCGCCCTCCACATCGTTGATCAGCGCGACGCCGTCGATTTCGGGCGCTTGTGTGGACAAGCGGGCCTGCCACAACAGATCGGTTTCGGCCGAGAGGCCTTCCACCAGCACCGGAACTTCCGCGCCCACCAGCGCGCGGCCGCGTGCGCGGGCGATTTTGCGCTGCAATGCCATCAAACGGCGCTGGCGGGTGCGCTTGGTGCGGGCATCCACTTTGCCATCGAGCGCATAGCTGCGGCTGGAATCTTCGTCCGAATAAAGGAAGACGCCCATGTTGTCGAACCGCGCGGCCTGGGCGAATTGGCAGAGCTCTCCGAAATCGGCCGCTGTTTCGCCGGGAAAACCAACGATGAAGCTGGTGCGGATGGCGACGCCAGGAATGGTGCGGCGGATGCGCTCGATCAGCCGCAGGAAGATTTCGCCCGAACCGCCGCGCTTCATTCGCTTCAATACGTGCGCGCTCGCGTGTTGCAGCGGCATATCGATATACTTCACCAGCCGGGCGTGGGCGGCGATCGCATCGAGCAGGCGCTGGGTTACTTTGTTCGGGTAAGCGTACAGGAAACGGATCCAGGTTTCGTGCCCCGCGTCGATTTCGGCCAGCCGTTCCAGCAGAGCGGCCAGGCCATCGCGCAGACCCAGGTCCTCGCCATAACACGTGGTGTCCTGACCGATCAGGTTGATTTCGCGCACGCCGTGCTGAAACAGGCGCGTGGCTTCGGCGACGACGGATTCGAATCGCCGGCTGCGGAACGCGCCGCGATATTGCGGGATGACGCAGAAGCTGCAGGGGTGGTCGCAGCCCTCGGCGATCTTGATGTAAGCGAAGTGGCCCGGCGTGGAGATTACGCGCGGCGTGAGGTCGTGGTAGAGATAGGGGACCGCGGGTGAAGCGCCCGCGCCATCTTCCAGGCCTTCGCACAAAGCAACGATGCGTTCCAGCTCGTTGGTGCCCACCAGCGCATCCACTTCCGGCATCTCCTGGCGGATTTGCCCGCGGTAGCGCTCCACCAGGCAACCGGCGACAATCAGTTTTCGCAAACGGCCGGTTTTCTTGTACTCGGCCATTTCCAGAATGGTGTCGACGGATTCTTTCTTGGCGGGATCGATAAAGCTGCAGGTGTTCACCACTAGCACGTCGGCGTCGCCGGGATGGGGCGTCAACTCGTGGCCGCGGGCCACCAGCGAGCCCATCATGACTTCGCTGTCGACGAGATTCTTGGGACAGCCCAGACTGACAAAACCGATTTTCAAGCGTGTGTCCGAAACGAGGGTGCTGACTTTAGGATAGCATTCGTGGCGTGCGCGATTGCCGCAGGCATGGTTCGCGCGGTTCGCGCCGCGTTGATCAATAGCCCCCAGCATCCCCGATGAAGTGATACTCGCCATCGATCACGCCCGAGGCTTGCGCGGCCTTGGCGGCTTCGGGATCACCGATGAATTCCCGGGCCTGATCCATGTTGGCCACTTCAAACAGGAAGAAAATGTTGTTGGGCTCCTCCACGCTGCGCCAGAGGCTGACGAGCTGGAGTCCTGCGTTCCGGTGGGCCGTCTGGTGCGAAGCGAACACGGCGCGCCACCGGGAGAAGTCCATAACGCGATTGCGGCAAAGCAGGTGAGTCATCGTCGTCTCCATTCCATAATAAGAACTCATTCGTACCGGAGGGCGATCGAGGGATCGACGCGGCTGGCTCGGCGCGCGGGAATGCTGGCCGCCGCGAGCGCCACAGCGAGCATCCCGCACACGGCGAAGACAAACGAAACCGGATCCCGTGGCGCGATTCCGAAAAGCAAGCTTGCGATCACGCGAGCCGCCGCCAAGGCACCGGCGATGCCGATCGCAACACCAAACAGCACCGGAACCAGCGCTTCGCGCACGATCATCCCGACCACGTTGAGACGCCGCGCGCCGAGCGCCATGCGTATCCCGACCTCTCTGGTCCGCTGCGCCACCGCATAGGCCATCACACCGTATAAACCGACCGCGGCCAGCGTCAGCGCGAGCGCCCCGAAGCAGCCGCACAGGTACGCGATCATGCGCTCGTGTTTGAGACGCCCATTCACGTTGTCTTCCATGCTGTCGCTCGCGAGCAGGGGCACGTTCGGGTCCATCTGGCGCAGTTGCCGCCCGATCGCCGCAATCACCGGAGCCGGGCTTCCAACAACCCGCACGGCGAGAAATCGCCCTTCCGCGCCATGGCTCCAGCTCGGGATATAGATCGCACCCATGTCATCGGCGCGCCTGACGCTGGAATACCGGACGTCTTTCGCCACGCCGACAATCTCAATCGCCCCTTCGGCGGAGTAAACGTCGTCAAAGCTGAGATGGCGCCCCACCGGGTTGGCGTCACCAAAGAGATGGCGGGCCAGCGATTCGCTGATGATGCAGATGGGAGACGCGTTGACGTTGGTGTCGGTGCCGCCTCCGCCCATCCGTGATGCCATTGACGCAAAGATGCTGTCTCTCGGGGTGACCGCCGGTTCGTCCTCCGGCTGGAAATCGCGGCCCAGCGGGAGCGGAATTCCCATCGCGCTGAAGTATCCGTGAGTGACCGGATTCGAGTAAGCGAGAAGGTTCTCGCCAGCGCGGGGCTGAAAGCCTTCCGCCGAAAAGGAACGCGACATCGCATACATTCCCATCGGCGTCATGCCGGAAAGGCCGGCGGCTCGAACGCCTGGAATATGGCGCGTGCGCTCCAGGAGTTCATCGTAGAACGTACGCAGCCGGTGGCCTTGGTATCCGGCGTGGGCGGCGTCGGCATCAATTAGCAGCACGTGCTCGCGATCGAAACCCAAATCCACATTTTCCAGATTGCGCAGCGTGCGAATGAACAACCCCGCGCCCACCAGCAGCGCCAGTGACAAAGCGGCCTGCCCCGCAATGAGTGCCTTGCCGAGCCGAACGCGGGATCCGGTGGACGAGGATCCGCTCTCTCTGGTGGTCTGCGCCAGGGCCACGCGAGTGATGCGCAGAGCGGGCGCGAGGCCGAACAGCACGCTGGTGAGCAGGGTCAGGCCGGCGGAAAATGCTGCCAGGGCGAGGCTGGGCTGAAGGCGCAGGTCGGGACTGACGAGATGCGCCGCGGCGATAGCCGCCACCGTCCAGCGCGCCAGCGCGCACCCGGCGGCTCCGCCCATGGCGGCCAGCACCAGGCTCTCGGTGAGGAGTTGCCGGACCAGCCGTGCCCGCCGCGCTCCCATCGCCAGGCGAACCGCGATTTCCTTGCGGCGACCGGTGGCGCGCGCCGCGAGCAGGTTGGCGATATTGGCGCAGGCGATCAGCAGCACCAGGCCGGCGGCAGCCATCAGCACCACCAGCGGATTGGTCGTCTGATCCTTGCCGGAAGCCATGCCATGCGAGCCGGGTGTGACCGTCAGATCGCCTTCGCCGGCGAATTTCCTGGCGCGGCGGCCAGCCTTCACTGCCGCGTCGTTGACCGCGTCACAGGCCTGCGGCCAAATCACGCGCAGGTTGGCCTGCGCCTTCTCCATCGAAACTCCCGGCTTCAGGCGCGCCACGGAGCGGAGCAATCGCGCGCCCGCCGTGTTCCAGATGGACGCTGCCGCCGGCGTGGTCAACGGAAACATGGTCAACGGGACGAAAGCGTCGGATCGAGAACCGTTGAAAAGGCCGCCAAAACCCTTTTCGGCGATACCGGCCACTTCGAGAGGGAATCCGTCCACCGCGAACTTACGCCCGATGACGCCGGGGCTGCCCGCGAAACGGCGCTGCCAATAGTCGTAAGAAAGGACGACGACTGGCGATCCGCCGGGCTTCACGTCGTCCGAGTCCATCAGAACCCGCCCCGCGACGGCGCCGACGCCGAGCATCCGGAAGTAATTGCCGCTCACATAGGAAACGTTCCCGACTTCCGCCGCCGGCGCGCCCTCCGGCCGCACGCCGGCGCGCATCGGGTGGCTGGTGCCGAGCATTCCGGAGAAGACCTGGTTGCGGTCGCGATACTCGCGATAGAAGGGGTAGGTGTCGCTGCGGCCTCCTTCGATATTCACGAGCTGGCCGGGGTCGCGTGCCGGGACCGACCACAGGAGCAGTTGATCCACCAGACTGAAGATGGCGGTATTTACGCCGATGCCGAGCGCCAGTGAAACGACGGCGACACTCGTGAATCCGGGATTCCTGCGCATGGAGCGCAGCGCATAACGTATGTCGTCGCGCGTATCGGACATTATTTATAGGTAGCGCAGAATCTCGCGCCCGACAAGCCGGTCCATTAGCGGGCATTGGGTAGGGGACGCTTTAGCTTGCCCGTACCAAACGATCTGTATGCCAGCCTTCTAGCACGTCGCGCAGGCGCTTTCGGCTCGCGAAAAACGTGGCTCCGCTCTGAAGAATCTCTCTCTCGCACCGATATGGTGAATGTACCCAGGCACTCAGCGTGGGTAACCATAAGGAGAAAAATTAAGCATATGTCTCAAAGACGTTTTCTGAAGGTGCTCCTTGCGACCCTCGCGCTGGTCATCTGCACGGGTACTTTGCAAGCGTCAGGCGCCGCCGCCGCGCTGGTGGCAAACCCAGCTTCGCTTAGTCTTACTTGCGACACGCTCATCGGGGCCCCCCCGGTGACGGTTGGCATTACAGCCGCGGCGGCGGCCGACTACGGCAGCATTACAATGGTGGCATCGAGCACCCTGACGGGCCTCGTTGTTATTCCCGGCGTGCAGTCGGTCAGCTCGACGACCACGCCCACGAACTTCGTCTTCAGTGCCACTGCCGGGTGCAAAGGCATGACTGTCGGCACCACCACCGGAACTGTGACATTCACTTCAAGCGGTGCCTCTTCTTCGGGCCTCATCGTGAATGTGAGCCTGGTCGTTACCAATTCCGGGACCGCGCTGGTCACGCCCAGCTCGGTGACTCTCACCTGCACCAAGAACGGCGGCAGCTACACGGGGTCGACGCAGGCCGTCCCGGTCACGTCCACCGCCACCGGCGGCACGCCCTTCTATTACAGCAACTCAGCCGGCAATAACGATGCGTTGCCTAGCTGGCTCACGGTGACGCCGACGGGTGCCGCGGGTGCGGGATTATCTGCCGGGACCATGGTAACCGCCGGAGTCGCGGCGGAAACGGTGACCGTGGCAGCCGGGTCCGGATGCGGCGCGCTGTCCCTGGGGTCGACCACTTATGCCGTCCATCTGACCAGCCCCCTGGCGTCGGATAAGATCCTGCCGGTCGTCATCACGGTCGGAGTCGCGAACACGTTGTCGGCTTCCACTCCTACCCTGTTGACGTACACGACTGGCACCAGCCCATCCAGTACGGCAACCAGCACGATTACGTCCAGTGCCAATACATACTTCCAAATCAACACCGCCACTGTCCCACTCTGGCTCAGCGCGACCACCAACGGCGGCGCCGGCTTCACCGGCATCAGCAATACCAGTAATGACGTAATCACCTTCGCGGTGAGCGCCGGGGCCAAGACGCTGCCCGTGGGCAGCTACTCCGCAACCGTTCACCTCACGATCTCCGGCGCACTGGACTGCACCATACCGGTCACCCTCCAGGTGAGTAACCCGGCGCCCACGCTCACGATCACCGGCGGAACGTCCCCGGCGGCCATTAGCTGGACATGGGGAACGGCCCTTCCGACCATGCTGATCACCCCAATTTCGAGCGACTCGCCAATCGCCTACAACGTCACAACCTCCAGCGGCGTGCTCTCCACCAGCTTGAATCCGCAAGTCAGCGTTCCTGGGGGAGAAGGACTGGCGTATAGTTTCGGCAGCCCGATTCAAGTCACGTTCCTGCAATCGGTCTTCGGCGCAGCCGCGCCCGGCACTACACTGACCGGGACGGTGACCATCACCCCGGTGAATACCGCTGTCTTAGCGTGCGGTGCTGTAATTTCAGGGCAATCGTGCGTTGTCACGCTTACCGTGAACGTCCTGTCTCCCGGCGCCGTGATCAGCGGCATCACGCCGGCGAGCCTGCCGACGGCCGCGGCCGGCACCGTATTCAACATGGTCATCAGCGGTTCCGGATTCGTTCCAGGCGGCACCGGCACCCAAGTGGGAATTGTCCCCGCAGGCGGATCGCTCATGGTGCCGGATACGGCTATTACCATCGGCACTGTCTTACCCTCCGCCATCAACCTGACCATTACGGTACCGCAGGCGGCGGATCCGAACCTGCCGTTCACCGGCAACAATATAGTGACCCTGGCTGTTTGTAACCCGGCGGTAGGGCAAACCACCTGCTCCACTCCCACACCGGTGAACAGCGCTGGCAACAGCGGCACTTTCCAACTCAGCATCGGCACCAGTCCGATTATTCAGGCGGTCACCAGCGCCTCGTCGTACGCCGAGCCAGTTGCGCCGGCCCTGCCGGTCGTGGCTCCTTACGATATCCTCAGCATTTTCGGAACGAACTTCTGCGTCTCCGGCACCACCGGCTGTGTGGCGGGCGGCCCGAATGCGATCCTGTACGGACAGACGGACCCGGCCACGCTTCGTTATCTGACCACGCTCAGTCCCGATCCGGCCTCCGCCGCCAACCCGCGCAACCTCAGCGTCACGTTCTACCCCCACGGCATTTCCGCGGCAGGCTCGGCAATCGGCGTGGCCCCACTGCTATTCGCCACCAACGGCCAGATCAACCTGATCGCGCCCGCCGCGCTCTCAAGCCACATCGGCACCGTAGTCGACATCATTGTGAGCTTCGGTTACGGCACGGGTGGCACCCTGCTGCAAAGTAAGGCCTATCCCGTGACCGTTGTAGCAACCGACCCCGGCGTCTTCACGGTAAGTGGAGACGGACAGGGAGCCGCCGCGGCGCTTGAGGGGTCGACCTATACCTTGATCACCCCGACCGCTCCGGCGATCGCCCGGAGCGGCGCTGGCGACTCTGACAGCATCATGCTCTATGTTACAGGCCTGGGCTCGCCCGATGCCACAGGAACGTCGAGCTGGTTCACTAACTGCATCACAGGGGCTAACTACCTGGCTGCCGTCAACGGCACAATTCCGGTCAACTCGGCGTTGACTACCATAGACGGGCTGGTGATGCAGCAAAGCCTGATCCCGACCTATCCGCCGTGCCTCTCAGCCCCTGATACCGACCTTCCCACGGTGAAGATCGGGGAAACGGCCACACTAGCCGGAGCGACCGCTACGCTCCAATATGCCGGCTGGGTGGATGGCGCGGTCGCGGGACTGTATCAGATTAACGTGCAGCTTCCCACAATCACCACCGCCAACACCGCATTGGGGTACACCGTCACTGGTACGGCTGCGGCCATCCCGGTCGTGATTACTTCCAATGGGGTTTCCAGCCAGACCACTGGTGTCACTCTGAGCGTGATCCAGGGACTGCTGGGCACGGTCACGGGCGCTACCAGCGGCCCGACCGGCACCAAGACCGACCCCGTTTACGTCTACACCATCGCGAATTCCGCAACCGTGGGGAGTCTGAGCGTATCGGCAACCGATGCCAGCACAAGCCCCAGCCTTGGTTACGCGATTGCCAGCTATAGCCCGAATTCGTCGTTGCCGGGTACTCTAGCGTTTGACACATCCACCGGGATCATCTCAGGCACCCCGGGTTCAGACGCTGCGGGCACAACAGCATATGAGGTGATTTTCACGGTAACCGATTCCGCCGTTACCCCCAACCTTAAAGGTGACGTGGTCATCATCTTCAACGTCACCTAAAACGGGGCTACCCCGATTTCTTCGGGAACTGGCCTCGGCGGCGGGAGCTTCAAACTCCCGCCGCCGTTTTTTTTGTCACTCTCGCGCCGCCCTCACGCCGCTTTTGCCACTTCCCGCCCTGTTGTTGATAAGCTGAAATCACATGAGACTCCTGGTGGTCGAGGACGAAAAACGCATCGCCGACTTCCTGTGCCGGGGCCTCGAGGGCGCCGGCTATGCCGTTGACGCGGCGGCCAACGGGGCCAGCGCGCTCGACCTCACGCACGCCACCGATTACGACCTGGTGATTCTCGACCTGATGCTGCCCGACATGGACGGCATCGAGGTACTCGAGAGAATCCGCCGCGCCAAGGCCGGCCCGCCCGTGCTCATCCTGAGCGCCCGCAGTTCGCTCGACGATCGCGTCAAGGGCCTGGAACAGGGCGCTGACGATTACCTGGTCAAGCCGTTCGCCTTCGTCGAGCTGCTGGCGCGAGTGCGCGCGCTGCTGCGGCGCGGCCAGCCCACGCTCGAAAAGCTACAGGTAGCCGACCTGGCTCTCGATTGCATTCGCCGCAAAGTGACGCGGGCGGGCGAAACCATCGATCTGGCGCCCAAGGAGTTCGGCATACTCGAATACATGATGCGCAACCGCGGCCGTCCGCTCAGCCGCACCATGATCGTCGAGCACGTCTGGGACATGGATTACGACGGGCTTACCAACATCGTCGACGTCTACATCCGCCACCTGCGCAGCAAGATCGACGACCGCTTTCCGCAGAAACTCATTCAGACCGTGCGCGGCATCGGGTATATGATTGAAGCTCCCGACAAGCCCGTGGACCGGGCGCCGGATGCCGTTTCCGAACGGCAGGGGTAACATGCGACTCTTTCGCCGCGACCTGCTCCGCATCGGCCGCGACCTGCGCCGCGCGTCGCGCGGCCTGCGTTTCCGACTCACCGCCACTTATGCCGCCCTCTTTGTGGTTCTGGTGGTAGGCGCGGTGTGGTTGGCCCGCGCGCAACTCTCAGCCAGCCTGCAGACGCAGGCCACCGATTCGCTCGACGAGGACTGGACCGCGCTCAAGGGCAGCATCCTGCGTATCGAACGCGACCCGGACTCGGGCGCCTACGAGGCCTACTGGTATTACGACAAGGACGATCCCGACGAAACCACCGTCGTGCTGGATATCAAGAAGGTCCTGCTGATCGCCGACAGCAGCGGGAAGGTGATTCAAGACCACGAGACACAGGAAGCCGCCGAATCCACCATCTACCAGGATCTGCCGCAGGATCGCCCCGCCGAGATTCAGGCGCGCGTGCGGCAGTGGGTGAGTTCGTCCAAGCCCGGCCAGGCCGGCAAGCCATTCTGGATGCAGAAACGCGATTCGCATGGGAAACTGTTCCTGATTCGCGCCGCGGTGGTGTGGGATGAAGTGCACCACGCCCCGTATTATGTGGCGATCGGAACGTCGCTAGCCAGGAACGAGGAGGTCCTCCGCAGGTATTCGGTAATGATCTTCGCCGGCGTCCTCCCCGGTGCAACTCTCCTCGGCTGGATGGTCGGATGGCTGGTGGCCGGCCGCGCGCTCACCCCGGTGCGTGACGTGGCGCAGGCCGCGCAGCGCATCACCGGCTCCAACCTCGGTCTGCGCATTCCCTCGCGCCAATCCGGCGATGAGCTCGACTATCTGATCCTTACCTTCAATCGCATGATCGAGCGTTTGGAGGCCTCCTTCCGCCAGATGAAGCAGTTCTCCGCCGACGTTTCCCACGAGTTGCGCACGCCCATCACCGCCATTCGCGGCCAACTGGAAGTGGCCTTGATGACGGCTGAAGGCACCGACCAGTATCGCGAGGCCATGTTCAACGCACTGCAGGATATCGACCGGCTGTCGCAAATCGTGCGCGCGCTGCTGCTGCTCTCGCAAGCCGAATCCGGCCAACTGGCGCTGCAGAGATCGCGGATGGACCTCGGCCTGGTGCTGGAAGACCTGGCCGAGCAGTTCCAGATTCCCGCCGAGGGCGCCGGCTTGCGTCTCGCCGCGCATTGCGATCCGGGGTGTTTTGTGGACGCCGACCGCGTGCAAATCGAACGCATGATCACCAACCTGCTCTCCAACGCCCTCAAGTTCACTCCCGTTGGCGGCGAGGTGCGGTTGAGCGCGCGGAGCCTCCCTGGCAGCGTGGAACTAGTGGTCGAGGATACCGGCCGCGGCATCCCCGCCGAGCACCTGCCGCACATCTTCGACCGCTTTTACCGCGTTCCCGGTTCGGGCACCGCGCCGGCTCCCGATCAAGGTCTTGGGCTGGGCTTGAGTTTCGTCGCCTGGATCGCCAAAGCGCACAACGGCGTCATCGATGTCGAGAGCACGCCCGGCAAAGGCACGCGATTCATCATCACCCTTCCCGCCGCCGGAGCCGCCACCCTGCCGGAAATCGCTCAACCGGTGGGTCTGGCGTAGTGATAAGATCAACTCTCCATGTTGATACTCGCTGCCATTCTCGGCATTCTGATCTACGGTATCGTCGCCGCCACCTGGGGCACGTTCAACCCCACGCTGGGATTTACCAACGCGCAGATCGGCACCCTCTCCATGGCGCAGTCCATCGGGCTGGTCGTGGCATCCATCTCGGTCGGACCGCTGATCGACCTGAAGGGTAAAAAGATCGCGCTCGTCGGCGGCCTGGCGATGATCTCGATTTCCTTCTGGATGCTGCCCGCCGCCGGCGGCAATTTCACGCTGGTGCTGCTAGCGCTGGTGCTGCTCGGCCTGGGCGGAGGCATCGTCGTCACCGGCGCTAACACGTTGGTTTCCGATGTCAGCGAATCCCGCCGCGGCAGCATGTTGAATATACTGAACCTCTTCTTCGGGCTCGGCGGGTTCGTCACTCCGTTTGTCACCGCCAACATCCTCGGCGGCAGCGCCGTTCGCATGTGCTACCTGGCCGCTGTGCTGGCTACCGTCGCGCTACTAGTCAACGTCATCACGCCGATGCCGAAACCCACTGGCGAGCGCGGCTTCAAAGCTTCCGAGATCGGCTCCGTGGTGGGCCGCCCCGCGCTGTATATGCTGGCGCTGTTCCTGTTCCTCTATATCGCCTGCGAAGTGGGCGTCTGGAACTGGCTGGCCAGGTACCTGATCGAGGTGCGCAAGCTGGACAAGACCACCGCGCTGAATATCCTGGCCCTGGGCTTCGCGCTTGGGCTGCTGGTGGGCCGCCTGGCGATCTCGCGGGTTCTGATCAATGTGTCCGCCCTGTCGGTCACGCTCGGCGCCTCGGTGGCCATGGCGATTACCACTTTCGCCATGCTGCAGGTCACCAGCCCGTCTGCCGCGTGGGTGGTGGTGTTTTGCGCCGGCATGGCGATGGCGCCCATCTTTCCCACCACGCTCGCCCTCGTCGGCGACGCCTTCCCACGCATGAGCGCGACCGCCATGGGCATCGTCATCACCTGCGGCTGGCTAGGACTTACTTTCAGCAGCCCGATCATCGGTCACTTTGCCTTGGGGACCGCGCTGCTGCTGCTGCCCGGCTTCTCCGTGATTATGATTCTGGTGAACCTGGCCCTGCGCCCGCTGCTGCGGAAGCCGGCATAGCGCCGACGATCCGAGGACAGCGAGGCGCTATATCATTCATAAATAATAGCTTTTAAAGACATTTCCCTCGTGAGGAACTTTCTTGTATAATTAGTGCATAGGTGTTTATGTGCTTAAGTGTATAGGTGTTATATGGACGTGACGATCCGCTGGAACATCAAGGTCTCGAAGGAGACCGACTTGGCCCTTCGCACCTATTTGGGCTCCCAGGGCATGCGGAAGGGTGACCTCTCGAAATTCATCGAGGAGGCCGTCCGCTGGCGCGTGTTTCACTGCACCGTGCAGGACATCAAGGCGCGCGGCGCCGATGCCGACCCGGACGAGTTGCAGGGCCTCATCGACGACGCTGTGCGTGAGGTTCGCGCTGAGCGTCGCACCAAAGTCACGGCCGACGAAGCCTAATGCGCGTGGTGCTCGACACCAACGTTCTGGTTTCGGCCCTTTTGGTCGACGTCGGCCAACCCGCCGCGATCTATCGCGCTTGGCAAGAGGGATGCTTCGTCCTACTGATCTGCCCGGAGCAACTTGACGAACTGCGAGCCACACTCCACAAGCCGGCAATCGCCGCGCGTATCAAACCCTACAACGCCGGCCGCCTGGTCAATCAACTGAAGGAACTGGCTACGTTTGTTGACGCGTTGCCGCGCGTTGAACGCCCCCCAGACCCCACCGATGATTTCTTGCTGGCCCTCTCCGAGGCGGGTAAGGCCGATTACCTGGTGACGGGCGACAAGAGCGGACTGCTTGCGCTCGCCTCACATAAGACGACGCGGATCATATCCGCGAGCGAGTTCGCCGCATTGGCCGCGTGACCAGGCGTTACGCCGCCTGCGTGTCACGCCGTCTCCACCACCAGATTGTCGATCAGCCGCGCGCGGCCGATCCTTACGGCTACCGCCAGCAGCGCGGCGCTTTCAATCCGGCCGAGCGGCGCGAGCGATTCCGCATCCACCACTTCGGCGTAATCGACGCTCGCCAGTGGTTCCGTCTCAATCGCCTCCCACAGTTGCCGGGCGATCGCGGCGCCGTCCCGCTCGCCGTCCTCAATTCGCTTTCCGGCCGCCACCAGCGACCGGCGCAGAATGGTTGCGGCGCGGCGTTCTTCCGCGGAAAGATAGCTATTGCGCGAGCTCATCGCCACGCCATCCGCCTCGCGGACGATCGGGCATCGCACCAGTTCGATATCGAAGTTCAGGTCGCGAATCATGGTCTCGATGACGCGCACCTGCTGATAGTCTTTCAACCCGAAGTATGCCCGCTGCGGCCGGCAGGCGTTGAACAGCTTGGCCACCACCGTCGCCACGCCCCGGAAATGTCCGGGCCGCGATGCGCCGCACAGGTTCCCGGTGAGGCGCTCCACGTTGACGAACGTGGCGTGATCTCCCGCGTACATTTCGCCGGCTTCCGGCGCGAACATCACGTCCACTCCTTTCGCGGCGGCTCGTGCGCAGTCGCGCTCGAAGTCTCGCGGATAGGCCGCCAGATCCTCGCCCGGACCGAACTGGGCCGGGTTCACGAACAGCGACACCACCACCATCCCGCACTCCGCCCGCGCCTTCTGCATCAGCGATAGATGGCCCTCGTGAAAGAAACCCATCGTCGGGACCAGGCCCACGATCTCGCCCGAGCGCCGGCGAATCTCCGCTTCCACTCGCATTTCCTGAACTGTCTTTACGATCCGCATTGTTCCAACCTGGTAGGGTATGCTTTAGAGGCTGCTGAAAATGTCCGAAAAGAACATTCTTGGGCCACGGATGAACACCGATGAACACGGATACACCAATTATTCTCAATCTGTGTTCATCTGTGTTGATCCGTGGCCATGATGCTTTTGGTGTTTTTCAGCAACCTCTTTAGCTTGCCGACGCCCGCTTGCGAGCGCGGTTTCGCAGCCTCTCACTCGGAGATCAGTTCGGGTATGAGCCAGTGATCTTCTTCACGAATCCATGAAAGTGGTGGACCCATCCGCCGCCCTGCACGTAGTCGCCCTTCAGGAACATAAAGGGGCACTCGCCCGGAATCACGGAAATCCCATGCGCTTCGCATTCGCCAACCGCCTGCGCGCTCACTGAACCCTTCCCCGTGGTGCGGCACATCCAAATCCGTTTCACGCCGGCCTGGATGCAATCGCTCACCACCTGCTGTGCCACTGCGGCCGAGGTCATCAACACCACGCCATCGGGCACCGGTTCTATATCCTGCACGCGACCGAAGCATCGCTGCCCCTCGATTTCGCCAATGGCCGGGTTGACCGGAACCGCGTCATAGCCACGCGCGCTGAACTCGCGAAACAGCGCTCGCGAATAATCCTTCGGCTGCCGCGAGACACCCACGAACGCCAGCCGCTTCTGGCTCAGAAAATCCTGCACCCGCTCCATCGAAGCCATTCAATCGGACCCTCCAGTCCGATTTTAGGCCCGAGACCGGCCCGGAACAAGGGCGCACAGCGCAAAACACGCGGGCATGCATTCGTTCGGAAAAACGCAGTCGGGAGCTAAAGAGGCGGCCCAAGATGCTTCCGGTGTTTTTCAGCAAGCTCTAAAACGTGCCCTTCCAACACTTTGCGTGCCGGGGGCGGGGAATACTCTTAGCTTGCCGAGCCAAAAGGGGTTTTTAGGGGATTGCGGACTACGCGACCTTCTGAACTTTGCCGCTGCGGATACACGACGTGCAGGCGCGCAGGCGGCGGGACGCTCCGTTCACCACGGCGCGCACCGATTGCAAATTCAGATCCCAGCGCCGCTTGGTGACGTTGTGGGCGTGGCTGACGCGGTTTCCGAACTGGGGGCCGCGGCCGCAGATCTCACATACCTTTGCCATAAAGCACAAATCTCCCGATCAAATCGAAAGGCCAAGTATAGCAGATCGGCGACCTTCGGCGCTCGAATGCTACGGCAAGAGACCTAGGCGGCGTTGCGATGCCGGGAGAAACACCGGCGAACAAGATCGCCGGCGTTACAGACAGGACACCGGCGAACAAGATCGCCGGCGTTACAGACAAGACACCGGCGAACAAGATCGCCGGCGTTACCGTTACTGAAGCGGATAGCCGTGAAACAGCTTCAGCGTGCGAGACCAGCGCGTCCTGCTGAAGAAGTGCGTCACCACATCCATCACGTGGCCGACGCCGATATTTCCGTCGATCAAATCGGCTTCGGGCGCATCAAACGACCAGTAGTTGAGCACTGGCGTCCCTTCGATGTTTTGGCGCGGAACGAACCCCCAATAGCGGCTGTCGAGCGAATTGTCGCGGTTGTCGCCCATGGCGAAAATAGAACCGGCCGGCACCACCAGTTCGCCGTTCACCACGTGGCCGGCGAGCATGGCGATGGCGGCCTGCATCACGCCCGGCTCCGGCGGCGACGTAGGAAAATTGTCGCGATACGGATCGATGTACGGCGTAATGTGCTGAACGTATGGCTCGTTGACCGCGTGCCCGTTGAGGATGAGCTGTTTGTCGATCAGCCGGATACGATCGCCCGGGATTCCGATCGCGCGCTTCACCAAATCTTTGTTCAGGTCCACCGGATGGCGAAAGACGATGATGTCGCCGCGGCGCACGTCCCGATACGGCAACAGGCGGCTGGATATGGCGCCCGGCGGTGCGTAAACCAGCTTATCCACGAACACGTGGTCGCCCGTAATCAAAGTACCCTCCATGGACCCGCTGGGGATCACATAACCCTGCACCACGTTGGTGAACAGGAACAGCATCACAATGATGGTGCCGGCCCACTCCGCGATGAAGCCGCGGCTGACACTTCGCGTCAGCATCTTATAGCGGTCCCAGATTCCGCGCGGCTCCTCGATCGACGGTGTTACCACTGGCGCAGCCTTCCTCTTGGTCATAGCGGTACTCCCTACTGTTGCCATTGTAGACGAAGCGGCGGGCGCGCAAGCCGGGCGCACCCACCGGGCGCAGTCATTGCGTCCCAAGGGTCCGCAAAGCTAACCGGCGTGCGGCGAAAGACAGCCGGGATTGTCTTTCACCACGACTCCTTCACCGTGGCCGCCCAAATCCACCATCAGTTGTTGGAGCGCACCGTCGTGCAACACATTGTTGCCGATCACGCAATGTTGCAGCTCTTTGTAAACGATGCCGTAAGAGGGCGACCAGAGACCGCTGTTGTTATCGTCGCGCCCTACTACCAGGTTGTTGGCGGAACAAGTAATGCCGCGCGCCCTCTCCAGCCGGATTTGGGAGGAATCGTAAGTACCGGGCCTTGCGCTCTTTCCACTGCGCTTGATGAAGTTGCCGGTGATGCTCATCTGCTCGCCGCCCTCGACAGCCAGCCCGCAGGTTCCCGCGCGGTCGAAGTAATTGCCGGTGATGTTGTAGCCGTCACCGCCGGAGATGAGAATTCCTTCGCGATTCCACTCGATGCGATTCCCGGTGAACGTGCACGCCGCGTTCTCTTCGCGCGCGGCAAAGCCGGCGCCCTGGTTTCCGGACAGCCAATTGTCGAGGAGGAACCCGTCCCAACCTCGCAGCGAAACGCCGTCGCCGGCGTTGTAGGCAATCATCGAATGGCGGATGGAAAAACACCAGGCGCGCGTGAGCCGCACGCCGTCGCCGCTGAAATTCGCGATCTGGCACCGTTCGATGCGGAAGGTATCTTCCTGCTTGCCGTAATCCGGCTTGTTCAGCCAGACTCCGTGCACGCAGGCGCCGAGCTTGCCGCCATCGAGGGAGAGTCCATCGATGGTCGCGCCAAAAGCACCGGTGATGTTGAGCAGGCACCGGGCATGTGGATCCGCCAGCCGGATGACGGAGCCGAATCCACGCTCGTAATCCCAGGCCGGAATGCCCGTCAGCGCCACGTGCGGGCGCACTTGCAGTTCCGCGCACCGATAGACGCCGGGCGGCAGGAAGACGGCGCCACCGCCAGCGGCGGCGGCATCAACCGCGCCTTGGATCGATTTGGTGTCGTCGCTCCTGCCATCGCCCTTGGCTCCGAACTGGCGAACGTTCAAAACCGTCTCCGCCGCAGCGTCCGTGGCCCCCATCCCCGGCCGCATCGCCAACCACGCTGCGCCGAGCGCGGCTGCACGAGCGATCTGCCGCCGCCCAGAGCCGGGTTTCACAACGTCGTCAGGCATGTCGATCTCCGCTCGTCCCGGCGCGGCTAGAGCGGCAATTGGTGCAGCAGGGCCGGAAACACGGCCTGCACGAACTCCGCGCCAGTCCGTTCGGCCACGTCGATGCCGGCCGGTCCTACCGGGACCATGATTCTCACCAGCGCCGTGTCGCTGCGCCGGTAACGGATGGAATCCGCAACCGCCCAGAATTTGGCGGCGTATTCGGCGGCGATCACCCGGTTGTGGCTTTGATACCAGTACAACGTCACGCTCTTCTCTTCCCCGTGCTGTACCACGTACCGGTTCACTTTGATCGGCGCATCCCAGCCCGGCACTCGCAGGAAAATGAAATCCTCCTGGACCGGCTCCCAGCCGGATCCCGGCAGGCAGTTTTTCGGCGAGTGCGGCGCCTGGCCGTACCGTTGCGTTTGAAAGTAGGCGATGTAGAGGCCGGCCAGTTGCCTGGTGCTTTGGTTTACATAGAACCGGTTCAGCGTGTCGTCGGCCTTGAGAATATCCAATATCTCCTTGTCGATTGGGAAATCGCGATAAATCAGCCAATCGCCGATCACGGAGGGAAACAGGACCAGCGGCTCTACCGTTGGCGCGGTCTCGCGACGCGACGCGAAAGCGTAGAACGCCAGCGCCTCCAGCAGCAGAAGCACGGCCACTACGCGCACGTACGGATTCGTCGTCATATCCGCGCCCTCGCTCGCCTCGCCGCAAGCCCGATCGTGAAAAGAATCGTCCGATGGAAGAGGAACAGGATCACTCCAGCGGCCAGAAAGATCGCCATGCCGGTCGATTCATGGAAAAAGCCCTCGGCGAGGTCGCTGCGGATCTGCGAGAGAATCCCGGTGACCATCACCCGCCCGGCGTTGGCGATCAATGCCACCGGAATGGTGGCCAAGAACAGCACCACGCGCAGCCAGGCACGTTTCTCGAAGAAATAGCCGTAAACCAACGACAGAAACGTCAGCGAAAGCAGCGACCGGATGCCGCTGCAAGCTTCCACCACGGAAAGCTGCTGGTTGGGCAGATCCAGAATATTGCCTTCGCGCAGCACCGGAATGCCAATGGTGAGCAACCCCGCCGCCGCGATGCGGGTAGCCAGGATCTGCAGCGGGAAGGTGAGGCTGTTGTAGACCACGGTGGGAATTGGCACCATGAAAAACAGCAGGAACAGGGGAAAGGCCAGCTTGCGCAACACCGGCGCGCCGCCCACCGTCCACACCACGCCGATCAGGGTGATCACCAGTGCCGTCCGCGCCGTAAACAGCTCCACTCCCAGCGTGCCGATGAGGAGTTGCAGCCCGCCCCAGACCACCAGCAGCAGTCCCCACCAGGTGGGACGAGCCTCAGTGGCCAGCAACTCCTGGCGGCGCTGCCAGACTATGTATCCGGCGACCAGCGGCACGAAGAACCCGTGGCCCATGTCGGGATCGTTCCACCATTGGAGGATGAGCCTGTGCAGGACTGGTGCGTAACAGACCAGCAGCGGCACCGCGATCCAGGCGATGGCCACCCAAGGCACGCGCATTTTTGGCGCGGGTTCCGCGATAGCGGTCATAGGGCCTTCGCCTATCATAACAACCTCCGCCGCGTCCCGCCCGAGCTTAATAATTGAGATAAACGGCTCCTATTAAAATGGTTGGGTGTATAATCATCCGCAGAATCGCCCGGATTGATGGCGGCCAGGAAGCCAAAAACGGAAGTCCGGATCAGATAAAACAGCCAAGATATCCTAAGCGGCCAAAGAAGGAGACGGCGAGTATGACCAGCAAATGGTTTTCGGTTGCTTTCCGCGCGCGCGCGTTGCCAGCAATGACGGCGCTCACGATCGTTTCGATCTTCCTCGGTATTGGCTGGCCTGGTGTCTCCGCGGCATCCCGAAAGGCCGCTCCCGGAACCAAGCTGATGAGTGTGCCATTGAATTTCGAGCCGAACCAGGGGCAGGCCGCCTCGGCGGTTCAGTTCCTTTCGCGCGGTCCCGGCTACGCGATCTTCCTGGCTCCGGGCGAAGTGTCTTTGAACCTGGAACGGCAACAGGCGGCAGCGGCCGCAGAGGCAGGGCAAGCACCAGGAGCCGCCTCCGTAGACACCGTGCGGATGAGCCTGATCGGCGCAAATGCCAAGGCCCACGCCGTCGGGCGGGACCCGCAGCCCGGCGTGGTGAGTTACTTCATCGGCAACGATCCGAAGAACTGGCGCTCCGGCATCCCGACGTACGGCAAGGTCGACTACCCGCAAATCTACCCTGGCGTGGATCTGGTGTTTTACGGGAACCAGCGCCAGTTGGAGTACGATTTTGTGGTCGCTCCCGGCGCCGACCCGAACCGCATCGCCTGGCGGATCGAAGGCGCAACCGCCAGCGTCGACGCGGACGGCAATCTGGCTCTGAGCGCTTTCAACGGCCCGGCCAGTTTCAAGAGACCGGTGCTGTACCAGATGGATGGAGACAAAAAGATCAGCGTCGAAGGCTCGTTCGCCGTGGCCGGGAACCAGGTTCACTTTCACCTTGGCAGCTACGACCATTCGAAGGCGCTCGTCATCGACCCGGTGCTCAGCTATGCAAGTTATCTTGCCGGGAGCTCCACCGATCACATCGGCCAGACCACCGGACCAGGCTCTCTTCAAGTCGGCACCTCACAGGCTCTGGCGGTAGACAGCGCGGGCAGCGTCTATGTGACGGGCTACACCTACTCGCTGGACTTCCCAACCAAGAGCCCCTATCAGAGCCTCCCTACCAAGCAGTCGGGTGTCAGTCCCGGGCAATGGCCTTCGGCCTTCGTAACTAAGTTCAGTCCGGATGGCAGCTCGCTGGTTTATTCCACTTATTTGGGCGGCAGCGGTTCCGACACCGGCTACGCGATAGCGGTGGATTCGAGTGGCAATGCTTACGTGACCGGCCAGACTAACTCAAGCAATTTCCCGATAACCCCGGGAGCGTATCAGAGAGTCTGCGCCCCGATTCCGAACAGCCTGGGAGTGTCCTCCGCCTCCTCGAACTGCAACTCCTCGGACTCATCCGTATTTGTGACCAAGCTGAACTCCATCGGAAGCAGTCTTGTCTACTCGACGTTTCTGGGCGGCTACGGTTTCGCATACGCGACCGCGATCGCCGTGGATGGCACCGGCCGCGCCTACATCGCGGGCAACGAGGAGATTGCTTGCGCCACGGCCTACACGTTCCAATCCTGCTTTCCCACCACCAACGGCGCGGTAATCCCTGGAAGCAGATCTATCGGAGGGGCGAACCAGGACGCCTTCATCGCGGCGTTCGATCCCACCGGCGCCGAGTTGCTCTATTCCACTCTCTTCGGCGACTTGGATATTGCCAGTGGCGGCACTACCTGGGGCACCGGGGTCGCGGTGGATGCAAACGGCTACTTCTATCTTGTGGGCGAAACCATAGCCGGCAATCTCCCGACAACCGCGGGCGTCATTCAGCCCACTGCCGCTCCTCTGGACAACAGCGGAGTCTATGTGCTGGCTTACCGCGGCTTCGTTGCGAAGTTCAGTCCGATCGGGTCCGCCGGTGGAGTATCGCTCGCATACGCCACTTACCTTGGCGGGCAGACTCAGACGGGATTCGACTACGTCAGCGGCGTCGCCATCGATGGCGCAAGCAACGCCTATATCGCCGGATACACCAATTCTCCGGATTTTCCCGTGACGAGCGGCGCTTATTCGACCGTCTGCGGTCCGAACGGGCAGAACTGCGCGGCAGCCCACGTAACCAAGCTGAATCCATCCGGCAGCTCCATCGTATGGTCCACCTTTGTGGGCGACGCCAAGAGCGATGCAAGTGACGCGTTCTACTTTACCGGACCTATCCAATTGGATGGAAACGGGAACGTCTATATTATGGGTCAAGCCGGACCGGGTTTCCCATTGGTCAATCCGGTTGAGCCGGCCGTAAGCAGCGGGACGATGGAGTTGGCGGTCGCCGAGCTTGACCACACCGGCTCCAAGCTGCTATTCTCCACCCGCATTGGGTCCGCGGGACTCCAGACCTCGGGACCGGCCGGGCTGGCAGTCGACTCCGCCGGCGACATTTATCTCGCCGGCAATACAATCGGCCCCGGCCTGATCACGACCCCCGGCGCATTCCAAACCACCGCCAACAGCAGCGGTTGCTGTTACCACGGTTTTGTGGCCGAGATCGTGCCCACCGGCACTGTGGTCACCTTGGCCACGGCTGGACAGGTGGAACCTCTGGCGGAGGAATCCATTGTCACGGTTTGGGGCACGGATTTAGCCACCGGAACGGCACAAGCGGCGACTGCACCGGTGCCGCTATCGCTCGACGGCAACACCGTGACGGTCACAGACTCGGCCGGCGTCGCGCGTCAGGCTCCCCTGTACTTCGTGTCGCCGTCGCAGATCAATTTCGAGATCCCGGCAGGCACGGCCTCGGGAACCGCGACGGTCTCGATACAGAATCAGAATGGGACCATTCAGTCCACAACGATCCAAATAGCTGGTGTTTCGCCGGGGATCTTCGCTTTGAATGGCTCGGGACTCGTCGCGGCCTGGGTTCTGCCGGTGATTTCCGGCGCACAGCAAGCTTTGCAGCCGGTGTGGCAACTTGAGTCCGGAGCTGTGGTTCCCTTGGCCGTAGATCTCGGGCCATCCAATCAGCAGGTCTATCTGGAGATGTACGGTACCGGTATCCGAGACGCCAAGAATGTCACCGTGACGGTCGGCGGTTTGAGCGTGCCGATGCTTTACTACGGCGCTGCGCCGGGATACGCCGGCGAGGATCAGGTGAATATCGGCCCGTTACCTCAGGCGCTGGCAGGGAAGGGAAGCGTGAACGTCGTTTTGACGGCGGATGGGCAGCAGGCGAATACCGTCAACGTGACCATCCAGTGAGCTCAGGCAGAGATTGAAGCTTAGGGCCTGTCGGGAGATGACTGTGCCATTCCGACGCGGCGCGACGCACTCGTCGATGCCGCGCCGGCACTCGTGCCGACGCAGGGCAGCGCCGGAAAAAAGACGTGTCGAGAAGAGTCTCGACACGGCACGCATGAGTGCGTGCGCCACGTCGGTTGCAAGGATTTGGCATGGTTATTTCGTGACGAGCCCTTAGCCGAGGTGCCGGCCCTCACTTGGCCAAGGCCTTCAATCGGTTCTTCAGGCGTTGAAAGAGGCTCTGCGGAGCCGAGGGCGCGCTAGGCGCAGTGCTGGCCGCGGCGGCCACTCCGGAGGCCGTCGGCGCCGTGTAGACCGGCGGCGTCGCCGGGCAGTCGCTCTCCGAAACCAGGCGGACCCTGCCGGCCGACAGCACGTACTCGCGCCGCACCCGTTTGTCCACGCGGTTCACCACGCATAGGGAAAAGCCCGGCTCGGTTTGGCCGTCCGCGCCGGCCGGTTTTGCCAGCACGGGCAGGTAGCCTTCCAGGTTCCGTTCCACGTGGCTGGTTTCGTACCGGTGGTGGCGAAGGCTCCAGACAAAGATGCGAAAGCTGTCGAAGTCGTAATCGTGAACGCCGCTGGCAACGGTGGTCCACAGCCAGATGTCTTTCCGCTGGTCCTGGTCGGCGATTTGGCCGAGCGAGAAGTAGGAGACGATGCGGTGCCCCTCGGCATATTGCGCCACTTCGTCCGGGATGGCTAACGAGATGTGGCGCGTGAGCACCCAGCCGGCTTGCCCGGTCGCAATGCGCACCAGGCTCCAATAATCGAGCGTCACGGGAGGCCGCTCGGCTGGTTCCTCGGGCTCGGGCGCCGGCTCGTCCGGATCCCTGCCGGATAACTCCAGCCAATCGGCCGGCGGCGAGGGCGGCTTGGGCATAGGCGGCGGGGGGATCTTGCCCTTGGCGTCCTCTTTCTTGGCGGCCCTTTTCGGCGGCGCTGGGAAGACCAGCGGCGCTCTGGGCAGGTCGGTACGCGGCAGAGCAATGGTGGCCAGCACGGCGAACTTCTCGCCCGCCCGGATTTGCAGGAAGCTCGGCGCGGCGCTCGAAGGCTGCGTGTGCGCGTTCAAATCCCGGTAACTCGCGGCCTGTCCCTGCGACGGCATTTTGGCGGCGCGTTCCGCGAGTTCCTGTAGGCTGGCCATGTCCGAAGCGGCCAGTAACTGGCGCGCTTCGGTCCATCCTTCCGTACCATCGGGGGTGCGCACGCGAATCAGGCTGCGCCGCCGCGCCAGAATGTCGAGCCGCTGGCCATGTTTGACGGTAGCTACGGTGGGAGATTGTAGCGAGATATCGCCGTGGATCTTGAGCGTAGCCGGCCCCACGAAGGCTTGACCGATGGCTGGCGCATGCGCCGCCGGACCGGTGCGGCACCCGGCCAAAACCAGCAGCGCCGCCACCAGACTCACCGTGTTGATCGGCCTCAAGCGCACCTATCGTGATTCTAGTTGAGCCGGGAGAATCGTTTCACCTTGCAATCGACCGCTCCCTGTGGTCGCGGCTCCGATTGCTTTCAGAGCCGCCACCAAAGGGAACGGTCGGTGCGCCTCAGCTCCTTAGGCGCCGCTCAACACACGTGCGCCCCGCGCGTGCCCACGTAGACGGCGTATACGGACTGGCTGGCGGCCATGAACAACCGGTTGCGTTTGGCGCCGCCGAAACACAAGTTGGCGCAGATTTCCGGCAACAGGATCAAGCCAATGCGCTCGCCGCCGGGCGAGAGCACATGCACGCCGTCATAGCCCGGACCAGCCCAGCCGGCGCCGACCCAGAGGTTGCCGTCGATATCGGCGCGCATGCCGTCGGCGATGCCGGAGCCCTTGTCGGTGACCATCTTCGAAAACAGCCGGCGGTTGCGCAACTGGCGGCCGTCCGCGACATCGAAGACGTGGATGTCCTTGGCATCGCCGCTGTCGATGATGTATAGCTTCTGGTAATCGGGGGAAAAGCAGAGGCCGTTGGGCTGCCCGAAATCGGCGGCCACCAGATCGAGCTTGCCGGTTTTCGGGTCGGCGCGATATACGGCGGTCGGTATCTCGGGGCTAGCCTGGAAGCCTTCGTAGTTGCCCAGAATTCCGTAAGTGGGGTCGGTGAACCAGATGCCGCCATCCGGGTGCACCACGATATCGTTGGGCGAATTGAGCGGCTTCGCGTTCCACCGGTCGGCGATCACCGTAAGCGAGCCATCGTGCTCATAGCGCGCCACGCGGCGGTGACCATGCTGGCAGGAGACCAGTCGGCCTTCGAAATCGAAGGTGTTGCCGTTGGAGTATCCGGAAGGCTCGTGGAAGACGCTCACGTGCGCATCCTCTTCCAGCCAGCGCATCTGGCGGTTGGCCGGGATATCGCTCCACACCAGGTAGCGGCCGGCGGCATGCCAGGCGGTTCCTTCGGCCCATCGGGCGCCGGTCCAAAGGCGCTCAATAGCGGCGCTGCCGATTTTGTACTTGTCGAAGCGAGGATCGAGCGAGACGATATCGGGATCGGGATAGCGGACGGGCTCGCGGCCGGCCCAATCGCGCGGCGTTTGCGCGGCGGCCGGAACCAGCGCGGCAGCCGCGGCCAGTAAGGAACGGCGGTGGATCATCACCAGGATATTCTATGCCAAGCAGGAAGTCCCGAAGGCGCGGAGTTAAAATATGGCGACGTCACCGCCCGCTTGCGCGTGCGGCTCCGCGCATCGGAGCCGCGACCATAGGGAGCGGTTCTGCCGGGCTGCTCAGCGCCGGTGCCGTCTGGCGAGGAGGCCCACACATGCTGCTCAAAGATAAAGTGGCGCTGGTAACCGGCGCGGGCACCGGAATCGGGGAGGCCATTGCGCGGCGGTTCGCCGAAGAAGGCGCGTGCGTCTTCCTGTTCGATCGGGACGCGGAGAGCAACTGCCGCGTGGCGGCGTCGATTGGCGCGGCCGGCGGATGGGCGGAAGCCATCACCGGCGACGTGCGCCGAGCCGATGACCTGGCGGGACTGGTGGAAGCGGCGCGAGCGCGTTTCGGGCGCATCGACGTCCTGGTCAACAACGCCGGCATCTTCCCGCGCCAGCCGTTCCTGGAAATCACCGACGAGCAGTGGGACGAGATGCAGGACGTCAACCTGAAGAGCATGTTCCGCTTGAGCCAGCTCGCGCTGAAAGCGATGATGGCGGCGCGCGCGGGCAAGATCGTCAACATCTCCTCGGTGACGTTCTTCCTCGGCGTGGGCAACCTGGCGCACTACACCGCGTCCAAGGGAGGAGTGATCGGGCTGACCCGCTCGCTCGCGCGCGCCGCCGGGCCGTACAACGTACACGTCAACTGCGTCACGCCCGGCTTCGTCCAAACCGAATCCGAGGTCCGCTTCGTTAACGATGACGAAGCGCGCAAGATGGTGGCCGACCAGTGTCTGGCGCGCAGAATCACACCTCTCGACGTGGCGCGGGTCTGCCAGTTTCTGGCCTGCGAGCTGAGCGACGGGATGACCGGCCAGTGCCTGAACGTCGATGGCGGCTGGGTGATGCACTAACCAACTCGCCCACCTCATCACTCAAATGCCACCGTGGCGTTTCGCAATGCCGTTCGTGGCGCGGGCCGTCCGGCCTGCAGAGCCGAGATTCGTCTCGGCTTTTCTTGGCCCGCCGCGAGTCACTCGTAAAGCCGCGAGCAACGAGTAAAAGAAATGTCGAGATGACTCTCGACACAGCAGGCTTGACAGCCCGCGCCACGCACCTCAGAAGTTCGTTCTTGCCGTGGTCGCGGTTCCGGCCGCGTTCGCCAGTTGCACCGTGAACGCGCTCACGCTCGTCGGATCGCCGGTCACCGGGAAATACGCCTCCAGTGCGAACTGTCCCCCATCGTCCGACCCGCCGAAATAACTGGTGAACGCGGCCGTACTGTCGTAGACGATGGCGCCGGGTGGAATCGCATTTCCGCTCGAATCGTAAAAGGTGAAACTCAGCAACCCAGCCGTGCGCGTGTTGTCGAAACCGGTGACGTTCACTGAGACCCCCGAGGTCTGCCGCGCACCCGTCACCGCCGCGACTCCGATCACCGCAGGCCCAATCACCACGTTCTGCTCGCTCACCGCGCTGCCGATCTGCGCCGCCAGCGTCAAGGTTCCGGCCGTGGTGCCGGTCTGGAACGCGGCACTAGCGGCGCCACCGAAGCTGGCCGCCGTGTCGCCCTGGTTGAAAGTGAAATTCGCTGTCTGGCCGCCGGCGGCAAAGAGGATGCCCGGGTCCAGCTCGCCCTCCGGCAGCGATTGAAATTCGAGCGTCACCGTGCCCGTGCCGCCAGTTGCGGCAGGCGCGTCGAAACTCACCGCAACCGAGCCCTGCTGCGCACTCTGCGCCTCACCCAGCGCGACCGTCAACAGCGGCGTTGGAGGCGGCGGGGAGAGTCCAGTGCCCGTCAGAGTGAATTGCCGGCCGCCAATCGACAGAACCGCCGTGCGCGCGCCGGCCGCGGTTGGGCTGAACTCAATCGCGAAACTAGCGCTCGATTGCGGAGCCAGCGATGTACCCGCAGGAGACAGCCCGACCAGCGCGAAATCCCCCGCTGCCACGCCGATCGAATCCACCGTCAACGGGGCCGCGGTTTGATTGACGGCCAGAAAACCGAGCGTCGCGTTCGACCCCACCTTCACGCTGCCGAAATCCACTGCCGCCTCGCTCAACGCGCTCGCCCCGGAAGGCAGTTCCACTTCATACGTGAGTCCCGCCGTCGCCGTCGCCGTCAGCGCCACCACTATCCCGGCCACATCCAGTGAGCCGCTATACGAGCCCGCCGTCGCGCCTTCAAACGTGAGTGTGAACTGCACGCTGGCGTTGGCCTTCAAGGTCATCGGCGCCGCCGCGTCGACCGAGAACCCCGCGCCACTCACCGATAACACCGTCACTGTTTGCGTCTGGCTGGTGGTATTGAGGATGCTGAACTCGACGGTGGCCGGCGCGTTAGGATACACCGATCCGAAGCTGAATTGCGCGCCAGCCAGAAGTCCGGCGTTGCCCGTAACCTGGTAGAGACTGAACTGCGACGCGGCCACGCCCGTCCCGGTCAGCGTGAACTGCTGGCTGCCGATGGACAGCACCGCCGACCGCGCGCCGGCCGCGGTTGGGCTGAACTCAATCGAAAAACCAGCGCTCGTTTGCGGATCGAGCGGCGTGCCGCCGGGGCTAGACCCAACCAGCGCGAAGTCCCCAGGCGCCACGCCGATCGCGTCCACCGTCAGTGGTTCGGTTGTCTGATTGACAGCCACGAAATTCACCGTCGCGCTCGCACCCACCTGCACGCTGCCGAAATTCACCGCCGCCGCGCCTAGCCCGCTGGTGCCTCGGGAAGGCAGGCGCACTTCGTAAGTGACCGCGGGCGCCACGTTTGCCGTCAGCGTCATCGAAAAGCCGGTCGCGACCAGCGAGCCGCTATAGGACGCCACTGTTGGGGCTTCGAACGTGATCGTGAACTGCATGCTGCCGCCCGCCTGCAGAGTCAGCGGCGCCATCGCCCCCGCGAGCGAGAATCCCACGCCGCTCACCGATAGCAGGGCCAGCGTCTGCGCCTGGTTGGTGGTATTGGCGATGAGGAACGTTACGGCCTGCGGCATGTTCGGACTCGCCGTTGGAAAACTGAATAGCTCGCCCACGGGCAGATCCGCATTGCCGGACACCTGATAGAGGCTGAACTGCGCGTGTGCCGCCGGCGCCAGCAGGCTGAGCAGCAGAACTCCCGCGCGCCAGCGCTTCATGGTTTGCTCACCGTGACACTCGGTGGCCCAATCGAAAGGATGGTCGTGCTTCCCGCCGCCGGTGACGGGCGCACCAGTGCCATGGCGCCTCCCGCCGCCCCCGCCCCCGCCACCACGGCCGCGGCCACGATCAGCCACTTTTTTCGATGATGACCGCCGCCTTCCACCGTCGCCGCAGTGGCGCCTGGGCTCGGCCCCGCAATGTACTGGAATGAGACCGTGCCCGCACGCGCCTGCTCCTTCGAGGCCACGATGCGGATTTGGAACCGTCCCGGCACGCGGTTGAATTCAATCGAGTGAACGGCGGCCCGGCCGCGACCGTCGGTGACCGCTACCTCGGTGCGCAGTCCGTTGACGAAGGTGCCGCTGGGGCCCTGGTCCGGCAGGTGGAAGCTCACCGCGGCCCCCTCCACCGGGCGGCCGGTTTCGTCGGTCACCACCACCGCGATGCCGCGCGAATCGCGTGCGCCCGCGCCGTGTACCGCGCCTTCCCCGCCGCTCACCTGGATTTGCAGGATGGCCACCTGCGCGACCGCTGGCTGGCAAGTCGCCATCAGCAGCGCCGCCAGCACAACAACCCGTAAGAAAATCGCACCCGCCTTGCTGCCGGAGCAT
Source organism: Bryobacteraceae bacterium (assembly GCA_049508735.1). Lineage (GTDB taxonomy): Bacteria > Acidobacteriota > Terriglobia > Bryobacterales > Bryobacteraceae > Bog-375. Next base: position 47,716 of record JBELAO010000017.1, on the reverse strand, counting down.
TTCGAGGCTTGTGGGGCAGGCGCTTTCGCCTGCCAACCGCGCCGCAGCAAACTAGACACATCGCTCACCCGTGTCTAGAATGTGGCTCGATCAGCTCGCTTTTCTCAGCAGAATGACGGTGACGTTATCGGGGCCACCCGCCGCTTTGGCGGCCTCGATCAATTGGCGGCAGACCTCTTCCAACGGCGCGCCGTTCCTGCCGGCTTCGAGGATCTGCTGCAGTTGGGCCGCATCCACCACCCCATGCAGCCCGTCGCTCGAGATCAGAACCAACGACCCGTTTTCGAGCGTCACCGAGTAGCAGTTCACCGTGAGCGGCCCGTTCGCCCCGATCGCCATCGTCAGCACGTGGCGCATCGGATGGGTGCGCAGGGTCAGTTCGTCCAGTCCCAGTGGCCGGCCCACTTCGTTGACCCAGGTCTGGTCGTCCGTGATGGCGCGCAGGCCGCTCGCGTCCAGCGTGTACGCCCGGCTGTCACCCACGCTGGCTATGTCCAGCCCGGCCGGGTTTTCCAGAGCCGCCACCAGTGTGGTGCCCATACCTTCCAGGCTGCTGTCGCTCCGGCCCGCGTCGACCACCCGCTGGTTAGCCTCTTCCACCGCACGCAGCAACGCCTGCGAATCGCGGAACACGGCCGAGCGCACCATCTCCACCACCGTCTCCACCGCCAGCCGCGACGCCCGCTCGCCGGCCCTTGCCCCGCCCATTCCATCCGCCAGTACGTAAAGGCCCAGTTCCGCCTCCACCTGGCAGTAATCCTCGTTGTTCCCGCGGACGGAGCCCAAGTCCGTCATGGCGCTCGCTTCCAGCATTGACCGCACTTCCCACGCCGGACCCGCTGCGGGCGCCGGCAATCGATCATTGTATCCAAACCCAGCCGCGCAGCGGTAAAATGCCTGAGGGTAGGGCATGCGCCAGCTTGCCAAGGCAGGTAGGGCATGACTAGCTTGCCGACGCCCCGCTGGCGGGCGCGTTTTTCCCGCTGCTGTCGGGGCGCCCTTCGCAAGCCGTTCTCTCCGCGGATTTTTTGATGCTCCTCAAGCGCTTGCGCCTGACGCTCGAGATGATCAAGTTCGAGCATTCCATCTTCGCTCTCCCCTTCGCTCTCACCGGCGCCCTGCTGGCCTTTCGCCAACAGGGATTTCACGCGCGCTTGGTCGCCGGGAAGCTGGCTTGGATCGTGGTGGCGATGGTGGCCGCGCGGTCCGCCGCGATGGCCTTCAACCGCCTGGTGGATGCCGATCTGGACGCCCGCAATCCGCGCACCCGCATGCGCCACCTGCCCACCGGCCTGCTCTCGCGCGGTTTCGCCTGGGGATTCGTCGCCGTTTCCGCCGCCGTCTTCCTGTTCGCCGCCGGCCGTCTCAACCCGCTGTGCCTGCGGCTGGCGCCGGTCGCACTGGCGGTAGTCTTCTGCTATTCGTTCACCAAACGCTTCACATCGTTCTCCCACCTGGTGCTCGGTTTTTCGCTCGGCATCGCTCCCGCCGCCGCCTGGATCGCCGTGGCTGGCTCGCTCGACCCGCGCATTCTCTGGCTCACCGCCGCCGTTACTTTCTGGACCGCCGGCTTCGACGTCATCTACGCTTGCCAGGATTACGAATTCGATTGCGCCGAAGCGCTGGGGAGCGTTCCCCGCCTCTTGGGCGTTTCCGGCGCGCTCTGGGTGTCGCGTTTCCTGCATGTCCTCATGGTTGTCTGTTTGCTGGCGCTGGTTCATGCCCTTTCGCTCGGGCCCCTGTCGCTGGCCGGAGTTGGCGCCGTCGCCGCCCTGCTCATCTATGAACACAGCCTTGTCCACGCCGACGATCTGTCGCGCGTCGACGCCGCCTTCTTCACCATGAACGGTTGGGTGAGCGTGTTATTCTTTATATTCTGGGCCGCCGATATTTTCTTCCTTCGTTCGGGTGTTTGATCACATGCAAGTACTCATCGAAGACCCGCGTCTAAACCCGATTCGCGAGAAGGTCGAAGCCGGCCAGCGGCTGTCTTTCCAAGACGGCGTCACCCTCTATCACACTACTGACATCCTTGCAGTAGGTTACCTGGCGAACCTGGTTCGCGAGCGGCTGCACGGCAACACCACCTATTTCAACGTCAATCGTCATATCAATCCGACCGATGTCTGTGTCGCCAGTTGCCGCCTCTGTGCCTTTGGCAAGCGTGTGCGCGATCCCAAGGCGTACACTATGTCGCTCGAAGAGGTATGGCAGCGGGCTGGGGAAGGCTACACGGAAGCGGTCACCGAGTTCCACATCGTCGGCGGCCTGCATCCCGAGCTGACCCTCGATTGGTACTGCGAAATGCTGCGCGGGCTCAAAGAGCGCTTCCCGCGCGTCCATCTGAAGGCGTTCACCATGGTCGAGATCGCGTACCTGGCGCGCCGCACGAAAATCGGCGTTCGCGAAACCCTCGAGCGCCTGCGCGATGCCGGCATGGATTCGCTGCCCGGCGGCGGCGCCGAGATCTTCGCCCCAGCCGTGCGCCGCATCATCTGCGATCACAAGATCGATGGTGACGATTGGATCGAAACCGCTCGCGCCGCGCACCAGCTCGGCCTGCGCTCCAATTGCACCATGTTGTACGGCCACATTGAGAACGATGCGGATCGCGTCGATCACCTGGTTAGACTGCGCGACCTGCAAGAGGAAACCGGTGGCTTCGTCACCTTCATCCCGCTGGCCTTCCATCCCGACAATACGCCGCTCCAGCACATCGGGAAGACCACCGGCTTCGCCGATATCCGCAACATCGCGGTGGCGCGCCTGATGCTCGATAACATCCCGCACATCAAAGCCTACTGGGTGATGATGACGCCGCGCATGGCGCAGATCGCGCTCCGCTTCGGCGCCGACGATATCGATGGCACCATCGTCGAAGAGCGGATTTATCACGATGCCGGCGCCACCACCAGCCAGGGCCTGCGGCGCGCCGAGTTGCTCCAGCTCATTCGCAAAGCCGGCCGCACGCCGGTCGAACGCGACACACTCTACCGCCCCGTCCAGCGCACCGAAACCGCCTTCACCGTCCTGGTTTAGGTAGGGTCATTAGATGCGATGGACGTACCTGTTCCATGTGGCGGTCGCCGGGGCTGAGATAGATCAGTTTTGCCAAGTAAGACTACGAGATGCGGTAGATATAGCTGTGATCCACAAAACGATCGCCGATCGTCCCGGCCAAGCTTCGACCTTCGCGCATCGTCTCCCTGAGCCGCCTAAGCTCTCGTATGAACGGATCCTTCATGCGAAGGATCATGATGGGCTCGGTCTTCTCGACTTCCAATTTCGCCCGATCAAGGGCCCTGAACACCACACCGTAGGCCTCCCTGGGATCTTCCAAATCAAGCTGCCGCGAGGAAAGCACAAGCCGCCAATCGCCATACTCTCGCAAAAACAGCGCCCACATGGCGACGCTGATCTTCAACTTTGCGTCATCGAGCGCCTGCAGGATTCGCTTGCCGGCCTCAATCTCTGGGCTGCCTACCAGTAACGTCTGAGCCATGAGAGGATTCCGTTCCTCCTTTCCATGATAGCCTCGACGAGGGCGGCAGCGCTCGCATTGTCATGCCTGCGGTAGCGACTCTGTTCCGACCATGAACTCACGATGTTCCAGTTCTTGTTAAATCCCGAGTTGGATTTCATCAGCGTCCGGCGCGATTCTTCCAGTTCCGCAAGCTTGACGAGAACGCCGAGATCGTGCTTGAAGCATTCAGCGGCAAACTGTTTGTCGGGGAACTCGTGCCGGCGCGTGGCCTTTGCGATGCACGCTTTTAGTGCACACTCCACGGCATATCCGGCCAAGTAGTAGGCACCGTCGTCCATGCCGGCGTCGAGCAGGGCCTTCGCCTCCTTTGCCCGGACTCTTGAAAGCCCTTGGAGGTCCTTGCGGTACACGGCCTTGTGGCGCACAATCCTATCCTGTCAGCCTGCCTGTCAAAACAGCCCCGGTTGCCCGTCGTGCGGCAGCTTGCGTTTCACGTGGAAATAGTCGAACGCCAGCTCGGTTCCGACGCGGCCACGAGGGGTGCGGTTGAGGAAGCCGAGCTGGATCAGGTACGGCTCGTAGACTTCCTCGATGGTGTCGGCTTCCTCGGAGATCGAGGCGGCGATGGTGCCGACACCCACCGGACCGCCGCGGTACTTCTCGAGAATCGTCAGCATGATCTTCTGGTCGATCTCATCCAAGCCGTAGCGGTCCACGTCGAGCAGGTTGAGAGCGGTCTGCGCCACCGGCAGCGTGATGCGGCCATCGGCCCGCACTTGCGCATAATCGCGGACGCGGCGCAGCAGGCGGTTGGCGATACGCGGCGTGCCACGGCAGCGGCGGGCCAGCTCCTCTGCGGCGCCATCTTCGATTTCCACGCCCAGCAGTTTCGCCGACCGGTTGACGATGGTCTTGAGCTCCTCGACCGTGTAGGGATCCAGGCGCAGCACCAGCCCGAATCGGCCGCGCAGCGGCGCGCTGACCAGGCCCTGGCGCGTGGTGGCGCCGATGGCGGTGAACTTGGGCATGGGCAGCGAGTGCGTGCGCGCGCCCGGCCCCACGCCGACCAGAATATCGACGCGAAAATCCTCCAGCGCCGAATACAGCATCTCTTCGACGTCGGGCAGCAGCCGGTGAATCTCGTCGATGAAGAAGACCTGGCGCGCGCGTATGTTGCTCAGGATGCCGGTGAGATCGAGCTTTCTTTGCAGCACCGGCCCGGAGGTGGTGGTGAACTCGGCTTCGAGCTCTTCGGCAATGATGGCGGCGAGCGTGGTTTTGCCCAAGCCGGGCGGGCCATAGAGCAGCACATGGTCCATGGCTTCGCCGCGCTGGCGGGCGGCCTGGATGGCGATATCCAGGTTCTCTTTGAGCTTGCTCTGTCCGGTGAATTCGGCCAGCCGCCGCGGGCGGAGCCCCGCTTCAAACTGTAAATCTTCGGCCTGGCGATCGCCGGAAACCAGTTTCCGGTCGGGCACTGTTACCAGCTTACCGTACCAGTTCCAGCGCGCGGCGGAAAAGCGGCTCGAAATCGGCAGGGGCGCCGGAGGACTTGGCCTTGCGCACCGCCGCTTCGGCCTGCGGCCGGGCGCAGCCCAGATTGAGCAGGGCGGAAAGCACGTCCTGATCCACGGCGCTGAGGGCGGCGGCGGTGGGCGTTTCCGGCAGCTCGCCGCTCACCGCCGGCATTTTGTCGCGCAGTTCGAGCACCATGCGCTCGGCGGTCTTCTTGCCTACACCTGGGATGCGCACCAGCCGATCAACTTCGCCGCGGATGATGGCGTGAATGAGTTCGGGCGCGGCCACGCCGGAGAGCACCTTCACCGCCAAGGTAGGGCCGATGCCGCTGACCGAAATCAGCTTCTCGAACAGCACCTTTTCCTCCGTGGTGAGAAAGCCGTAGAGCGAAAGCGCGTCTTCGCGAACGTGGGTGTGAATGCGCAGGCGGACCTCGGCGCCAGTGCCGGGCAGGTGAGTGAAAGTGGAGACCGGAATGGTGACGTCATACCCGACGCCGCCAGCCTCGACGATGGCCTGGTTGGGATGCTTCTCGATCAAAATGCCGCGCAGCAGAGCAATCATAAGTCAGGCAACGATCAAGTTAGCACAGTGGGCTTGCCGTGGCGCGCGCACTCGTGCGTGCCGCATCGGCACTCATGCCGATGCAGGGCTTTCGGCCGAGCAGGCGTCGATCTGAATCTCGTCACGGCACGCATGATGCCTGGCAAAGCACTGCTGGCAAAGACCGCCGGTGTTACCAGGAATGCCGCGCGGTAACGCCGGCGGTCTTTGCCGCCGGTGTTCTTCGCCAGTACGTGCGCCGTGTCCTGATGGCGAGGATATTGCCGCTCGCCCGCACGTCAGAGCAGCTCTTCCAGCTTCTTTCGCAAATCGGCGGCCAGGCGCGGGTTTTCGCCGCCGGTCGAAATGGCGAGGTGAAAGCCATGGCGCGACACACGCGCCGGGAGAATGAAATCGCACTCGCGGGCGCAATCGGCGATGTTGGCGAAAATGCCGCGGCCTTTGGCGGCTACCCCGATGCGGTGGTTGGTGAGCCGGTCGTTGGTGGCGGCGAAGACGAGCACGCAGCCGGTCAGGTCGGCCGCGCAGAAAGGCCGGCGCACCAGCCGCACCGGGAGAGATTCGAATTCGGCTTCCCATTCGGGCGCGACCACGGTGACGCGCGCGCCCGCCTCGATCAAACCCTTGGTCTTGCGCAACGCTACTCTGCCCGCGCCCACCACCAGCACGGGGCGGCCTTCGAGCGAGACGAAGATCGGATAGTGTTTCAACTCCAAACTGTAACACGGCTGGCGGCAACATCGGCTCTCCATCGTAAGCGCCGGCCGCCGCGCTGGCGTTACTTCTCCACCCAGACCTCCATCCCGATTTCGTTGGTCCTCACTTCGGCCTTCCGAAAGCCCAGGCCTTCCAGCATTGTCTCGATCTCCTGTTTCGTGTAAGCGCGCCTCAGCAGCATGAAACGGAACGTCAATGAGGTGGCGAACCGGTTCCATGGGCTCAAGCCCAAACCGCGGACGTACCGTTGAATCTCCCGCATGGACACGTCGCGCCTCAGATCGACAATCACACCGGTCGCGCCCGGGCGCAACACACGATGAATCTCCCGCAGCGCCTTCACCGGCTCGGAAAAGTTCTTGAAGGCCGCCCGGCAGACCAGCAAATCGAAACTGTTCTCGGCGAATGGCATCTGCGAGGCATTGCCCTGGCGAAACTCCGCGCGCACGCCCGCCTCCGCCGCGTTTTTCCGCGCGATTCCCACGAAGGTCTTGCTGATATCCAGGCCGGTGACGCGAAACGTGCCGCCTCTCGCCATCTCGATCGCGAGGAATCCCGGCCCCGGCGCAACCTCCAGGAAGTCGCCGCCCTCCGGCATGCAGGCCCTCAACCGCCGCGCCAGTTTGCCGTACTCGTCCAGATCGTGGCGGGTGATCTTCTCGTACCAATGGGCGACCGGGCCCTCCATGCCCATCCCCTTGTATGCTTTTTGCGCTGTAGCTGTCATAATGGAACTCCTTGATGTCTTGGCAGCTATGTAGCTTGCCAAATAAGATACTTATACAGTAAGCTAAATTCGATGGCCCTGTCAACCGAAAAACGTACTGTTCTCCACGCCGAGCTCGTCGCCCAGATCCGGCGCTTCATCGCTGGAGCGATTCTCTTCAATCAGCAAGTGGCGGATCGCATGGGGTTTCATCTGACGGACATGCAGTGTATGAATCTGCTGGATCTCCTGGGACCCGTGACGCCCGGCAAACTCGCCGAGTGTACCGGCCTGACCACCGGCGGCGTCACCGTTATGCTCGACCGCCTGGAAAAGGCGGGCTTCGTTAGACGTGAGCGCAACCCGGCCGATCGACGCAGCGTATTGGTGCGCGTCAATCCGGCGAAATTGCGCAAAGTCAATGCGCTCTACGCTGGGATCAACAAAGGGCTGGCGGCCTTTCTCGCCGAGACGCCCGAGGCGGAAATCGAGTCCGTGCTGAAGTTTCTTTCGCGAATCAGTTCCGTTCGCCGGGAACTTCCGCCCGAGTGACGGAGAGCCCTTCCGGGCGCGCCTGCTATGATTGATGTGCCATGCCGAACCCCATCCCCACAGTGGTCATTGTGGGCCGTCCGAACGTAGGCAAATCGACCCTATTCAACCGCATCACCGGCCAGCGCCGCGCCATCGTGGGCGACGAGCCAGGGATTACGCGCGACCGCATGCACGGGCAGGCCGAGCACCGCGGACGCCGCTTCGAGGTGATCGATACCGGCGGCATCGTGGTCGAAGACCAGGAGTACATTCCGAGCCAGATTTTGCGCCAGGCGCAGTTTGTGCTGGAAGGCGCGGCGCAGATTATTCTGCTGGTGGACGGGCGGGCGGAAATCACCGGCGCCGATCGCGACCTGGCGCGCATGCTGCAACGCCTGGGACGGCCGCTGACGCTGGCGGTCAACAAGGCCGACACCGCCTCGCATGAGGGTCTGGCCAACGCGTTTTACGAGCTCGGCATCGCCGACGTCTACCCGGTCTCGGCGGAGCACGCGACCGGCGTGGACGCGCTGCTCGATCATGTGACGGCGGGTTTCGCGGAAGGCGAAGCGCCGCCGGAGCCGGAGATCCAGCCGATCAAGGTGGCCATCATCGGCCGGCCGAACGTGGGCAAATCGACGCTGCTCAACGCGCTCACCGGGCACGAGCGCGCCATCGTTTCCCCGGTGGCCGGCACCACGCGCGACTCGGTGAATGAGACTGTGGAGCGCGACGGCGTCGAGTACGTTTTCGTTGACACCGCCGGCATACGGCGCAAGGGCAAGACCAAGCTGATGGCGGAAAAGCTCAGCGTGGTGATGGCGCGCCGCAACATTCGCATGGCGCACGTTGTGCTGCTGGTGCTCGATGCGGTGGAAGGCGTCTCCACCAACGACGCCACCATCGCCGGCTATGCCCATGAAGGCGGACGCGCGCTGATCATTTGCGTCAATAAGTGGGACGAGCTGAAGAACAACTCGAAGAACGAATTCGAGCAGGACATCCGAGACATGTTCAAGTTCCTCGAATACGCGCCCGTCAAATTCATCTCCGCCAAGACTGGCGCCGGCGTGGCTGCGCTGTTCCCGCTGATCCGCCAGGTATATGAGGCGGCGTCGCGGCGCATTCCTACCGGAGAATTGAACCGCTGGGTGGAACAACTGCATTTCGAGGAGCGCAAGATCCTCTACGCCACGCAGGCCTCCATCCGTCCGCCGGAGTTCGTCATCTTCACCGGCGGCAAAGGCGGCCCGCTGCACTTTTCGCATGAGCGATACCTGGTCAACCAACTGCGCCGCCAATTCGGTTTCAAGGGCACCCCCATCGTGCTGAAGACGAAGGCAAAGGGCGACGGGAAGAAGAAGCGGTAGATCGCAGGACCGCCGCCGCACAGACAACGTCATTACGTTTTGATATACTGGGTGCGGGAGATCCCAATGCACACTTCCCAAATTGAAGCGGGCCGGCGCTTAGCGCTGAACATACGCATTAAGCCCCACGTTCGTGAATTAATCGATCGCGCCGCGGGACTGGCTGGGAAGAATCGCACGGATTTCGTTCTGGACGCCGCCCGCCGCGCCGCGGAGGACACGTTGCTCGATCGAACGGTCTTTACGGTTACGCCGACGGCGTATCGCGAGTTTCTGTCGCGCCTCGACGCTCCGCCGAAGCCGAATCGGCGGTTGAGGAAGAGCATGAAGTCGCCCGCACCCTGGGAATGAGCGCGTCCCTCAGGCCTCCAGAACCCCTGACTGACGATCATCAGGTAGATCGCTTCGATTCCGGCGTTCCCGCCCTGGACGATTGGCTGAAGCGCAGAGCGATGGCAAACCAGGCGAGCGGCGCCACGCGGACTTACGTGGTCTGCGAGGGAGAGCGCGTGGTCGCCTATTACGCTCTGGCCTCGGGCGCCATCGCCCAAGCCGGTGTTCCCGGCAAGCTCCGCAGAAATATGCCGGATCCGATCCCGATGGCGGTCCTGGCCCGGCTGGCGGTCGACGTACACTATCAGGGACGCGGATTAGGGCGCGCGCTCTTTCGCGACGCGGCTGTGCGGGTCGCGCACGCAGCGGACACGATCGGAATTCGCGGTATCGTCGTTCACGCCATTTCCGAAACCGCGCGCGAGTTTTACATCTCCCTCGGCTTCGATCCATGCCCGTCGGATGGGATGACTCTTGTGGTTACTCTGCGGGACCTTCGGGCTATCCTGTCAACCGATTAAACCGCACAGGCAACCGTACGGCTAGATTCCGCGCGAATGGATACCCGCGTAAATTCTTTTCGATATTAATCGGCTCCTATTTGTGATATGCTCAACCCACTCCGGGGAGGGGTGTGGCAATGTCCCTTGTGCGTGACATTCTGCAACAGCGCAACAGTCTCTTTTACGTCGAAGAGGGAGACAGCGTGGCCGCGGTGGTTCGGCGGATGACGGAGTTGAACCTCGGCGCCATCATGGTGATGGGCGGCGGCGAGTTGCGCGGCGTCTTCAGCGAGCGCGACCTGATGCGGCGTGTGGTGCTGGAAGGCCGCGACCCGGAACGAACCACGGTTCACCAGGTGATGACCACCAACGTGGCCGCCATTGAAGATACGGCAACCATGGAGCAGGCCATGGCGGCCATGGAATCGCACGGCTGCCGCCATCTGCCGGTGATGCGCGGCGGAGCGGTGGCTGGCTTTCTTTCCATGCGCGACGTGATCCACCATGAGCTGATGCAAAAGACCGAAGAACTGCATCACATGCAGGCGTACATTCACGGAACTTGACCACTGGAATCATCGTTTTCGCCCACGGATCGCGACTCGAACCGGCTAATGAGGCGGTGCGCGCCGTCGCTCGTCAGCTCGCCGCCGCCGGGCGGTTCAAAGCTGTGGAAACCGCCTTTCTGGAGCTGGGCGAGCCGAACCTGGAAGGTGCTGTGAAGGCGCTGGTCGGGCGCGGCGTCGACGACATCCTGGTGGTTCCGTATTTTCTCACCCTTGGCATCCATCTGGAGCGAGACTTACCTAGTATTATCAATCAGATAGCCGGAAAGATCGAGAGCGTGAAGATCCGTGCGGCGGCGCCTCTGGATGGGCATCCTGCGCTGGTGGAGGCGCTACTGGACCGGATCAAGGCCGGCCCGGTTGCTTGAGCGGAAAGCACTCAAGAAATACTTGACAATATCACGCTAAGGTTTGATAATAGGTTTGTGCTAAGACGCCGCGCATTTTCGGCGGCGAACGCCATTGTTCAACACTTTTCAAAACAGAGATTGATTCAAGCGAGGGAGATTTAGAGGTATGGGCAAAATCATCGGTATTGACCTGGGAACGACCAACTCCGTGGTGGCAGTGATTGAGGCCGGCCAACCCACGGTGATCGCGAACCAGGAAGGTCAGCGGACAACGCCTTCGGTGGTGGCATTCACCAAGAGCGGCGAACGGCTGGTGGGCCAGGTGGCCAAGCGCCAGGCGATCACCAATCCGGAGAACACCATTTTTTCGATCAAGCGGTTCATGGGGCGCCGTTCCGACGAAGTCAGCGAAGAAATGAAGATGGTCCCCTACAAAGTAGTGCGCGGCGACAACGGAGACGCGCGCGTGGATATCAACGGCAAGAAGTACTCGCCGCCGGAAATCTCGGCGATGATTCTGACCAAGCTGAAGGAAGCGGCCGAATCCTACCTCGGCGAAAAGATTACGCAGGCGGTGATCACGGTGCCTGCGTACTTCAACGACGCGCAGCGGCAAGCCACCAAGGACGCCGGCAAGATCGCCGGTCTGGAAGTGATGCGCATCATCAATGAGCCGACCGCGGCGGCGCTGGCTTACGGCCTGGACAAGAAGAAGAACGAAACCATTGCCGTTTATGATTTCGGCGGCGGCACGTTCGATATCTCGATCCTCGAGGTGGGTGAGGGCGTGGTGGAAGTGAAATCCACCAATGGCGATACACATCTGGGCGGCGACAATATCGACCAGCGGGTGATCGACTGGATCGTGAGTGAGTTCAAGAAGGAAAACGGTATCGATCTCTCGCGCGACCAGATGGCTCTGCAGCGCCTCAAGGAAGCCGCCGAAAAGGCCAAGATGGAGCTGTCCACGCTGCTCGAGAGCGAAATCAATCTGCCCTTCATCACCGCCGACGCCTCCGGCCCGAAGCACTTGCAGATGAAGCTGACGCGGGCGCGCTTCGAGCAGATGGTGGAAGACATCATTCAGCGCTCGGCCGGGCCCTGCAAACAGGCGCTGGCCGATGCCGGCGTCACGCCCTCGCAGATTAATGAAGTGGTGATGGTGGGCGGCCAGACGCGCATGCCGCGCATCCAGCAACTGGTGCGCGACCTGTTCGGCAGGGAGCCCCACAAGGGCGTCAACCCGGATGAAGTGGTCGCCGTGGGCGCCGCCGTGCAAGGCGGCGTGCTGGCGGGCGAAGTGAAGGACGTGCTGCTGCTCGACGTGACGCCGCTTTCGCTCGGCATCGAAACCATGGGCGGCGTGTTCACCAAACTGATCGAACGCAACACCACCATTCCGACGCGCAAGACCGACGTTTTCTCGACCGCCAGCGACAACCAGAATTCGGTGGAGATCAAGGTCTATCAGGGCGAACGCGCGATGGCGCATGACAACCGGTTGCTGGGCGTCTTCCAGTTGGGCAACCTTCCGCCGGCGCCGCGCGGTGTGCCGCAGATCGAAGTGACCTTCGACATCGATGCCAACGGCATCCTCAACGTCACCGCCAAGGACCGGGCCACCAACAACGAGCAGAAGATCACCATCACTTCTTCCTCCGGCTTGGCTAAGGACGAAGTGGACAAGATGGCGCGGGACGCCGAATCGCATGCCGCCGAGGATCGCAAGCAGCGCGACACTATCGAAGCTCGCAACCGGGCCGACGCGATGGTTTATAACGTCGAAAAGACGCTGAAGGACCACCGCTCCAAGATCGGCGATGCGGAAGCCAGGGAGATCGAAGAGGCGCTCGCGGATACCAAGAAGGCGATGGCGGAAAACGACCCGGATCGCATCAACTCGACGACCGACCGGCTGACCACCGCCAGTCATAAGCTGGCCGAGGCCATGTACAAGGCTTCGTCGCAGCCAGGCGCCGGAGCGGCTCCCGGCGGCGATGGCGGAGCGGCTCCCGGCGGTAAGGACGCCGGCGGCAAAGACAAGGACAACGTAGTGGACGCCGAGTTCGTCGACGTCGACGATAAACAACAGAAGTAAGCGGCTAGCGGGCCGGACGATGCTCAACCCGGGCAGACACGTCCGGCCCATAGGATTCGGGCTGGGCGTCCCCGGCCCCAAACACTTTAGCTATGTCTCCTCCCAAGCACGAATATTACGAAACGCTGGGCGTACCGCGGACGGCCACGGTCGAGGAACTTCGCAAGGCCTACCGCAAGCTGGCGCGCAAGCACCATCCCGACCTGAACCCCGGAGACAAAACAGCCGAAGACCGTTTCAAGAACGTCCAGGAAGCCTACGATGTGCTGGGTGACCCCAAGAAGCGCAAGATGTACGACCAGTATGGCTTCTACTCCGAGAGCGGATTTGCGGGCGCCGGGCCGGAGGGCGCGGCGAGTGCCGGCCCAACACCCAACATGGATTTCTCCGGCTTCGATTTTTCCGATTTAGGAGGCGGCGCGGGAGCCGGCGCTGGCGCAGGCGGGCGGCGCGGCGCCGAAACCGGCGGCGGCTTTCGCGACATCTTCTCCCAGTTCTTTTCCGGCCACGGCCAGCCGCCGGAGCCGGAGGCGGAAAAGGGCGGCGACCTCGAATATGTGATGGACATCGATTTTTGGCAGGCCATCAAGGGGACGCAGACGCGGCTCAGCATCACGCGTTATGACATCTGCGGCACCTGCCACGGGTCGGGTACGGCCGGCGCCGGCGAAGTGAGCTGTCCGCAGTGCAAGGGCACCGGCAACGTCAGCCAGATGGCGGGCGCGATGCGCTTCAATCTCACCTGCCCGCGTTGCAATGGCACGGGACGCCTGCGCAACTCCTGCCCTACGTGCGGCGGGGATGGCCGCGTCACGCGCACGGAATTGGTGGACGTCCGCATTCCGCCGGGCGCGCGCAACGGATCCCGCCTGCGCGTACCGGGCAAGGGCAACGCCGGAACCCGCGGCGCGGCCCCGGGCGATCTTTACATCACCACCAAGGTGGAAGATCACCCCTTCTTCCATCGCGAGGGCGACAACATCGAAATCAAGGTTCCGGTGGCCGTGTGGGAGGCTGCGCTGGGTGCCAAGATCGAGGTCCCCACCATCGATGGGCGTACCCTGCTGAAGATTCCCCACGGCACCAGGAACGGACAGCGCTTCCGCCTGCGCGAAAAGGGTGTGCAGGGTTCGCGTTCGGGCGAGCGCGGCGACCAGATTGTGGAAGTAGCCGTGGAAGCTCCCGATCCGCGCGACGAACGGACCCGCGAGCTGCTGGGCCAGTTGCGGGACCTGCACCACGACGAGGATCCCCGCGCCGAGCTGTGGAGTAAGGTCTAGCGCATGGCCAAGAAATCCAAAGCGGCTTACATGATCTCGGCGGTGGCGGAGCAATACGCCATTCATCCGCAGACGCTCCGCCTCTATGAGCGCGAAGGCCTGCTCAAGCCCTCGCGCAGCGAAGGCAACACGCGGCTCTACACCGGCGAGGACCTGGAGCGCCTGGAAGTCATCCTGCACCTGACACGCGATCTGGGCGTTAACCTGGCCGGCGTCGACATCATCCTCAATATGCGCGAGAAGATGGGTCAAATGCACGCGCAAATCCAGGAATTCGTGGCCACCCTGAACCGCGAGTTGGTGGCGCGCACGGCACACTCGCCCGAGTCCGACGAGCACAACCAACTGGTCCCGGTCATTAACGCCCGTCCGCCCGCGCGCCGCCGGTAAGTAATGGCTTTCCTATCTCGAGGCGGAGGGATACGCATCACCAGCATCGGTTATCCTGTTTGCGAAGAGGCATCATGAACCGAACGGTGGAAGCTCAGATCGTGGACGCGGAGGACCGGCTCAGAGCTGCGATGCTTAGCTCGGACATAAGAGCTCTAGACGAATTGTTAAGTCCCGATCTGATCTTCACGGATCACCTCGGGCGGTTGCTGGGCAAGGAAGACGATCTCGCAGCCCACCGGTCAGGCATGCTCAAAGTGAACGAGCTGAGAGCTTCCGAACAGCACATTCGACGGAACGGCGACGTAGTGATTGTCTCAGTGCGGATGCGTTTGTCAGGCACGTACGACGGCAACCCGGCGAGTGGCGATTTTCGTTTCACGCGTGTCTGGGCTCTCTCCCCTAACAAGACTTGGCACCTTGTAGCCGCGCACTCAAGCGTAGTGGCCTGATCGAGAACTCTCTTGCTAAAGTGGGGCAGGCGCTTCTGCCGGCCAACTCCTACGCCCGCGCGCCGCCGGTAGGCGCGTCATTCCACGATTCCCGGCCTTCCCGCGGCGGCTGCGGTATATTCGAAATTGATGCATCGCGCGGCGCTGCTGGTGGCTTGTTGCGCGTGTCTGGGCGCGCAAACGGCTTCGATCGAAGGCGTGGCAGTCAACCGGACTACCGGGCAACCCATGGTCGGCGTGCATGTCCGCTTCCTCAGCATGGCCTCCGCCGCCGAGGGGCAGCCATACGGGGCCATTAGCGACGCCGCCGGCCACTTCGCCATCGCCCGCCTGCCCGCCGGGGTTTATATTGCCGACGCCGAGGCGCGCGGCTTCTTCTTTATGCGGCCGAAGGGTGAAGGACCGCTTCACCGCGTGTCGCTGAAGGCCGGCCAGCAGATCGCGGACTTCAAGGTCGAGATGGCTCAGGGCGCCACCATCTCCGGCCGGGTCATCGACGATAACGGCGACCCGGTGCAGACGGGTTTCGACGCGGAGCCCGAATCCGGGCAGGGCATCAACGGCGGCCGCTGGGGTAACACCGATGAACGGGGCATGTTCCACATTACCGTCGCGCCGGGCAAGTATTACATCGTGGTCAATCCTGGCAACCACGCGGTGAGCCGGGCGACGGAGATCCGAACCGATGGCAGCGTCGAAGTGGAATACGGAACCACGTATTATCCCGGCTCGGCGTCCAAGGCGAAGGCAGAGCTGGTGGAAGCCGCGGCAGGCGCGGAGCTGACGGACATCGATATCCACCTGGTCCACCAGCCGCGTGGCGCCAGCATCGGCGGCATGGTGACCGGCGCGGATGCGGCTGGCGGCAGCACGGTGATGCTGCTCCGGGGCGACGATCCGCGGCGCATGGGCATCGCCGGCAGCACGGGTTCCGATAGGGACGGCCATTTCCTGTTCAGCAACCTGGAGGCGGGCACATACCGGCTGCTCGGCTGGCATGCGAACGACAAGACCAACCTCTATAGCCAGCCGATGGACGTCCACCTGGAAAGCGGCGATGTCACCGACCTGAGCCTGG
Source organism: Bryobacteraceae bacterium (assembly GCA_049508735.1). Taxonomy (GTDB): domain Bacteria; phylum Acidobacteriota; class Terriglobia; order Bryobacterales; family Bryobacteraceae; genus Bog-375. The sequence continues at coordinate 31,773 of JBELAO010000017.1, read as the reverse complement.
TGCTGGCGCCGGGCGGAGAATTGAACGGAAAGGTGGAGATGGCGGCCGGCCAGGGCAAGGAGAAGCTCTCCGTCAGCCTCGAGCTGTTATCGTTCGGGTCTTTTGGCGAGCCGCCCCCCTCCGCCGAGGCGGATCAGAACGGCGTGTTCCGCATCGCCGGTATCGCGCCGGGCCGCTACCGTCCGAAAGTGACGCCTATGCCGGAAAACGGATATTTGAAATCGGTGCGCCTGGATGACGTGGAGGCGCCCGATGGCGAGTTGGACCTTTCGCGTGGCGCGCAGGGGTTGTCGTTGAAGATCGTGGTCAGCCGCAACGGGGGCCAGGTCTCCGGCAAACTGCTGGACCAGGACGGTGAGCCGCTGGGCGCCATGCCGGCGATGGTGCTGCTGGCCGCCGACCCAAAGGAGATCGACTTGGAGCGCTCCCTCAAAGCGGCCGAAGACGGGACCTACCGTTTCCAAGCCATCCGTCCAGGCAAATACCGGCTGCTGGCCTTCGAATCCGATCAGTTCGCCGACGGGACCGATTTTCTCGAATCGGTCAAGAAGCTCGCCGCGGCGGCCGAAGAAATCGAGATCAAGGAAGGCGACCGCAAAGTCAAGGACCTGAAGCTGCTCGCGAAGGGGGATGCGGATGGAAAGCCATAGCAATAGGCTGCTGCCGTGGCGCACGCACTTCTGTGTGCAGCGTCGAGACTCGTCTCGACGCGTCTTTGCCCCGCGGCACCCTGCGTCGGCACGAGTGCCGACGCGGCACGCAAGAGTGCGTGCGCCACGTCTCCTGGCTCTTTTGGCGGCCTGTGCCGCGCTGTTCGCGCAGAGCGCTTCGACCGATCAGAACTCCGCCAGCGTGGCGGGCGTGGTAGTGAATGCGGTAACCGGCGAGCCGGTGTTGCGCGCCCACGTGATGCTCTTCGGATTCGCCGATGGCAAGCAGTTCCGATATGGCGCGATGACCACGGCGGACGGCAAGTTCTCGGTCACTGGTTTGCCTGGAGCTAGCTACGGCGTCTCCGCCAACCGTCCGGGCTTCGTCGCTGGCCAGAGCGGCTCGACGGGGCTCACCCTGAAGCCGGGCGACCACAAGGACGATGTGACCCTGAAGCTGACTCCCACCGGGTCGATTGCCGGCACGGTAGTGAACGCCGACGGCGAGCCGGTGGAGAATTGCAACGTCACGGCTGAGTCCGGCCGCGGCGGGCAGGTGTCGCAGTCCGATGCGCAGGGAAGGTTCCGCATCGGCGGGCTTATGCCTGGCAAATACCGGATTCGAGCCACTCCCGAAGAACCGCTGACACCACCCGAGATCCGCACCGATGGCACGCTCGAGGCGCATTATAGCCAGACCTACTACCCCAGCTCGCTCGATGAGGCGGGCGCCGCGAGGGTCAGCGTCGAGGCAGGAACCGAAGCCGCCGGCAACGAGATTCGCCTGGTGCGCACGCCCATCGTGCGGGTCAGCGGCAGGGTGACCGGTATCCCGCCAGGCGCTGAAAACGTCGCGCTGATTGCTCAGAGGGGACGCGACAGCAACCAGGGCTTCAGCGTTGGCCTGGTCAGAAACACCGTCTGGAGCGGCGGCGCACAGGTGAAGAAGGATGGGACATTCACTCTCTGGCGGCTGGCTCCCGGCCCGTATCGCCTCGGTGCGCAATGGAACAGCCCCACCGGCCAGATGAGCGCGGCGGCGCCGGTCGACATTGTGGTGGGCGACTCTAACATCGACGGCATCGAGCTGCGCATGATGCCGGCTGCCGACCTCACCGGTCAAGTGGAGTACGAAAGCGACGACGCCAAGTCCGCCGAGCCGGCAGAAGGAGCGAAGCCGGCGCGGCGGCCAAAGCCACAGGTGCAACTGCAAGGCATCGATGGAAACAACTGGGCCGCAACAGGTCAGGTCGATGCGGCCGGGGCTTTCACTCTTAAGAACGTCCCGCCCGGCCGCTACCGCGTGATGTCGTACGGCGGGTCAGGGTACGTGAAATCGCTGCGCCTGGGGACCACCGAGATCGCTGGCCATACTGTCGATCTCAGCAACGGCGCGGCTGGCAGTGCGCTCACCATCGTCATCAGCACGCAGTTCGGCTCCGTTTCCGGATCCGTGCAGACGGATGAAGCGGCCACTACCGGCTTGCAAGTGCTGCTGTATCCGATTAGCGAGGAGCTAAACAGCCAGATGGCGTGGAGGACCGGCGCGATCGGCGCTGGTGGGAGCTACTCGCTTGACTCCGTGATCCCCGGCACCTATAAGCTAGCTGTGATTGTGCAGAGCGATCTCGGCCCGATCTTGCAGGGCGGCGACGAATGGGACGCCTACGCGCCCGTCACCGAAACCGTGACAATCGGCGCCGGCGATAAGATCACACAAGACTTGAAGATTCTCGCGAAGTAAGTGGGGCAGGCGCTTCCGCCTGCCAACTGTTGCCTTGATGCGAGCGCGTAGTTGGCAGGCGGAAGCGCCTGCCAACTTACTTCCTACCGCAGCGAAGCCCGCACCTTGTCTCCATATTCGCGGGCTTTTTCGAGGATCTGCGGCTCGTTCAAGGTGAGGATGGCGCCATCGCGCACCACCGGTTTGCCGTTCACCATCACGTCGCGGACGTCTTCGGCTTTGAGCGCGTAAACCATTTGCGAGACCGGGTCGTAGACAGGCACGGCGTTGGGACGGTCCAGGCGGACCACGATCATGTCGGCGAGCTTGCCGGCCTCGAGCGAGCCGATTTCCTTTTCCATACCGAGAACGCGCGCGCCGCCCATGGTGGCCATGGCGAGCGCGGTGGCGGCGCTCATCGCTTGGGGATCGCGCGCGGTGACCTTTTGCAGCTTGGCGGCTAGGTCCATTTCCTCGAACATATTGAAGTCGTTGTTGCTGCCCGCCGGACCGTCCGGGCCTAAGCCGACGTGGATGCCCAGCTCGATCATGCGCTTGACCGGCGCCACGCCGCTCGCCAGCATCATGTTGCTCGATGGGCAGTGCGCCACGCCGACATCGCGCGCTTTCAGAATCGCCATGTCCTCTTCGGTCACCCAGACGCAGTGCGCGGCCACCGTGCGGCCGTTGAAGACCCCGAGGCTTTCGAGCGTCTGGACCGGCGTGGTGTGCCGCTTGGCCAGCTCGTCGTCATTTTCTTTCTTGGTTTCGGAAATGTGGATTACCAGCGGCGCGTGAAACCGGTTGGCGAGAGAGCGCGCGGCCTTCAGCGTCTGGTCGGAATTGGTGTAGAGCGCGTGCGGCGCCACGGCGGGAACGATCAGCGGGTCGCCCGCGAATCGCGCCAGGTAGCGTTCCGTGAATTGGAGCGCATCGGCGGGCGTTTTGTTGTCGGCGACCGGGAAGCCGATGATGGTTTCGCCCAGCACGCCGCGCATCCCCGCCTCTTTGGCGGCTTCGGCCACCACGTCCTCGAAGTAGTACATATCGGTGAACGTGGTGGTGCCGCCGAGCAGCATTTCCAAACACCCGAGGCGCGTGCCCCAGCGCACGAAATCGGGCGTAACGTTCTTGGCTTCGGCTGGGAAGATGAACTTCTCGAGCCAATCCTCGAGCCGCAGGTCATCGGCGATGCCGCGAAATAGCGACATGGCGGCGTGCGTGTGGGTGTCGATCAGGCCCGGTGCGAGGATAGCGTCGGGGCGGTCCAGGCGATGCGCGGCCGTGAAGCGCGCATCGATTTCGGCGCGCTTGCCGACCGCCAGAATGCGCGCGCCGCGCACGGCCACGGCGCCGTTCAGGATCACGCGCGCGCCGGAGTCCTCGGTGATGACGTAGCCCGCGCTCCAGATCCAATCGGCCTGTTCCGCCGACAGCGCAAAGACAAATAAGAAGAAGCTACAGATACGAAGCATCGAATGGCTTGGGGAAGAGATCCCGCAATTGATACGTTTCGATTTTGCCGCGCGGGTTCACCAGCACGATCTCGACGTCGCCGCAGAATTCCCAGAGAATCTGGCGGCACGCGCCGCAGGGCGGCGTGAGAACGTCCGTATCGGCGGCCACGGCGACGCGGCGGAATTCGCGAACGCGAACGCCCTCGGAAATGGCTTTGAAAACGGCTACCCGTTCGGCGCATACGGTCAGGCCGTAAGTCGCGTTCTCCACGTTGCAGCCGGTGTGGATGCGGCCCGCCGAATCTTCAATCGCGGCGCCAACCTGGAACTTCGAATAAGGCGCGAAGGCGTGTTGGCGGGCGGCGAGCGCGGCGTCGAGGAGTGGATCTGTCATTGGCTCTGCGCTTCATCCTGTTCCAAACGCGGCACCACCATGCGCAGGAACTTCACCAGTGTATCGCCAACCGCCGCACCGGCTTCGAGCACTTCCTCGTGGTTGAGCTTCCGCTCGCCGAGACCCGCCGCCATGTTGGTGACGCAGGAAACCGCCAGCACTTTCATTCCCATGTGATTGGCGGCGATCACTTCGGCCACGGTGGACATGCCCACCACGTCCGCGCCGATGGTGCGGAGGAAGCGAATTTCGGCGGGGGTTTCGTAGCTGGGGCCCAGCATGGCCGCATAGATGCCTTCGGGCATGTAGATGCACAGCTCGGCGGCCACATTCTTGGCAAGCTCGCGATACGGGCGCGAGTACGCTTCCGTCATGTCGGGAAAACGCGGGCCCAGTAAATCGTCATTGGGACCGGTGAGGGGGTTCGACCCCTGCAAATTGATGTGGTCCGAGATCAGCACCAGGCCGCCCTGTTCGAGCGAGGCGTTGATACCGCCCGCGGCGTTGGTGAAAATCATCGACCGCACGCCGAATGCGCGCAGCACCCTCACCGGGAAAACCACCTGTGCCGCCGAATACCCTTCGTATAAATGCGGCCGTCCCGACATCGCGGCGATCGGCCGCCCGTCCAGGTTGCCCACTACCAACTCGCCCGCGTGGCCGACGGCGGTGGAGACGGGCCAGCCGGGGATTTCGGCGTAGGGGACCACGGCGCGATCGCTCAATTCGTCGGCGAACGCTCCCAGTCCGCTGCCCAACACCACGCCGATGGCCGGGCGCAGGGCGGTGCGGCTTTCGAGCAGAGATATGGCTTCCGCAATCATAAGATCATTCCCGCAATACAGGCCGACATGAAATTGGCCATCGTCCCGCACGCCACCGCGCGCAGGCCGAGCCGCGCCAGGTCGGACTTCCGGTTCGGCGCCAGCGCGCCAATGCCGCCGATCTGGATGGCGATCGAGCTGAAATTGGCGAACCCGCACAGCGCGTAAGTGGCGATGATGAAGGAGCGCGGGTCCAGGCCGGCCTTCATCGGACCCAGTTTGAGAAACGCGACGAATTCATTGAGCACCAGCCGCGTGCCCAGCAGGTTGCCGATGGCCGAACAATCCTTCCATGGCACGCCCAGCAGGTACGCCACCGGCGCGAACACCACGCCGAAAATCTGCTCCAGCGAAACCGGCAGCCAGTTCATCCACCGCAGCCCGTGAATGCCGCCCAGAATGCCGTTGACCATGGCGATCAGCGCCAGAAAGGCGATCAGCATGCCTCCCACATTCAGCGCCAGGTGGAGACCGTCACCCGCGCCCTGCGCCGCCGCATCGATCACGTTGACAGCGGTCTTTTCGATTTTCAACTCCACCTTGCCCGCGGTCACCGGATGGCCCGTTTCCGGTATGAGAATTTTGGACAGCATGATGGTGGCGGGCGCGGTCATAATGACGGCAGTGAGCAGATGGGTGATCGAGACGCCGGCGATCTTCACATAGGCCGCCATCACCGAACCCGAAACGTGAGCCATGCCGCAGGCCATCACCGTGAACAGTTCCGATTCGGTTAGGCCGGCCAGGAACGGGCGGATGGTGAGCGGCGCTTCGGTTTGCCCCATGAAGATGCTGGCCGCCACGTTCAGCGATTCGGCGCCGCTCACGCCCATCACCTTTTGCATCCCGATCGCCATCCCGCGCACGATCCATTGCATGATGCCCAGATAATACAGGATGGAAAAGAACGACGCGATGAAAATGATGATCGGCAGAACCTGAAACGCGAACACCACGCCGAACCCGCCACTCGATTTCCCCATTGGGCCGAAGACGAACTCGCTGCCGGCTTCGGTATAGCCCAGCATGGCGTTGACGCCGGCGCCGATGGCCTGGAACACTTTTCCGAGATCGGTTTTCAGCACCAGTACGGCGAAGAGAATCTGCAGGCCCATGCCCCAGGCCACGATGCGCAGTTTGATGGCGCGCTTGTTATTGGAGAACAGCCAGGCGACACCGAGAATGGCCACCAGCCCGAGCAGACCGGTGAAGCGGCCCATTTCTATCCAACGACCTCGAGGATCAATTCACGCTCGTCGGGCCGCTGCGAGGAAATGTGGAAAGCATCCTCGACTCTTTCGGCGGCTTCCTCGAGGCGATCTTCCTTGGTGTAATACAGCCGGCACAGGATGCTGCCAGCCTCCACTTTTTCGCCGGCCTTGACTTCCAGGATGATGCCGACGGCGGGGTCGATGGAATCCTCCTTCTTATCGCGGCCCGCGCCAATCATGTTGGCGGCGATGCCGATGTCCTCGGCGTCGATCAAGCTGACGTAGCCGGCGCGCGGCGAAGCGATTTCGCGCGCGCCCGTGGCGTTGGGCAGCAGCACGAAATTGTCCAGCGCCTGCGGGTTGCCGCCCTGCGCGGCCACCACGTCCTTGAACCTCTTGTACGCCGAACCATCCACCAGGTGCCTTTCGGCGGTCAAGCGGGCTTCTTCGAGCGTGGCCGCCTGTTTGCCGAGGAAGATCATGCGAGACGCCAGTTCCAGGCACAGCTTGGTAAGATCGGCCGGACCGGCGTTTTGCAGCGTCTGCGAAGCTTCCATCACTTCCAGCGCATTGCCCACCGCGTAACCCAGCGGCTGGCTCATATCGGTGATCAGCGCCTGGACCTTCTTGTCCATGGGGCGCGCGATGCCAACCATGGTCTGCGCCAGGCGGCGCGCATCCACCTGCTTCTTCATGAACGCGCCCGAGCCCACCTTCACATCCAGCACCAGGGCATCCACGCCCTCGGCCAGTTTCTTCGACATGATCGAAGAGGCAATCAGCGGGATCGATTCCACCGTGCCGGTGACATCGCGCAATGCGTAGAGCTTGCGGTCGGCCGGCGCGAACTGATCGGTCTGGCCGATGAAACACAGGCCGAGTTCGGCAAGCTGCCGTTGAAACTCTTCGCTCGAGAGATCGGTGCGGAAACCGGGAATCGATTCCAGTTTGTCCAGCGTGCCGCCGGTGTGGCCCAGCGCGCGGCCGGACATCATCGGCACCACCACGCCCGCCGCGGCTGCCAGAGGCGCCACCACCAGGCTGGTCTTGTCGCCCACACCGCCGGTGGAGTGCTTATCCACTTTGATGCCGGGAATGGCGGAAAGGTCCGCCGTTTCGCCGGATCGCAACATGCACTCGGTCAGGCGGCTGACCTCGCGGTCGGTCATGCCCGAAAAGAACACGGCCATGAGAAACGCAGACATCTGGTAGTCCGGTATCTCGCCGGAGGTGTATCCGTCTACCAGGAATTCAATCTCCTCAGGGGCCAGCTCAGCCCCGTCGCGCTTGCGCTGGATCAAGTCAACTGTACGCATTATGAGACACTTAGGCTAGCATCTCAGAGCTATGAAAGTAAAGCCGCCAGTTACCGTGCCAAAAGTGGAAGCGGCGCGACCCGGCTTTCTTTTAGCCCAAGAAGCCGAGGTTGGCGGTTGGGAAATTGGCGAGATTCGGGAACACGCTGGCCAGGCCGGAACTGGGGATGCCAAACCAGGAGCACAGCGTGGCGCCGTACTGATCGGTCGCAGTAGTGGGGATCCAGCGTCCCCGCACGTCGGTATCGTTTGGGCCGCCCAATTCGAAGCTCGGGAAATGGCCGAAGATCCTGCCTCCCTGGACGGCGCCGCCCAGCACGAAGTGATGGCCGCCCCAGGCATGATCGCTGCCGTTGCCGGAGGTCGGCTGGAAGGTGCGGTTGAAATCGGATTCGGTGAAGGTGGTGACGCTGTCGGCCACGCCCAGCTCCTCGGTAGCGTCATAAAACGCGGCCAGCGCCTGGCTCACCTGCGGGTAAAGGTTGTTGAGCGTCGATATTTCGGCCGTGTGCGTATCGAAGCCGCCCAGCGAACAGAAGAATATCTGCCGGCTCATTCCCAGATCGGCCTGTACCTGGATGATCTCGGCCACCTGCTGGAGTTGCGCCGCCAGCGCGGTCTTGGGGAACTGGGTCTTGAGCGGGGTGGATTTGCCTAACGCGGCGGTCAGCGCCTTAGCATCGGAGATGCTGTTGGCCAGAGTGTTGTTGGCCGCCTGCACCAGCGCCACTCCGCTATCCGTCGAGATCAGATTGTTGAGCGCGTTCCAGCGCGCTTCCGACGCTGCGGATGTGTTGAAGCCGGCAAGCTGCAACGATTCGCCCGGCGCCACCGTTACCGGAGAAGTGCTGGCGCCCGCGCCCTGCAATACGTTGCCCGCCGTCGACAGGAACACCGGGAACGAAGAGGCGTTGATCTTCTGCGCAGCGATGTAATCGGCCGCCCGGCCGCTCCAACCGGTGGGACTGTTGCCCTGCGCGATGGAGGTCTGCCATTCCAATTGCTGATCGGCGTGAGAGAAAAGGTTGTTCGGAATGAAGCCCTGCTGCGCCTGGTACTGCGCGCGCGTGATCGGCGCCACCAGCGGCCCCAAGTTGGCCACCACCGCCAGTTGCTTGCTGGTAAATAGCGAGGCAAGCTCGGTGAGCAGCGCATGGAAGCCATAGGGCGCACCAGTCGCATCGTTCACCTGGACCAGCGAGCTGGCCGCCAGGCCGAGTGCGCCGCGCGCGGACTGGTAAGCCGTGTAGTCCGCATCGTCCAACGGAATCACGCTGTTGTTGGAATCGTTGCCGCCGAACAAAAACACGCACACCAGGGCGCGATAGTTGGTGCTGCCGGCGGCGGCTATCGCCGGCAACAGGCCGAACGGACGCAGCGCCAGCGTGCTCACCGAGGCTGCTCCAACGCGAATGAATCCACGACGCGAAAACATGCTTGGCTCCTTTACTGAATCACCTGGTAAGCGCTCGAGGTCAGCACCAGATAGAGGATCGCCTGCGCGCGCGCCTGCGGGGTGGCGACCGCGCTAGCCACGGCCAAGGCCTGGTCGCTCAGCCCGGGCGGCAGCGTGCTGTGCAGGAAAACGTAGGTCGCGTAATCGAGCAGGCTGGGCAAGTCGCCGGCGCGGCTCACGAACGGCGTGAGGTCGACGGTGGTGCTTTTGTCCAGACTGCCGTACAGCGCGGCGTTGACGATGTCGGCCCGCTCGGCCGCGGCTTGCGTCGAATAGAGCTGGAACTCGGGCGCGAGCTGGCCGCCGGAAATCCGGTAGAGTGGCGAGAAATAGCTGAACACGCTGGGCTCGTAGAACAGCTCCTGTCCCATCAGGGTGGCGTCGTTATAGACCGCGCTGGAAGCGCCGAGCGTCGCATTCAGGCCGCGCAGCAGGTTGGCCATGAAGAGCACCGGCTCGCGCAGGTGCCCGAAGCCAGGATTGAGCGCGGCGCCTGCGTCATCCCCGGCGCGCGCATCCGGATCGCTGAGAATCGCCGTGATTACCGCCGCCATGTCGCCGCGGACGCCCTCGCCATTGTTCTCGAACATGGCTGCCACGCGCCCGATGTAGGCTGGGCTGGGATTGCTGGTGACCAGATGCTGGATAAGCTGCCGGCCGACGAACGGCGCCATGGTTGGCTGCGCCATCAGAGCATCCAGCAGGGAGTCCAGATCCTGTTCGGCGGTCTGGCCGGCGGGAACCTGAATGTTGCCGAAAATGGTTTTGGCGCTGGTATCGTGCTCGGCTTCCACCGCGATCATCTGGCCGAAATAGTAGGCCGGGTTGTTGTTCTTGGCGGTGGCGCCGGGCGCGGTTGCGAACGTCCAGCCGGTCAACATCTTGGCCTCGCTGGTGATTTCCGCCTGGTCGTAGGTGGGAACCGGGTTGCCGCTCGCATCGAGCACCGGGCTGCCGTCCGCATTGAGCTTGGTCAACCCCAGGGTGAACAACTGCAACAGCTCGCGCGCATAGTTCTCATTGGCCGACGTGCCCTTGGCCGCATTGCCCTTGTTGTTATTGGCCATGCTGAGATAGGTCCCCATGGCCGGGTTCAGCGTGATCGCTTTGATAATGTCGCGGTAGTTGCCGAACGCGTTGTCGCGCAGAATCCGCCAGTATGGGGGAATCGCATAAGCCGGCTTCACCTGCACTGCCGAGGCCACGAAAATCTCCGACAAAGCGAACGCTACGCGCTGGCGCAGTTGATCCTGCCCGTTGACGGCGTTGGCGAAAAACGCGCGCTCGACCGGCGTCAGATCCTCATTGGTCTTTCCCGCCGAATTGAGCAGAGGCTGATCCGGCAGGTCGGACGTGTTCATCTGGAATTGCGCGGCCAGCCAGGCGTTGATTCCCATCCGTTCGAGTTGGGCGATGGAGGCTGGCGTGGGCCCCCAGGTCGCCTGGTCGAGGAAGCGGGCCGCGGCCAGGTCGCTCATAAACGGTGTCGTCGTCTGGCCGGCGGCGGGATGGAGCACCGCCATGGCTGACAATGCGGCGATTAGAAAGAGCTGCTTCATAAACCCCTCGAAAAGTTCATGAGGTGGTAACCCAGCCCCCCGCGGAAAGTAGCGCGAGAATCCAATAACCGATGTGGCGCACCCACTCCTGCGCAACGCCTCGGCACTTTTGCCGACGCCCGGCCGCCCGCGCGCATAGGATTCGAGGAGCCTCAACACGGTGCGCCCGAGTGCGTACCCCGCGTCACCTGGAAAAGATGTGGTCGAGATGCTGCTGCATGTGAACGATGTAATCGCCGATGAGGAACTCGAGCGTCACCGGGCCGTCACTTCCGATGCGGCATGGTGCCGTGAAGCGCTCAGAGGGGATGGCTTCCAGCACGGTAGCCAGCGACTCGTTCAGGCTCTTCCAGAGATCGAGTATCTCTTGCCACGGCGTGTTAATGTAGCCACCCAGTTTCACCCAGCCCAGCCCGTCATAAGACGGCCCGGTGAACTCCCCTTCGAGCGCCGCCTTGACGATTCGCACGCGGTTGTTGATCGCGGAATCGGCCAGGTGCCCCAGTTCCTGCTTTTTCGACCAGCCTTCGGGATCGGGTGGCGCGGCGCCGGCGGCCGCGTCCGCTATGGCGCGCAGCCGGGGCTCCGCTTCCGCAATGGCGGCTCGCAATCGTCGAGAAAACGGGACCATGCTTCAGTGTCGCACAGCGCCGAAGCAGGCTTATGCGACGTTGCTGCGGTAGTGATCGTTAGGCCTGTTCCTGGCCGGCCTAATGGCGCCGAGCGACGAGACCTTTTCCTTGACCAGGCCCTTCCTAGTCGCAAGCTCGCGGTAGACGTTGACCGCAGCCCGAAGTTGTTTCACTTCTTCGAACAGTTCCGCATTCTCCCGCGCGAGCTGTCTGACCGTCAGCAGCATCAAGTGCGGCGAAATCTTAACCCCTCGACGTGATTCACCGGTCTGCATATTGTCGCTCCGAAACGTAACCAGGGTAATATGTACATAATAACGTTAACTCTCCTTTTCTTGGCAAGATGAATGATGCGGGGTATCTTATCGCACAACGCTACCCGCAAAGTTGGGTAAATGGCATCACCGCAAATGGGAGCAATTGCGCGCGGCCGTGCGCCGGCTTAATGCAAGAGCTGGCCGAAGTACTTAGGGATTGTCACGAAATACGGCCGACGTGGCGCACGCACTCGTGCGTGCCGTGTCGAGACTCCTCTCGAAACGTTTTTTTCCGTCGGCGCCCTTCGTCGGCACGAGTGCCGGCGCGGCACGCACGCGTGCCCGCGCCACGGGGCTACTACAATGTTGATTGATGATCGCGTCCATCAATCCCGTCAACGGAGAAATCGTACGGACGTTCGAAGCTGCGACCGAGGCTGAGGTCGAGGCTGCGCTCACGCGCGCCGATGCGGCCTGGCACTCCTACCGCCGCACTTCGTTCGCCGCGCGCGGCGGCTGGCTCACTGCTGCCGCGTCGATTCTCGAAAACGAACAGGACCGCCTAGGGCGTCTGATGACCCTCGAAATGGGCAAGCCCATCGCCGCCGCGCGCGCCGAAGCCGCCAAGTGCGCGCTGGCCTGCCGCTATTACGCCGAGCACGGTGAACGTCTGCTGGCCGACGAGCCCATCGAGGCCGGTCCCGGCCGTGCCTTCATCCGCTATCAGCCGATCGGCGTCGTGCTCGCGGTGATGCCTTGGAATTTCCCCTTCTGGCAGGTGTTCCGCTTCGCCGCGCCCGCCCTCATGGCGGGTAATGTCGGCCTGCTCAAGCACGCTTCCAACGTGCCGCAATGCGCGCTCTCGATCGAAGACATCATCCGCCGCGCCGGCTTTCCCGCGGATGTTTTCCAGACGCTGCTGATCGGCGCCACGGCGGTGGAGGGCATTCTCAACGACCACCGGGTGAAAGCCGTCACCCTCACCGGCAGCGAGCCGGCCGGCATCGCGGTGGCCGCGCAGGCCGGCCGCCAGATCAAGAAGACCCTGCTCGAATTGGGCGGCAGCGACCCCTTTGTGGTGATGCCCAGCGCCGATCTCGATCGCGCCGTCAAGACCGCCGTTCAGGCGCGCGTCCTCAACAATGGCCAATCCTGCATCGCCGCCAAGCGCTTCATCGTGGACGCCCGCATCGCCGATGAGTTCGAGCGACGCTTCGTGGCTGGGATGGCCGCGCTGCGCGTCGGCGACCCAATGGACGAATCGACCGACGTCGGCCCTTTGGCCACGCCCGCGATTCTCGAAGAGCTGGAGAGCCAGGTGAGCCGTTCGGTCGCGATGGGCGCCAATCTCCTCACCGGTGGCCATCGCATCCGCCGCCCCGGCAACTTCTACGCGCCAACCGTGCTGGCCGGCGTGCCCGAAAACGCTCCGGCTTATCGCGAAGAGTTATTCGGCCCGGTGGCCGCGATCTTCCGCGCGCACGATATCGACCATGCCATCCGCCTCGCCAACAATACCGCGTTCGGCCTCGGCGCCAGCGTCTGGACGGCCGACCCAGCCGAGCAGCAGCGGTTCATCGACGAGATCGAATCCGGCATGGTCTTCGTCAACGCCATGGTCGCCTCCGACCCGCGACTCCCCTTCGGCGGCGTCAAGCGCTCCGGCTACGGCCGCGAGCTCGCAGCCCAAGGTCTCCGCGAGTTCGTCAACATCAAGACGGTTAGAGTAACCTGGCCCGGCATCTCGCAAATCCGCTGAACTATCCTTGCGCCCGCTGCCCCTTTGACTTATATACGCAAATTGCGTATAGTATGAGCGTGCCGGTCGCACCGATGACGGTCGTGGAGACCGAGGAGTTCCTGAGAAAATCGAGGCCGCTGATGTCCGAATCGGACCGGGCGGCGCTGGTTACCTTCGTCGGCGCGAATCCGGAAGCTGGAGAAATCATCCGTGAGACTGGTGGAGTTCGAAAGATCAGATGGGCACTGGAGGGGGTGGGGAAGCGGGGCGGTGCGCGGGTGATTTATTACTATCACAACGAGCGCCTGCCGGTGTTCCTGTTGTCCGCTTACGCGAAGAACCGCAAGGCGAACCTTAGCCAAAGCGAGCGAAACGCGATGAGACGGCTGGTGATGACCTTAGTGACTGGCTACCCAAGAACGGCTTAGGAGGCGTAAGCATGGCTGCGAAGAAGACAACCAAACCGGCTGCGAAGAAAGGAACGCCGGCGCTGAGACGGGAGACCGTTGGCGAGAGTATCGTCGAAGGGCTCAAGCAGGCGATCGCCTGGACTAAGGGAGAAGACGACCGCGCTCGCGTGACGCTGGTGCACGTGCCCGAGATCGACGTGCGCCATGTGCGTATGAAGATGGGACTCAGCCAGGCGCAGTTCGCCATCAAGTTCGGCTTCCCGCCGGCCACGCTAAGGAACTGGGAACAGGGCAGGTCGCGCCCGGACACGCCCACGCGCGTGCTGCTGGCGGTGATTGCCAGGCATCCCAAAGCCGTCGAGGATGTGCTGCGCCGGGCGAGTTGAGCCGAGAACTACTCCCCCACGGCGGCGGCTCCGACGAATCGGAGCGGGTGAATTCGGCGCCGCGACCGCTAGGGAGCGGTCGCTGCCCCGCTCGTTATCTAGTCAGGCCCCTAGCACAGCGCCGCCATCAGCGCGCCGCGGGCGGTGGAGTTCAGCGGATCGGCGGACAGGCGCACTTCCGAGAGGCGCACCGGAAATTCGTTGGCGCGCAGAGCGGTGACGAACGATTCCAGGAATCCGCGCGGCATGGCGGTGCCGCCGGAGAGCACCAGCGGGACGGATTGTTCCAGCTTGGGCAGGCGCCGCGCGCTGGCGATGTGCTGGCGCAGGGTCTCGATCAGATTGCGGATCACCTCGCGATAGTAGACCGTCAGGGCGTTCTGCACCCGCTCCCCGTTGAGGCCGTTGAGCGTGAACGATTGTTCTTTCTGCACGCGCAGCCGGGTGGCCATTTCGCCGGTCACCAGCGACGCCTGCGTGTCGATGAAATCTCCCGCCTTGGCGACGCTGAAGCTGATCACCGGCACGGAAAGGACCGCCAGGCACACGTTGCACAGGCCGCTGCCGCAGCTAATCCCGATGCCGCTGTAATTGCATTCGCTCAATTCGCCAAACACCACCGCCAGGCCCTCCACGATGGGCGTGGGCGCGTATCCCAGCTCTTTGAGTAACTCATGGATGGAAGCCTCGTGGTAAGCGATACCGGTCTCTTCGCCTTCGATGGCGGCGGGGATGCTGAAGAAGATCTTCTGCCCCTCGATTCCCGCCGGACCCACCAGCTTGGTGATGATGTGGCGCAACACCGCCAGCGAGTGCGGCTCGTCGGGATTAATGACGCCCTTCCGCATCGGCCGCCGTGTCTCGACGTGAAAGACCTCCGCGAATTTTTCCGCGTCGTTGCCGGTGACCACGATCTCCGCTCCCCGCACTTCGTGCAGAATGCCTTCGCGCAGGAGGAGGTTCTCCGCCAGCTTGGAATACGGGAGCGTCAAAAAGGCATTGAGCTGCGCCTCATACTCGTACCGTTTACCTGTGTCTCGCGCCACTACGATTCGGCTCGTACCGACATCGAGCCCCAGTGGCAGCGTGTAATCCGATTGCGGGGTCTTCATGAATGTCTCCTATCCTGTCAACTCACTCGAACGGGAATGTGCTTTCCCGGAACGACTGTTCGGACAAGCGCCTCACGCGCTGGAGGTCCGCGCGCTGGAGGGGCGGCACTTTGCGATGCGGCCGGCAGCACACGGCGACCACCAGCAGCGCAACACCCAGCCCCGCGAGCAGCACGGCTCGCACCTACCCCCGAGCCCTGATGGGTTCCATCACCACCGAAAGGGTGGCGCTGCGGTCCACGTGTCCGTGCGGGACGCAGAATGCCGCCGCGTCCGTCATGCGCAACGCTTCCTGCTCCTTTCCCTTTTGCCAGGCGCGGAACTCGTCCTGGTAGCGGGCGATCTCGTCCAGATTGGCCTGGAGGCGCGCCATGTGCTTAGCCGTGAGGCGGTCCAACTCCGCCTGCACCGCGCGATTTTGTTCCAGCTTGGCCGCTTCGAACCGCCGCAGCCTGGCCTCGCGCCCTTCTTCCTGCTGATCCAGCACGCGCTGCTGGTATACGGCGTCCTGGATGAGGCTCTCCACGCTGGTGCCCGCCGCCTCCAGCGCCATCAAGAGCGCTCCGCGCTTGGCCTCCGACGACATCCCGGCCAGATGCGGACTGTTGAGCATGTCCATGGTTTTGGCAATGCCCCACGCGCGCGACGACCGATTCGAAAAACCTAACCAACGTTTCAGCATGGGCAACTCCGGTTCACGCCGGCCTTTCGTCACGTCTCGGACCGCCGCGCTAATCCCTATTTGGCTTGGTAGTACCTCTAAGATTAGATTTCTCTCACGGACTTTTTGCGAGAAGATGAGCGTGGGCAGCGGGGATAAGATAGAGTTTCGGAATTCCTAAGAGATTCCGCCGATTCTGCCGATACTCCTAATACGAATGGTTAGGAGCATCGAACGGCCATCCATCGAATTGGTCGCCCGCCACATCGGCGATCCGGTAAATCGCCTGCGATTCCTCAAGACCGTGGTGCCGCGTCGGCGGCTGTGGGGCGAGCAGCCCCGGCCATGGCGAGCGTGCTCCCCCTATCTGCTGGCGGCAACCATCCCGCTGACCCTGCTCGCGGCGTTCCTGGTGGTTCGCGCCGCGGCGCGCGTGCCTGTGGGAACGATGCGAAATCCGCCGGCCGGGTTTTCGCAATCCGTTCCATCACCGGCTTTGCCCGAAGTGTGGATGGTCGACAAGGGCGCGAGAGAGGAGGTATTCAGCAACGGTCTCCATATCGACACCCGGTTTGCCGTGTCCAACCGTCCCCGTTCCTACCTGGCATTTCCCGTGGATGGCCCCGCGGAGGGTCGCGCGGTGCGCCGATCGGCGCCGGCGGGCATTGTCTTCCATACCACCGAGAGCCTGCAAATCCCGTTCGAGGCCCAGCAGAATCGCGCTTTGAAGCGCATCGGGGAATCGTTGCTCGGGTATGTCGGGCGAAGACGCGCGTATCATTATCTGATTGACCGGTTCGGCCGCGTGTTCCGGGTGGTGGCCGAGCAGGACGCAGCCAATCACGCCGGGTATTCGGTGTGGGCCGACGACCACTGGCGGTATCTCAATCTGAATCAAAGCTTTTTGGGGGTATCGTTCGAGGCCCGCACTGAGGAAGGGCAGAGCAATGCCCGTCTCAGTCCGGCTCAGGTGCGCTCCGCCGCCATGTTGACGGAACTGCTGCGCGGCCGCTATCGAATACCGGTGACCAACTGTGTCACTCACTTACAGGTTTCGGTGAATCCCGACAACATGTGCGTGGGCTACCACACCGATTGGGCTTCCGGCTTCCCGTTTGAGCAGGTGGGACTACCCGACAACTACTCGCTGGTGCTGCCATCCGTGGTCACCTTCGGTTTCGTCTGCGACCCAGCCGTGCGCGAGGCTGCCGGTCCGCGCCTGCTGCGTGCCATGGAACTGGCGGAAGCGGCCTTCGAGCAGCGTGCCGCCGCGGCGGGAGTGCGTCTTCCCGCATACCGCAAGACGGCGCAGCGCGAGTACCGGACGCTGCTGGCCTATGTCAAGAAGGCGCAGCATGAGGTCCACGGCGGTAGCGATGGCGATAGCGGCCAGGGCGACCGCCTGGCAAGCGGCCCATAACGGCGGCTTTGCTCCGGGTGGAGGCGCTTGGTGGGCCGCGGCGAGAGCCGCGCGTCGCCTCTTCCCGGGCATCCTCAATTGCCGGTCGGAATAATCCCGGCGTTTTCTACCATCAGCATCACCGTTCGCTGCAAGGCACGGGTCCGATGCACGATTCCTCGCGGGATGACAATGCCCTGTCGCGGTGCCAGTTCCACGGTTCGGTCTTCCAGGTCGACCGATAGCCGGCCTTCCACCACGTAGAAGAATTCGTCGTCGGCGTCGTGCTTATGCCAGTGGTATTCGCCCTGCACCACGCCCAGCCGTACCACCGATTCGTTGACCTTGCACAGCGTCTGGTTGTACCACTTGTGTTCGGCCGCTTCGGCCAGTGCCTTTTCATCGATCAATTCCAGCGGCGCGTGAAGAACATTCAAGCGCGTGTCGTAAGGAAAAGAAGTCGCCATCGAGCTATCCCCTCGCCCCAGCATACAATCGTCGCGCCCCCGAACGGAGCCGCGACCATAGGGAGCGGTCCCGTCGATAGAACCGCATCTGCCGGTCGAAGACCCAGGCGCCGCCGGCATGATATGTTATCCGCGAGAGTGAATCTCTTCGAAGGGGATCTACGCATGAATCGAACGTCCGCGCTCTTATCGTCCCTGCTGCTCGTTGGCACCGGGACGAGCCTGTTCGCTCAGGCACCAACGCCGCCGGCAGCCCAGGCGCAGCCTCCCGATCCCGACGCGTATTACCGCCTGGGGCCGGACTCGCTGCCGCAGGAGGGTGTTCCGAAGGGTGAGATCCGCGGACCGTTCACGCTGCCCAGCCAGGCTTATCCCGGCACCTCGCACACCTATTGGGTTTATGTCCCGGCGCAGTACGATCCAGCCGTGCCGGCCAGCCTGATGATCTTCAACGATGGCCATGCGTTCCTGATGCCGGAGGGCGGCACCAACGCGCAAAACGTAATGGACAACCTGATTTACCGCCGCGAGATTCCGGTGATGATCGGCGTGTTCATCAACCCCGGCCGCCGCCCCGATCAACCGGAACCGGACCAGCACGAGTGGGGTGACCGCACCACCAACCGGCCCACCGAATACAACTCGCTCGACGACCGGTACGCACGCGTGATTGTCGACGAATTGATGCCGGTGCTGAATAAGGAATACTCGATCTCGAAGGACCCGGACCGGCGCGGCATCGGAGGCGCGAGTTCCGGCGCCATCGCGGCATTCACCGTCGCCTGGGAGCGGCCCAACGAGTTTCGCAAGGTCCTCAGCATCGTCGGCAGCTTCACCAATATACGCGGCGGCAACGCCTATCCCGATATCATCCGTAAGGCCGGCCGCAAGCCCATCCGCATCTTCCTCCAGGACGGCCGCAACGACAATCGCGGCACCGGCCGCGGCGGCGTCTATGACGAGTCGCGCGACTGGTTCCTCCAGAACGTCAGGATGATGCAGGCGCTCACCGAGAAAGGCTACGACCTCAACTACACCTGGGGCATGAACAAGCACGGACAAAAGATGGGAGCCGCCATCCTGCCCGAGATGATGCGCTGGCTGTGGCGGGATCAGCCCGTCTCGACCGATCCGCAGAACCAGACCGAGCGCTCCTTCAACGAGCCGGCAAGAAAAGCACCAGCCGCGGCCAACCCATAGGCAAAGCTAGACTTACAGGCTGGCCCTGGGACGGAATCGGCTTCCTGACGGCACAAATGCCATCGAGGGCCCGACCCATTGCGAGCACCGCTAGGCCCGGAAGCGAGACAAGACACATTTCTAATCCCCTCAATATCTTTAGCCGACTCATTCCACACCCTTTTCGCGGCCCACGCGACAGCGGTTCCCTGTTAGAATCAAAGCGTGGTTCTATGAGAAGGGCGTCGTGTGCCGTCGTAGCGCTAATGGCGTATGCCGCCGTGGCGCCAGCGCAAACGCAGACCCGGAAACCAGCGGCGGCTGTGACAAAGCCGGCGCCGGCGGCAAAACCGGCCGCCAAGCCCGCGGCCAAGACCGTTGCGCCCCACACCGCCTCCAGCCAGAGGCCGCTTACAGCCAGCGTTACGCATAAGACCCCGGCCAGAACCGCGGCCGCCAAAGGCACTGCAGCCAAGACCGGCGCGGCACAGGGGAGCCATGCCAAGTCGGTGGCTTCCGGATCTGCCGCGGCGAAACGAGGCAAGAAGGGGCGGGCTGTACCCCGGCGGCCCCGCCAAATGGCTCCAGCGCCTGAGCGGTATCAGGAGATTCAACAGGCTCTGGTGGCCAAGGGCTATCTGAGACCCGAGGCGGCCAGCGGGGTCTGGGATCAGAATAGCAGCGATGCACTCAAGCGCTTTCAGGCCGGGCAGAACTTGCAAGGCACCGGCAAAATCGACTCGCTTTCGCTGATCGCCTTGGGCCTGGGCCCCAGGCACGATTCCGCCGAAGCACGGCCGGCGCCGCTTCCGGTGCCCGGTCAAAGCACGGTCCAAGACCGCTAAGACCGAGCCAATCAGCCTGGCCGATTTGACACTGGGATGAAACCGCGTCCCGGCCATTCCCATCTATACTAGAAGGTCAAGGAGTTCCAGACGTGAGCATATCCTCATACGAGTCGCCCCAGCCCCGATCGGGTTTGGCCATTCCCCTGCTTGCCGGAGGCTTGATCGCCCTGGCCGCAGCCAACATTTACCTTTACGTGCAGTTGGGCAATCTACAAACCGACACCACGCAGAAGATCGAAAAACTGACGACGACGGTGGCCGGCTTGCGCGACGCCTCCTCGGTCAGTACGGCAGCCCAGCAGCGGCACATCGAGGCATTGAAAGAGGAACTGGCGAACGCAAATTCGCAGGCCCGCAGCATGTCGAGCCAAGCCAAGGTGGAGATGCAAGCTCACGCCGATCAGTTAGCAAGACAACTCCAAGCCGAACAGGCCAAGATGCAGCAGCAGATGACGGGCCAGATCAGCGAAGTCAACCAGTCGGTGACCGCGGCCAATGCCAAGATCGCCGATGTTTCCACCGACGTGGGCGCCGTGAAGTCACAGGCCGCCATGACGCAGAGCCAGCTCGAAAAGACCATCGCCGATCTCAAGAGCGTCACCGGCGACCTGGGCGTGCAGAGCGGGCTGATCGCTACCAACGGCCACGAACTGGAAGCCCTGAAGCTGAGGGGTGAGCGCAACTATTTCGACATCAAGCTGGACAGGAAGGCCAAGCAGCCGGCGCGCTACGCCGACATCATGCTGAAGCTGGAGAGCGCCGACCCCAAGCACAACAAGTATACGGTCAGCCTGCTGGTGGACGACAAGAAGTCCGAAAAGAAAGACAAGAGCGTCAACGAACCGGTCCAGTTCTACACCTCAAAGAGCGGCCACACTCCCTATGAGCTGGTGATTAATTCGATCACCAAGGACCAGATCGTCGGCTACCTGGCGACACCGAAAGACACGTCATCGCGGTAAACACGCCCGTTCCGTTTGGAGGTCGGGGGCATGCCCGGCGGCGATGGCGTTCTACCTAGTTGGCTCGCAAAAGAACCGGCGGCAAGACCGCCAGCGTTACGAAGAAGCACAGCGCCGTAACGCCGGCGGTCTTGCCGCCGGTTCTTTTCCAGGGATCGCGCGTGTTGAAGAATAACCCAGCGCTATCTCGTTCTCGGGCGCCCGGCCCGCAGTCCGTTAATTGGAACTGGCCGCGTTCTGGGCGGCCATCCGTGCGCGGATGGCTTTCATGCGTTCGCGCATGGCGCCCACCCGCTGGCGTCCATCGGGCGAGGCGTCGATCAGCCGTTCCAGGTTGACCAGGTTGTTCGGCCCGTTGGTGGCCCGCAGTTCGGCCAGGAATGGCTCCACTTTTAGGAAGACGCCGATGTGCTCGCCGTTGGTGTCGTTGAACAGGTCGAGGCTGATGGCGCCGTGGTTGACCAGCGCGGCGGCCATATCCCAATAGGTCCACACCATCCGCAGATGGCCGCTGTGTTCGCCGAACAGCGCCTTGGTAATGTCTTCCATCGATTCGGGATTGAACTCCCGAAAATACCAGTCGCGCGCCTTGCGCATGGTTGCTTCGCGGCGCAGATCGTAAAGCTTCAGAATCAGATCGGCTTCTTCATGCTTCGACATGGACAGCCCCTCGCTCTCTCGACTCGGATTGCAACGCCCACGGTTCGGCGGTTGCAAAGCGATCATAGCAAATCCGCGGACGGCCCGCGCTATTCCGCCGGCGGCTTCCATCCGCCAAATGCCTGCTCCAGCCACAGCCCCACGGCCAACGCCACATCCTCGCGCCATGGTGCAGCGGCTATCTGCACGGCTATGGGCAGTCCGGTGTTCGATTCGCCGCACCGCACCACCGCGGCTGGCCATCCGGAGACGTTATAAGCCATGGTGTGACTGAAGCCGATGAAGTTCTCCTCCAGGATGGAGGTGCCGAGCGGCAACGCCGGGTGGATATACGCGGGGCACAGAATCGCGTCGAACCCGCAAGCGAGAAACGCCGCCATCTCGGCGCGATAGCGGAACCACTCGCCCCAGTAGCGCGCGAATCCATCGATGCCGGTGCGGTATTGCTCCAACTTGTCCAGCCAGCCGGTCAGCAGCGGATGGACCCTGGTCGAACCGATTTCGCGCAGGTAGTTTCGCAGGCCATCGCCGCCATCCGCGCCCAGCAGCTTCATCTCGATCTCGTAAGCGGCATCCAGGCAGACCGGCCTCGCCTGCTCGACGCGGGCGCCTTCCACGGCGAGTGCGGCCGCCGCCGCGCGCACCACGCCCGCCACTTCCTCATCGGCTGCCGCAAGACCATTATCGGTGTAGAACGCAAACCGCAGGTCGCGCACCCGCACCTGGCGCGGGTTCGAGAGCGGCATGTCCACCACGGTGTGGTCGCGGCCATCGGGACCGGCCACCAGAGGCATGGTGGTGACCAGGTCCTCCACGCGGCGCGCCATCGGCCCCACCTGCCACAGGCCTTCGATCCAGCCTCCCGCCGGCGGAAAATGACCGGTGCGCGCGAGGCGCCCGTAGGTCGGCTTGATGGCGGCCAATCCGCAGAAGGCGGCCGGCAGGCGCACGCTGCCGGCACAGTCGCTGCCCAGGCCCAGCGGCGAACCGCAAGCGGCCAGCAGGGCGGCCTCGCCGCCGCTCGAGCCTCCCGGCGTGCGCGACGTGTCGTACGGGTTGCGGGTCGCGCCGAAAATCAGGTTGTCGCTCTCGAAAGCGAACAGCAGATCCGGCAGATTGGTCTTGGCGATGGGGATGGCGCCGGCCCGCCGCAGACGCTCGACCGGCGCCGCATCTTCCGTGGAAGCCGCCGCGTTCTTCCGGCCCAGCGTTCCCGCCGTCACCACCGTTCCCGCCACTTCGAACGCATCCTTGATGCTGAACGGCACGCCGTGGAGCGGCCCGCGCGGTTCGCTCGCATCGGCGGCGGCCGCCGCCGCCAGCGCGCTTTCCGCCAGCACTTGCACGGCGGCATTGATCTTCGGGTTGATTTGGGAGATCCGCTCCAGGTGAGCCGCCACCAGCTCGCGCGACGATACGCGCCGCTCGCGGATCAGCCTCGCCTGCTGGGTGGCCGAATAAGCGATCAGTTCATTCATGGTTTCCTGGTAGGGCACGCTTTAGAGGTTGCTGAAAAACACCAAAAGCATCATGGCCACGGATCAAGACAGATGAACACAGATTGAAAAGAATTGGTTTATCCGTGTTCATCTGTGTGCATCCGCGGCCCAAGAATGTTCTTTTCGGACTTTCGCAGCAGCCTCTTCAGCTTGCCAACGCCCGCATGCGGCGTGTTCCTCTCGACTTCAACTTGCACGCACACTCTCCATATAAACTCCATTTCCGTATCGCGCACCAGCACCCCTCCCGCCCCGCCCCCGAACCCGGCGTAGTACGATACCAACAGGAGCGTGTTCTGAGCAAGGCACATCTTGAAGCAACCGCCGCCTTTCCGGCCCCCGAACCATCCTGGGCGATTGCCGTCCGCGCCGCCGAATCCAAGAAGGCCACCGACATCAAGGTCCTGGATCTGACCGGCATCACTTCCTTCGCCGACTATTTCGTCCTCTGCAGCGGGTCCAACCAGCGACAGATTCAGGCCATCGCCGACGAAGTCACCTTGCAGCTCAAACACCAGGCGGGCGAGCTGCCGACGAGTCTGGAAGGCTACGAGCAGGGCGAATGGGTGTTGGCCGATTACGGCGACATGCTGGTCCACGTTTTTTCCACCAAGGCCCGAGCCTATTATGATTTAGAGCGGCTCTGGCGCAATGCGAAACCGGTCGGGATTCCGTCCGAGTGAAGATCTTCGTCTATTTCATCGGCAAACCAAGGGATCCGCATATCAATGCGGTGGCGCTGGACTTTCTCGGCCGCGCTGCCCGCTTTTCCAGCGTCGAGATGCGCGAGATCCGCCCGGAGCGCACCGATCCCTGGGTTCGCCACCCAGCCGCCCGCAAGGTCTTTCTCGATCCGGCCGCGAAGCCGATCGATTCCGCCGCCTTTACCGCGCTGATCGCCAAGGGCGAGATGGAAGGCCGCGACCTGCTGTTCCTGGTGGGAGGGCACGATGGTTTGCCGGCTGCCTGGGCCGGCCGCGCGGACCTGCTGCTCTCGCTCTCCGCCATGACTTTTCCGCACGAGCTGGCCCGCGCCATGCTCGCCGAACAGATCTATCGGGCTTTCGCAACCTTGCGGGGTCATCCCTACCCGCGGTAAGTTGGTTGATTCCATGTCTTGGTTTAAGCGCGACAGGCCGGAGGACAAAAAGCCGAAGGCCATCGACGAAGATGCGAAGCACGTCAAGACCGAAGGCCTCTGGCAGAAGTGCGACGGCTGCCGCCAGATCGTATGGAAGAAAGACCTGGCGGCCAATTGGAACATCTGTCCCAAGTGCGGCCACCATTTCCGCATGGACGCGGCCAGCCGCATCCGCATGCTGTTCGATGGCGGCGAATACGAGGTTCTCGATTCCGGGCTGCACTCCACCAACCCGCTCGACTTCGTCGACAGTAAGCCCTACTCCCAGCGCCTGGAGGCTGCGCGGCTGGAAACCGGGCTCCGCGACGCCCTGATCGCCGCCAGCGGTAAGCTCGGCGGCCGCCGGGTGGAGATCTGCTCCATGGATATACGCTTCATCGGCGGCAGCATGGGCGCGGTGGTGGGAGAAAAGATCACGCGCGCAATTGAACGCTCGCTCGCCTCCCGCTCGCCGCTGGTGATCGTTTCCGCTTCCGGCGGCGCGCGCATGCAGGAAGGCGCGGTCAGCCTGATGCAGATGGCCAAGATCTGCTCCGCGCTGATGCGGCTCGATCAGGCCCGCGTGCCTTTCATCAGCGTGCTGACCGACCCGACCACCGGCGGCGTCACCGCCAGCTACGCCATGCTGGGCGACCTGAACATCGCCGAACCCGGCGCCCTGATCGGTTTCGCCGGCCCGCGCGTGATCGAGCAAACCATCCGCCAGAAGCTCCCCGAGGGTTTTCAGCGCAGCGAATTTCTGGTCAAACACGGCATGCTGGATGCCGTGGTGCCGCGGCTGGAGATGAAGGCCTACATCGCCCGCGCGTTCGATTTCTTCTGCCCGCAGTGAACTACCCCGATTCGGTTCAATTCCTTTACGCGCTGGGCAACGAAATCAAGACCGCCAAGCTCGGCCTGGAGCGCATCCGCGCCGTGCTCGAGGCGCTCGGCAACCCGCAGGAGCGCCTCTCGATCGTCCACGTGGCCGGCACCAACGGCAAGGGCTCGACGTGCGCTATGATCGAATCCGGCTTCCGCGCCGCCGGCCTGCGCACGGGCTTGTATACTTCCCCGCACCTTGCCGAGCCCACCGAACGCATCCGCGTCGCCGGGTTTCCCGTTTCCGCCGCGCGGTTTGCCGCCGCCTTCAATCGTGTCCACGCCGTGGTCGAGCAACTGCTGGCTTCGGAGACAATCGACCTGCACACTACCTATTTCGAAACCGTCACCGCCATGGCGTTGCTGATCTTCCTGGAAGAAGGCGTGGAGCGCGTGGTCCTCGAAGTCGGCCTGGGTGGCCGCCTGGACGCCACCAATGTGGTGCGGCCGTCGCTGGCCGTAATTACTCCCATCGATTTCGATCACGAAGCGTACCTGGGCCGCGGGATCGAATCCATCGCCGCCGAGAAAGCCGGCATTCTGAAACCCGGCGTGCCCGCCGTTTTCGCTCGCCAGCGCCCCGAAGCCGCCGGCGTGCTCGATCGCCGCGCCGCCGGATTGGGGATTTCCGTGACGCGCGCGGCCGACGCGTCCATCCAGAACCTCTCGCTCGATGCCCGCGGCAGCCGCTTTGAGCTTCCCGGCGATACTCCGCTTTCCATACGCTGCCCGCTCGCCGGCCAGCACCAGGCCGGGAATGCCGTCACCGCCGCGCTGGCGCTGCTCGCCTGTGGCGTGGATCGTTCGTCGATTGAAACCGGCATCGCCGCAGCCAAATGGCCCGGCCGCCTGGAGCTTGTCCGTGAGCACCCCACGATTATCCTCGATGGCGCTCACAACCCCGCCGCCGCCCGCGCGCTGGCCGCTTACATCACTCGCTTTTATTCGCTGGCGCGCCTGCGCCTGATCTTCGGCATCATGCGCGATAAGTCCGCCGCCGAAATTGCCGGCATCCTCTTCCCTCTCGCAAGCCAGGTGATCGTTACCGCGCCGCGCCAGTCGCGCGCCCTCGCGCCCGAATCCCTACGCGCCATAGTCGATCACCCCAACCTGCAGGCCGCTCCCACTCTCGAAGAGGCCCTCCGCTTGGTCGAAGACGCGAGCCCCGACGACGTCATCGTCATCACCGGCTCCCTATTCCTGGTCGCCGAAGCCAGGGCATTGCTGCTGCCCGGCACGCTATCGGAGCCGCGACCATAGGGAGCGGTCACGTCGCATAAGGCGGGAGTTGCGCCGCGATTGTTTGAAAATGCGTCTGCCCCCCCGCGAGCTATTCTTGTTACAGCATGATGCCCGTGGCGTTGACTATCGCCGGTTCCGACCCGACCGGCGGCGCCGGCCTGCAAGCCGACCTCAAGACGTTTCACCAGTTCGGCGTATATGGCGAGGCCGTCGCCACGCTGATCACGGTGCAGAACAGCCTGCGCGTATCGCGCGTCGAGGTGCTGTCCGCCGGCCTGGTGCGCCAGCAGATGGAGGCTGTCCTCGAGGACATCCCGCCCGCCGCCGCCAAGACCGGTGCGCTCGGTTCCACTGCGATTGTGCGCGCGTTGGCGCGGGCCGCGCGGCGTTTCGCGTTCCCGCTGGTGGTCGATCCGGTCATCTTCAGCACGCACGGTCCGCCGCTGCTGCCGCCGGAAGCAGTCCGTTGGCTGGCCGGAGAGCTGCTCCCTTCGGTGGCGCTGGTCACGCCCAATATTCCCGAGGCTACGGCCCTCACCGGTATCGCGATCCACGGCGCGGAAGATGCCCGCCGCGCCGTGCTGCGCCTGCACGAAATGGGCGCGCGCGCGGTGCTCCTCAAGGGAGGACATCTGTCGGGCGATCCCATCGATCTGCTCTTCGATGGCGCCCGGTGGCACGAGTTCGCCGCGCCGCGCATCGCGACGCCGCACACCCACGGAACCGGCTGCGCTTATTCCGCGGCCATCACTGCCTGCCTGGCGCTCGGCGTGGCGCTCCCCGAGGCCGTCGCGCGCGCCAAGCGGTGGATCGCCGAAGCCATCCGCACTAACCCGGGGCTGGGCCGCGGCGCAGGGCCGATCAATCATCACGCTGCTATTCTGTAAATGAGTATGACCAAGGTGCAGATCCGCTTCCGCCTACGCCAGCCGCTCAGCGATAGACTGTTCCAGACGATCGCCAACGCGCACACCCTTTACGGCATTCAGCGCGTGCAATTGTCGCCCGCCATGGACAGCCTCACGGTGGAATACGACGCCACGCGCCTGCGCCCAGCCGAAGTCGAATCCGCTCTGTCCGGCGCCGGCATCGCCACCGAACAGGCGTGAGGCAAGCAGCGGGGCGCGCCCGGCCCTCTCTAAACGCATCGGCGATGACCGCTCCCTACGGTCGCGGCTCCGATACGCAACAGAGCCGTGACCGAAGGGAGCGGTCCTGCGGCGGCGCCAAACTTAAGGCGAGACAGCTCAATCGATCAGCCCGTTGCGCACGGCGAAGCGCACCAGCTCGTTGATGCTGTGCACGTTGAGCTTCTCCATGATGCGGCCCCGGTGCGCATCCACCGTATAGACACTCAGGTTCAGAATGCCGGCGATTTCCTTGTTGGTCTTGCCCTCGGCGAGCATTTGCAGAACCTCGCGCTCGCGGCTGGTCAACAGGTCGATGGGGTTGGTGACGTGACGCCGATAGTCGTCCAGCACGGCGTCGGAAACCGCCGGGCTGAGGTAGCCTTCGCCCGCGGCTATGGCGCGCACCGCGCTCACCAGGTCGGCCGCCACCGAATCCTTCAGCAGGTAGCCACGGGCGCCGGCGCGCAGAATCTCGCGCACGTAAACCGAATCCTTGTGCATGCTGAGCGCCAGCACGCGCGCGTGCGGCGCGTTCTCGGCCATGCGGCGGGTGGCCTCGATGCCGTTCAGCTCCGGCATGGCGACGTCCATCACCACCACATCGGGTTGCAGCTTGGCGGCCAGTTCCAGCGCCTCGCGGCCGTTGCCCGCCTCGCCCACGATCTCCATATCGGATTGCTCGGCGAGGATCATTTGGAACCCGCGCCTCACCACCGCGTGGTCGTCAGCCAGCAGAATGCGAATGCGTTTCATCGGGGATGGGGAGCCGAACCTCAATTAGAACACCCTGGCCCGGCTGCGAGCGTTCGGTCAACTCGCCGCCGGCAATGCGCGCCCGCGCGCGCATGCCGATCATGCCCATGCCGCGGCCTTCCGCCGGCGTGCCGGCCAGGCCCCTGCCGTCGTCTTCCACGCTCAAGCGAAGCAGCCGGTTCTCGGCCATGAGCTTCACCGTCACCCGCCGCGCCGCCGCGTGGCGCGCCACGTTGGTGAGCGCCTCCTGCGCGATGCGGAACAGATGAGTCTCGGTTTCGCCTGGCAGGCGGCCCTCGAAGTTCGATTCGAACCGCGCTTCGATGCCGGTGCGCGCGGCGAATCCCTCCACCTGCCAGCGCAGGCTGGCGGCCAGTCCGAAATCGTCGAGAATGGTGGGCCGCAGAAGCTGCGACATCTGGCGCACGTTGCCAATCGCCTCGTCCACCAGGTGCAGGCAGTCGCTCAGCCGCTCCGCGCCCACTTGCCCGCCCGCGGCCAGCGCGGCGAGGTTGGTCTTGATGGCCGTGAGCGACTGGCCCAGTTCATCGTGGAGCTCATGCGAAAAGCGCCGCGCGGTGGCCTCCTGGTCCTCCAGCATGTGCCAGGAGACGCGGCCCAGCTCGGCCGTCTGCCATTCCATGCCGCGAATCAGGCGGGACACCATTCGCACTGTGATGATGGCGAACAGCAGCGCGAGCAGCACGCTCGCGCCGGCGAAGACCACCGTGGTACGGAGCAGTTCCGATGTCAGTTGGTTGAGCTGCGCCTGCGCCGCGCCGGCCGTGCGGTATTCCCGCTCCACCAGCCGCGCCACCACGGTCATGAAGTCTTCGTGCTCGCGGAACAGTTCCACCGGCGCGAAAGTCTCCGGCTCGTCTTCCGCCAGAATGTGGCGGGCCTCGGCCGAAAAGGCGAGGGATGCCTGCTCGAGGCGCGCCCAGAGATCGCGGTCCGCCGTGCGGGCGCCTTCGGCCGCGATGCGGGCGGTGTCGGCGTCGGCGTTATCGAGCTGTTTGAGGATGGCGCCCTCGTCAACCGAATCGGGGTCGCGCGCCAGCACGGAGAACACCTCGCTCAGGCTGGTCTGCTGGCCGTGCAATTCGCCGATCAGCCGGCGCGCCACTTCCTGCTCGCTAATCAGGCCGGCGGCGCTCTCTCGAATGGCGTGGATATTGCGAACGGCCACCAGCGCGGCCGCCAGCAGCAGGATCACCACCAGCCCGAAGCCCGTCGTCAGCACGCGGAAGATGTTGCCGTGGGTGATCGGCTTCGGTTGCATCGCGTTCTAGAGTATCGCAACTCGCGCCGCCCGGCTTCGATCGCCCCTCCGGGCGATTGGGCGCGCCCAATCCACACTAACAAATCTTAACCGTTACCACCCCATATTCGTGCCCTCGAATAGCCTGCCGCGGCTATCGTGCTTTTTCCGCGCTTGCCCCAGTATGGAACTGTAAGCGGGCGATGAGGCCCGCAGAGGAGAAGAAAAAATGAAAAAGACGCTGTTCGCCATCGCCCTCGCGTTTGCCACCCTGTCGTTCGCCGCGCAAACGCCGGCTCCCGCGCCCGCCACCACGCCTGCGCCAACCACCACCGCCAAGAGCACTGCCAAACCGAAGAGCACCAAGAAGAGCACCAAGACCACGAAGAAGGCCGCCAAAACCACCAGCTCTTCGAAGGCCTCCGGCAACTCCAAGGTTGCCAGTGCTTCGCCCGCAGCCCCGGCGAAGAACTGAGGACCTTTCACGAAACGGCCGGCTCGCTGCCGGCGGCCGCTCCCTTCGGTCACGGCTCCGACGCGTATCGAACACATCGGAGCCGCGACCATAGGGAGCGGTCGGTTCAACTCGTCCGCTATACCGAAGCCCCGCCGCGCCCTCCCACAAAGGCGGCGGGGCTTTTCCTTTTCCCGCGGATGTTTACAAGTTGGATGCGCCGCCTTGCTGGCGGATCCTGCGTATCTCGATGTGCGAACACTCGTTCTTTTACCCCTCCTGCTGGCGCCTGCGCTGTTCGGGCAGAGCAAATCCGCCTGCGACCTGGTGACGCAGGACGAAGCCAACGCCCTGCTCGGCGGCAGCGCCAATCAGCTCTCCATGGGAGCAATAGGTTGCGGCTACTCGGTGCGGACTCTCGGCGCGCGGCTGACGATCACCGTGACCGACTGGGGCACCACGTCCAAAGCAGTCTGGGACGGCGCGAAGGCAACCAGCATCAGACGCAACTCACTGGTCGGCGACGAGGCTGGGATGGGCACGTACGCTTTCGCCGAGCTGATCCGTCGCAGCGCCCAGAGCTCGGCCGGCAAGTGCGGCTTCGAGGTCGTCAAGGGCACCAAGGTGATTACAATCTTCGTCACCGACGATGCGGAGAAGCAGGATATCGCCGGTAAGAAGGAGATGCTCGACAAGCTCCGGCCGTTGGCGCAAAAAGCCGTGCAGCGCCTCTGACGCGGGGTCCTGCGCCCGGTTGTTTTGCGTGCGGCATTCCATTATCCTGGACGCCATGACGCGGACCGATTTTCTGAAGCTCTCCGCCGCCGCGTTTTCGAGCGCGGCCACGGCCCAAGACCAGCATCCCAATCGGGACCTGGGTTTCACCGACACCCCCATGCTCCCGGGCATGCCTTGGCACGTGCACGATCCGGCGCGCCCGCATCCCAAGGTGGTGGTTCCGGCGAGCGTGCCCGGCGGCCCGCCTTCGGACGCCATCGTTCTCTTCGATGGCAAGGATCTTTCCCGTTGGGCGCAGCGCGGCAAGGGCGCCGACGCGGGGAAAATGGTCGACCCCGTATGGAAGCTTGGCGACGGCTATTTCGAAGTGGTGGGTAACTCGGGCGATCTGCTGACGCGCGAGAAGTTCGGCGACTGCCAGTTGCATGTGGAGTGGGCATCGCCCATGCCACCGCATGGCACCAGCCAGGGCCGCGGCAACAGCGGCGTACTGCTGATGAGCCGCTATGAGATCCAGGTGCTGGACGCGTGGGAGAACCCGACTTACGCGGATGGCCAGACGGCAGCCATTTACGGCCAGTGGCCGCCGCTGGTCAACCCTGCCCGCAAGCCGGGCGAGTGGAATGCCTACGACATTGTCTTCGAAGTGCCGCACTTCGATGGCGACCAGGTCACCAAGCCTGCATTTGTCACCGTGTTCTACAACGGTGTCGTCGTTCACAACCACAAAGAGATCATGGGCCCCATGGTCTACCGTAAGGTAGCCCACTACACCCCCCACGCCGCCGAGGAACCGCTGGCGCTACAGGATCACCACGACCCGGTACGCTACCGCAATATCTGGATCCGCCGTCTGGGCGGTTACGACCTGCCGGAGTAGGTAGGGCATGCTTCCGCTTGCCAACGCCCAGTTGCGGGCGAGACCTCTGACTGTTCCCTGACGGTCGCGGCTCCGCTTCGAAGGCAGGAGCTGCCGGAAACGGAGCCGCGACCGCAGGGAGCGGTTCAGCCGAAGAGAGCGTCTGCTATTCAAGCGATCTCACGTTCTGATTCATCTAACCATACTTGCCTCTTGCGGCTGGGCCGCCTGCGGCGCAGCGCTGCCGATCGAATGGCGATGTTTGAAACTTCGGCGTGACCGCTCCCTTTGGTCGCGGCTCCGTTTCGAAGGCAGGAGCTGCCGGAAACGGAGCCGCGACCGCAGGGAGCGGTTCAGCCGAAGAGAGCGTCTGCTATTCGAGCGACCTCCCGTCTGATTTCGTCCAACTATACGTGGCTCTTGCGGCTGGGCCGCCTGTGGCGCAGCGCTGCCGATCGAATGGCGATGTTTGAAACTTCGGCGTGACCGCTCCCTCTGGTCGCGGCTCCGTTTCGAAGGCAGGAGCTGCCG
>JBELAO010000016.1:0-84424 GCA_049508735.1 Bryobacteraceae bacterium | reverse complement strand
TGAGCTAACAGGCGAACGTAATCGGATCATTCACGCCTCGGGTAACGGCTGAATGGCGGGCTCCCCTTTCAGCATGTCCGCTCCCTCTGGTCGCGGCTCCGATTGAGCGCGCATCGGAGCCGCGACCGTGAGGGAGTGAGCATGGGCCCGCGGCCCTCCCAAAGGGATGAAACCGTGGCGCGGGCCGTCCGGCCTGCAGAGCCGAGAGTCATCTCGGCTTTTTTTCTTCCCGCCGTAGCAATCGGCTATAGTCGGAAGGAATGCTTCCACGCTTGGCGGTATTGGCGCTGGCGCTGGTGTGGGCCGCTCCCGCCGGCGCGGCGGACCGGCTGACTCCGGAGCAACAGCGTTTGAACCTCGAGTCCTTCGAGCACGTATGGACTACAGTGCGGGACAAACACTGGGACCCCAAGCTGGGCGGGCTCGACTGGCAGGGGGTCCACGATGAGCTGCGCCCGCGCCTCGATCGCGCCACCACCATGGAACAGGCGCGCGCGGTGATGGAGGACATGCTGTCGCGCCTCAAACAGACGCATTTCGAGATCGTGCCCGCCACGGTTTATGAGGAGATGGAGGGCGGCGGCAAGGGCGAAGGCAGGACCGGCATCGAGGTGCGGGTGATCGAAGGCCGCGCGCTGGTGGTTTCGACGCAGCCCGATTCGCCGGCGGAGAAGAGCGGCGTGAAACCGGGTTGGGAAATCGAGCGGGTGGACGGCAAACCGCTCGCCGCCGGACTGCGCAAGATCGATAGAAACTTCCGTGGCTCGACGCTCCACGACCTGATGCTGGAGCAGGCCGTCTTTGCGCGCCTGGCGGGCGGCGAAGGCAGCCGCGTAAAGGTTGGTTTTCGCGACGCCGGTGGCCGGAGCACGACGATGGAAATCGAGCGCGCCCGACCGCGCGGCGCGGAGTTTTCGCTGGGCAACCTGCCGCCGTTGTACTTCTGGGTCGAGTCGCGCAAGGTGCGCCCGGACGTCGGCTACATAAGGTTCAACCTTTTTTTCGAGCCGGAGACCTTGAGCAAAGCCCTGGACGGCGCGATCAAGGATTGCGCGGCCTGCCGCGGTTTTGTCATCGACTTGCGCGGCAACCTGGGCGGGATCGGCGGCCTGGCGCTGGGCGTCGCGGCGCGGTTCCTGGATCGGCCGGGGCTGAAGCTGGGCGACATGTTCCTGCGCACCACCAAATTGAAGTTCGTAGTGTTCCCGCAGCCGACCATGTTCCGCGGGCCGCTGGCGATTCTGGTGGACGGCTGCTCCGCCTCGACGTCGGAAATTCTCGCCGGAGGCATGCAAGATCTGAAGCGGGCGCGCGTCTTCGGAATGCGCTCTGCCGGCGCCGCCTTGCCAAGCGTGTTCGAGCGGCTGCCCAACGGCGATGGCTTTCAGTACGCGATCGCCAACTATATCTCCGAAGGCGGCAAGCAACTGGAAGGAGCCGGTGTGACACCGGACGAAACCGCCTCGCCGTCGCGCCGCGAGCTGTTGGAAGGTCGCGATCCGGCGCTCGACCGCGCGATCGCGTGGATCGAAAGCGGCAGGAATTGAGAATGGCGGCGTCATCGTCTTTGCACCAACCGCTCCCTACGGTCGCGGCTCCGATGCACATCCGGAGCCGCGACCGTAGGGAGCGGTCAAGCTGTGTGGTGGCGAATCGGCCAGAACAACGTAGACTGGAAGGAACGGCTGAACAGGTTGATCGGCCGCGCCGGTCCGGGATTGGCAAGCTTAAGAGATCGGCCCAGCGCTCTTGCTTGGGCTGAGAAATGGAAGGAAGTTCTAGTCCTTATGAAACGGATATCAATCAGACGAACCCTGGCCGCCTGCGCGGTGATGGTGCTGGCCACGGCCGGCGCCAGCCTGCTCGCGGCTGACGATCAGGCCAAGGCAGCGGCCCCGGCGCCGCAGAGTGCTGCGCCGGCAGCGCCGCCCAAGGCCCCAACGCAAGCGCCAACGGCGGCCGATGCGCTGCCCAAGGCCGAAACCATCCTCGACAAATTCTGGGAGGTAAGCGGCGGTAAGGCCGCCTTCGAGAAGACCCACAACGTGGTCATCACCGGCTCGATGGAGCTGGCTGCCGCTGGCATCAAAGGCACCATGGTGGTCACCAAGGCGGAACCGGACAAGGACCTGGTCGAAATCGATCTCACCGGAGTAGGCTCCATCAAACAGGGCTATGACGGCAAAGTGGCATGGGAGATCAATCCCATGCAGGGCGCGCGCGTCAAGGATGGCGATGAACTGGCGTCAACCAAGCGCGAGGCTCACTTTCACGAGGAAAATTGGCGCGAGGTTTACAAGAAGGCCGAGACCGTGGGCGCCGAGACCGTCGACGGCAAGGATTGCTATAAGCTGGTGAAGACGCCGAACGAAGGCAACCCCTCAACCGAGTTTTACGACAAGAAGTCCGGGCTGCTGCTGAAATCCGAGGTCACCGTCAACACGCCGATGGGCGAGATGCAGGCCGAGACCCTCTTCAGCGACTACCGCAAAGAGGGCGACGTGCTCGTGGTACACAAGATCATGCAGAGCGCTGGCGGGCAGGAGATCGCCATCACGTTCGACACTTACAAGTTCAACGTGGATATACCCAAGGACAAATTCGACCTGCCGGACGACATCAAAGCGCTGCTCAAGAAGTAAGCTTGGACGAGTGCAGTTTGGGTCTGACGATCCTGGCGCTCCGGCTGGCGCGGCTGGCGAGCCGGAGTGCCGAAACGGCACGCTGAGTGCCCCCGCTACAACACGTGGCACGGGTTTCGTCCGTGTTAACCTCGTAGTTACCGGTTCCATTCAGAAACGTTCGGACATGTCACTTCGGCCTTATTTCACACGATTCGCGCCGGCCCTGCTGCTGGCGTTCTGCGCCACGGCGCAGCAGTACACGATTAGCACGATCGGCGGGAATGGCAGCGCGGGCTACGTGGATGGCACGGCGGTTGGCTCCCAATTCAACCTTCCGGTGGCGACAGCGGTCGACTCGAAGGGGAATGTGTACGTCGCTGATTCGGTCAACCACCGCGTGCGCATGATCTCGAATGGGACCATCTCCACGGTGGCTGGCACCGGAACTCCCGGCTACTCCGGCGATGGCGGGCAGGCCACTTTGGCCGAGCTGAATTATCCTTCCGGCGTGGCGGTGGATAAGGGCGGGAACTTGTACATTTCCGACATGAAGAACCAGGTGATCCGCAAGGTCACTCCCGCCGGCGTCATTTCGACCTACGCCGGCAATCAAAGCCTCGGAGAGGGTTTTGGCAGTGACGATGTGCTCGCCACCAACGGGCAATTGGATAACCCCATCGGCTTGGCTGTCGATTCCGCCGGAAACCTGTACATCGCGGACTCGCATTCCGACCAGAACGCGACTACGACCCAGGGCCTGATTCGCATGGTCAGTACAGCCGGCATCATCAGCACCGTAGTCGGGCTCGGCACCTCCGCCGGGCAGTTGATCTGTCCGGAAGGGGTCGCGCTCGATGCCTCGGGCGCCATATACGTTTCCGACGTCGAGCTCCACACCGTGTCGAAGTTCGTGAATGGCGTGCTGACGCTGAACTTCGCGGGCAACGGCTATAGCGGCTTTGCGGGCGATGGCGGTCCGGCGGCGAAGGCCGAGTTGGGCGACCCGGCGGGCCTGGCGACGGACGCCGCGGGCAACGTCTACATCGCGGACCCGACCAACATGCGCATCCGGAGAGTCACGCCGGATGGGATCATTGCGACGATCGCGGGCGTAACCAAGGACGGCTACTCGGGCGACGGCGGGCCGGCCCTGGAAGCGCAGATGTGGTCGCCGCACGGCGTGGCTGTGGATGCCAGTGGCAACGTCTACATCGCCGACTCCGAGAACGACGTGATTCGCCAGTTGAACCCGGCAACCCCCACCATCGCCGGTGTCACCAACGCCGCCGGCTACCAGCCGCGGATTTCCCCCGGGGCGCTGGCTTCGGTTTTTGGCACCGGCTTGAGCAACGCAACCTACCAGTCCGCAGCCCCCTACCCGGCCAGCCTGGGCGCATCCGGCCTGGGTGGAGACGGTGTGCGCGTGAGCGTCAATGGCCAGGCGGCGCCGGTATTCTTCGTGTCGCCGATGCAGATCAACTTCCAGGTTCCGTGGGCAACGGCGATCGGCACGGCCAGCGTGACCGTATCGGTGGCGGGCGGCGCGAGCAAGGCTTTTACCGTGCCGGTGGTCTCGGCGGGTCCGGGCTTGTTCTTCTCGGAATCTTCCGGCGCCGCGATCGTGCAGAACGCCGCCGATTATTCGCTCAATGGTCCCAGCCATCCGGCCGCGGCTGGCAGCACGATCATCGCATACCTTACCGGATCCGGACCGCTGAACCCGGCGGCGGCCGACGGTGTGGCCGCGCCGCTCACCACGCTCCTCTATGCCACCGCGTCTCACAGCGCCATGGTCGGCTCGGCGGCGGCGACTGTGAGCTTTGCCGGACTGGCGCCCGGCTGGGTTAGCCTGGTGCAGGCCAACGTGGTGATTCCGGCCGGTCTGGCCCCCGGCACCTACCCGCTCACGGTCACCATCGACGGCGAGACCAGCAACGCCGGCAACATCAGCGTGCAATAGCCGCAACCGGCTGCAGATTCCGAACTCCGGTAACGCCGGCGATCTTGTCGCCGGTGATTTTTTCGACCCTGTCGCGTCTCGGCAGGGGCGCGCCGCTTGACAGGGTCGAAAAACCGCGCCGAAATTCCGGGAATCCTGGCAAATCACCGGCGACAAGATCGCCGGCGTTACCCGGGCTTTTCATGAGATTCCGCGGGCCGGCGGCCCATCCCAACAGACGACAGAAACCGATCGTCCTACCTCTGACTGGGCCCGCCTGGCTCGACCCAAACTCCGCCGCGTCAGGAGTCTGGAGACTCCACTCAACGCCTCGGAAAAGCGCCTCCCAGGCAGCGCCAGGGCGGGAGCCCGCGCCGCGGCTCCTCACGCCTTGGGATACCGGTCGCTGCATGCTTTCGAGCAGAAGTGTATGACTTGGCCATTGACGGTGCGGGTCAGGCTGGACGCGGTCGAGACATAGGTGCCGCAGACGGGGTCCTTCTTCAATTCGCCCCCTGCCTGAACCGAGGGCGCGCCCTGCCGGCGGGATGCCGGCGGGTTGCGGTGCCGCGAGAGGAAATTACCCAGCAAAGACCGGATGACGAGGAACAGCAGAATAGGGAAAACAAACTCGACGAAGAATGCTCGAATCATGAAGATCGGGGCAGAAGCGCGCCGCCTCTGCCCCGGATTGTGCGCGCTACTTACTGGTGGTGGACTTTTTCTTCTTACCGGAGTCGGGGTTCTTGTACTCGGTCTGGAGCGTAGCGCCCAGCGTGCTCAGCAAAGCCTTGGCTTCCTGTGCGTGAATCGGTTCCTCGCCGTTCGGACCCTTCAGGTCCAGGTACTTTTGGAAAGCCTCGGCGGTTCCGGGAACGAAGACCGTTTTCCCATCCTTGTCCAACGTCGCCTTGGCCATCAGAGTGAGGCCATACTGATAGAACGCCTCGGCATAGGGCGGCGTAATGGAAATCGCTTTCTTAAAGGTCTCGCTGGCCGCATCGTTCTGGCCGGCGTTTACTTCGAGCGCGCCCAGGTTGTAATAATACTGGCCCGCGCCGGCCGGGTTGAGGGTGGTGGCCTTTTCGAGCTCAGCTTGCGCTTCGGGGAACCGCTTTCCTGCCGCCAGCGTCAGCGCGTAGTTGTTATGAAGGCCTGCATCGTCGGGGTGAAGGGCGATCGCTTTAGTCCACGAGTCGGCCGCCTTCTGCATGTTCGTGTCAACGTCGGCGCCGGTCTTGGTCTTGGCTAACCCCTCATAAGTCACAGCCAGGTTGGTCCAGACGGCCTCCTGCTTGGGATCGAGCTCTGCCGCCTTGTTGAAGTTCTCGATGGCCGCGTCGTACTGCTTGGCGTCCAGGGCGGTCTTGCCCGCGTTGAACGCTTCATTGAGCGCGGCGTTCTTCTTCATGTTCTCTTTCTGCTTGGCGTAGTACTCCTCGATCGCCTTCTTCTGCTCGGGAGTCATGCCGCGTTCCTGGTCTTTGGAGAGGGTGCCGTTCCCGCTCGCCGCGGCCTTCTGAATGGCGGCTGCTTGAGCGGCAGCCTTCCTCAGGTCGAAATCCTGGTACTTGGTGGCAGTCGGATCGGTTTTCACGCCGTTGACATGGTCCTTTTCCACATCGTCCACCAGACACCTGACGTTGTACGTGCCCATGATCAAGCCGTAAATGTAATGGCCCTTCTTGTCGGTCTTGGTGGTGTACGGCTTCTTGGTCTTAACGTCGCTGCGCTCGATCTGGATCACGGCGCCCATCAGCGGCTTGCCATCCAAGCCCGTCACAACTCCCTCGAGCGAGGTGATCTGGGCAAACGATGGTACTGCAATCAACAGCAGCCCGGCTAGGGTCGCACCTATGGTAGGGATCTTCATGGAACCTCCAACTTGAGAGTTGCGTGTATGAAATTCGATTATACCGCAATTGACCTGTATCACCCTTGCAGCCGCGCGCGCAAGTGTCCGCGGCCGGCTTCCTATGAGCAAAACAGCACACGGAATCTGTTACCATTCCAGCCAATGGACGCCGTAAGTATCTCGCACGTAACCAGGACGTTCGCGACCGTAACCGCGGTGGACGACCTCTCGCTCACGGTGCCCCAGGGCTCGATCTATGGATTCATCGGGCCGAACGGCTCCGGCAAGACCACCACCATGCGCATGATCGTGAACATTTTCTACCCCGACCGGGGAGAGATCCGCCTGTTCGGAGACGGCCGGCCGGAGAACAGCACGGACCTCATCGGATACCTTCCCGAGGAGCGGGGCCTGTATCAGAAAATGACCGTTCAGGCGCTGCTGGAATTCTACGGCGAGCTGCGTTCCGGCCGCAGTGTCAAAGCCGATGTGGCGCGCTGGCTGGAGAGACTGGGCCTGGCGAGCCGCGCCTCCGATAAGGTGGAAACGCTCAGCAAAGGCATGAGCCAAAAAGTCCAGTTCATCGCCACCGTGATTCCCGAACCCAAACTGCTCATCCTGGACGAACCCTTTAGCGGCCTCGATCCGGTGAGTGCGGAGGCCATCCGTTCCGCTATTCTCGATCTTCGCGGCCGCGGCGTCACGGTGATTCTCAGCACCCATGACATGTACCTGGCGGAATCCATGTGCGAGTACATCCTGATGATCTTCCGCGGCAGAAAGGTGCTGGATGGCACGCTGGCCTCGATTCAGGACCAGTACGGCGAAGACACCATACGGGTCACGGCCGACGGCGGCTTCGCGGCGGTCGAGTCGCTTCCCGGAGTGGAGCAGATCCGCGACCTGGGACAGGTGCGGGAATTGCGGCTGGCCCATGGCGCGGATCCGCAAGAGGCGCTGCGCGCCCTGGTGGCGCAGGTTCGCCTGACCAGCTTCTCCCTGATGAGACCTTCCCTGCACGACATCTTCATGCGGATTGCCGGCCCGGCGGCCGAGGAGGCGAACCATGCGAATGCATAAGGTCTTCACGATTGCCAGGCGCGACTATCTGGCGACCGTGCGTACCAAGGCGTTTGTGTTCGGCCTGGTGGTGGCTCCCATTCTGTTTGGCGGCGGGTCCATCGGCATGTCGTTTCTCAGGGGCAAACCGGACCTGACGGACCGCCGCATAGCCGTCATCGACCACACAGGCGTGGTGGCCGGCGCGCTAGTGAGCGCCGTCCACGAAAAGAACGAACGGGAGCTTTTCGATAAGAAGACGCACCGGCAGATCGAGCCCCGCTACGTTTTCGAGGTGATCGCGCCGGCCGCCGATCCGGCCTCCGGCGCGAATCAGTTGCTGGCACTCTCCGACCGCGTCCGCAGCCGCCAATTGGCGGCATTTCTCGAAATCGGGAAAGACGCGCTGCGCCCGCCGAAACCCGGCGACGATAGCGAAGATTTCGACTTGGGGACCAGCAAGAAGACCAACCCCGACACGGGCATCTCCTATTACACCAACGCCGGCGGTATCGACGAGATGCGCCGCTGGCTGAGCGGCCCCATCAGCGACGGAGTGCGCCTGGCGCGCCTGGCGCAACTCGGTATCGACATCCAGCGCAGCCCAGATCTGATGGCCTGGGTCCGCATCGACGGGATGAGCCTGGTGGAGCGCGACGAAAAAACCGGCGCGGTACAGGAGGCGCGCAAACGCAGCGAACTCGAGGTTGTGGTGCCCGCCTTTGTGGCCGTGGTTATGGTCATGATCGTGATGGTTGGCTCGGCTCCCATGCTGCAAAGCGTGACGCAGGACAAGAGCCAGCGCGTTGTGGAGACGTTGCTGGGCGCGGCCAGCCCGTTCGAATTGATGACCGGCAAGGTGCTGGGTTCGGTTGGGGTCTCGGTGACCAGCTCCCTTTTATATGTGATTGCCGGCGTGGTAGCGGTGAATGCGTTGGGAGTCGGCGGCCTGTTGCCGCTCAGCATCATCCCCTGGTTTTATGTGTACCTCTTGACCGATGTCGTGATGCTGTGCGCCCTCGCCGCGGCGCTGGGAGCGTGCTGCTCGACGCCGCAGGACGCACAGAATTTGGCCGTCGTTCTGCTGATGCCGGTGCTTCTTCCGGCGTTCATGCTGGTGACGGTGATGCGGGAGCCCAACGGGATGCTGGCTACTGTGTTATCGCTGGTGCCGGTGTTTACACCCATCCTGATGCTGTTGCGGCAGGCCATGCCGAGCGGCGTCCCATTGTGGCAACCGTGGGTGGGGCTGGCGGGCTCCCTGCTCTTCGCGTCCGCAACCGTCTGGGCAGCGTCGCGAATCTTTCGCGTAGCGATCCTGATGCAAGGCAAGCCGCCGAAACTGGCGGAGTTGGCGCGCTGGGCGATGAAGGGATAACGGTAACGCCGGCGATCTTGTCGCCGGTGATTTGCCAAAGTGCGGACGCGGCCGCTGCCAGTGCACCGCAATCGAGACGAAGAAGAAGAACCGGCGGCAAAGACCGCCGGCGTTACCGCTTTAGGAGAGATGTTGCATCGCTTGCCAACCCGAACTCAGTATCGCCGTGGCCTCGTGCTGGGCGGGTTGCTCTTTGCGCTTCTGCTCTCGATTTGGGGCGCTCCGGCATCCGGTTCCTTCCGCTTCGCCATTCTCGGCGATCGGACCGGCGAGGCTCAACCCGGC
This sequence comes from Bryobacteraceae bacterium, assembly GCA_049508735.1. Taxonomy (GTDB): domain Bacteria; phylum Acidobacteriota; class Terriglobia; order Bryobacterales; family Bryobacteraceae; genus Bog-375. Next base: position 75,284 of record JBELAO010000016.1, on the reverse strand, counting down.
GTTTACGAGCAGGTGTGGAAAGACGTGGCGGCCGAAAACCCTGCCTTCGTCCTCAGCGTCGGCGACACCATTCAGGGAATGAACGACCAAAGCGCGGAAGCCGAGTGGCGCGAAGTCGATCAAATTCTCAAGCCCTTCCGGCGCTATCCACTGTATCTGGTGCCTGGCAACCATGACATCTGGTCCATCGAATCGGAGCGGCTCTTCCAGCAGTACGCGGCGCACAAGGCGCATTACAGTTTCGATTACGATCAGGCGCATTTCACCGTGCTGGACAATAGCCGGTCCGACGAACTGGCTACAGAGGAGCTGGCTTTCCTCGAGACCGACTTGAAGGCTCATGCCGGCCAGCCATTGAAAATCGTCGTCTCGCACCGGCCAAGCTGGTTAGTCGACGTGGCGCTCGGGAATCCGAAATTTGCGCTGCACCAGCTTGCCAAACGGTATGGCGTGCAGTATGTGATCGCCGGTCATCTTCACCAGATGCTGCATTTCGAGCTCGAAGGCGTGACCTATATCTCCATGGTGAGCTCGGGCGGGCACCTGCGGTTGTCCCGAGCCTACCAGGACGGCTGGTTTTTCGGACACGCGTTGGCGGAAGTACACGACAAGAGCATCGACTTTCGAATCGAGGAGCTTCGATCGCCGTACGGCGAGAGCCGGACAACGAAGCTGACGGATTGGGGCATGAACGGCTTGGTGAAGCGAGACCAGCGTGAGTCCGGGGCAGCCAGATAGCGGCTTTCGCGAGCGATTCCGGACGGAAATGTGTTGAGAAGTTAAAGTTCGGCCGAGTAAAGAGACTGTTCAGGAGAAAAAGTGGCGAAAACCTGCAATTCGCTGTTCAGAAATTGGCGAGCTGGTGATAAACTCTGAGGAAGCTGGTAAGCAAGTACGGAAATCCCGGCTAATCCATCTACAAGTACAGAGGCAACGATGCAGACTTACCCTAAGCGGATACAAGGATTTTCTTACGGTGGTGCCGCGATCTGGCTCGCCCTACTCGCCTTTGCGGTGGCCAGCGCGCAGGCCGGGCCCATCAGCTATATCTCCCAGCCTGGAAACTCCGCTATGTGCGGCACCTACGATCTCTGCACCAGTCTGATGCCGATCACGGTGTCGAACGGAGCGACTTTTACATCGGTCACAGACGGCACAGTGACCGCGATCTCCAGTGATACGCTAACCGCCGCGACGGTCCCTTCCGGAGGATGGAACAACTGGAACTCGCCCCCCGCGGTTGAGTCTTCGACGCCCCGGGTCGGCTTCAGTGACGTAGACACCACCGATACCATCACATTGAGTCAGGCGGTGGAGGTTTTTGGCTTCGAGATCGAGGCGGATGACTTCGGGACTTTCAATATCACCGTGGATTGGCTGGGAGCTGGCAGTACGCTCCTTGGCACAGAAACTTCGTCCGTAACTACGCCTAACGGTGCACTGCTGTTCGCCGCGGATGCCGGCGCCAATCTCATCACCTCGGCGACGATCAGCATTTCCAGCGCGGAAGTCGGGTTTGCGCTGGCGAATGTCCGCGATGCCTCCGCCTCCGCTGTTCCGGAGCCGGGATCGCTCCTGCTGCTGGGTAGCGGGCTGCTCGGCTTGGGCGCGTTTGCCCGCCGCCGGTTCAACAGATAATCCTGAATCCGCACCATCAGTCGTAGTGAACGGCGGTGCGCGTTTGGTTGGTGTCGACGGCTTTCTTTCCGGTCAGGCGTTCCAGGCTGGAAAGAAAAGCGGCGTACTCGCTTTTGTTCAACTTGAAGAGGACTTCCACCTTCGGCGTTGCGCCTGTCTCGGCGCTGTTGATCCAGGTGACGCCAACGTAGTGGCTCTCACTCTCGCCCAGGTGCATGTAAGGCACCACGTCGAGCACGGCGGCGCCGAGTCGGCGGTGAACACCGGTGGCGCAATCGATCTCCGTGATGCTGCTGGCGGGCACGGCGATCCGGCGGCCATGCTGCACCAGCACCACTTCATCCGCACCGAGCGTCGCCCTCACCTTGCTGTGACCAAGCTGCAGGGTGCCACCTTCGTAATTGGCGGGATAATTTGCCGCCGCGGCGTTCTTCGGCGCGCGGGCCAGGCCGGCGCCGGGTAAAGCCATCGCCAGGAAGCATCCCAGAACCATGGGGAATTTCGTAACCATCATTGTCATCACAGTGTTAGACGCGAATTGCGAGGCCCGGGTTACCTAGGTTACACCGGGCAACCGCTGCAACACTCTGTGAAATTCCGATACGGGTGTCAGTCGCCGCGGGGAGCCCCGGTTCGCGCCTCATTCCACTGACGCAATGCCGCGAAGAAAGTTTGCGCAGCCTCGCTCCGGAACCCTATCACTCCAACCCAGGTTCCGAACGTATTCGTGATGATGTCGGTCGTACCGGAGTCTCGCGTCGGAAGATACGCCTGAAGAACCTCGATGATGAGGCTGACCAGCGCCCCCAGTAACACGGTCGTCAGGGCAACCCGCTTGACACCGCGCGCCACGGACAAGCGAGCGCAAAAGCAGAAACCGAGAGGAATGAACCCGACGATGTTCTTGAGAGCCGCGCCCCAATAGCTCCAGGACATGTTGAATTCTTTCCAAAATGGCTCCAGGAAGATTTGATCCAACACCACGTACTTTTCCGGGATCGCCAGATCGGCTGCGGAATTGACGCGATTGTGGACGACGCTCCCCCTGCGCTCGTCAAGAAGGTAAAGCGCCACATTGCCTTCACCGGTTTGGATGCGGGGGTCTCCGGTCTGGGTCCAGCTTCGGTAGTGTTCGAAGAGCTGCGGCGGCGTGAGTTCGCGATCGTAAACCGCGAAACCCAGCACCTGGCCAGTCCAACCATCGGTCTGCCCGGGAGAATCGCCGAGGACGATACGGCCCGAGAAACCATTCGCGGGGAGCCGGAACCATGGCGCGCGCCTGGCCAAAACGCCATCAATGTAGACCGTCGTCCCGTTGGCGCCCGAAGTGATCGAAAAGAAGATCGGCCGGCCCTCGCGAAACACGCGCGGAACGTAGAGCTTCGCAGCACGCGTCCGAGTCCGGTCGTTGGGAATCGCAGCTTGCAGTCGAAGATCCGTTTCCGATTCGTGCAGCGAAAATCGAAAGGGATCCTCGGGAGTGCAAAACGCCAGGAAAGTGCTGCTATCCGGAACGCGTCCGGGCACCAGCCAGATCTCGATGCTGCCGGATAGACCGCTCCGGCGGTCATTCGGCGGCTCCAATCGACCGGAGCCAATCGCCGTGCCGTGTCCGCCGAAACGCAGGCCATTGCTATCTCTCAGCCACGTGACTTGATCGGTGGGAGCATGAAATGGCCAAAGACCCAGCGTCAGGATGATGCATAGAACGGCAAGGCAGATTATGTCGAGAATCTTTGTGTTCATATCCGGTTGGCGACGATGCGAACCGCTCCCGATGGTCGCGGCTCCGATTTAACTCCGCATCCGCAGCAGCAGGTACAATCCGGCGAGGCCGAATATAACGTCCGGAGACCAGGCTGCCATGGTGGGCGGCAGAAGGTTCACGTCGCCGATCTTTTCGAACAGGATGCCCAGGCCCTTGTACCCCACGCCGATGCCAAGGCTGACGCCGATGCCGGCCATGGCGCCCCGGTTGCCCACCAGGAATCCGTACGGCACGGCGATCATGGCCATGATCAGCGCAACGAGCGGCAGCGCGAATTTCAGATAGAACTGCACTTGCAGCTTGCCGGTGGGGAAACCGCGTTCCTGCAGGTCGTGAATATAGCGGTCCAGGCGGATAAAGTTCATCTGTTTTTCCTGCACCGCCGCGGTGACGAAATAATCGGGCGGCTCGGTCAGGTCGGAGTGCCAGCGAGTCTCCATGCCGCCGGGTTCGCTCGAAAAAGACTGGTAGGCGCTGCACGAATCGCCCGCGAAGCGGCAGCTCCAGCCGTTCTCGAAAACCCACGTCTTCAGCGCCGGGCTCCACTGCCCGCGCTGCGCCACAATTTCGCGCTTCAGGCGGAACGTGTTGGGATCCATGTCGAACACGTCCACTCCGTGCATGACGCCCGCCGCATGGTCGAAGAATTCGTAATAGTAGATGCGCGAGTGGCCCATGATCCACTTGTGGTCCGCGCGTTGGTAAGTCTGCTTGGGCCGGCCCTTGATCTCGTCGCGCATGGCGTCCTGCTTGAGGTTGGCGCCGGGCACGTAATAGAACTCGAACGCGAACAGCCCGCCGGCGAACAAAGTGCCCGCCAGCAGCAGCGGCATCGCCAGCCTAAATAGACTCACGCCGCAGGCGCGGAACGCGGTGATTTCGTTCTGCTTGCTCAGCACGCCCAGGTGAACCAACACGGCCACCAGAATGGCGAACGGCAGGGTTTCGTAAATCAACTCGGGAGTGAGGAAGAAGAGATAGGAGAACATCTCCATGAGCGGGATCTTGTTGCGGATCCAGTCGCCCATCAGCTCGAAAAAGTTATACGCCAGAATCATCGACAACAGACTGGCCAGCACCACGCAGAGATAAAACATGAAGCTGCTCAGGATGTAGGCATCGACGATCTGCGGAAGGATGGGAAGCCGCCAATGCGGCAGGCGGGCCACCGGCGCCGCCGGTTGCGGCTTCTTGCGCCGCAGCCATCCGCCTATGCGGGCCAGGCCAGCGGCGAAGCCACCCAGCAGGTCGCGGTCTCCGGGCCGCTCCATGCGGTAGAGAAAGACGATGCCGGCCAAAAGGAATGCGGCATCCGGCAGCCACACCGCGACTGGCACGGAGAGGGCTCTTTGCTTGGCAAACCCGATCAGCGTCAGCGAGGAAAGGTGATAACAGAAAAAGCTGAGGAACAGCGCGATAACGTAACCGGCGGACTTGCCGCCCTTGCGCGTGGCGATGCCGAGCGGGATGCCGACCAGCGCCAGCGCGATGCAGGCCACCGGCAGCGCGAACCGCCGGAATAGCTCGATGCGCACCTCGGTCCAGTCCTCCCCGGAGCGCGGATAGCGCAGCAACTGGCGGGTGTTCATGGCGGCCGTGGGCGGCGTCTTATGTTCCGGCGGCGAGGCGTCGAGCACCTGCGTGCTGATGGGCGCGCACGAATCGTTGGCCACGCGGTCCTTGCCCATCTCGTGCGAACAGTAGTCGTAGAGCGTGATCTGAATGCGGTTGTTCCTGGGGTCCGGCAAGGCGATGGCTCCGCGCGCCACGGTGATCATCGGTCCTTCGGCTTTTTCGCGCATGCCGGAAACGCGCTGCTCGGGCGGCGTGATATCGGCGATGAACACCGGCCGCCACTTCACCACCGGCCCCGTCCCCACGTCGCCCACGTAGAGGATCCGGTTGGGAAAATTCTCGTTGAAGACGCGCGGCGGGATTGCCGCGGAAACCTGGCCTTGCAGCAGGTCGTTGATGATGTCGGTGCTCCTGCGGATGGCGAGCGGCGTCAGCCGCAGCGAAGCCAGGCCCGCCAGGCTCATGCCCAGGGCGGCGAACAGCACCACCGGCAGGATCACCTTGCGGCTGGAGACGCCCGCCGCCCGCATGGCGGTGATCTCGCCATCGGACGCCATCCTGCCGAGCCCGATCAAAATGCCCACCAGCACGCCGAACGGAATGGTGAGCGGCAGCACCGGCGGCATCGCCCACAGCAGCAGCTCCATCACGGTGGCGAAGGACGCGTTGTTGGCTCCCACCAGAACCGCGAACAGCTTGTCGGCCGCGCGCAGGAAGATGACAAACGTGGCCAGCAGGGTGCCCAGCACCGCGCTGGTCAGAATCTCGCGGAATATGTAGCGGCCCAGCAGGCGCATAGCGGGTTCCTATCGCGCCATCTCCGGCGGCGGCGCCACCGGCAGCTTGGGCAGTTCCGCTTCCACCGGGTGCAGCTCCAGGTCGTCGACGATGATCGAAGGCGCCACCACGCAGCTTTCGGTGGTGTAGCTGGCCGCGCCCACCAGGGCCAGTGGAAGGCCATTATCCAGATAGTCGAAAACCGTGTCGTCGTCGCCGGCTACCAAAATGTCTTTGAGCGACCGCACGTTCAGCTCGCGGAAGCGAAGCCCGCGCACCAGCTCTTCGCGCCCGTCCGGATAGACCTTATAGATCAGCACCGGCGAGCTGACCGGATGCGCCGCGCTCTCGCCGCCCGCGAGCATGCGCCGCAGTTCGTCGAAAGACGCGGTGGACGGATAGTCCATTTTGCGCACCACAATGCCGTAGGCCAGGTTGCGCGCGGCAACCAGCTCGATCAGTTTTTTCTTCAGGTCGCCGGCGGGCATGGTTTCCGAGGAGCTGATGAAGAGGTTGCCGACGCTGGCGGTTGCGGCGCCATACGGCCCGGGCAGGCGCGCGTGGCCGTTGGAAGCGGCGAATCCGCGCACCGGCTGCCGCGTCAGCAGGAAACCCTTGAGAACGCCTTTTTCGACCAGCGTGAGCGGTTGCGCTTTGACGCCTTCGCGATCCACGTCATAGGCGCCAAACAGCGGCCGGCCGCGCCATTCCCGCTGCGTCGGGTCATCCACCGCGTCGAACGATTCAGGCAAGACGCGCGCGCCCAAGCGCCCTTCGAGCTCGCTCGAGTCGAACCCGCCGCGCCCGCCTTCCGGTTTGCGCGTGAGCGCCAGGTTGCGGCCCAGCAGCTCGGCGAAGATCTGCGGGCCGGCCACGCCTTCAAACAGCACCGGGCCGCTGTAATCTTCGCCCTTGGGGGCTTTGGCGAGCGCTTCCAGGTTCTTCGCCATCTCGCGGAGCGTGCCATTCAAATCGGCATCGCCCGGCAGGTGCGCGGGGTCGAGCGCGAGGAAGTCGATGGCGTCGCGCAGCATCATGCCATCCGCCGCTTGCGCCACCGCGCGCACCCGCAGCGAAGCTGCGTTTTCGGCCGCGCGCACCGCCGTGCCTTCCGAATTCACCACGTAGTAGCCGCCGGCCTCGGCCTCCAGGTCCACGCGCGAATCGAGCACCGCGGGATAATCGGTGAAAATGGCGGACAGCGAGCGCACCCGCGCGGCCCAATCGTTTTCGTCGATCGCCAGACGGCTCAGCTCGTGAATATACTCCATCTTTGGGGCGTGCGAAAAGTCGTCGGCGGGACTGCTCTCGGTGAGATTGCGCCGCGCCGCGCGCTTGCGCGAAATGGTCTCCACGGCGCTCTTGTATACCGAATCGGTGGCCAGCCAAAAGTAGCGGCGCAGCACCGGATAGGAGTCGTCGAGCGGCCAGCGGCCCAGGTCATAGCGCGTGCCGCCCACGCGGCCGGCGAAGTTGGTGTTATCGAACTTGTAGTCGCCCACCCGGACAGTGACCTCCGGCTGCCGGATGTGGTCGCGGCGCCGTGCCAGCAGGCCGCCGAGCGAAGCCGCGACGCTGAAGGAGTCGCCTTCGTCGATCACGTACTGAATGAAGTACGGGGCATCCAGGTTGGAGACGGTGAGCTTGCCCGAGCGCGCGATTTCGTCGCGCATGGCCGCCAGCACCGGGTCCGGCGGCGCGGGGGCATCCGCCGCCAAGGCTGCCAGCGCCGTAACAGCCGCAACCAGCGTCAGCCGTTTCGCAGTTGACAGGCGAAGGCACCTGTCCCACTTTGGCGCGATGTGGGGCAGGCGCTTCCGCCTGTCAACCAACGTTCTCACAATCCGCCCCCTTTTTCGGAGCTCGCCGGCTCGGGGAGCAGCGGTGGCCGGTCGTTGGCTTTGGCCTTCTTTTCGATTTCGATTTCCGATACCAGGATGGCCGGCGACACCGCGGAGACCGGTATGCTGCCGCTTTCCGCGCCGCAGTAGCCGTTGAACACCTCCGGCTTGTCCCCGGTGGCCAGGATCTTGGCGAAGCTCGCGAGCGGCGTGCCCACGATATCCGCGCCGCGCACCAGTTCGTCCGGACGGCCGTCGGCGTACACGCGATACACGATCACCGGAACCACGCTGAAGGCCTGCAATCCGGCGCGGCTGGTAGTGGTAAAACCGTTGGTGATGTCGCGGAAGTAGAGGCCATAAGGCTTGTTCTGTCGCTTGATCTCTTCGATCAGCATCTCGCGCAGACGGGCGTCGGACACCGCTTTGGCCGATTCCACGATCAGGTTCGACTGCCGCGAAACCACTTCATAACCGGGCTGGCGGCGGCCGTGACCGTTCGACTGGCCGAAACCCGCAATCGGCGAACGGGACATGAGGAAAGTCTTGAGCACGCCGTTTTCGACGGCGGTCATCGGTTTCGCCTTGACTCCCTCGTCGTCGTAATCGTACCAGCCGAAAAGGTCCTCACCCGCGGCCGAGTGCCGCGTGGGATCGAAAATCACCGACAGGAAACTGGGCAGCACCTCGGTGCCGACGCTCTTGGTGAAGGTCTGCCCCTCGTTCTCATCCTTCTGCCGGTGGCCCTCGATGCGATGGCCGAAGATCTCGTGAAAGAACACGCCCGCCGCGCTGCCGGAGAGAATCGCGGGTCCCACGAACGGCTCGGCTTCGGGCGCGCTCAGCAGCGCGGTCACGTCTTTGCCGATTCGGTCGATCCCCGCCAGCACGGTCTTGTCGTCCGGCAGGTGGTCCGCGTCTTCCGCTTCGAAGCTCTGGAAGTTGGCCACGTCGGCGCCATCGGCGGCCTTGGCGGAAGCGGAAATGAAGATGCGCGCGTAGCCGCGGCCAAAGGCGAGCCGCGTTCCTTCCGTGTTCACGAAGTAGCGCGTTTCGGCCTGCACGGAAACCGACACCTGGCTGGTGAGCACGCCGGGGTAATTGCGGAACCGCTCGGAGAGCTTGCGAATGCGGCCGGTCCATTCCTCTTTGTCGAACTTGAGCTTCACGGGCGCGGCGAGCGAAACCTCGCGCGGCGCGCTGGAAAAATCGGCCGAGGCATCCTCTTCCGCCACTTTCACTTGGGTGTTGGTCTCGATCCGGATCAGCCGCTCGGCCGCCGCGCGATAGGCGCGATCGGTCTCCTCCCACAAGCGGTGCTTGATGGAATTGACATTGTCCTCGTAGGTGATCTGCGATCCGGATGTGAATTGCGCGGCGCCTCCGCCGGCTCCGCGCACGCGGTGGTAGTTGTCCAGTTTCGGCGAGCCCACGCGGACCGAAACATCCAGCGTTCGCGATTTCCCGCCACCCGTCGAATCGATCGCACCCAACGACGCGGACACGTTATAGGCGTCTTCCTGGGTGATTTCGTAACTCAGAAAGTACGGCGGAGGCTCGGCCTTGTCCTTGAGCGCCTGAAAATTGCGCGCCAGTTCCTGGCTCATGGCATCGACCAGCGTCGATTGAGCCGCGGCAGCGGCTGTCAACGCGAGCGGCAGCGCCAGGCGGAGCAGGGTAGAGCGGGTCAAATCTCAGCATAGCAAACTGGCTTCGCCGTCCCGTTGCGATCGGGCGTCGTTACGCCACAAAGCTGTGCTACAAAGCTAAGGTGGGGTGGACGCGCGAGCCGATCGGGTTGCCGCCGCCTCCGCGGAGGTTTCCGTGACGACGAACCGCGTTCCTGCCATGAAACTGCTTCTGCTGCTGGCGCTTCCTGTGTGCCTTGCGGCGCAGAATCCGCCCGCCCCGGTGTGGAAGTTCGCCGTCTCCGGCGATTCGCGCAATTGCGGCGACGTGGTGATGCCCGCCATCGCCGGGCAGGTGGTGGCGAGCGGAGCCAGCTTCTATTGGCACCTGGGCGACTTCCGCGCCATCTACGATTTCGATGAGGACATGGCGCCACCGCACGAACTGCACCTGGACGCCCCGCACCTCAGCATCATCAACTACTTGCAGAAAGCGTGGCCGGATTTTATCGAGCATCAGCTTCATCCTTTCGGCAAGCTGGAAGTTTTCCTGGGCATCGGAAATCACGAGTTGATTTTTCCCCAGACGCGCGACGGATACGTGGCTCAGTTCGAAAGCTATCTGAACAGCCCGCGCCTGGCCGCGCAGCGCCGGGCCGATGGCGACGCGCCCGGCGTTCGCACGTATTATCACTGGGTCATGAATCACACGGATTTCTTGTCGCTCGATAACGCCGGCAACAGCTTCGACGCGGAGCAGATGAAGTGGATTCGCGCGCGCCTCGCCGCCGACCGGAAAAACGGCGACATTGTGACGGTGGTCGCCGGGATGCATGAGGCGCTGCCGGGCAGCAAGGGCTTGAGCCACAGCATGTGCGATTCCGGCGCGGGAATCGAAACCGGCCGCGAGGTCTACAGCATGCTCTGTGATTTGCAGCAGAGGGGCAAGCGGGTGTACGTGCTGGCCAGCCACTCGCACTTCATCATGGACGATGTCTACCGCACGTCCTACTGGGGCGACCAGGTGCTGCCGGGATGGATTGTGGGAACAGCCGGCGCGGTGCGTTACCGGCTGCCGCCGGGCGTTTCAGGCGGGACGATTGCCCGCACCGATGTGTATGGCTACCTGCTGGCCACCGTGATGTCGGACGGCTCCATTCAATTCGAGTTCAAGCAGATCAACCTGGACGATCTGCGCCGCGCCAATGCCGGCCGCTACCCGGACGCGCTGATCGGCTGGTGCTACAGCAAAAACGCGGACCAGAAGATTCCCAAGCCCGAAGCCTGCGGGGCGAAGTAGAAGTGAGGCAGGTCCCCGACCTGCCAACGCCCGGTTTTGGAAAGAATCTTACCAAAAGCAGCGACTAACTCCTTTGTTTCCGAAGAAAAACGGTAAGATTCTTACCGAAATTGCTCGTGAGGCAGGTAACGGCTGGTAACGCCGGCGGTCTTTTGCCGCCGGTGCTTTTCTTGGGAGCGGTCTGGCGGCCCGTTCGAACACTGGCAAAGAACCGGCGACAAGATCGCCGGCGTTACCGGTAGTGGATGCTCCAGGCGGCCGTGGGCGTGCGAATCTAAGCTGTAGAGGTGTTTTCGATGAATTGGCGAAGCGCGCGATGGGCGATGTGCGGGTGTCTTCTAACGGCGACTGGCGGCCGCGCGCAGGCACAGGCGGCTGAGCCGATCGGCCTGTTCACAGATCACACGGACGTGGGCACGGTTCTGCATCCGGGCTCCGTCGTGTACGATGCGGCGAAGCGCAGCTACACCATCAGCGGCAGCGGCGAGAACGTGTGGGCGACGGCGGACGCGTTCCAGTTCGTCTGGAAAAAGATGGAGGGAGATTTCACGCTGACGGCCGACATTTCCGTGCTTGGGCAAGGCGGAGATCCGCACAAGAAGGCGATGCTGATGGCGCGGCAGAGCCTGGACGCGGATTCGGCATATGCCGATGTGGCGCTGCATGGCGTCGGGTTGACGTCGCTCCAATCGCGCGATGCCAAGGGCGCGGATACGCACGAAATCCAATCCAACATTTCCGCGCCGAAGAAATTGCGCCTGCAGAAATACGGCGATGAGTTCACGATGTGGCTGGCGGGCGAGGATGGCAAGTTCCAGTTTGCGGGCGGCTCGATGCGGGTGCCGCTGACGGGGGCGTTTTATGTGGGGCTGGGAGTTTGCGCGCACAACAAGGATGCGGTGGAGAGGGCGGAGTTCGCAAGTGTCGCGCTGGGTGCCCTTTCACCTGAGGTGTCCGAGCAGTACAGCACTCTCGAAACCATCGACGTGGCTTCCACGGATCGGCGGGTGATCTTCGCTGCACCCTGGCCCGAGTCCGCTATTGATGCGGCAAGCTGGGCTCCGGATGGTGCGTCACTGCTGTTCAGCCTTGGCGGCCGAATCGAGAGCGTGCCCGTAGCTGGTGGCGAGCCAAGGGCCATCGACACTGGGTCCATCGATTCCAGGTGCCTCCATGGCATCTCGCCGGACGGCACGATGCTAGCCTTCACCAACGACCGCGAGGTGAACATTTACGTGGTACCTGTTGGCGGCGGCGCCCCCCGCCGCGTCGCGGCACAATCCCCGTCTTACTTTCAGGGCTGGTCGCCCGACGGGAAGACCATAGTTTTCATTGGCGGTCGTGGCACTGAATTAGGCATCTACACGACTCCCGCCGCCGGCGGCGCGGAAACGCACCTAGCCGCGACTGATGCGAGCGGTTCGGCGGAGTACTCGCCGGACGGAGAATACATTTACTTCAATTCCGACCGCTCGGGCGCAGGGGAAATCTGGCGGATGCGTCCCGACGGTTCGCGACCGGAACAGGTTACCAAGGACGGTGCGGGCAGCTGGAGCCCGACTGTCTCGCCTGACGGGCGGCTGGTCGCGTTTCTGACTCCGCAGCACCGCGGCTCGCATTTTCCCGAGGTGTCAGCCGCGGAGATCACGCTGCGGGTGATGACCCTGGCCGATGGGCGAATTCGAGTACTCGCCAAACTGATCGGCGGACCAGGAACGCTCGTTGGGCATGCATGGTCCCCAGACAGCCGACGGTTGGCGTTCGTAAGTTACCAGGGACTAGGGGCTGAGGCCGCGCCGCAGCCTCACGCTCCCGGCGTCGTAAAATAATTGCAGTGCCAGAAACAATCACATTGCCGGAAACTTCACAGGACTTCTATCGAATTCAGAAGCTGCCGCCATACGTATTCGCGGTGATCAACGAGATGCGCGCCAAGGCGCGCGCGGCCCAGATCGACGTTATCGATTTGGGGATGGGCAACCCGGATGGGGCTACGCCGCGTGTGGTGGTGGCGAAGCTGGTGGAGGCCGCACGCAACGCGCGCAACCATCGCTACTCGCAATCGCGCGGAATTCCGCGGCTGCGCGAGGAAATCACCAAGCGCTATCTCACTAATTACGGCGTGGAGCTGGACCCGGAGCGCGAAGCCATCGTCACCATCGGCGCCAAGGATGCCCTGGCGCACCTGTTGTTCGCCACCGTGGGTCCGGGCGATGTGGTGGTTTCGCCGAACCCGGCGTACCCGATTCACCAATACGGCGTGATCATGGCCGAAGGCACCGCCGAGGTGCTGCCGATGCCCGATGCGCCGACGTTCCTGAATGCGCTCGAAGATTTCTACCGCACGGCAACGCGCAAGCCGAAGATGCTTCTCATTAGCTTCCCGCACAATCCCACCACGGTGTGCGTGGATCTGGATTTCATGAAAGAAATCGTGCGCCTCGCGGCGGCGCACGGCACCATGATCATCCACGATTTCGCTTATGCCGATCTCGGCTTCGACGGTTACCGGCCGCCCAGCATTTTGCAGGTGGATGGCGCCAAGGAGATCGCGGTCGAGATCTTCTCCATGTCGAAGAGTTACAACATGGCGGGCTGGCGGGTGGGATATTGCCTGGGCAACCCGAAGATGATCGCGGCGCTGGCGCGGATTAAGAGCTACCTGGATTACGGCGTGTTCCAGCCGATTCAGATCGCATCGATTGTCGCGCTGCGCGAGTGCGAGGCGGATACGCGCAAGATTTGCGCCAACTATCAGAAGCGGCGCGACGTGCTGGTGACGGGGCTGAAACGCGCAGGGTGGCCGGTGGAGAAGCCGCGCGGGTCGATGTTCCTGTGGGCGCCGCTGCCGGAGCGCTACCGCGATCTGGGGTCGTTCGAGTTCTCCAAGCTGCTGATGGAAAAAGCGCTGGTCGCGGTTTCGCCTGGCATCGGATTCGGCCCGCTGGGCGAAGGGCACGTGCGGTTCGCATTGGTCGAAAACGAGCAGCGCATCCGCCAGGCCACGAGGGCCATCGGGCAGTTTCTCAAGGGATAGGGCGGGCCGCAGAAGAAGAGCGAAAACCAATCCGAGCCACGGAAGAACACAGATAAACACGGATAATGCGGTGAACGCCTTCGTTGAGACACGGAGGAAAAGACGCAGTTACCAGTTCTTTTCAATCTATGTTTATCCGTGGCCCTGATGCTTTTGGTGTTTTTCAGCAACCTCTAAAGCGTGCCCTACCTCGGTCTGCCGGCGGGGCGCGCAAGGAACCGGCGGCAAAGACAGCCGGCGTTACGAAAGTGAGCGCGTGATAGGGTGGTAGGGACCGGGAGGGATCATGCGAGGGCGGTGGATGTTGACCATGTTTGTCGCGGCGGCGGCGCTGGCCGCCGAACGGGGAGAGGAGATACGGCTCTGGCCCAAGGGCGCGCCGGGATCGGAGGGGGAAACGGCGGCGGAAGTCTTCAAGGGAGACGCCAGGCTGCCGAGCAATTTCACGGTGGTGCATTACCCATCGATTTACGTGTTCTTGCCGCCGAAGGAGAAGGCCAGCGGGATGGCGGTGGTGGTGGCGCCGGGCGGCGGGCATTCGCAACTGGTGATCGACAAGGAAGGCTGGGAGATCGCCGATTTTCTGAACCGCAACGGGATCGCGGCGTTCGTGCTGAAGTACCGGCTGGCGCGCGCGCCGGGCTCACATTACACGGTGGAAGCGAACGCCCTGGCGGATGCGGCGCGGGCGATGCGGACGGTGCGCAGCCGGGCCGCCGAATGGGGCTTGGACCGGGCGCGGATCGGGATCATGGGATTCTCGGCGGGCGGCGAAGTGGCGGCGCTGATGGAGACGCGGTTCGACGCGGGCAACGCCGATGCGGCCGATCCGATTGACCGGGCCAGCTCGCGCCCCGATTTCGCGGTGGTGGTGTATCCGGGCTACCGGCCGGGAACCATCACGGTGCCCAAGGACGCGCCGCCGACGTTTCTGGTTTGCGCCGACGACGACCGCTCGCACGTGGTGACGACCGTCAACCTTTACCTGGATTTAGAGAAGCAGCAGGTGCCGGCGGAAATGCACATCTATGGGAGCGGCGGCCATGGCTTCGGCCTGCGGTCGAAACTGCCGGTTGGCAACTGGCCGGACCGATTGCTCGATTGGATGCGCGACCGCAAGCTGCTGGGGCCGTAAGCGCCCAATGCCGCATACGTTTCCCGAGTTTCGGCAATGCAGAATCTGTGGGGCGGACGCTGTGGACAGTGGCTCGAAAAACACCGGCGGCAAAGACCGCCCGCGCTGCCGAAAACATAGGCTCTCAGCGCGTTATATTCCCGGCGTCACCTTCGCGCCGTCGGCCAGCGGCACATCGGTGGGCATGGCTACGGCATCGCCTTCGGCCAGGCCAGCGGTCACTTGCACCTGGGTCACGGTGGAGTTGCCGGTCTTCACCACGCGCCGCTCCACGTGGTCGCCCTCCAGGCGGAACACCCAGTCGCCTGCGGCATCGTGGTGCAGGGCCTCCTTGGGAATCACCAGCGCGCCATCGGCAACACCCGTGCGAATCTCGGCATCCACATTGGTGCCGGGCAACAGCTCGCGGCCGGGATTGTCGATCACGGAGACTACGTCACCCACCTGGCGCGAGCCCAGCGGCCGAATGTCAGCCGGCATTTTCTCCACCGCGCCGCGCCACTGCCTTCCCGGCAGGGCTTCCCAGGTGATGGTGACCGGCTGGCCAGGCGCCACGCGGCCGAGGAGCGGCTCATCGACATAGAGCCAGACCCGCACGCGGTCGAGGCGTCCGACATTGGCCAGCAGATCGCCGGCGGCCAAATAGGCGCCCTGCCGCAACAGCAGCCCATACACTTGTCCGGCCAGCGGCGCGCGCAGCACGGCCGCCGCCGCATGAGCGCGCACCGCGTCGAGCGCCGCTTGCACATCGGCCAGCCGGGCCCGCGCGGCATCCACGTCGGTCGCGCCCACCAGCGCCTTGCGCCGTTTCTCCAGACCGTCGATTTCGATGTGCGATTGCCGCACCTTGTCGGCCTGGTCCTCGACCTCGTGAGCGGTAGCGGCTTCATGATCCTGCAGGCGTTTCAGCGCTTCGTAATCCTTCTGTTCCTTCTCGAGATCGAAACGCGCCCGCGCCAGACTGTTATCGATCTCGGTGAGTTCCGCCGGACGGCCCCCCTGTTCGAGCGAGGCCAGACGAGCGCGCGCCTCATCCACGCGCGCCTGGGCGGCTTCGAGATCGGCCGCGCGCGTGGGGTCGCTGATTTCGGCCAGCACCGCTCCTTGCGCTACCAGTTCGCCTTCATGCACCGCCAGTCTGCTCAACAAGCCGGCGGTTTCGGCGCGGACCGGCTGCCATTGATACGGCTCGACCTTGCCATTAGTGGGCAGCGTGCTCACCAGGGTTTGCCGCTGGACGCGCGCGAAACCGACTGTCGGCGGACGGCTCTTGCGCAGAATTCCCCAAGCGATTACAGCGGTTGCCACCACCAGCAACAGCACGGCGAGCTTCTTCAATCTGGTCTCCCCACCTATCTTAACCATTGTTTCCAAACGCGCGAAACGCCGGCGAGTGGTAGTTTGGCGGGCGGAAGCGCCTGCCTTCGACCGCCAAAGTGGGGCAGGCGCTTCCGCCTGCCAACCGATTTCTCTCACAGCTCATAGAGCGGGCGATATGATTGGACCATGACGCGACGCGATCTCGGTAAACTCGCCATGGTTGGCGCGGTGGCGCTGGACACGGCTCCCGCCGAGCCAACCCCGCCCCAGTACGCCGGCGCTCTCGACGGTTTTGAGAACAAAGTGGACGCCGCCGGCTTCGACCCCGTGCTTTACACCCTGAAGCTGCATGACGCTGCCCCGCTGCGGATGACTTTCCGCGCCACCACGCGCGTGGAAGCGGAGACCTGGCAGCGAGACCTGCGCGCCAAAATCGCCGAGTTGATTGGCGGCTTTCCCGCCGAGAGCACGCCGCTCCACGCGCAGACGCTGGAGCAGCGCGAATATCCCGCTTACCGCCGCGAGAAGTTCGTCTTCGAGAGCCGGCCCGGCGTTTGGGTGCTGGGTTACCTGCTGACGCCCAAGACGCGCGGGCCCTTCGCGCCGGTGATCGCGATTCCCGGCCATGGCCGCGGCGTGGACGATATTGCCGGCATCGACGAACATGGCCGCGACCGCACCGTGAAAGGTCCTTACGAGTACGACTACGCCATCCAGATTGTCGAGCATGGCATGGCCGCGGTAGCCATCGAACCGATGGCGTTCGGCTGCCGCCGCGACGCCCTCACCAAGGCCAAGGGCCTGACGGCTACCGCCTGCCAGCCCGCCGCCGGCTCGGCGCTGCTGCTCGGCCAGACCATGCTCGGCTGGCGTGTCTATGACACCATGCGCACCATCGACTGGATCGCCACCCGCCCGGAACTGGACGCCACGCGCGTGGGCTGCCTGGGCTGTTCCGGCGGCGGTACATGCACGCTGTTCACCGCGGCGCTCGATACCAGGGTGCGCGCCGCGCTGGCCAGCTCCTCGCTGAACACCTTCCGCGACAGCATCATGAGCTTGTCGCACTGCATCGATAATTACGTGCCGGGCATACTCAACTGGGCGGAGATGTATGACGTGGCCGGCCTGGTAGCGCCGCGCGCCCTGTTTGCCGAAGGCGGACTACACGACGATATCTTTCCGATCGCAGCGACCAGGGCGAGCTTCGACCGCGTGAAGAAAGTCTACGAAGTGTTTGGCGCCGCCGGCCGCACGGAGCTCGAAGTCTTCGATGGCCCGCACGGCTTCTGGGGCAAGCGCGGCCTGCCGTTCCTGGCGCAGCATTTGGGCGCGTAGGGATAGGGCGGCCATCGGGGTTTCCGGTCTGTCGCGCCAGCGCGTGACCTAGTGAAAAAACGCCTCGAAGGTCCGGGAACCCGCGGGCAAATCGCCGGCGACAAGATCGCCGGCGTTACCGGGGTTCACGGAGTTTCGTGGGCCGGCGGCTATCCCGACAGACGACAAAAACCGATCGTCTGTCTTACCGATGTGGCTTAGTGATGTACGGCGGTGTAGAGCGTCTCGGTGCCGGGCACGCCGCCCAGAGTGAACGCAAGCGGCACCAGATCGCTATCCGGCACTTGCGGCACTACGATGTTGAACTGATACAGCCCGACCGAGCCGGGCGTCAGGCCCGCGTAAGGAACTTGTGCTGCCGGGGTCTCTCCAAACAGAAACTGCAAAGGCATTGAGAGTTGAGTGGTTCCGATGGCGATCTGGCCTGCCGGTGTGTTCGGGACCACCGGGCCGAAGCCCGTTCCGTAGATCACGATCTGCTCGCCGGGATGAGCGGGACGCGAAGCAACCGGGATCGCGCCGGCCGGAAGAACGTAGGTCCCATCGGGTAACTGCGCCACCACGTATCGGTTGGCGCCGATCTTGAACGCAGGCGGAGCGAGCAGGCCCGGCTCAGCCGCACTCACGGTGAGATTCACCGGAGCGCTGGTGACGCCTCCGCTGGTGACCGTCAGCGGCACAGAGCCCGTGCCGATGTTCGAAGGCACCTGCGCATTCACCTGGCCGGGCGAGACATACTCGACGAACGCCGGTTGTCCGCCGACGGTCACTTGCACGCTGTCGAGCGCCATGGGGGCGGTGTCGCCAACGAAATCCGCGGCGGTCCAGATGAGCGTGGCAGGCGCCAGGTCCGACCCGTAGATCTCGACCCAACTGCCTGACGCGGCGGCAGGCAAAGCGCCATATGCCCCCGCACTGATCACGCCAGTGATGACGGGTTGCGCGCCGGCGAACACATACGCGGATCCCTGGAAGGCTTGCCAATTGACGGCCTTGTTGAGAGCCCCGGCGACTAGCGTGCCGCCGCTCAGCGATACCGAATAGCCGAATCCATCGTAAGCTGTGCCATCGGAGGCGGTCAATTCCTGGATCTGGCTCCAAACGCCGCCGCTCGGCGCGAATATGTACACGGCTCCCTGATCGACAGCCTTGCCCGAAGCCCCGATGGCGGCCGCGTTCCCGGTCAAAGAAACCGACGCGCCGAAAGAGTTGCCCGCCGCGCTATCGGAGGCGGTCAACTCCTGCTGACGGCTCCACGCTCCGTCTTTTTCGACGAACACGTACGCGGCTCCCTGTTGGGCTTGTGAAGCGAGGGACTTTGTCCAAGCCCCGATTAATGCGGTGGTCCCGCTCAGCGACACGGAACCGCCGAACCAGTCGCCCGGCGCGCTGTCGGGAGCGATCAACTCCTGCCGCTCGGCCCACGCCGAGCCGCTCTCGGCAAACACGTATGCGGCTCCCGCGGCGCTGTTCTTTCCAGCCGCACCTACCAGCGCCATGTTCCCGCTCAACGAGACGGAGCAGCCGAACTTGTCCCCCACCGCGCCGTCGGAGGCGTTCAGCATCTGCTGCTGGCGCCACGTCCCGCCGGTGAGCGCAAAGACGTACACGGCACCCACGGATTCACTCTTGCCCGTAGCCCCAATCAGCGCGGTATTCCCATCGAGCGAGACGGACCAACCGAAATTGTCGCGCGCCGCGCCATCGGAAGCGGTCAGCTCCTGCAGCATGTTCCATACGCCACCGGAACGGACAAACACGTACGCGGCACCCTGGCCGTTGTTCTTGCCGGACGCACCGATCACGGCGGTATCTTCACTCACCGATACGGAGCTGCCGAAAGCGTCGTTCGCCGCGCCATCGGAAGCCATCAACTCCTGTTGCTGGGTCCATACGCCGCCGCTCTGGACGAACACGTAGGCGGCACCCTGGTATGCATTCCTGTCGGCTGCGCCGATCACCGCGGTGTTTCCGCCGAGCGAGACGGAGTTGCCGAATTGATCGCCCGTTGCGCCATCGGAAGCAACCAACTCCTGCTGCTCGGACCAGGTTGGGCCGGCTGACGGCTGGGCACCGAGCTGCGACGCCGCGCACACGGACGCCAGCGGCACCAGCCAGATAGGAAGGCGAGGGAAAGCTCTGGCGCCGGCCACTGAGGTTGCTCCTTTCGCTCGCTCAAACGCCTTTCGAATATAAAGTCGCTGGTCCGCGCGCATCTTCTCAGGACCTTTTTTTGGCTTCACCGCAGGGCGAGTTGCGCCGACTGCGCGGAATATGGGTCTGCCGGAGGAGAACTTGCGTGGGCTTATCGCCCATTCAACGCCGGAAGAAAAGCCGAGATGAATCTCGGCTCTGCAGCCTAAAAGGCCGCGCCACGGCTCGGAATTCAGGTTCTATGCGACGCCGTTCTTGATGGAGACGACTTTGGCCAGCGGGGCGCGTTCGGCGAAGTCCAGAATGTCGGCTAGTTCCGCCTCCTGGATCGGCTTGGGAAGGACGAAACAGTTTTCGCCCTCGAAGTCGGCTGCCAGCTCGGCGTCGTAACGGTCGGGCATCAGAACGAACGCACCCACGCGGGGCCGCATGCGTTCGGACAGCTCGACCCAGTTCAAGCCGTGGGCATGCACCGAACAGAAAGCCGCGTCGATGCGGGCGCGGCCGGCGAGTTCGAGCGCCGTATCGGCGTTGTTCACCGGAATCGCGCGCGCGCCGCTTCGCTCGAGCAGGGTCAGCAACTGCCGTTCCACCGCTTCGTCGGGTTCGATCACCAGGGCCGTCATGCGCCGCGGAGCGTCTTCGGGTCTGGCCGCTTCGGCGGCAGAGGTGGCACGCTCGCGCCCGGCCAGCGGCAACTCCACCTCGAAGCGCGGCTCGCTGTTGTTCTTCTCGATCAGGCGCACCTCGCCGCCGTGGCCGGCCACCACGCTCTGCGTAAGCCCGAGCACCGACGCGGTTTCCTCCGCGTTGCGCCACTCGCCGGGCACCGAAAACGAGATCTCCACCAGCAGCCGCTTGGCGAGAACGCTGGTGCGAATGGTCAGGGTTTTCTGTGGTGCGTTGGCCAGCGCCTGTTCCGCGTGTACCAGCAGGTTCAGGAACACCTGCTCGAGTTGCCCGTGCGACCCCAGTACCTTCAGGGGCTCGCGGAAAACCACGTCGTGCACGCGGATGCCGGAAGCCTTCCAATCGCTTTCGCGGAACTCGATCAGGCTGCGCAGCAGGTCTCCCACCGCAACCGGGCGTGCCTCGACCTGCTCGGACGAGGCGAAGGTGACCAGCCGGGCCACCACCGAGGCGGCCTTTTGCGCCTCGGCCCCGATGCCCGCTAATTCGCGCTCGACCGGCGCCTGCCGCGCCCGCTCCCGCGCCTGTCCGGCGAGTTCCTGAATGGACGCCAGCGGCTGTTCCAACTCGTTCACGATGCTCGAAATCAGGCGGCCTACCGCCGCCAGTTTCTCGGTGCGGGAAAGCTGTTCCTGCACCGAGCGCTGATCCAGCATGCGCAACGCCACGCCGACCTGGTTGCCCAGGTGCTGCGCCAGCGATTGCTCGGCGGCGGAAAAATCGCGCACCCGGTCGTCCTGGTCCAGTTCCAGCACGCCGGCCACCTCGCCCTGCGCCATCATCGGGACGAACAGAAGCGACTTGGGATTCGGCTGCCCTTCGCCTGCCGAAACCGGGAACGGGCTGCGGCTCACGTCCGGTATCGCCAGCAGGCTACGGTAGTGGAAGCAGGCCGCCGCTCCCGCCTGCGGACCGTCGGGTGGCGCGGAGAGCGAAATCGACCCGAGATCTCCGTGCCCGGCGCCCACCGCGTCGAGCTGCTTAGCGCTCCGGTTGTACCGGTAGAGACGCACCCGCGTCACACCCAACACCAGCGGCAGGCCTTCGTCCAGCCGCTTCTGGATCTTCGCGATGGATGCCGCGCCGAAGATCTCCTCTCCCAGTTGATACGTGGTTCGCAGCAACTCGCGCTGGCGGCGCAAGCGCCGCTCGCGAGCGGCCATCAACAACGCCGCGCACGTTACCGCGAGCACCGCCGCCAGCACCGCCAACGGCGACCACCACCAGCCGGAGACCGCCGGGATGACCACGGGCGGCGCGGTCGCCAGCAACTCGAACCCCCGGTTGTAGGGAGGCTTTCCCGCGGCGTATTGGAAGGCTACGCCGACAGCCTCGATTTCGTCCCCGGGCGACATCTGAGGCAACGCCGGGTAGAGCCGCTCGTCGCGCACGGGGAAGAAAATCCTGTAGAAATCCTGATCCGATCCGATCAGCAGGAAAGGGCCGGCGGTGGTAGAGCCTCTTCCGACCAGGCGTCCCTTGGTCCGCACCAACTTGCCGAACGCCGAGAACCGGTGGAGATCCTCGATGGTCGCCGTGGCTGCCTGGAACCCGGCTGCACGAGACACCTTCGTGGCGCGCACCGCGTCCACCATCACCATGCCGCCAAGGGTGATCACGCTCCCGGTGGCTTCCACCACATCACCCGGACGGAAATCGTCCAGCAGCGGGGAGGCGACCGGCGTGTGCAATGCCGCGCCCGCAGCGCCATCCTGGATAGTCAGGATGGTGTACTCGGGGAAGTGGAAAGGCAAAGCGTTGACGGTGCCCCGGATCGACACGTCCTCCCGCAAATGCGCCGCTCCGTAATCCCGCGGGGTGCGGGCATTGAGCTCTCCGAGCGTGAGCGCGGTCTGGGCCAAGCCACTCCGGGCCGCCGGCAAGGCGAGCAGCAGGAGCGCTAAGCCATTCAAGACACGCATTGTTGGCGAGCGAGCCACGTGCGCAAATTCTCGCTTAGAAAATTATTGGCACAAATGTTAACGTACGGCAAGTTATCTTCCGTAGTTAATATTCCTACTATCCTCATCCCCGCATCGCGGGCCGCCTGCACGCCCGATTTCGAGTCCTCAAAGACGATGCAATTCGCCTCGGCGACACCCAGCCGCTGGGCCGCCAGGCGATAGATCTCCGGGTCCGGTTTCGCCTTTCTTACCTGGTGGCCATCCAAAACCACCTGAAAATGCCGGCGTAACCGGCCTTCATCCAACACCAGCGCGACGTTTTCCGGTTCCGCATTGGTGGCCACAGCCATGCGGGCGCCGTGGTATTCCCGCAAAAACGCCTGCAGACCCGGCACCAGCATCTGTTCCACGCGGCCGGCGATGGTCTCCCGATACAGCCGCTCCTTGGCAGCGCCGCGTTGCGTCACTTCCTCATTAGAGAGGTCTTGGCCGAAATAATCTCGGACAATTTCGTCGTTGCGCTTGCCGTACATCCACTCGAGCATGGCCTCGGTGGTCTCGACGCCGAAGCGGCGATTGTAAGCTGCCCAGACCTCGCGGTGCACCGGGTTGGAATCGATCACCACACCGTCCATGTCGAAGATCAGCGCCAGGCATGGATTGAGCCTGCCGGAAGAGCTCGCGGCCGTCACTGGGAATCGTCCACGGTCTTGCCCAGGCTCGCCTCGAGCCAGGCCAGATAGGGGGCGGACGCGTCCACCACGGGGACCGCGAGCACCTCCGGCACTTGATAGGAATGCGTCTGCTCGATGGCGGCGCTGAGGGCCGCGAACTCCGGCCGCGCCGATTTGATCACCAGCAGGTATTCGCCGGCCGTCTCCACCGCGCCTTGCCAGCGGTAATAGCTGCGCACGTTCGGCACAATGCTGGCGCACGCAGCCAGACGCCGCTCCACCACCAGGCGCGCCAGCTTTTCGGCTTCTTCCAGAGAAGCGCAGGTGCTGAATACAACGATTTTGTCAGTCATGAAAAAAGTGCGTTGAAGAAATCCACTGCGGTGTTACTATTATCTTCCAGGCACTCCTCGGATGAAAGCGCCGTTTAGCCGAACTGCATATATTGTGGTCTTCCTGATGGCCGCCACCTACGCGGTGGCGACTCTCAGCGGAGCGCGCGGTATTCCCTCCGTGCTGGCCCGGCAAAAGCAGATTCAGCGTCTGGAAGACCGCAATGCCCAGTTGGCGCGCGAGATCGAGCGCAAGCGCGAACACATCAACCGGCTGAAGAACGACCCGTCCGCGCAGGAGCTCGAAATCCGCGACCGCTACAAGCTGGTGCATCCGGGCGATACGGTCTACATCACCGGCCAACCGGACAAGAAATAGAGTTCGGCTATCGAAGGCGCGCGACGAAACCCGACTGCGAATGGGCAAACGAATCATGATCGCCGTGGTAGGCGCGGGGTTGGGATCGCTGGCCGGCCTGCTGGCTGCGTTCCTCGGCGCCGGCAACGTGGCGCTGATCGTGGGCGCCGCGCTGGGCGCCATCATCCCCCTGGTTGTGTTGGGCGCGCCGGGCCGCTGATTTCGCTTCCCTGGCGGCTGCAAAAGATGTAATGTAAATCGTCGGTAACCGAAAAGACATGTTCTGTCCAAACTGCGGTTCCTCCATGGCCGACGGTACGGCCTACTGCCCAACGTGCGGGGCGGCGCAACAGCGCGCGCCAGTGCCGGCGCCGGGTCCACCGGCCGCTGCCGCCGGATCGTACCCCGCGGTGTTCGCCGCCGGATACGCCAGTTGGGGCAACCGTGCGGTCGGCTTCATCATCGACGGCCTCCTGGTGGGAGTCGGCATGGCGATCCTCTATTTTTTCGCCGCGGCGATGCTGGCCGGGATCGCCGGACTGGCCGGCCACGGCGCTTTTGGCGGCATGTGCTGCATGTTCTTCCTGCTGTTTCCAGTCGCCACTCTGCTGGTCGGCCTGTATAACGGCGTGTACCTGATTGCGCTGCGCGGCTACTCGATCGGGCAAGGAGTGGTGCACATCAAGGTGGTGGATGCTGCCGGCAATCTACTCTCGCAGGGGACGGCGTTCCTGCGCCTGGTGGTGCGCGTGGGGCTGTCGTTTGTGCCGTTCCTGCCACTGCTCGATATGCTGTGGCCCTTGTGGGACGAGCGCGGCCAGACGCTGCACGACAAGGCCGTGAACTGTTACGTGGTCAACAATCCGCAGGGGGTGTGATGGATTCGGCTGGCTCGCGATCGCCTGTGGCGGCGGTGGTTGGCGCGACCATTCTGGCGGATGCCGCGCTGGCGCGCGTCCTGCTGGCCGCCGGCCCGGAGCGGGTTTATTTCCTGGGCAAGCCGATCCTCGCCGCCTGCGCTTTTCGCCGAGCTACGGGGCTGCCGTGCCCTACCTGCGGTCTCAGCCGCAGCACGGTGTTGGCGCTTCATGGAGATCTGGGCGCGGCCTGGCACATCATGCCGGCTGGTCCGGTTTTAGTTTTAGGCGCGCTGGCGATGGCAGTGGCTCTGCTCGGGTACGCCGCGGTGGCACCGGGCTGGCGGCCGGCTTCGCGGGCGGCCGCGCGGCGTTGGATTGGGCGCGGCGGTCTGGCCTATGGCGCCGCGGCTGTGGTACTGTGGCTGGGCGGGTGGGCCGCACAGTTCCTGAACGCCTGGCATGGCGGGTTGGGAAAATAATCTGCTCCTATCCGGCCAGATTTGGTGCGACTTCTAAAGGAGGTTGTCTTATGCCGTTTTGTGCAAGCTGTGGTACTCAGGCTGATGGAGCATTCTGTCCCAAATGTGGCGCTCCGGTGGGCGCTGGCGCGGCTCCGCCGGCCGGCGCGCCACCCGTGGTGAGCGCCGCGCCGATGGCGGATAACGCCGCTTCGGCGCTCTGCTACCTGCTGATACCGGCCATCGTGTTTCTGGTGATCGCGCCTTACAACCAGAACAAGAGCGTCCGCTTCAACGCATTTCAATCCATCTTTCTCTTCGTGGCGATGGTAGTCTGCTCGATCGCGCTCGGCATCGTGCTGTCGATCCTGCACATGTGGTTCATCGGCTTCGGCATCCACTCTCTGTACAGCCTGGCGTGCTTCGTGCTGTGGATCTATTTGTTGATCACGACGTTCCAGGGGAAGACGACGGTTTTGCCGGTCATCGGTCCTCTCGCCCAACAGCAGGCGTAGGTCTGGTGAGCCGGGGGCGCATTAGGTGACTGCTTGTGGCGACCCCGCTCCCTATGGTCGCGGCTCCGATTGCGCGCTGGAGTTGCGGCCGGAGGGAGCGGTCGGATGGCACGCCGACCGAGCACGCAATTCAGTTCTCCACGGGCACTTTTTCGGAGTGGTCGATCACCAGCAGATCCAGCGGGCCTTTTTTCAGCTCCAGCTTGAGCCCGAGTTGCTCCTGTAAGGCGATGAATAGGCTCGCGAACTCGGGCTCCGACGGATTGGCTCCCGGTGAATCTCCGCCTCCTCCAGGCGGCGGGGGAGGCATCATGCCACGCCCGCCGATGGAGCCCTCGGGGTCGAAATCCAAGGTGAAGTCGTAGTTGCCCGCGAGGCCGGTCTTGTCCGTCACCGGACGTCCCACTTGCCGTGACAACGCGTCGGCAAGGCGGGAAATCGGCTGGCCGTTGCCGATCAGGCGGGCGCGCCCATTCATCATCATCATCATGACCCCTCCCCGTCCCGCCCCGGGCGGCAGCTTCGGAAAACCATCCTTGCCCATTGTCATGCGCATGCCGCCATCGCCGGGCGGCGGAGGACCTGGCGGCGGACCGATCCCGGGACCTGGACCAGGAGGAGGACCTCCAGGCCCCTCGCCATCCTTGGGCGCCGCAGCATCGGCGGCCGGCGGAGGAGCCGCTGCCTTCAGCTTCGGCCCATTCTTGGCCACCACCAGCGCGAACTGCGGCAGATCCTTGGTTTCGTGATGGAGGGTCAAATGGAAGCGTTCCGCCAGAAGGTTTTGGAGCATCACCCGGAACTGTTCCTTGGTGGCGCCCTTGGGGATTTTGGCGACGATGTCATAGCGCTCGGTTGCGAGCCAGCCGGGGCCCGAAATCTGGTAGTCCTGCACATCGTAGGCGATGGCGACGAGCGCCTGCTGGCTGAGATTCGAAAACGTTACCTGCCCCGGGTCGGAGGTGCCGGGACCGCCGCGTTGTCCCATCATCATCCGTCCGGGGACTGGCGGCGCGGCCGGCTTCACGGAGGCAACCTCAAATGTCAACTTCTCCGCTGGCGTCTGCGCAGGCAAAGCGGCGGCGGGCAGTAATGCCAGGCCGATCCGGACGATGGCTTTCAGCATAAATCGGATTCTCCTTTACTCGGGGCGCGGCCGTACCGGCTGCCAGGCAACCGCTTTTGTATTGGACGATTGGCCGCGCAATTCGTTTAGCCCGCATTTTCTCACGGACATTCGACTTGAGGACGAAGTCCGGCTTTGCCTGCGCCGCTGATTCGTGCTGCGCGAATCAAAAAAAATGTCGAGATGGATCTCGACACAGCCGGCAAGACTGCCCGCGCCACGGGGGCTATAATCACGATTGAATGCTGCTCCTGCTGGTGGTGGAGAATTACGCGGTAGTGGAGCGGCTGCGCGTTCTTTTTCATCCGGGGCTGAATCTGCTGACCGGGGAAACGGGGAGCGGCAAGTCGATCGTAGTGGATGCACTGGGGCTGCTGCTGGGCGGCCGCGCTTCCGCCGATATGATTCGCACCGGCGAGCCGCAGGCGCGAGTGGCCGGCATTTTCGACGTGCGGGACAACGGCGCGGTGCGCAAGATTCTGGAGCCGGCGGGCCTGGAGACGGAAGACGGCGAACTGCTCATCGAGCGCGAAATCCTGGCTAGCGGGAAGTCGCGCGCCTTCATCGGCAGCCGGCCGGTGGCCGCCGCGCTGCTGCGCGAACTCGCCTCCTGCCTGGCCGATATCCACGGACAACACGAACAACAGCTTCTGTTTTCGGCCGATGCGCAGCGCGACCTGCTGGACGATTTCGCCGGGAATGCGGAGCTCGCCGGACAGGCGGCGGAAGCTTACCGCGGATGGCGCGCGGCGGCGGCGGGACTCGAGGAGCTGGAAAGCTCGGAGCAGGAGAAGCTGCGCGCGCTCGATCTGTGGACCTTCCAACGGCGGGAAATCGAAAGCGCTTCGGTCGAGCCGGAGGAAGATGCGGCGCTCGAGCGCGAGCGGCGCGTGTTGCAGAACGTGCAGCGCCTGGAGGAAGCCGCGGCCACGGCGTATGCCTCGCTCTATGACAGCCCGGAATCGGCGCTGGCGCTGGCGCGGCAGGCGGCGCGGCGGGTGGATGAATTGTGCCGCATCGACCCATCGCTCGAAGGACTGCGCGAGCACCTGAAAGCCGCCGATCTGAGCTTGCAGGAAGCGGCCTACGGGCTGCGCGACTACCTCTCGAAGCTGGAGGCGAATCCGCAGCGCCTGGAAGAAGTGGAAGCGCGCCTGGCCGCGCTGGACCGGTTGAAGCGCAAGTATGGCGCAACGCTGGCGGCGGTGGTCGAGTTCCTGGAAGAGGTGCGCCGGCAGGTCGCGGCCGTCGAGAATGCGGGCGAGCGGATGGAAGAGCTGCGGCGGGAACAGGCGCGGCTGGCCGCGGAATTCGAAAAGCTCGCCAGAGAGCTGACCGGGCGGCGCACCGCGGCCGCGCGTAAGCTCGAAAAGCGCGTGGCGGCGGAGTTGGCGCCGCTGGGCATGGACCGCGCCGTGTTCCGGGTGGAAATGGCCGCCGCGGCGTGGAGCGAGCACGGCGCCGATGAGGTGGCGTTTCTGGTTTCGGCCAATCCGGGCGAGGAGCCGCGGCCGCTCGAGAAAGTGGCTTCCGGCGGCGAGATCTCCCGCATCGCCCTGGCGCTAAAAACCTGCGTGGCGGCGTCGCGCCGCGCGGGCGAGACTGGAGCGCAGCGCACGCTGGTATTCGACGAAGTGGATGCCGGCGTGGGCGGCAGCGCGGCGGAAGGCATCGGCCGGCGCCTGAAGCGGCTGGCCGCATCCGCCCAGGTGCTATGCGTGACGCATCTGCCGCAAATTGCTTCCTTCGCCGATCATCATTACCGGGTCGACAAAAAGGAAGTTCGAGGCCGCACGGTGGCCACGGTGGAAGAGCTCGACGCGGCCGGACGAACCCGCGAAATCGGCCGCATG
Organism: Bryobacteraceae bacterium; assembly: GCA_049508735.1. Classification (GTDB taxonomy): domain Bacteria; phylum Acidobacteriota; class Terriglobia; order Bryobacterales; family Bryobacteraceae; genus Bog-375. Next base: position 47,003 of record JBELAO010000016.1, on the reverse strand, counting down.
CTCTCCGGCCAGACGCTCACCCCCGAGGCCCTCAAGCACGCCGCGCAACTCATCAAGCTGAGCGCGGAGTGAGGGCGCGGTGTGTACGCTCATCGATTTGGATCGACGCGGCTTCCGACACGGACCGCGCGCGAGGGATTCTATGCGGCTCCGCCATGGTCTCGGCGCGCGACTCCGTGGACGCCGCCGTCATGTTCAATCACGGCGTGGAATGGATTGCCACCTTCGACCGCGGCTTCGACAGGATCGAAGGCATTCGCCGAGTGCGTTTGCCGTAGGGGCGGTCGCCGAAGACTGCGGGAAACGTCCCGTCTGTCCCGGACGCGCCCGAAGACTGCGGGAAACGTCCCGTCTGTCCCGGACGCGCCCGTCTGTCCCGGACGCGCCTGTCCGGACGCGCCTGTCCCGGACGCGCCTCGCGCCGCTCACGACCGACGCTCTTCCACTCAAGGATCCATCTTCCCCACGCCTCTCCCCGCCGCGCTGCTTCCCCCCTAGCCCTACAATGAAGTGCGGGTACGGCAATTGTGATTGAGCGCGTGGCGCAGACTATCGAACGGTTTGGCATGTTCCGTCCGCGGCAGCGGGTGGGCGTGGCGGTCTCGGGCGGGGCGGATTCGGTGTGCCTGCTTGAAGTGTTGCGGTCGCTTGGCGCCCGGTGGGAGGTGCGTCTCTCGGTGCTGCACCTCGATCACGGGTTGCGTGGCGAAGAGTCGCGGGAGGACGCGGAATTCGTGCGGGCGCTCGCCGGGCGGATGGGATTGCCGTTCATTCTGGCGCGGGCCGAGCTAGGGTTGGCGGCGGGCAATCTGGAGGAAGCGGCGCGGGAAGCGCGTTTGCGGTTCTTTCGCGAGCAAATCGCGGCTGGCGCGGTGGACTTGGTGGCGCTGGGCCACACGCGGAGCGACCAGGCGGAAACCGTGCTGTTCCGTTTTCTGCGCGGCGCGGGCACGGCCGGCCTGGCGGGCATTCGGCCGGTGACCGGCGACGGCATCGTGCGGCCGCTGCTCGACGTCACACGCGCCGAAACCGAGGCGTTGCTGCGCGCGCGCGGCATCGCCTGGCGGGAGGACTCGACCAACGCGAGCGCCCGCTTTGCGCGCAACCGCATCCGGCATGGCCTTTTGCCGCAGCTTGCGCGTGAGTGGAATCCCGCGATCGAGGAAACGCTCGCCAAAACCGCCGACTGGGCGCTGGCGGAGGAAGCGTATTGGAAAGAAGAACTTGCGCGCCTGGCTGCCGGGCGCCTGCGCGACGACGGGGCCGCGGTTGTGGCGCCGGTTGACGCTCTCGCCCGTTTGCCGCTGGCCGCCGGCCGCCGACTGGTGCGGCTCGCCATCGAGCGCGCCAAAGGCGATTTGCGCGGGATCGGCTTGGAACACGTGGACCGCGCGCTGGAGATGGCCCGCGCCGCCAAAGGCCACGGACGGGTGCAGGCGCCCGGAATTGGCATCACCCGGTCCTTCGACTGGATCCGCTTCGCGCCGCCGCAGCCTCCCCCTCTCGGTTGGCAGGAGCCGGTAACCGTTCCCGGCCACGTCCGCGCGCCCGACGGCGGGCCCGAGATCCAACTGGAACTGGTGGAACTCCGGGGAACGGAATGGATGCGGGGAAGCGTATATAATAATAACGTGGGCCGCGTCGACGGGCACTTAGTGTCCGGGGGCTTGGTGTTTCGTAACTGGCGCCCCGGCGACCGCTACCAGCCCAATGGACACTCCAGCGAGGCGAAGATCAAGGCGCTTTTTCATCAGGCCAGGATTCCGATTTGGGAGCGTGCGCAGTGGCCGGTGCTGGCCTCGGGGGACTCTATCGTCTGGATACGGCGGTTTGGGCCGGCCCAAGCCGTAGCGGCGGGTCCCACAAGTACCAGGATTCTGGAAATCCGCGAAGTCGGCCTAAATGAAGAAGGTGGAATCGCAACCGCGCAGGGCGGCGTCTATTAAGCAGAAGTCGAGCTCGGCCCGCAGGCCCGGCTGGCAGGGAGGTTAAGTGAGTTCTAATATCAAACAGGTTCTGTTCTGGGTAGTCATATTTCTGGTGGTGGCCATGCTGTTCGTGGTGGTCCGCACCACCTCGGGGCCCAAAGAACAGACCCTGACATACACGGAGTTCGTCCAGAAAGTCAAAGCCGGCACGGTCGATAAGGTCACCATCACCGGCAATGACGTTCACGGGACCTATAAGTCCAACGCGGGCGCCGGTCTGCACACTTTTCTTCCGTCACAAACCACCGACATCATCAAATTGCTCGAGGATAACGGGGTCAACGTGGAGTCCAAGGACACCAGTTCCTCCGGCTGGGTCTCCATCCTGATCAACGCTTCGCCGTTCATCGTGGTGATTGCCTTCTGGATTTTCATGATGCGGCAGATGCAGAGCGGCGGGAACAAAGCGCTCAGCTTTGGCAAGAGCCGCGCGCGGCTGCATTCCACCCAGCAGAAAAAAGTCACCTTCAAGGACGTGGCGGGGGTGGAGGAAGCCAAGGAGGAGTTGCAGGAGATCATCGAATTCCTGCGCGAGCCGCAAAAATTCCAGAAGCTGGGCGGGCGCATTCCCAAGGGTGTGCTGCTGGTGGGGCCTCCGGGCACCGGCAAGACGCTGCTGGCGCGCGCCATCGCGGGCGAAGCCAGCGTGCCGTTCTTCTCCATCTCCGGTTCCGACTTCGTGGAAATGTTCGTGGGCGTGGGCGCCAGCCGCGTGCGCGACCTGTTCGAGCAGGGCAAGAAGAACGCGCCTTGCATCATCTTCATCGATGAAATCGACGCGGTGGGCCGGCATCGCGGGGCGGGCTTGGGCGGCGGCCACGACGAGCGCGAGCAAACCCTGAACCAGTTGCTGGTGGAAATGGACGGATTCGAATCGAATGAAGGCGTGATCCTGGTGGCGGCCACCAACCGGCCCGACGTACTGGACCCGGCGCTGTTGCGGCCCGGCCGTTTCGACCGCCGCGTGGTGGTGGGCCGTCCGGACGTAGGGGGGCGCGAGGCCATCCTGCGCGTGCACACCAAGAAGATTCCGCTCGGCGACAACGTCGATCTTTCGGTGCTGGGGCGCGGCACGCCGGGCCTGGCCGGAGCCGACCTGGCCAACCTGGTGAACGAGGCCGCGCTCAATGCCGCGCGGCAAAACCGCAAAGTCGTGATGATGGTCGATTTCGAGCTGGCCAAGGACAAGATCCTGATGGGCGCGGAGCGAAAATCGCTCATCCTCTCCGATGCGGAGAAGCGCAATACGGCTTACCACGAAGCCGGGCACGCCCTGGTGGCGGCCGTGCTGCCCGAAGCCGATCCGCTGCACAAGGTGACGATTATCCCGCGCGGCATGGCGCTGGGCGTCACGATGCAGTTGCCGATCGACGACAAGCATTCCTACAGCAAGGATTACCTGCTGGCGCAGCTTGCCATCCTGATGGCCGGACGCATTGCCGAAGAGAATTACATGCATCACATGACCACCGGCGCCGGCAACGATATCGAGCGCGCCACGGACCTGGCCCGCAAGATGGTGTGCGAGTGGGGCATGAGCGACCTGGGGCCGCTCAGCTTCGGCAAGAAGGAAGAGCAGATCTTCCTCGGCCGCGAGATCGCCCAGCACCGCGACTACAGCGAAGAGACGGCCATCCGCATCGATGCGCAGGTCAAGAAGATCGTGCAGGGCGCTTACGATACCGCCGAGGCCATCATTAAGGAACACTCCGACGCGCTGGTGAAGATCGCCGAAACGCTGCTGGAGCGGGAAATCCTGGATGGCAATGAGGTGATGCAGATCGTCAAGGGCCTTCCCGTCGAGCCGGTCAAACCGGGGGGCATGGACGCCGAAGACCATACCCAGCAGGTGCTCTGGTCGCGGCCGGAGAGCGACCGCCGGGTGGCGGGCCTCAACGAAGGCGAAAACCCTCAGCCGGCGTGATCCCGGTAACCCAAGAAGCAGTGCGGACTACGCGCGGAGGAGTCCGGGTCAAGCACGGACAAGTCCGGATGAGGCACGGACATGTCCCGCGCTTCCCGGTTTATCTCTTCGATATCGACGGGACCCTGCTCGATTCGGCGCCGGATATCTGCGCCGCCGTGGAACAGGTGCTTCTCTCGGCGGGAGCTCCGCCGGTTTCCTTCGACTTCCTGAAAGGCTACGTGGGCCTTCACCTGGTAGCGGTGTTCGGCGATGTGTTCCCCCAGCACACACCCGAGCAGATGGAAGAGTGGGTCCGCCAGTACCGCGCCATCTACCTCGGCCGGGGCCACGCGCAGACCAGCGTATATCCCGGCGTAGCGGAAGCGCTGGCCGCGCTCAGCGGGCGCAAAGGCACGGCTACCACCAAGGGCACGCCCACCACGCGGCTGGTGCTGGAGCAATTCGGCTTGCTGCGGTACTTCGACCACGTGCAAGGCACCGACGGCTTCCCCTCCAAGCCGGCTCCGGACGTGATTCTGAGATCCATGGAAGCGCTGGGCGCCAGGCCCGAGGAGTGCCTGATGGTGGGCGATTCGGCGGCCGATATGGAAGCCGGCCGCACCGCTGGAATCAAAACCTGCGCTGTGCTTTACGGCTACGGCACGCGCGAGAATCTGGCGCGGCACCAGCCCGATTTCTGGATCGACGACCTGCGCGAACTGTTGCCTTGAGGTAGGACGGACGATCGGGTTATGTCGTCTGTCGAGGTTTCCACGATCGACGAAACATGACAGACCCCGAAAGGCGATGGTCTATCCTACCCGTGACCTTCCGGGCCGCCGCACGTCTGTACTTATGAGGCCACTTGCGGGGAGCACTTACCGCCAAGCGGCGCACATCAGACAAAACAATCTGGAGGTTACATGAGTTTCGATAGGTTTTGGACCCGTCCGCGCGCGCTGGCGCTGGCAACGGTAATGGCAGCGGGGTTGGGCGCCCTGGCGGTGGCCGGCGCGGAGCATTTGAGCAGCGCCAATCCGCCGGCATCGTTCCGCTACGCCAGCCCGGACGAAGCGGCCAGCCGCAATACGTTCGCCCCGGTGGTGAAAAAGGTTCTGCCGGCGGTGGTCAACGTTTCTTCCGCCAAGATGGTGAAGACCCAGGGCATGATGCCGGGCAACATGGACCCGTTCTTCCGCCAGTTCTTCGGCGACGAAAACGGCGTGCCGTTCGGCCGCGCACCGCGGCAACAGCGGGAACAGGGCGTGGGATCGGGCGTGATCGTCAGCCCCGAGGGTTATATTCTCACCAATAATCACGTGGTGGATGGCGCCACCGACGTGCGCGTCACCCTGTCGGATAAGCGCGAGTTCAAGGCACGCATCGTGGGCACCGATCCGAAGACGGACCTGGCCGTGCTCAAAATCGATGCGTCGGACCTGCCCTCGGTGGTGATCGGCGATTCCGACAAAGTGCAGGTTGGCGACTACGCGCTGGCTATCGGCAACCCGTTCGGTTTGGGCGGTACGGTGACCATGGGCATCATCAGCGCGACTGGCCGCGGCAATCTGGGCATTGAAGACTATGAGGATTTCATCCAAACCGACGCGCCGATTAACCCGGGCAATTCGGGCGGCGCGCTGGTGAACGATCGCGGCGATCTGATCGGCATCAACACGGCCATTCTGGCGCACGGCTCGGAAGGCAACCAAGGAATCGGTTTCGCGATTCCGGTGTCGGTAGCGCGCAACGTGACCGACCAGATTCTGCGCAACGGCAAAGTGACGCGCGCCTACCTGGGCGTGATGTCGGAGGGAGTAACTCCGGCGCTGGCCAAGGCGTTTCACGAAAGCCACGTGGGCGGCGCGCTGGTGTCTGAAGTCTCGCCCAATAGCCCGGCTTCGCACGCCGGCATCGAGAAGGGCGACATCATTCTCTCCGTGAACGGCAAGCCGGTGAACGACAACGCACAACTGCGCATGACCATTTCGCTGATGCAGCCCGGCACCGAGGTGCGCCTGAAGCTGCTGCGCGACGGCGCGGAGCGCGAAGTCCCGGCGCGCCTGGAGGAAATGCCCACCGAGACCGCCAAGGCCGCGAGCCAGCCGGACGATTCGCAAACCGGAATGGAGGGCGTTTCCGTCGAGGACGTGAGCGCGCGGGATGCCCGCCAGCTCGGCCTGCCGCCGGATACGAGCGGCGTGGTGGTGACGGCCGTCGATCCCGCCAGCCAGGCTGCCGCCAACGGCTTGCAGCGTGGCGACGTCATCCTGGAAGTGAACCGCAAACCGGTACGGAATACCGCTGAGTTCGAGCAGGCGCTGAAGCACTCCACCGCGGAGACGCTGCTGCTGGTGAACCGCCAGGGCAGCACCCTGTACCTGGCAGTCTAACTCGCAAGACCCGGCATAAGCGAGGCGCGAATGGGGCCACCGATGAGCACGCCGATAGACGGTATGCGTGCTCATCGGTGGCCCGTCCCGTGATAGTGTAGCCCTCATGCCGGAACTTCCCGACGTCACGATTTACGTCGAAGCGCTGCGCGACCGAGTGGCGGGCCAGCGTCTGGAACGCGTCCTGGCGCGCAGCCCGTTCCTGTTACGATCGGCCGCGCCGCCGCTCGAAGCGGCCGAGGGGAGGCAAGTGCGCGAGGTGCGGCGGGTTGGCAAGCGCATCGCGATCGGCCTCGAGGGCGACTTGTGGCTGGTGCTCCACCTGATGATTGCCGGCCGGCTGCACTGGCGCAAGGCTGCGCCTAAGACGGTCCCCAACAATGTGCTGGCGCTGTTCCAGTTCTCGAGCGGCGTGCTCACGCTGACCGAAGCCGGCTCGGAGCGGCGCGCGGCTCTGCACGTGGCAGTGGGCGAAGAGGGGCTGGCGGCGCTCGACGCTGGCGGCATCGATGCACTGAACGCCAGTGAAGGCATGGTCGCCGCGACGTTGCGATCGGCCAATCACACGCTGAAACGCGCGCTCACCGATCCGCACCTGTTCAGCGGCATTGGCAACGCGTATTCGGACGAGATTCTGCACCGCGCGCGGCTTTCGCCGGTAGCGCTGACGCTCAAACTTACCGATGACGAGGCTGGCCGCCTGCAGCAAGCCGTCCGCGACGTTCTCGAGCGTTGGACCGACCGGCTGCGAGCCGAAGCCGCCGGCGGATTTCCGGAAAAGGTGACTGCATTCCGCGAAGGCATGGCCGTGCATGGCCGCTACGGCCAGCCTTGCCCCGACTGCGGCTCGAAGATCCAGCGGATTCGTTATCGCGCCAACGAGACCAACTACTGCCCGCAGTGCCAGACCGGCGGGCGGTTGCTGGCCGATCGGGCGCTATCGCGTCTGCTGCGCGAGGGTTGGCCGCGCACGATTGAAGAGCTGGAGGCGCTCAAGAAAAGGTGAAGGTGCGGTTGGAGGATTCGCCTGGGGACTATGTGAGCCGGCAGCCGTAGCCGGGCGGCTGGTGGCTTTGTATTTGGGCACGGACGGATCTGTTTCCGCTACTAATCAGCAAACAAAGGCTTTAGATGCTGATGGCCTATCCTGCTTCCGAATGGGACTGAGGCCCGGCCTGCCTGACACAAGCTCTCCCCGCCTATACCAACATAATCATGCTAATAAAAACTTGACAATACACAGCGCATATTTTATTATTGTGACTGGATGAGGTTTTAGAGCATCCAACACATTAGCTTAACGAGGAGTTTAAACACCATGTCTCTCACCCACTTCGACCCATTAGCCAATATCCGCCTCTTCGAGGACGCTTTCACCCGCATGTTCAACGAGCCCCAGACCAACCGGCCCTGGTCGCCCGCCGTGGACATCTATGAAACCGAAAACGATCTTGTGGTGAAAGCCGATCTGCCGGATGTCGATCTCAAGGATATCGATGTCCGGGTGGAGAACCAGACGCTCACCATCGCGGGCGAGCGCAAGTTCGAAAAGCAGGACAATGTCGCCGGCTATCACCGCATCGAGCGCAGCTACGGCAACTTCACGCGCAGCTTCGCCGTGCCCAACAGTTTCGACACCGAGAAAATCGCCGCTTCGTTCAAGAACGGCGTGCTGAGCGTCTCGCTGCCCAAGAAAGAAGCAGCCAAGCCGCGCCAGATCAAGATCGAAGCCACCGCGTAAGGAAGGAACTGGGCACCGGCGGCAAGACCGCCGGCGTTACCGCGCTTCTTCGTTTTGTAAGGCCGGCGGTCTTGCCGCCGGTGAATGACAGGCTGAAACCTGGCCTGTCCAAAAACTGGTAAGTTGAGGGCAGGCAGAGCCAGGTGGCGACCGCCTGCCCGTTTTGCATTCGGGGACGTAGCTAGGGGACAAGATTATGTTTCGGATAGACAAACTGACGCAGAAAGCGCAGGAGGCTTTGCAGCAGTCCCAGGCGCTGGCCGAATCGGGCGAAAGCCAGGTGATGTTTCCGCTGCATCTGCTGATTTCACTCGCGGACGAAAAGGAAGGCATCGTAAAACCGTTGCTGGAAAAATGCGGCGTGCAGCCGGCCGCTATTGTGGCCGAGGCGCGCCGCTTGCTCGGCAATCTGCCCAAGACTTCGGGCGGCCAGCCCGGCGTCTATATTTCGCAGCCGCTCAACCAGGTGCTGGAGCGCGCTTTCGACGAAGCGGGCCATTTCAAGGACGAATTCGTTTCCACCGAGCACCTGCTGCTCTCGCTCACCGAGCAGCGCAGCGATCCGGCGGGCCAACTTCTCGACCGCTCCGGCGCCACCCACGACGCACTGCTGCGCGCGCTGGTATCGGTGCGCGGCACGCAGCGCGTCACCGATCAGAATCCCGAATCGAAATACCAGGCGCTGGAACGCTACGCCCATGACCTCACCGATTCGGCGCGCAAGGGCAAGCTCGACCCGGTGATCGGGCGCGAAGAGGAAATTCGGCGCGTGATGCAGGTGTTGAGCCGGCGCACCAAGAACAACCCGGTGCTGATCGGCGAGCCCGGCGTGGGCAAGACCGCTATCGTGGAAGGCCTGGCGCAGCGCATCGTGCGCGGCGACGTTCCCGACCAGTTGAAGGGCAAGCGGCTGGCCGCCATCGACCTGGGTTCGATGATCGCCGGCACCAAATTCCGCGGCGAATTCGAAGACCGCCTCAAGGCGGTGGTGAAGGAGATCATCGATTCCAACGGCGAGATCATCTGCTTCATCGACGAGCTGCACACGCTGGTGGGCGCCGGTTCGGCCGAAGGCGCCATCGACGCCGCCAACCTGCTGAAGCCGGCGCTGGCGCGAGGCGAGTTGCGCTGCATCGGCGCCACCACGCTGAACGAATACAAGAAGCACGTTGAAAAGGACGCCGCCCTGGCGCGGCGATTCCAGACCGTGCTGGTGAGCGAACCGACGGTGGACGATACGGTGGCCATCGTGCGCGGCCTTAAGGAGAAGTTCGAAATCCATCACGGCGTGCGCATCAAGGATTCCGCCATCATCGCGGCCGCCGTGCTCTCGCATCGCTACATCGCCGACCGCTTCCTGCCCGACAAAGCCATCGATCTGATCGATGAAGCCGGCGCCGCGCTGCGCCTCCAGATCGGCTCCATGCCGATTGAAATCGACGATCTGGACCGGCGCATCTCGCACCTGGAAATCGAACGGCAGGCGCTCGGAAAGGAAGACGACCACGCCTCGCACGACCGCTTGCGGGCGGTGGAAAACGAGCTCGAAGTGGTGCGCGGGCAGGCCGCCGTTCTCAAGGAACGCTGGAACCGCGAGAAGTCCGCCATCAGCCGCGTGCGCCAGCTCAAGGAGGAAAAGGACTCGCTGCGGCAGCAGGAAGAGAAGGCTTCCGCCGCCGGCGATTGGGAAAAGGCCGCGCAACTGCGCTACGGCCGCCTGGGGCAAATCGAAAAAGACATACAGGCCGCCGAGCAGGAGCTGGAATCGGTCAAGGAAAATGCGCTGCTCAAGGAAGAGATCGGTGAAGACGATATCGCCCGCATCGTGGCTAAGTGGACCGGCATCCCGGTAGCCAGGATGATGGAAGGCGAAGTGGAGAAACTCGTGCATATGCCGGAGCGCCTCAAGGACCGCGTGGTGGGACAGGACGAAGCCGTGCGCCTGGTCTCGAACGCCATCCTGCGCAACCGCGCCGGCCTCAGCGACCCCAACCGGCCCATCGGCAGTTTCATTTTCCTCGGCCCCACCGGGGTGGGCAAGACCGAGCTGGTGCGCGCGCTCGCCGGTTACCTGTTCGACGACGACAAGGCCATGATCCGCGTCGATATGAGCGAATACCAGGAGCGGCACTCGGTGTCGCGCATGCTGGGCTCGCCGCCCGGATATGTGGGCTATGAAGAAGGCGGCCAGTTGACCGAGCAGGTGCGGCGGCGGCCGTATTCGGTGATCCTGTTCGATGAGATCGAAAAGGCGCACGCCGACGTCTTCAACACGCTGCTGCAAATCCTCGATGACGGCCGGCTCACCGACGGGCAGGGGCGCACGGTCAGCTTCCGCAATACGGTGATCGTGATGACCTCGAACCTGGGCACGGGGATGGTGGAGAAGAACACCATCGGCTTTTCGGTGCATGCGAAGGACGCCGCCAACGACGAGACGCGCAAGCGGCTGCTGGAAGCTCTGAAGCACCAGTTCCGCCCGGAGTTTCTGAATCGCATCGACGATATCATCGTGTTCAATACCTTGAGCCGCGAGCATCTGAGTAAGATCGTGGACATACAGTTGAACACCGTGGCGCGGCTTTTCGAGGCGCGCAAGATGAAGCTCGAAGTGACGCCGGCGGCCAAGGACCGCATCATCGGCGAAGGCTTCGATCCGCAATTCGGCGCCCGGCCGATGCGCCGCGCCATTCAGCGGTTGGTGCAGGACCCGCTGGCGATCGAGTTGCTTAACGGCACATACGCTCCCGGCGACACGGTGGTGGCGGACGCGCTGCCTGAGGCGGCGGGCTTGTCGTTCGCGAAGGCGGCTCCTGCGGAGGCGGTAGCGGAGGCCCAGCCGTGAGTGAAGTCGTGGGGCAGACCCCCTGGTCTGCGCGGGACGCCCCCGTCCCGCTCTTCGCCCGAAGAGTCAGTTTCCTAGTCATCGCGAGAGGCCGGCCAGGGGGCCGGCCGCGGACGGGGGCGTCCGCCCCACGGGAGATTCTATGACTAATAGCATAAAGACCGTCCTGTTACTCGGCCTGCTAACTGGCGTTCTCATCTACGGAGGCGACTTATTCCTGGGCCGGAACGGGTTGTATCTGGGCCTGGCGTTCGCCGTGGCGATGAACTTCTCGAGTTACTTCTTTTCCGATAAGATCGCGCTGGCGACTTACCACGCGCAACAAGTGACACCGGAGCAGAACCCGGATGTGTACCGCCGGGTGGCGCCGATCGTCGAGAATCTGACCCGCCGCATGGGGCTGCCGATGCCAAAGCTGTACCTGATCGCCGAGCAATCGCCGAACGCTTTCGCCACCGGCCGCAATCCGTCGCACGCTTCGGTCGCTTTCACCGCGGGCATTTTGGATTTGATGACGGATCAGGAACTGGAAGGCGTGGTGGCGCATGAGCTCGGGCATGTGCTGCACCGCGACATCCTGATCAGCTCGGTAGCGGCCACGCTGGCCGGCGCCATCATGTTCGCGTCGCGGATGGGCTTCTTTTTCGGCGGCAGCCGCGATGACCGCGACAACGAGGGCGGCGGCATTGGCGCGCTGCTGATGCTGATTCTCGCGCCCATCGCCGCGTTCCTGATTCAGATGGCGATCTCGCGCTCGCGCGAGTATGACGCGGACGCGGCATCGGCTAAATACACGGGCACGCCCTACGAGCTGATCTCCGGGTTGCAGAAGCTCGACATCGCCAGCAAGCGGCTGCCGATGGATGCCACGCCTTCCACGGCGCACCTGTTTATCATCAAGCCGCGCACCGGCTCGTGGTTTCAAAGCCTGTGGTCGACGCACCCTGCGACGGCAGACCGCATCCGCCGCTTGCAGGAAATGCGATGAACGAAGTCCGCGTCAACCGGAAGGCGGCCGGGCGAGTCGCTTCCGGGCACCCGTGGATTTTCTCGAGTGACATAACCGACCGCGATGGCGCGCAGGCGGGCGAGGCCGTCCGGGTTGCCGATGCGCACAGGCGGATGCTCGGCATGGCGCACTACAGCTCGACTTCGCAAATCTCGCTGCGCATGTTGTCGGCCGTGGCCGAGGAGATTGGCCGCGATTTCTACCTGCGCCGGTTGCGGGCGGCCGAAGGGCACCGCCGCCAGGTGGTTCATCACAGTAGTGCCTATCGCGTGGTGCATGGTGAAGGCGATCTGCTGCCCGCGCTGGTGGTGGACCGCTACGGCGATTACCTGGTGGTGCAGACGCTCGACCAGGGGATGGACGCGGCCAAGCCTCTCATTGTCTCCTGCCTGGAGGAAATCTTCACGCCGCTGGGCATCGTCGCACGCAACGATGTTGCGGTGCGTGCGAAGGAATCGCTGCCGCTCGAAACGGCGGTGCTGGCGGGCACGATTCCCGAGACAGTAGCGGTGGAAATGAACGGCCTCAAGCTGAGCGCCGATTTGATGCACGGACAGAAGACTGGCATCTATCTCGACCAGCGCGAGAATTACCGCGCGGTAGCTCGTTACGCGAAGGGCAAAGCGCTCGATTGTTTCACGTCGACGGGCGGCTTCGCGCTGCACCTGGCGGCGCATTGCGAAAGCGTGGAAGCTGTGGACAGCTCGGAGGCCGCGCTCAAGACGGCGCGCGCCAACGCCGAAGCCAATGGGATCGCCAACATCGAGTTTCGCCAGGCGGATGTGTTCGATCTGTTAGCCGGTTACGTTTCGGCGCGGCGCCAGTTTTCGCTGGTGGTGCTCGATCCGCCGGCGTTCGCCAAGTCGCGCCGCAGCCTGGACGGGGCGGCCACGGGATACAAAGAAATCAACCTGCGCGCGCTGCGGCTGCTGGAGCCGGGCGGGATACTGGTGACTTGCTCCTGCTCGCAGCATGTCAGCGAAGCCATGCTGCTGGAGGTGGTGGCCGCGGCTTCGCTCGACGCGGGCCGCACCTTGCGCGTGCTGGAGCGGCGGACGCAGAGTCAGGATCATCCGATCTTGCTGACAGTGCCGGAAACGCACTATCTGAAGTGCCTGATTCTGGAAGTGGTGTGAGTCCCCGTGGCGCGGCTTGCCCGTGCACCATCCAGGGCCGTCGGCCTGCAGAGCCGAGAGTCATCTCGGCTTTTCTTTTTTTCTTCGTCAAGTGAAGTTCCCCGTCGCGGAAAAAACCAAAGAAAGCCGAGATGAGTCTCGGCTCTGCAGCCTTGACAGGCCGCGCCACGATAGGTGGCAGGCTCATTCGAACAGGCCGCCGCGCTCCAGGGTTAGCAGGCGGCGTTTCAGCGGCAATCCGCCGCCGTAGCCAGTGAGCTTGCCGTTGGCGCCGATCACGCGATGGCACGGCACCACGATGACGACCGGGTTGGCGCCATTGGCCGCGCCCACCGCGCGCACCGCCTTCGGCGCTCCGATGGCGCTGGCCATTTCCTGGTAGGTGCGGGTTTCGCCATAGGGGATGCGGGTCAGCTCCAGCCACACGCGTTTCTGAAATTCGGTACCCGCCAGGTCCAGCGGCAGCTCGAAACGTCGCAACTGGCCGGCGAAATAGGCCCGCATTTGGCATACCGCCTCGATCAGCAGCGGGTTGCGGGCGGTTGGCGCCGCGCCGGACTCGGCGAAAGGCTCGAATTCGATGGTTCGAATGCCAGAGTCGCTGGCGGTTAGCCGCAACCGCAAGTCATCCGCGAACATCTCTTCTGTAAAGTTCCACATGGCGGAATCCGCCCGGAGGGGGTTGGCGATGTGATCGCGAGTACACAAGTGCTTGAGGCTCAAGTATTTCTGCGATAAACGATACTCGCTTGTTATAATTGTATACACGCGTCCTTATGCCGTTAAAGCCTTTCGCACCTAATCTTAGCGCGGAGAAGAAGATCTTTCTGCTCAAGCCTCGCGGCTTCTGCGCCGGTGTTGTCAGGGCCATCGATGTGGTCAAAATTGCCCTCGACCTATATGGCCCACCGGTCTACGTCCGCAAGGAGATCGTCCACAACAAGCACGTGGTCGACGAACTGCGGCAGGCGGGAGCCATCTTCGTCGAGGAACTGGATGAAGTTCCGGCCGGCGGGCGGGCGATTTTCAGCGCGCACGGCGTCGCGCCAACGGTACGCAAGGAGGCCAAGGGGCGGGGCCTGGATGTGATCGACGCCACCTGCCCGCTGGTTACCAAGGTTCACCTGGAAGCGGCCCGGTTCGCGCGCGATGGTTACAGCATCGTTCTCATCGGTCACAAGGATCACGACGAGGTGATCGGCACGCTAGGCGAAGTTCCCCATGCGAGCTACCTGGTGGAGACCGTCGACGATGTCGACCGCCTCGAACTGCCCGACCCGGGCCGCGTCCGCTATCTGACCCAGACCACGCTCAGCCTGGATGAAACGCGCGACATCATCGAGCGGCTCAAACAGCGTTTCCCGCTGCTCCAGGGCCCGCCCGCGCAGGATATCTGCTACGCCACCGAGAACCGGCAGATGGCGGTGAAGGCGATTGCCGAAGCGGTGGATCTGCTGCTGGTGGTTGGTTCCGAGAATAGCTCCAATTCCAAGCGGCTGGTGGAAGTGGGAACGAATTTCGGCGTGCGCTCGTACCTGGTGAACGATCGCGGCGACGTGGATCGCGCGTGGCTGACGGGGGTCACCAACGTTGGCGTCACCGCCGGCGCCTCCGCGCCCGAGCACCTGGTGGAGGAACTGATCGCCTTTCTGCGCGACGACGGATTCCAACAGGTGGAAGAAATCGAGATGGTGGATGAGGACGTGCGATTCTCGTTGCCCTCGGAGCTGATGGTCAGTCTTCGATGAATACACAGGTGGAAACGGCCAGGTCGATCGAGACGGGCGTCGAGCTCGCCCGCGGCCGCGCGTGCGCCATGCTGGTCGATTTGCAGGCGCGCGACGGCCACTGGTGCGCCGAGCTGACCGCCGATACCACCCTCGAATCCGATTACGTTCTGTTCCAGCTCTGGCTCTATCCTCCGTCGCAAGGCCGCTGGGATCCGCCCACGCGCCCGCTGATCGACAAAGCCGTCCGATCCATCCTCGACCGCCAGCTCGAGGATGGCGGCTTCAACATTTACGCCGAGGGGCCGAGCGAAGTCAGCGCGTCGGTGAAGGCGTATGTCGCGCTGAAACTGGCCGGCGTAGATGCCGACGATCCGCGCATGGCGCGCCTGCGCAGCCGCATCCTGGACCTGGGCGGCATTCAGGCGGCCAACAGCTACGTCAAGATCAACCTTGGCCTATTCAATCTCTATCCGCGGCGCTACTGCCCCAGCATTCCTCCCGAGCTCGTGCTGCTGCCGTTTCAACTGCTCTACCAGATGTCGGCGTGGACGCGCGCCATCGTGGTCTCGCTTTCGATCGTGCACGCCGCGAACCCGCGCCGGACCGTGCCCGCCGGCTTTCAGCTTGACGAGCTCTGGCTGCCGGGCGTCAGCCCGGCCTTACATCGCGACCCATCGCTGTTCTCCTGGCACAACACGTTTCTGGTGGCCGACGGTTTCCTGAAGTGGTGGGAACGGAGCGGGCCGGCGGCGATTCGCCGCCAAGCCGTCAAGCGTGCCGCGGAATGGATGATCGAGCGCCTTCGTCGCTCGGATGGGCAATCCGGCGGCGACTCCGATGGCTTGGGCGCCATTTACCCGGCGATGATGTATTCGGTGATGGCACTCGATGCGCTGGGATATGCCGCGGACCATCCGCTGCGCGTGGAAGCTTTGCGGCAGTTCAACAGTTTGATGGTGGACGATGGCGAGCGCTTCTTCTTCCAGCCGTGCTTTTCGCCGGTCTGGGACACTGCCATCGGCGCCTATGCGGTGGCGCAGAGCGATCCGGGGAATCGCGCGGCGTCGCTCGCCGCGGATTGGCTGCTGGAGCGCGAGGTGCGCCGCCGGGGCGACTGGAGCCTGAAACGCCCTGGCACCGAACCCTCCGGCTGGGCCTTCGAATACGCGAACGAGTTTTACCCGGATATCGACGACACCGCCATGGTGATGCTGGCTCTCAGCCAGGCGCACGGCTCGGACGCGGCCGCGCAACGGGAAACCGAGCGGCGAGCGCTCGCCTGGCTGCTCGCCATGCAATCGCGGGATGGCGGCTGGGCCGCTTTTGACGCCGACAACAACTGGGAGTTCCTGAGCCAGCTTCCGGTGGCGGACCACAACGCCATGCTCGACCCCACCTGCGCCGATATCACCGGGCGGGTGCTGGAAGCGCTGGCTGCGCACGGCCTGGGCCGCGATCATGCCGCCGTGCGCCGTGGCGTGGAATGGCTGGTGCGCCACCAGGAAGCCGATGGTAGCTGGTACGGACGCTGGGGTGTGGCGTACATTTATGGCACCTGCTTCGCGCTGCGCGGGCTGGCCGCGTGTGGGGAAAGCGACCGCGAAGCCCACGTCCTGCGCGCCGGCGAATGGCTGCGCTCGATTCAGAATGCCGATGGCGGCTGGGGTGAAAGCTGCGCCAGCTACGACCACCGCACCTTCACCGCCGCTCGCAGCACGCCGTCGCAAACCGCCTGGGCCATCCTCGGGCTGATTGCCGGCGGCGACGATTCCAGCCTCAGCGTCCGCCACGGCATCGAATATCTTCTCGAAACCCAGCGCGCCGATGGAAGCTGGGAAGAGAAACTGGCCACCGGCACGGGCTTCCCCAAAGTGTTCTACTTGAATTACCACCTATACAAGGACTACTTTCCGCTACTGGCACTGTCGGCGTTCGCCGCTGCCCGAGCCAACTCGAAAGACAGATTATGAAATTTTCACTCTCGATGACCGCCGGTCTGGCCGGATATATCTTCAGGAACAAAAGGAAGCCTCGTCCGGAGTGGCAGAAAAACGCCGTCCGCGAGGCAGGCTCGGCCAACCCGTTCCGCATTCTGCCGCCCAAAGCCGGCGAGAAACACCAGCCGCATCCGATGATCGGCAAGCGCTTCCCGATCGTGCTGATGCTGGAGCCGCTGCACGCCTGCAACCTCACCTGCACCGGATGCGGGCGCATACGCGAGTACGAATCCACCATCACCGAGCGGGTGCCGCTGGAGGAGTGCCTGGCGGCGGTGGATGAGTGCGGCGCGCCGGTGGTTTCCATATGCGGCGGCGAACCGATGATGTATCCGCAAATCGGCGAACTCACCCGCGGCATCCTCGAGCGCAACCGCCATATTTACCTCTGCACCAATGGCATGTTCATCAAGAAGCGGATCCGCGAATTCACGCCGGACAAGCGCTTCTTTTTCAACGTCCATCTGGATGGGATGCGGAAGAACCACGACCTGGCGGTGGAGCGCGAAGGCGTTTTCGATTTGGCCATCGAGGGAATTCAGATCGCCAAGAAAGCCGGCTTCCAGGTCTGCACCAACACCACGGTCTACAAAGAGACCGACATGCGGGAGATCGAGGAGCTCTTCGAGCACCTGCGCCAATTCGACGTAGACGGGCACCAGATCGCGCCCGCGTATGGCTATTCGGCTGTCGACGACCGCGAGATTTTCCTGACGCGCGACGACATTCGCGAGAAATTCCGCGATTTCGACCGTATCGCCGCGAAGTATCCGGTCCGCCAGACCCCGCTCTACATGGAGTTCCTGCAAGGCCGCCGCGAACTGCCCTGCACCGCCTGGGGCAATCCGACTTACAACATCAAGGGCTGGAAAGGTCCGTGCTACCTGATCACCGACGGGCAGTACAAGACGTTCGAGGATCTGATGACGCGCACGCCATGGGAAAGCTACGGCCCCGGCAACGACCCGCGTTGCGAGCACTGCATGATGCACTGCGGCTTCGAGCCCTCAGTCGCCTACGGCATCAACACCGGGGTAGCCGACAATCTCAAGATGCTGGCATGGATGCTGCGATAGAGGACAATCTTGCCTGGAGCGTCGCCAGCCCTGGCGGCGTCTTCCAGAAATGTCGAGATGACTCTCGACACAGCAAGCTTGGCAGCCCCGGATGGGGCACGGGCAAGCCGCGCCACGGGCGGTTAACAGAATGTCGGGGAGAGTCTCGACTGAGCAGGCTGGACAGCCCCGGATGGTGCACGGGCAAGCCGCGCCCCGCAGGCATATGAAGCCCGTATTGGTCACTGGCGCTTCCGGATTCCTGGGCTGGCACGTGGCGCGCGTGGCGCTCGAGCGGGGCTGCGCGGTTCGCGCCCTGGTGCGGCCGGGCAGCCGGGTCGAAGAGCTGCCGGTCGAAACCGTCACCGGCGATCTGCGCGATCCGGCGTCGCTCGCGCGCGCGGCCGGCGGCTGCGGCGTCGTCTTTCACGTGGCGGCCGACTACCGGTTATGGGCGCGGAACCCGCGCGAACTGTACGACTCGAATGTCGAAGGCACGCGCAACCTGCTGGTGGCGGCGCGCACGGCTGGCGTGGAGCGTGTGATCTACACCAGCACCGTCGGCGCCATCGGCATTCCGCGCGAAGGCCTGGGAGACGAAGCCACGCCGGTATCGCTCAAGGACATGCTGGGCGATTACAAGCGCTCCAAATTCCTCGCCGAACGGGTAGCGCTGGAGTTTGCCTGCGGCGGCCAGGATATCGTGATTGTCAACCCGACCGCGCCGATGGGCGATCACGATTTCAAACCTACGCCTACCGGCCAGATCGTCCTCGGCTTTCTGAACGGCGCTTTGCCGGCCTACATCGATACGGGTCTCAACGTGGTGGATGCGCGCGACGCCGGCGAGGGCCACTGGCTGGCCTTGGAGCGCGGCCGGTCCGGCGAGCGATACATTCTCGGTTCCCAGAACCTGACGCTGGCCGAAATCCTGAGCCAGTTGGCGGCCATCAGCCATCGGACTCCGCCGCGCCTGCGTCTTCCGTATTTTCTGGCGTGGTGCGCTGGCGCATCGAGCACCGCGTGGGCGAGCCTCACCGGATCCCCGCCGCATATCTCCCTCGAATCGGTCCGCCTGGCCAGAAGCAAAGTTTGGGTTAGCCACGCCAAGGCCACGCGAGAGCTAGGTTACCAGCCGAGACCGGCCGCGCAGGCGTTGGCCCGCGCGGTGGAGTGGTTCACCCGGCGGCAAGGGCAAGTGTGAAGCTGCTGGTGGTGGCGGCGGAGGCGAGGGAATTTCGCGGCGTGTGGGATCATGCCCGGCGGAGGTGGTTGGCAGGCGGAAGCGCCTGCCCCACATTGCAAGGCCCTCCGCGGCAAAGTGAGCAAAGTGGAGCAGACGCTTTCGTCTGTCAACCCTCGAGAATTGGTGTCGATTGGGCTCGCGGGGCGATGCTGGGAGAGTACGAACTGCTGCTGGTGGCGAACGGCGCGGGCCAGGCCAGGGCCGCGGCGGCGGTGGACTGCGCGGCGGCGGCATTTCTGCCCGAGGCAATCGTCAGCATCGGCTTTTGCGGCGCCCTGGATGACCGGCTGGACGTGGCCTCGGTGGTCGTCGCCACCGAAATGATCGGTCCGAACGGCCGTTTTCGGACACGGGCGCCGGCTGCTTCATTGCCACATCACCTGGGAGTGGTGTTGACCATCGATCACGTCGCGCAATCCGCCGCCGAGAAGCGCAGTCTGCGGCTAACCGGTTCGATTGCCGTGGATATGGAGGCTGCCGCCGTGGCGGAGCGTGCGGCCGTGCTGGGACTGCCGTTTTTTGGCATCAAGGCCGTCACCGACCTAGCGGGCGAAGATATGGCGAACGACCTGAATGCGGCAATGCGCTCCGACGGACATTTCGATACAATGAAGATCTTAGGTTCTTGTTTTTGTCGTCCGCTGGTCCGGCCGCCGGAGTTGATTCGGTTGAGGAATCGCTCCGCCCGGGCTGCGCGAGCGTTGGGGGATTTTTTTGCAGATTGCCGGTTCTGAGACGAACGCCATACCCGCAACCATGCACGCCGCCGTATATCGCGGACAAAGCATGGTGGAGATTGAGGAAGTTCCCACACCCGAAATCGGGGCTGGCGAGATCCTCATCCGGGTGGAAGCTTGCGGCATCTGCCATACGGACCTGAAGAAGATCGAGCACAACCTGCTCGAGCCGCCGCGCATTTTCGGCCACGAAACCGCCGGCGTGGTGGCCGCCGTGGGATCGGCCGTACAGCAATTTCGCCCGGGCGACCGCGTGGTGGCCTTCCACCACATCCCCTGCATGAATTGTTTTTACTGCCGGCGCAAATTTTATGCCCAGTGCTCCGTCTACAAGAAGGTGGGAATCACGGCCGGGTTCGAGCCCGCTGGCGGCGGCTTCGCGCAATACGTCCGCGTGATGGATTGGATCGTGGAACGAGGGGTAGAGAAGATACCGGACGGCATTTCCTTCGAGCGCGCCACGCTGGTCGAGCCGTTGAATACCTGCCTCAAAGCGGTGGTCGAGGCCGATCCGCGGCCGGATGAGTTCGTGGTGGTACTGGGCCAGGGCCCCATCGGCCTCATGTTCACCATGCTGGTGCGGCGCACCGGCGCGCGGGTTGCCGCCACGGATACGATTGCCGAACGCCTCGCTCTGGCTGCCCGCTGCGGCGCGGAGATCACGTGGAATCCGCGAAACGTGGACGTGGCCTCCGAAGTCAAACATCTTACCGGTGGCCGCGGCGCGGATTTTGTGGTGGTGGCGGTTTCCACGCCGGGAATCGTCGAGCAGGCGATTGCCTGTTCCCGGCCGGGCGCCCGTATTCTTCTTTTTGCGCAAACTTCTTCGGCCGAACGCATCGAAGCCTCGGGCGCGGACATCTGTGTAGGAGAGCGGACCATTTTCGGTTGTTATAGTGCGTCGGTGGATTTGCAGAAGGAGTCCGCCCAACTCGTCTTTGGCGGCGAACTGCCGGTGGAGGAGTTGATTTCCCACCGTTTACCGTTGGTTAAAATTTGTTCAGGATTCGATTTGGCATTGCATCCGGGATCTAAATCGTTGAAAATAATCGTTCAGCCACAGAGGTGGTCATAAGTGAATAACCACATGATGGCTGCTGTGCTTTACGGCAAGGAGCACTTGCAAGTGGAGCCGGTGGCCGTTCCCAGCATTCAAAGCAGAGACATCCTCGTTCGAGTAAGAGTGGCCCTGACTTGCGGTACCGACGTGAAGGTGTTCCGCCGGGGATATCACGCTCGAATGATCGTTCCCCCTGCGGTGTTTGGGCATGAACTAGCCGGCGACGTCGTCGCGACTGGCGAGGATGTGACGAAATTCAAGATCGGCCAACGTGTAGTGGCGGCCAATTCGGCGCCATGCACACGCTGCTTTTATTGCCAGCGGGGCCTGGAAAACCTGTGCGAGGATTTGTTATTCAATAACGGGGCTTACGCCGAGTACATCCGCATTCCGGCGCGCATCGTGGAGGGCAACACCTATCTGGTGCCGCAGCACGTCGGCTACCAGGATGCAGCGTTGATTGAGCCGCTGGCCTGTGTGGTTCGCGGCTGGGAAGAGACCGCTCCGCGTCACGGGGACCAGGTGGCCGTGATCGGCCTCGGTCCCATCGGATTGATGTTCGTCAAGCTGGCGAAGTTGCACGGCTGCCGCGTGATCGCGGTGGGCCGGCGCAAAACGCAACTGGACCGCGCGGCCGCGCTGGGCGCCGACGAGCTGATCGTGGGCGAGGATGGCACCGATCCGGTGAAGACCATTCGCGGACTGACCGGCGGACGCGGCGTGGATATCGCCATCGAAGCGGTGGGCAAGCCGCAGACCTGGCAGTGGGCTGTCAACATGGTGCGCCGCGGCGGCATGGTGAATTTCTTTGGCGGCTGTCCCAACGACACGACGGTTAATCTCGATACCGCCTTGCTGCATTATTCCGAGATCACCTGCAAGGCCAGCTTCCATCACACGCCGGCCCACGTCCGCAAGGCGCTGGACCTGGTTTCGGCGGGCCACATCCGGGCTTCGTTCTTCGTCAACCGCGAGGAACCGCTGGCCAATCTGCTCGAGGTAATGCGCCACCTGATGAGCCACAACGGCCACCTGAAGACGGCAATTCTGCCCTAAAATGCCGCGCGCGGAAACTCCCGTGTTTCTGCCGCCGGCCCAGTTCGTACACGCTCCCGAAGCGCTCGGCCGGGCTTGGTCGCAGCTCGAGGCGCGCGCCTACACCCGTTGGCTGGCCACGCACCATTACGAAAACTTCCAGGTGGTGAGTTTTCTACTGCCGCGGCGTCTCCGCCAGGATTTCTACAATGTCTACGCCTATTGCCGTTGGGCCGACGACCTGGGAGACGAAATCGGCGATCGCGCGGAGAGCTTGCGGCTGCTCGAGTGGTGGTCGGGCGAGCTGGATGGGAT
Organism: Bryobacteraceae bacterium; assembly: GCA_049508735.1. GTDB lineage: Bacteria > Acidobacteriota > Terriglobia > Bryobacterales > Bryobacteraceae > Bog-375. The sequence continues at coordinate 24,810 of JBELAO010000016.1, read as the reverse complement.
GTTTGAGGGCCGCGCCACGCACCCGGTCTTCGTGGCGCTCGAGGAGACCGTCCGCCGCCACCGGATTCCACGGCGGCCGTTCGCCGACTTGATCCTGGCGTTCGTGCAGGACCAGAACGTGACGCGCTATGCGGGCTGGGAGGAGCTGTTCGCGTATTGCCGGTGCTCGGCGAATCCGGTCGGCCGGCTGGTGCTTTACCTGTGCGGCTACTCCGATCCGCAACGTCAGCGCCTGGCCGACTCGACCTGCACCGCGCTGCAACTCGCCAATTTCTGGCAGGACGTGAGCGTCGACCTGCTCAAGAACCGCGTCTACATCCCTTTCGATGTCCTGGAGCGCCATGAATGCCGGATCGAGGATCTGGCCGCGGGGCGTTTCACGCCCGCCTTCCGCGATGCCATGCGCGAGATCGTGGCCAAGGCTCGCGAATTGTTCTTCGAGGGCCTTCCGCTGACGGCCATGGTGGACCGCCGGCTGGCGCTCGATCTCGATCTGTTCAGCCGCGGCGGCCTGCTGGTGCTCGACAAAATCGAGCGGCAGGATTACGACGTGCTGCGGGCGAGGCCGGTCATTTCGAAATTCGAGCGCGTGCGCCTGCTGCTGGGTTCGCTGGCGCGGCTGGCCTCGCCGCGGGCTGTGCGATGAACGCGATTGAAGAATCCTACGACTATTGCCGCCACGTGGCGCGCAGCCGCGCCAAGAATTTCTATTATTCGTTCCTTCTGCTTTCCGTGCAGCAGCGCAAAGCCATGTGCGCCATCTACGCCTTCATGCGCACCTGCGACGATTTGAGCGACGAGCCGGGCGCCAGCCGCGCCGCGCTGGAGCAATGGCGCGCCGCCATGGAAGAGGCGCTGGACGGGCGCTTCAGCGGCCATCCGCTGTGGCCCGCGTTTCATCACACCGTGCGGCGCTTCGGCATCCCGCACGAGTATTTGCGCGAGATAATCGATGGCGTGGTCTCCGACCTGGAACCGCGCCGCTTCCAAACCTTCGACGAGCTCTACCGCTACTGTTACCAGGTGGCTTCGGTGGTTGGCCTCACGGTGATTTACATTTTCGGTTTCGACACGCCCAGCGCGCCGCCGCTGGCGGAAAAGTGCGGAATCGCTTTTCAGCTCACCAATATTCTGCGCGACATCCGCGAAGATTCGTCTCGCGGCCGCGTCTACCTGCCGCAGGAAGATCTGGCTCGCTTCGGCGTTTCCGAGGCCGACCTGGCCAACGGCAATCGCACTCCCGGATTCCTGCGCCTGATGCAATTCGAGACGGACCGCGCTCACGCCTACTACCGGGAATCGCAGCCGCTGCTCAATCTGATCCACCCGCGCAGCCGGCCGTCGCTGTGGGCGTTGATCACGATTTATTCCCGCCTGCTCGACCGCATTGAAGCCGGCAACTACGATGTTTTCCGCAAACGCGTCCGGCTGTCGGCGATGGAGAAATCCTGGATCATCGTCAAGGCGCTGCTGGGGTAGTTTCTTCTATTCTCGGCGAGCTAAAGAGGCTGCTGAAAAAGTCCGAAAAAACATTCTTGGGCCACGGATGAACACGGATCAACCAGTTCTTTTCAATCTGTGTTCATCTGTGTTGATGCGTGGCCATGATGCTTTTTGCGCTTTTCAGCAAGCTCTAAAGCATGCCCTGCCTGTGCCGTTTTACAATAAGTAAAGATGCTGCGAATCTCTTTTCTCATCATTGCCACCGCCGCGCTCTGGGCGCAGACGGCCGCGCAGAAGGGTCCCGAGCCGCCGCCGGATGTCGATAAAGCCCTGCGCGCGCGCGTCACCGAATTCTGCGAGCTGCACAAGCAGGGCAAGTTCCGCCAGGCCGAGCAGATGGTGGCGGACGACACCAAGGACTATTTCTATAACTCCGGTAAGCCTCGCTATGTGAGTTATGAGATCCAATCGATCACTTATAACGCGGATTTCACCAAAGCCACGGCGATGGTGATTTGCGAGCACTATCTGCCCGCTCCCGGCTTTCAGGGTAAGACCGTCAAGCTGCTGACGCCGTTCAATTGGAAGATCGAGAACGGGCAGTGGATGTGGTACGTGGATAAAGATGCGATGCTGATGACACCGTTCGGGAAGATGACACTGGCTCCGCGAACCGGCGAACCCGCCGCGCCACCGGCCCCCGGCACGCCGCAGCCGCCGCCGATTCCCTCCACTGTCGGTCAGTTCTTCAATCTGGTCAAAGCCGATAAGACTGAACTCACTCTCAAGCCCGGAGCCAGCGACAAGGTGGTTATTTCCAATGGCACTCCGGGGGTCGTGGGCCTGGAAATCGTGCAGCAGATTCCGGGCGTGGCGGCCAAGCTGGACGCCGCATACTACCCGACCGGCGGCCAAGCCGTGCTCTCGGTGCACGCCGGTCCGCAGGTGGCTTCCGGCGTCATCATAGTGCGAGTCAAGCCGATCGGGCCGCGGATCTCGATCAAAGTTACGGTTGAGTAGGTTCACGGCACATTTCGTGTCACGGTGGGTCCGCCGGGGACACTTCTACTTATGACTTGGCCGCCGGTGTCCGACGCGGCGACTGTATCGAGGATGGGAGACGCGCACATGGACACGCCCAGCACTTGCTGCCGATGCGGATTCGAGGACTTCGACGGTGCGGCCTTTTGTACGCACTGCGGTCGCCGGATGCTCTCACCGGCCTGGGTTCGCAGTTCCGGCCGGTTCATGATGGGCGTCTCGGTGCTCGGTCTGGCTGTCACGGGTGGGCTCCTTTTTCTCTTCTTCGGGAAGAGCAACAAAACGTATAGCGTGGCCGGCGCGGCGTTCCTCATTATGCTGAACGTGTGGCTCGCCGGAATGTGCGTAGCGTACATGATCGCCGGTTGGTGGCAGGCCAAGCACGGGCGGCGAAACCGGTTCGTCCACTGGGTCCTCACGTGGCTGTGCGGTCCGGCGAATCCACATGGGTAATCGGGGAAGTCACAGCACCGACAGAAGAGAGACGACCCGCATGGATACTCCCACTTGCCCCCAATGCGGATGCGAAGACCCCGGCGGCGCCCGATATTGCACGCGCTGCGGGCGCCGGATGTTCTCCGCGGCCGGAGTCCGGGTGAGGGGCTGGATATTGATGGCGGCCGCGGCGGCGGGGCTGACTTTAACGGCTTGGCTCTTTTCCCTCTCTTTCGGCTCCAAAGATCCGCCCGACCTGGCGCAAACGGCGTTCCTCATCATTGCGTATGGAACGGTCGCCGCGACGGGCGCGGTGATGGGAGTGGCCGGCGTGTCGCAAGCGATTCACGGCCGCTTGAACCGGCTCTCTCGCTGGGTCTACGAGTGGATGTCGGATTGACCGGCCGCTAGGCATGTCCGGCGTGTAAGTTGCGGGAGACGTCCGTCTATACGAGCCCCATCCGTCAGTAGAGTTCACCACGAGGGGAGAGACGGCGCTGCGGGCCGGCCTCCGGGCGGCGCCTGCGGATCGACCGCCCCGCATGTCCTGTCCGTCACAAATGGCTGTAATCCAGTGAGTTACAAATACCTGCAAGAGGTGTCAGCGAGGCCCCCGCTCGCCCCTTCAATTCACCCATTCCGATTCGAAAAACGCCATTCGATGGATAGTGGTTCCTTTTCAATCGGTTATCGGGGCAACATGACCTCAATCTGGGAATTTGGGATGACTTATGAGCACTCAGACTGTCGAACCACAAGTGTCTCCGTCTGCCAACCTGGTGCAGATCGGTTCCATTGAGGACGTAATTCAGCAACGGCTGGCGGAAGAGCGCGCGCGACTGGAGCGTGAAGCCGGCGTGCCCAAGCAGGACGCTCACCACTTCAAGCGGCCGGTGGAGCGTCCGTTCACCAAGCAGCAGCGCGCCTTCACCACGCTGCTGTTTGGAGGGCTTACCTGGAAGCACGAGAAGCTGGTGCATGGCGCGCTGGAAGGGCTGGGTTACAAGGCGCGGCCGGTGCCGACGCCCAACGTGCGCGCTTTTCAGCTCGGTAAGGAGTATGGCAACAACGGCCAGTGCAATCCCACTTACTTCACCGTTGGCAACCTGGTGCAGTATTTGCAAACCCTCGAAGAACAGGGTCTCAGCAAACAGGAGATCATCGATAACCACGTCTTCTTCACGGCCGGCGCTTGCGGCCCGTGCCGCTTCGGCATGTATGAAGCCGAATACAGGCTGGCATTGCGCAACGCCGGATTCGACGGGTTCCGCGTGCTGCTGTTCCAGCAGTCCGGCGGTCTGAGCCAATCCGACGCCGAAGCCGGCCTGGAGATGAATCTCGATTTCTTCCTGGGCATCCTCAACGCGCTGAACTGCGGCGACGTGATGAACGAAGTCGCCTACGCGGTCCGCCCGTACGAGATGGAAGCGGGCGCGACAGACAAGGTGCTCGACGAAGGCATGGAGTACCTGCACGAGGTCTTCAAGACCAAGCGCCCGTGGAAACTCAACGGGAATATGACTCGCTATCTGGGCGGTTTCTCCGATACCGCGCAGTATATTGGCAAGTTCGTGAGTCAGATCAAAGGCGACGATTACCTGCCGGCCCTAAAGCACTGCCGCGACCGGTTCGACACGATCGAAATCGATCGCCTGCGCGTCAAGCCGATCGTCAAAATCACCGGCGAATTCTGGGCGCAGACCACCGAAGGCGACGGCAACTTCAACATGTTCCGCTTCCTGCAGCGTGAAGGCGCGCAGGTGCTGGTGGAACCCATCGGCACCTGGATCATGTACATGATCCACCAGGTAATCCAGAAGTACAAAGACCTGAAGGGGCTGGAGGAAGGCGCCATCATGCCGCCGCTGTGGCGGCTGGGAACGCGCGCGAAAATCGAGATCGGCTTCCGCCAGAAAGTGGCGAAGCTGAAACTGGCGGAAGCCATTTTCAAGAACGAATACCACAAAATCGTGGAATCGCTGGGAGGCATTGCGCATCATCTGGCCGATCAGTACGAACTCCAGCGCATCGGCCATCCGTTTTATAACTCGCGCGCGGGCGGCGGCGAAGGGCATCTGGAAGTCGCCAAGAACATCTATTACTCCAACAAGGACCTGGCCCACATGGTGCTCTCCTTGAAGCCATTCGGCTGCATGCCATCGACGCAATCGGATGGCGCGCAGTCGGCGGTGGTCTCCAATTACAAGGACATGATCTACCTGCCCGTCGAAACCTCGGGCGAAGGCGAGATCAACGCCCACAGCCGCGTGCAAATGGCGCTGGGCGAAGCCAAGAGCAAGGCCAAGAAGGAATTTGCGGAGGCGCTGGAGCGGACGGGCTTGACGCTGGACGCCTGCCGCGCCTGGGTCGACCGGCATCCGGAAACCAAGCGGCCGACATATCACGTGCCACACACCAAGGGCGTGGTTGGCCAGGCCGCCAATTTCGTCTATCACATCGCGGAAAGACAGCGAGGGTAACGGGACGCGACCGCTCCCTTTGGTCGCGGCTCCGAAAGCGAGGACGCGCATCGATCCTAACGGAGCCGCGACCGAAGGGAGCGGTCAGCAGCGATTACGGAATGGGTCACATGGATAAACACTTCCTTATCGGTATGGACGTTGGCTCGACCACGGTGAAAGCGGTGGTGATCGATGCCGCCACCGACCAGATTCTGTGGCACGACTACCAGCGGCACGACACCAAGCAGCCGGAAAAGGTGCTCGAATTCTGCCGGCGTTTCGATGCCGAGATCGAAGACTTCAGCGCCGCCAACTCGCGCATCTTCGTCACCGGCTCGGGCGGCAACGGCCTGGGCGGTTACCTGGGCGCCAAGTTCGTACAGGAAGTCAACGCGGTTTCGCTCGCCGTCGAGCGTCTTTATCCGGAGTGCGGCTCGGTGATCGAACTGGGCGGGCAGGACGCCAAGATCATCATCTTTAAGAAAGACCCCGAGACCGGCCGCAAGAAGAAAATTCCGTCGATGAACGACAAGTGCGCCGGCGGCACTGGCGCGGTCATCGACAAGATCAATGCCAAGCTGCGCATCCCCGCCGAGCAGCTCTGCCAGATGGGCTACCGCGGAATGAAGCTCCATCCGGTGGCCGGCAAGTGCGGGGTGTTCGCCGAGACCGATATCAACGGCTTGCAGAAGATGGGCGTCCCGCCCGATGAGTTAATGGCTTCGCTGTTCGAAGCCATCGTGATGCAGAACCTGTCCGTGCTGACGCGCGGCAATACGCTGCAGCCGGTGGTGCTGCTGCTGGGCGGACCCAACTGCTACATCCAGGGCATGCGCGACTGTTGGAAGCACAATATCCCGAAAATCTGGGAAGAGCGCGGCACTCCGCTGCCGGAGGGCGTGCCGCCGGAAGATCTGGTCAAGACACCGGATAACGCGCAGTATTTCGCCGCCATCGGTTCGGTGGAATTCGGCAAGACGGAAGACGACGAGGTCGGCCAATATCTCGGTTGGGAGAAGCTGGCGTGGTATGTCGAGATCGGCCGCGACGAGGAGAAAACCAAGCGCGGCGGCACGGGCGGCCTGGCCAAGGATGATGACGATCTCGCCGCGTTCAAGCACAAGTACCGGCACAAGAAGTTCGTGCCAACGACGTTCCAGCCGGGCGAAGTGGTGGAAGGCTTCGTCGGCATCGATGGCGGATCCACATCCACCAAGGCGGTGCTGATTTCGAAGGACCACAAGCGCCGCATCCTGGCCAAGACCTACCAGCTTTCGAAAGGCAACCCGATCGAAGATACCATCGAGGTGCTCGAAAAACTCAATCGGCAGATCCTCGACCAGGGCGCCGACCTGAAGATTCTGGGCGTCGGCACAACTGGCTACGCCAAGGACATTCTTAAGGACGTGGTGGGCGCGGACGCGGCGCTGGTCGAAACGGTGGCGCACACAGAGGCCGGCCTGCATTTCTACGACGATGTGGACGTGATCTGCGATGTGGGCGGCCAGGATATCAAGATCATCATCCTCAAGCATGGCCGCGTGAAAGATTTCAAGCTCAACACGCAGTGCTCGGCCGGCAACGGCTACTTCCTGCAATCCACCGCGCAGGGCTTCAACGTGCCGGTGGAGGAATACGCCGACACGGCTTTCGGCGCCAAGGGATTTCCGTCGTTCGGCTACGGCTGCGCGGTGTTTATGCAGTCCGATATCGTCGATTTTCAGCGCCAGGGATGGAAGCCGGAAGAAATCATGGCCGGCTTGTGCAACGTGCTGCCCAAAAACATCTGGCTCTACGTTTCGCAGATTCCGAATCTTTCCGCTATTGGCCGCCGCTTTCTGTTGCAGGGCGGCACGCAGTACAACCTGGCGGCGGTGAAGGCGCAGGTGGATTTCATCGAATCGCGCTTCAAGGGCAAGGACGTGCAGGCGGACGTGATTGTCCACGAACATTGCGGCGAAGCCGGCGCCATCGGGGCGGCGCTCGAAGCCGGACGGCTGTTCGATAACGGCCGCAAGTCGACCTTCATCGGCCTGGAGGCGGCGCGCGGCATCCAATACAAAACCACGCGCAATGAGAGCACGCGCTGCTACTTCTGCAAGAACAAGTGCCTGCGCACCTTCATCGACGTCAAAACTTCGATCGTGAATCTGGAGCTCAAGCCGCCGGTGAAGACCAAGGTGCCGCTGGAAGCCGGGGCGCAGCGGCTGATCATCGCCACCTGCGAAAAAGGCACGGTGGAGAATATCGAGGAGATGCGCCACATCAAAGGCGATCTCGACAAGGTGAAAAAGGCCAATCCGAACTTCGTGGAAATGGCCGCGAAGGCCGTTTTCCGCGTGCTTGACGCGCCGCTGGTGGCCGACGCTCCGCCTAAATTGCAGATCACCGCCGCGCAGAAGAAGCGGGCCGCGCTCCTCAAAAAGCGCGGCGAGTTGCGCATCGGCATGCCGCGCGTGCTGAATATGTACTCGCAGACGCCGGTGTTCACGGGGTATTTCGCATCGCTCGGCATTAAGGCGGAGAACATCGTCTATTCCGACTTCACCAGCGAGGAGTTGTACAAAGAAGGCGCCAAGCGCGGCGCCATCGATCCGTGCTTCCCCTCCAAGCTGGGCATTCCGCACGTCCACAACCTGCTGTATCGCGTGCATGCCAAGAAACCGCTCGACATCATTTTCTTCCCGATGATCGATTGTCTGACCAGCGACCTGCACTCGGTGCAGGCCAGCCGTTCCTGCCCCACCGTGGCGGCGACGCCGGAAGCGGTGAAGGCGGCGTTCACCAAGGAAGGCGACCTGTTCGCCGAAAAGGGCGTGACCTATCTGGACACGTTCGTCAACATTTCGAAGCCCGATGTTTTCGAGCGGCAGATGTACGAGCAGTTCCGCGACGTGCTGGGCCTTTCGCCGGAAGAGAACCATCGTGCGATTGAAGAAGGCTACCGCGCGCTGGATCTGTTCAACAACGTCACCATGCGCGGCGCCGCGCGCGAGGCGCTGGAAGAACTGGAACGCGAAGACAAGCTGGGGGTGGTGCTGCTGGGCCGGCCGTATCACAACGATCCCGGCATCAATCACGAAATCCTCGAGGAGTTCCAGAAGCTGGGTTACCCGGTGTTCACCGAGGATTGCCTGCCGATTGACGACGACATCGTCTGGCGTTTGTTCGGCGACGACGTGCTGGCCGGCGAGATTCCACACCCGATGGCCATCACCGACGTGTGGAAGAATTCCTATAGCGAGAACACCAGCCGCAAAGTGTGGGCGGCCAAATACGTGGCGCGCCATCCCAACCTGGTGGCGCTGGAGCTATCCAGCTTCAAGTGCGGCCACGATGCACCGATTTATTCCGTAGTCGAAGAGATCGTCGAGCATTCCGGCACGCCGTATTTCTGCTTCAAAGACATCGACGAGAACAAGCCCACCGGGTCGATCAAGATCCGCGTGGAAACCATCGGCTACTTCCTGAAACGCTACCGCGAGGATATGATCCGCAACAAGAATAAAGCCGGCCGCATCGAAGAGCAGCTTCGCGAGTTCGAAGCCAAACTGCGGCGGCAAATGCTGCGCGAGAAACTAGAGGGCATGGCGGATGCCTTCGAAACCGGCGCCATGCCGCAGATTCACGTGAGCGTCGGCGCGCTGGCGGCGTCGAATCCGCCCGTGCGCGAACTGGAACGGGTGTCCGGAGACTAAGTGGCGCAGGCCCCCGGCCTGCGAACCCGTGTTCGTGGCGCGGGCAGGCCCGGCAGCCCGCGCCACGGCTCACGCGCGAACTCGATTGCGCATAGCCAGCCGATACTCTCTGCGCTCGCCGGCTTCGCGGAAGCGGCGCTGCTCAGCCTCGGTTTCGGGTATTACCGGCGGAACCTCGGCCGGCACGCCATTTTCGTCCATGGCGACGAAGGTCAGGTAGGCGGAGCAGGTATGCCGCTGCGAGCCAGTGAGCAGATTTTCCGTGACCACGCGCACGCCCACTTCCATCGAGCTGCGAAAGACGCGATTCACCGCCGAGCGCAGCATGATGAGCTCTCCGATATGCACCGGGTGCAGGAAGTGGAGACTGTCCACCGCCGCGGTAACCACGCCGCGGCGCGCGTGCCGCATCGCCGCCATGGCGCCGGCCAGATCCACCAGGTGCATCACCGTGCCACCCAGCACGTGCCCCCAGCCATTGGCGTCGTTCGGCAGCGCCAGCTCGGAATACTCGGAAACGGATTCACGTACGGGTTTGCCTTGCATGGCACTCCTTCAAGCTCCTCTTCAGAGCCTATCCGATTCACCTCTCCGCCGCAGATAGCTGGCTACATAAGCGCGCGCCTGTACGGCGGTCAACGCGCCTTCGGCAGGCGTGATGAGTTCGTTTTGCGCCACGGAAAATTCGAGCGGTCCGTGGGCGAAGGGCCGGTGATCGCGCTCCAAAACGTAGTACAGTCGAAGAACGGCGCCGTCATCGGAGATAATTGTAAAGCGCACCGCGTCCGGGCCGGGACCGGCGGGAAACCGCGCGCAGTGGCCGCGGGCATAGCCGAGGTTGCAGTAAGGTTCCAGCAGCGATTCGCCGGGCAGCGTGGGCTGATCCGGCGCAGCGTGGCACATGCCCATCCACGCGTCGCCCAGCGGCAGCATGGCGCGCCGCGAGTCTGCCGCGCAGGGGCGCCGTTCGATGGGCATGAACCAGGGGCACGACATCCGGGAGGTATGGTAGCACAAGCCATGGCGAGCAACCGATTAGAGATTCTGAAAGGCATGGTGGCAGCGAACCCGAACGACATTTTCGCGCGCTACGGCCTGGCGATGGAGTATCGCAACGCGGGCGACCTGGAAGGCGCCGTGCGGGAGTTTCGCGCGCTGATGGCGGCTCATCCGGATTACGCCGCCACTTACCTGCACGCCGGCCAGACGCTGGAGCGGCTCGGGTCCGTGGAAGAGGCGCGCGCCGTGTACCGTCGGGGCATCGAAGTCACCACGCGCATTGGCGACCGCCACGCCTGCGCCGAGCTGGAAGCTGCGTTGGGTCTGTTGGGTTGACTCCAGCGGAGCCGCATTTGTACTCGCGTTATGATGAGTAAATGACGACCGCACTTCCTCCTGTCGGCGCGGAGCGCGCCCAGGAGCTCATGGATCTGGAAAAAGAGTATTTGCTGCAGAACTACGCCCGCTATCCGCTGGCGTTGGCGCGCGGCAAGGGTTGCTGGGTTTACGATCTGGAAGGCCGCCGTTACCTGGACCTGATGGCCGGCATCGGTGTCAACGCCCTCGGCCACGCGCATCCGCGCATTACCAAGGTAATCCGCCAGCAGGCCGGGCTGATGATCCATTCGTCCAATCTTTATTACCACGAGTATCAGGGGCCGCTCGCGAAGCGGTTGGTCGAGATCAGCGGCCTCCAGCGCGCCTTCTTTGCCAACACCGGCACCGAGGCCGTGGAGGGCGCGCTCAAGATGGTGCATGCGCACGGCCGCGCCATCCAAGCGGACAAGTTCGAAATCATTTCGCTCGATAACTCGTTCCATGGCCGGACACTCGGCGCGCTCTCGGTTACCGGGCAAGCCAAGTACCGCACCGATTTCGAGCCGCTCATCCCAGGCGTGAAATTCGTCCCCAAGAACGACGTCGCGGCGCTTGAGGCAGCCTTCAACGATCGCACCGCGGGCATCATTCTCGAGATGATCCAGGGCGAGGGAGGCATCAACCCGCTCACCGCCGAGTTCGCCGCCAAAGCGCGCGAGCTTGCCGGCCGCTATGACGCTCTGCTGGTGGCCGATGAAACGCAATGCGGCGTGGGCCGCCCGGGCGTGCATTTTGCGTATCAACTCTTCCAGCCGGTGATTCTGCCGGATGTGGTGGTGGCGGCCAAACCCCTGGCGTGCGGCCTGCCGCTGGGCTTCATCCTGGCCAACGAAAAAGCCGCCGCGGCCATCAAGCCCGGCATGCACGGCACAACTTTCGGCGGAGGCCCGCTGGCTTGCCGCGTGTCGTTGGAGTTCCTGGAGATTCTGGATGAGTTGCTGCCCGCCATTCAAAGGGTGGGTAGGTACTTCAAGGAATCGCTGGAGACGCTGGCTGGCAAGTATTCCTTCGTCAAGGAAGTCCGCGGGCGCGGCCTGATGCTAGGTGTCGAACTGGACATCCCCGGCAAACAGCTCGTGCTCGACGCCATGGCCGAAGGCATGCTCATCAACTGCACGCATGACACCGTCCTGCGTTTCCTGCCGCCCTACATCGTCACCGAAAAAGAAGTCGACCGGGCCGTGCGGATTTTGCGCGAGCTATTCCGGAAAGTGAAGTAGGGATCCAGTCACATCGTAGCCAAACAATTGGAGAGCGCTTCATCCGTGGGGGAGTCGCTTAAGCTGGCCCGGCTTCCGTCATTTTAAGCTTTGGTGCGCCTGGTATGTAATCCCCGATACATCCGGATTGGATTTAAGGACGATTTGAGACCGATTCGTTATCTAATTGATAGAAATGGGGTAACGGCTGTGGCTGGTTCGAGCTTTTGCACACACCCAAACGGTAGCTCCCGCCAAATCCGCTTTTGTTTCTGCCAGAAATATGAGACTCTGGAAGCAGCTTGTGCACGACTATTCAAGCTTTAGTAGTCGCCATGTGAGCGAAGGGTAAACCTATGCTGCACGAGTTTCTGCTTCCGGAAACCACCGTACGCGAAGCCGGCGCCGGACCTGAGATCGATCTCGGCGGCCAAATGGGTGGAACGTTGCTTCTGACCCTCGGCATCACACGCATCATTGAACAGCAGAGCCTCGATATCTCGATCTGGGGATCCTGCGATGGCACCGATTGGGGCGCCAAGCCGGTGGCTTCATTTCCGCAGAAGTTCTATTGCGGAGCTTACCAGATCGCGCTCGATCTCACGGACCGCCCTCAGGTGCGCTATCTTCGCGCCAAGTGGCAGGTGAATCGCTGGGGCAAGGGCGACTCCAAGCCTCTCTTCACTGTCTACCTGTTTGCACAGGCCTCGCAGCCCGAATTAGCTGCTGCCCCCGCATAGAGCAACAGCTCTCACCCGCTACAGCGACCAACCGCTCCCTACGGAGCCGCGACCATAGGGAGCGGTTTCCGCCGACCCAACCGGTAACTTCACTCTTAAGCCCCTCTTACGCTTTCTGTGTCTTATCGAAATTCGCCAGCAGATTCTGCGTGAAGCGGTAAAACCACAGATACCATCGCGAACCCATCGGCGACGGGTCCGGCAGCGCACGGGCCGCCGCGGATAGGACAATTGCTACCACTGCCCCGGTCAACCACGAGGGAATTGCTATGTTCATATCGCCTCCTCAGAAGCTCTTTCCCACGCCAAATCCAAACACCGGCTGAACCGAGTTCGATGTGATCACCGACACCCGCATCACTCCGGCGAGATAGAAATGCCCCTTGTTCAGGCGCTGCCCGATGTCATAGAAGATGGCTCCTCCACCGCTGAACGAGCCCAGCGTGGCCGCCGGCGAGATCGCCAGCCCGGCGTCTCCCAGCGCCACCAGCGACCAGTTGCCGGTTTGCGCAAATAGGTATCCCGCGCCGGTTCTGGCCGTGCTGGTGGCGCTGGTCAGTTCGATGGTGGACCAGGAGTACACTTTGCTCTGGCCCACCTCGACGCCAAACGTCGTCCACCCAGCGACTGCTGGCGCGGCTGTGTTGTAGCGATTGTATTCGGCGCCCGCGCCGACAAAGTAACTCGGTGCGTAGCTGACCGTCTCGGGCGCCTGCGCCGAGAGACAGCCGGCCGCCAGCGCCGGTAGAATGGCCCAAATGAGCCGGGACGTACTTCTATTCATGCTGTGTCTCTTTCTGCTGATTTGCTAGTCCGCCAGCGGCGCCCTACGATACCGCCGTGACCACCCAGAGGTCGTCCGCCAGATTCGGGTTGGTAACGTATGCGTAGGGAATCGCAAAATAGCCTGCCAGACCCCAATCCGTGCCCCACGAATTCGCCCCGATGAAATACTGCGCCGGAATGCCGTTGATGCCGTTGTCGGAGTAGCCGACCAACCGCACGCAGTGGCCGCCACACAATTTCTCGCTCGGATCCGGCATAGGCACCACTCCCGTTTTGGCCACTGCGTCCGACTCGAACGAGTCGTACACAGCGATCCCGAACACGACGCCCCGTCCGGAAGCCAGCGCCGCTTTGATTGAGTTCAAGTCCTGCGGCACGCTGCTGTAATGAATGGCTTTGAGTTTCCGGGCATCGGCATAGCAGTGCTTCGGCGGCTTCACCGCGAACTTAGCCACGCAATACGGCCACTCTGGTTCCGGGCACACGCCCTGCGAGCTCACGCTCTTGATCCCGTCGCGGATCGACGCGCCAACATCCTCCGATACCGTGCCCTCCATCGCGCGCTCGTTGTAATAGATGAATAGCCGCGACAGCGCCGTGAGCTGTTCGCTCTGCGCCAGCGCTTGCGCTTCCAGCTCACCGGCGATTCCGTTTCCCGTGCAGGAGCCAAGCTGCCCCTGGTCGAATATCGGCGGCTGCTCCTGCCGCATATCCAGGTCCGCCGGCACCGGCACCGTTCGCCGCGGCCTGTAAACCATGTCGCGGTGGTCCGGTACGTCCGGCTTCCATCCGTATCTGCGTTTCGTCTTCATTTCCTCTTGCAGTCCTTTCCTGTTCCGGCCCTCGCTTTTGCTATCTTGTAAGTACCGGCTGGGGATTCCTATGATTTCGCGCGAAGAGGCGCTGGCGCTGTTTGCTTCCGACGACTTGATCGGCATCGGCATGGCTGCCGATGCGGTGCGCCGCAAGTGGCACCCGGAAGGGATCGTTTCCTACATCATCGATCGCAACATTAACTACACGAACCTCTGCACCGAGTACTGTAGCTTCTGCGCTTTCTACCGGCCCATGGGCCACGCCGAAGGCTACGTCCTCGCTAATGAGACCATCTACCAGAAGATTCAGGAGACCATCGACCTCGGTGGCACCGGCGTTCTCATGCAGGGCGGCCTGCATCCCGACCTCAAAATCGAGTGGTACGAAGACCTGTTTCGCGGCATCAAGCAACGCTTCCGCATTCACCTGCACTGCCTCTCCGCCCCGGAGGTCACCAACATCGCCGAGGTCAGCGGCCTCAGCCTGCGCGATACAATTCAGCGCCTGATGGATGCCGGCCTCGATTCCATCCCCGGCGGCGGCGCCGAGATCTTGGACGACGCTGTCCGCCAGCGCATCAGCCGCCTCAAGTGCGGCGTTCAAGAGTGGATGGATGTACACCGCACCGCCCACCAGCTCGGCATGCGCACCACCGCAACCATGATGTTCGGCTGCGGCGAAACCATCGAGCAGCGGATGAATCACCTGGAGCTGGTCCGCAACCTGCAAGAGGAAACCGGCGGCTTCACCGCCTTCATCCCCTGGACCTACCAGCGCGAGAACACGTCGCTTGGCCGCTTCGTCAAAGAGGAGGCCACCGCCGTCGAGTACCTGCAGACACTGGCGATCTCGCGCATCTATCTCGACAACATCGAAAACGTGCAGTCCTCCTGGGTCACGCAAGGGCTCAAGACCTGCCAGCTCGGCCTGCGTTTCGGTGGCAACGACGTGGGCAGCATCATGATCGAAGAGAATGTCGTCTCCGCCGCCGGCGCCCACTATCGCGCCTCCGAAGAGGAGTTGCGACGCATCATCCGCGATGCCGGCTTCGTCCCCAAACAACGGGATACGCTCTACCGAACCTACTTCTTGAACTAAGCGACCCGTGGTCCGCGCATGATCGCTTCCTCGCAAAACACCGGCGGCAAAGACCGCCGGCGTTACAAGTGAGCGCTTCAGGCCGCTTCCAGATAGTTTTTCCAGCACCGCAGCCCCTCCGCGTTGTGGGCTTCCAGCGCCTGCAAGCCCTCTGCCGCCGCGTATGGATCCGTCAGCAGATGGGTGCCGACCCGGGCGATCTCGTCCACGTGGTCGAACCCCGCTTTCCACGCGCGGGGCGCCCAATCGATGGCATCCGAAACCACTGACGCCACTCCCTCAGCCACACCGTCGGCGGTCACCATGTTGAACGATTCGGTATAGCTGGGTTGCAGCAGAAGGTGCATGTGCCGAACAGTCTCGCGAAAGCGCGGCCAGGTCTGCCATCCGTTCTCCACCAGCCGAACGTGTGGCAGTCCGGCTATCATCGCGCGCACCGCATCCATGATTCCCGATCCACCTTCCGCGCGCCCCGCCGAAACCCAGAATTCCAACGGTGCGTTGCGCCGGGCGGCGATCTCCATCGCCGCGCCGGCCGCGCTCATCAGGTTTTTGAGCGGCCGCGTGGCGCCGAATGCTCCTATCCGAAGCGTGCCGCCGCTGAACGGCGGCCTTGGACAATGGCGCTCCGGCTCCAGATAATACAGGTTTGCTAGATAGGCGCAGGGAGCCCGGTACGCCGCACGAATCCAGTCGCGGAACTTACGGCTGTTGCCGGCCACGTGAAAGTTCCAGGCGCCACGCTCGAGTTCCAGGCCGTCCCGCAGACGCCTCACTCCGTTCGCATCGGCTTGCAGGAAACCGACGTTTGAGTGGCAATTCACCGCGAACGTAACATCGGGGTTTTCCGCCGTCAGCCGCTGCCATTGGTCCGCCGGTATCCACGGCGCCGAAGTGACCACGTGGGAAATTGAGTGATCCAGCCGGTCGCTCAGTTCCGCCGCGCTGGTGATGGGCCACACCTCCGCCGCGATGCCGTTCGCACGCAGCACTTTGGCTGTGTTCAGGGCCGCGACGCCCAGTCCGATGTGGCTGATATTCCGGTTGACCGCGAAGTTCTTATATGCCAGTATGAGGCGCTTCAAAGGGCGCATTCCGCGACTCCCTCTTCTCGCCCCAAGAGTAACTTGCCCGCCCGCGAGCGCCCTCCGGCCTCGTTTCGTTAACTGCTTGGCATATCTTAAGATCCGATTTTCGCGTGAGTTGTGACTGTCAGTTACCGGTCCCTTCGGTCACGGCTCCGAACGCGCAGTCGAACACATCGAGTTTATCGGAGCCGCGGCCATAGGGAGCGGTCGGGTGGTTGGCGCGTAATGAGTCCTCAGGCCACGTCGCTACAGCGCCTTTTGCAGTCCTTCCCACTGGATCTTCCATCCGCGCTCAACCGGAAAACCCGGAGCGCCTCCCCGCGCGCCGTCCCAACCGGCAGCCATCATCGCGGCCGCGTACAACAAGCCCCCGTTTCCCGGCAGATAAAGCGGCAGCCGGCCCTTGGTTCCCAAGTTCTGTCCGCCCTCCAGGTATTGGTTCCTCGGTGAATCCATCAGAAGCGCATCCACCGCTTTCTCCGGCTCACCGAGCCGTGCAGCAGTCATCGCCATCACCGGGTAATCCCATCCCCACGTGGTGTTCCAATTCCAGCGTGCCAGTACGTCATCGAGTGTAGACCGCATCGTCGCGGCGTCGATTAGTGGCGTTGCGGGCAGTACCCCCAAGGCGCACAACATGGATGGGTGGTCGTTGTAAACCGTAAACGGGTCTTCTTCGATCGCCGTATAGATGCCGTTCCGGATTAACGGCCGCGCAAGCCCCTGAATGACTCGGTCCCACGCGGCATGGCGAGGCAGTCCCAACCGCTCCCGCCAGCGCTGGGCCGTCGACAGCCCCCAATGCCAGTAAGCCAGCTCGTATGTGGGATTGGTTACCAGCCTTCGTATCTTCGAGTAACTCTCCTGGGCGGGGATCAGCGGCGGCCCTAATATATAGCGGCTGGTGGCGGCGTCCCGGACCGCATACGAGGCCATGAATTCCGCTGTTTCGAAGACGATCTCACGATATGCTTCCAGCGTCTCGCGTCCGGCGTGCGAGCGGTACAGCAACTCCGCATAGTAAATCGGGTGCGGCTGTTGCCAGATGAGGAAAACGCCCACGTCGCTGGGGGCCTCTCTCCCATCCGGACCGACTTGTTTCGGCCACCGCGCCCCCCGGTAACCCTGCGACTCGGCGGTGTCCTTCGCTCGCGGTAGAATCGAACGGTACCACGGAAGGCTGCGCTCCAGAAGCTCCGGCCTTCCCCATAGTACGAAATGGGCCGCGTGCCACCAGTGCATCTCCAGGTGCGACTTACCCCACCAGCTATTGGTCGCGAGGCCAGTCTCCTGGGGCGGCATCGAACCCGCGCAGTTCACTGCCATCAGATACTGGGAGAGCACCACCCTGCGCTCCAACTCCGCGGCGCGCGGATCCGTGCATGCGGAGAAATCGATGGCGCCACCTCGGGTCCAAAATGTGGACCAGTGACTGGCGGCCGAATCGCGAACTTCCGCGAACGAAGGAATCCGTTCGGTGATTCGCATCGGCCGAAACTCAATCGCCAGCTCGATCTCTTCCCGTCCCTCGCAAACCAGGAGGAAGCGATGAGGTCCCGCGCCCTCCAACCGGGCGGGGGCCGGCCACGCCGCGGCCGCCACATACCGGGTCTGATCGAGAATACAATCGAAAGTCGCACCCCGATCGGTCCTGGTAACTCTGGTCTCATATCGCGCCGGGGAGTCCCAGTCATCGCCCCGTGTCCAGGAAGTGGAGGCATACGGAAAAGCGATCGCGACGCCGAGCTTTCGTTGTCGAACGAGCGCTGAAGAGATTCGGATGGCGAGCAGGTCTCGCTGGGGATGGCAAACGGTCATAACCCGCACCAGTGAGCCTCCAACCCGGAATTCGCTCGAAAGCAGCCCGCTCCAAAGATCGAGCTCCTGCCTGACGTCACTCAGATCCGCCAAATCCACCGGCCTGCCGTCCCCATCCGCGAACCGGAGACCGACCCGCGCCAGGTGGATGCGTTCCGGATTTTCGCGCAGCCAGGTCACCGCCTGCCGTGCGCGTTCCGGCTCGTTAGGCGTATCCGCGTAGAGGACGGCCCGCCCGTGTGCGTCATACGGCCTCATCGCGTCACGGAGTTGAAAGTTCTCCGGATTCGGAAACGTGTGCCAGGCCCACTGCGCCATGGTGCCGAGCGGCATCCCTTCCTCGTACGCCGCATGGAATGTTTGTAGACCTGTGACATCGGCACTGAAGGCAAACTCGCCGTTTCCCACCTGGAGCGCCGAGTCGATGTCTGGCGCCCGCAGCACCGGGTTGTGCCGCTTGACGATTGTCTGCCGGTCCAGCTTGCCGCTGTCTACCGCGGCGAGCGGCAACGCAGCGGATCCCGCCATTCCGGCCATCATCTGTCTGCGTGTCAGCGTGCGCCGACTGAACCGCGGCATGAAAACTGTTGTAGCGCATCTCGCCGCATGTGGGGCAGGCGCTTTCGCCTGCCAACCGATGTCTCACGCTCCTCGATGAGATAACTCCATAAGTTAACAGTTGCTTTTCTGGCCAACTTCAGGCAGGATTAAAGGTTTTCCTCCTTCATTCATGCTAGTAAGAGTGCTTTACCACGACCACTGTTTCGACGGGGCGGCGTCGGCTGCCTTCTTCAGCCGTTTCATCGCGGGAGCGGTTCACCCGGATGCGGAGTTCCGCTATACAGGCATGGCCCACCGGGCAGCGCAGGCCTTTGCTCCGGAACTGTTCGATGGCGACGAAAACGCCATCGTGGATTTCAAGTACTCCAACAACCCCCGCCTCACCTGGTGGTTCGATCATCACCAGAGCGCCTTCCTGAGCCAAGCCGATGCCGAGACTTTCCGCCGCGACACGAGTGGACGCAAGCTCTACGACCCCCAGTACAAATCCTGCACCGCATTTATCGCGGACGTGGCCCGCCAGCGATTCGGCTTCACCGCGCCGGACTTAAGCGAGCTGGTCGAGTGGTCGCTCATCATCGATGGCGCTCAATACCCGGACGCGCGGACAGCCGTGGAACTGGGCGCTCCGGCGATGCAACTGACGCTGGTCATCGAAGCTACCAAGGGCTCCGATATTGTCCAGAAGATTATCGGGCGCATGCAGCATTCGCGCCTGGAAGAGATTGTCGCCGATGCGGAGATTCAGGCGCTCTATCGGCCGCTCTACCAGCGCCACCTGGATTCGATCGACCTCATCCGGGAACGGGCCCAGCAGCAGGACGGCGTGGTCTACTTCGATTTATCGGGCCACGACGTCGAAGGCTACAACAAATTCATTCCGTACTTCCTGTTCCCGTCCTCCACCTATACGGTTTCGGTCAGCCCGTCGAGTACGCGCACCAAGATTTCGGTCGGCTCCAATCCGTGGACCCCGGTGGAACCGAAGCACAATCTGGCCACCATTTGCGAACGCTACGGGGGCGGAGGCCACGCGAAGGTAGGCGCCATCAGTCTGGAGCCCGGCGCCATCGAGAAGGCCCGCGCCATAGCGGCGGAGATTGTCGAGGAGCTGAAGAGCTAGCGGGTTGGGGCACGCTCTTAGCTTGCCGACGCCCGCTTGCGGGCGCACTTTCTAGGGCGCCTTCAATCGTTCCGCCGCTGCCTTGCCCCGCCACCCAGGCCGCCCAGATCGATCACTACCGCGATCACCAGGATCAGCGCGTTCAATCCCACCATCGGCCGGTGCGTATTCACCAGCCAGGCATAAACAATCGTCGTCAGCGGCAGAAATACGAAGCCCAGAGCCGGCAGCAGGAGGCCGTGATATGCCCGCTGGAGATAGGTGCTGAATAGGAACATCGCCACCATTGCGACGCGCGGAAACGCCAGCACAACCACAAGCAGCAGGCAGGGCATGGATCAATATTACCCGATTTGCCGGCGGGATCGGCGATGGTTTTACCTTGCCCGGTTCACGAGGAATCGGCGACCCGGCGCGCCGTTCACAACCGGTGGCGATCCTTGCTGGCAGCCGTGGGAACGCTGAAGCGAACGATGGAGCCGATCGCCTCGGTGAACCAGATCGCACCGTCGGAACCGGCGGCAAGCCATCCGGGATACGGGGTCGCGGTGGGTGTGTTCTCCGTGCCCGTGCCGGCAGGGCGCGCCTGAGGTCCCAGGGTGTACTCGGCGATGGCGCCGGCTACCGTGATGCGGCCAATCCGGTTGGTGACGGCGCCTTCGGTGAACCACAGTGCGCCATCGGAGCCTATGGTGAGCCCCAGCGGGTAGCCGATGCCGGTGGGAACCTGGTATTCCACGATGTTTCCGCTAGTGTCGCTTCTACCAATCTTGTTCCCCGCCCACTCGGTGAACCAGAGCCCGTTATCCGGTCCTTTGAGGATGGCTGAAGGCAGGGAGCCCGACGAGGGCAGCGGAAACTCGGTGACGACGCCGCTGGTCGTGATCTGCCCGATATTGCCGCCAGCCTCTTCGGTGAACCAGAGGTTACCGTCCGGGCCAGTCGTGATCCCGTAGGCGCCGGCCGGTTGGGTTGGAATCGCATACTCCACAACCGCGCCTGCCGTCGTGATGCGCCCGATATTGTTGGTGGCCGACTCCGTAAACCACAGCGCGCCATCGGGCCCGGCAGTGATCCCGAGCGGGAATGCCGAGGGCGTGGGCACCGCGTACTCAGTGACTGCTCCCGCCGTGCTGATGCGCCCGATCTTATTCGCATGAAACTCGGTAAACCAGAGCGCGCCATCCGGACCGGTGGTGATCGAGTAAGGGCAACTGGACCCTGTGAGCCCGGAGTATTCGGTGATGGCGCCGCTGGTCGAAATACGCCCAATCTTGTTGTTGTTGTATTCGGTGAACCACAGCGCCCCATCCGGACCGGCGGCAATTCCCTTCGGCTGGCTATAGCGGACGGGCAACGGGTAGACGGTGAAGGTCTGTGCGGACACGATTGCCGCCGCGCCCAACCATAGCGCCGCCGCTCCAAGCCTCTTTCCTATACCGATCGCGCGTCGACTCATTTGCCTGCCCCTGTTGGTCCGGCGGTGTGCCGGGTTCTCCCCTCAATGGTAGCGCAGGTGCGATCGCCGGCAAGTGTGAAGGCAGCGCCCGCTGTTGCGGTTTTGGCAACGGCCGGCTGATTCCCGACGCCCTGCGCAAGCATCTAATACTCCACGGAGCCGCGACCGTAGGGAGCGGTCATTTCGATTACTCCACGGAGCCGCGACCGTAGGGAGCGGTCATTTCGATAGATTCGAGTCTGCCGGTCGACGATCTAATACTCCGATGGAGCCGCGACGGGGCGCCCTCTGGGCCGGAAGCGGTCCTTTCGATGGATGCGAATCTGCCGCTCGAAGACGTGGGCTAGAGGGGCGATAGTGAGGAAGCTGGAGTGAAGAACCACGACGAGTCAGGGCCGGACCGGGCTGGCGTCAGCGCGCACCGCGTGGTCATTGTCGGCGGCGGTTTCGCCGGCCTTTACGCCGCTAAGCGTCTCGGCAAGGTTCCGCTGGCGCTCACCCTGATCGATCGCCGCAATTTTCATCTCTTTCAGCCGCTGCTGTACCAGGTGGCCACCGGCGGGCTTTCGCCGGGTGAGATCGCATCGCCGCTGCGCGCGGTCCTGCGCGGCCATCGCAACACGGAAGTGCTGCTCGGAGAGGTAGTGGATTTCGATATCGCCAACCGTCGCGTGATCCTGGCCGATGGCGAGCGGCCCTATGACGACCTGGTGATCGCGACCGGCTCCACGGATTCCTATTTCGGCCATGACGAGTGGGAGCCCCTCGCGCCCGGACTTAAGACCGTGGAAGACGCGACCGAAATCCGCAGCCGCATTCTGCTGGCCTATGAAGAGGCCGAGCGCGAGCCGGACCCCGCGCAGCGCCACGCCTGGCTCACTTTCGTAATCGTTGGCGGCGGACCGACCGGCGTCGAACTGGCCGGCGCGCTGGGCGAAATCGCCAACGATACGCTGCGGCACGATTTCCATCACATCAACCCGGCCGAATCGCGGATACTACTCATCGAAGGCACGGACCGCGTGTTGCCCGCCTTCGCGCCGGACCTCTCGCACAGTGCCGAGCGGCAACTCATCGCTCTCGGCGTGCAGCCGCGCTTGAACGCGCGCGTCACCGCGGTGGATGCCACCGGAGTCACCGTGCAGGCTGCCGGCGAGACCCAGCACATCGCGACCCACACCGTCCTTTGGGCGGCGGGTGTGCGCGCCTCCAGCCTGGGCCGGAAGCTGGCGGAACGCGCCGGCGCCTCGCTCGACCGCTCCGGAAGAGTGGTGGTCGCCCCGGACCTGAGCGTTCCGGGCCATCCCGAGATTCGCGTCATCGGCGACCTGGCCAGCGTCACCCAGGACGGCAAGCAGTTGCCTGGCCTGGCGCCCGTGGCCATGCAGGAAGGCCGCTACGTTGCGGATCTGCTGGTGCGGAAACTGCGCGGGGAAGCCATGCCCCCTTTCCACTATTTCGATAAAGGCACCCTCGCCACCATCGGCAGGAACCACGCCGTGGCGCAGCTCGGCAAGCTGCATGTGTCCGGCTTCCCGGCCTGGCTCCTGTGGGTATTCGTACACCTGATGTATATCGTGGAATTCGAAAACCGGTTGCTGATTTTCGTCGAGTGGGTGTACAACTACCTCACGTTCAACCGCGGCGCGCGCTTGATCACGAATAACCGGAACTGAGAGCCTGCGGGCCGTTCCGGGGCGGCGCGGCCCTACTCCACCGGCTCCCAGTCCACGAACTCCCAGGAGTTGTCCGGGTCGAAACGCGTGATCGGCGCCGATGGCTTGCCGGCAACCGGCTCAATGTCTTTTTGATAGACCACGCCGTTCTGGTTCACGATGAACGTGTGAATTCCGGTGACCCCATATTCGGCCGGCCATGCCACCAGGCCGAACCCACCGATCAGCTTGTTCTTGATGCGGTAATTGTGCGCTCCCCCGGGCGCATTCGAGCCCTGTCCGTCGAGAATCCGGAAATAATATCCGTGGTAGGGTTTGGCCTGTCCTTTTTGGACGTCTTCCCATGCGGCCTGAGCGAAGGACTCCGGAACCAGCGGCTCGCTCGCGCCTTCCCAATACAATCCATCGCGGTGGCCGGGCGTGCTCGTCAGATGCGAGGCATACTTCAGCATGCCATCCTTCTCGCGATCCTGGGAAGCGTACGCGATCTGCGCTTCCACGTAGCCATGGCAAATCTCGATGGCATCGAGTTCATCGGTGCCGATTCGCCGCGCGCGCATCTCGGTTGGAGTCACCGAAGCGTCGAAACTCCATTTGCCGCCGGCCAGAACGATGGGCACCGGAAACGGCCAGTCCTCCTCGCCAATCGCGAGCACCGCGCGATTCGCGTTTATGGGGCAGATTTCGAACCGGTGTTTCGCGCGCGCGAGCTGGGCAAACTCGGACTGTTCGGCGCGATCCTGCGCCGCGTCGCCCGATGTAAGAACATCCTTCGCACCCGGGCCGAAAATGGCCGAGAGCCGCGCCGAGTCGTGCTTTTCCGCCGCTTCGATGGCTGCCTGCGCCGCGGTCTCCGGGGAATCGAAGCGCTCCTGCGCGATCAAAGGCGCGGCGCAACCAAACGCCAGTGCCACGCAAACGGTATAGTGCCTTCCAGTCATCGCGTCATCGCCTCCCTCCGCCACCGCGCATTCCCCCGCCAAATCCGCCGATTGCGCGTCCCACTCCCATGCTCGAAAAGCCGCGGTCACTTTGCATGCGCGCCGCCCCGCCGTCGTGATAACCGCCGAAGACGCTGTGATTGCCGGTCCAGCCGCGCTGCTCGAAGCCCCGGTTTCCGAAGCGCTGCTGCGGCGCGTTCTGCCGGCGGCTGGACATTTGAGCCGGGGCCCCGCGGAATCCCCCGGCCGCGCCATTCGAAGCAAACCGCGCAGCCACCGCGCGATTGCCATACGGCACGCCGAGCCGATGCTCCGGATTGTGTACCCATGCTGACCTGCCTAACATTCCACCTCCCGGATAGCCCCGGAAACCGAAACGGTGAAAGAACGAATAGTCGATGAAGATGCCGCCGCCGAACCAATCGGGCCCCCATCCCCAACCTCCCCATCCCCAGCCTCCCCACCCGCCAAACCAGAGACCCAGCTCGATGCCCGGATACCATCCCAAGCCCACGCCGATGCCGGGATACAGCAGCGGCGGGTAAAGTCCCCAGACCGGCGGACCCCAGATGTACACGGGATTGTAATAGGGCACGTACCAGACATCGGGGTTTGCCGGCTCGATGGTGATCGCCGTCTGCCCAGCCTGATTCTTGGTGGCGACCGTTTCCTGCGGCGTCGAATGCAGAGTCCCTTTCGCCTGGGCCTGTGCGCGCATGCGTTGCACCGCCTGCATCACGTCCGCCTGCTGGGCCAGAAAGGCGTTGCCAAGTTGTGTGGTCCAGTTTATGTTGTCCGCCAACCGGGCCAACACATCGGGGAAAGCTACCAGCCCTTGGATACTGGCATCCCAATTCTGTTTCTTCACCTCGTCTATGAGCTTCGATGGCTTCCAGTGCGTATGATCCCGCACCCATTGCTCGGCTTCGGCGATCTCCATTGGATACGTGGAGGCGGCCAGCACCTGTCCCAGCAAGGGGTCGGGATAGAGGGCGATTGGCGCCACCAGATCGTCAAGTTGCTGCGGCGGCATTGACGCGCTTGGCGCC
>JBELAO010000015.1:0-87695 GCA_049508735.1 Bryobacteraceae bacterium | reverse complement strand
CATATCGTCAGCAATGAGGCGGGCCAGTACACCGTGCCGAGTCTTGTGATCGGCAAGTACAGTGTTAAGGCCGAGGCCTCTGGTTTCAAGGCTGCCCAACAGAACGACATCGTCCTGAACGTCGGTGCTGTCGCGCGTATCGATATCCAACTGCAGGTTGGTGAATCCAAAGAGAGCGTTACTGTCGAAGCGGTAGCTACCCGGGTCCAGGCGGATTCCGGCGAAGTCAGTGAGGTCGTTACCGGACAGCAAGTTACGCAGCTAGCCATGAACGGCCGCAACCTCGTCGGCCTGGCGGAACTGATTCCAGGTGTATCTTCCACTGTGGCGGATTTCAACGGCCCCAGCGCACAGGGCAGCGGCTTTACCATCAGCTTCAACGGCCAGCGGGCCGACCACAATGTCTGGATGGTGGACGGTGGTGAGAATTATGATCGCGGCTCTGGCGGAAAATTCAACATCATGCCGTCCGTGGACTCGGTCGCCGAGTTTCGAGTTCTCACCTCGAACTATTCCGCTGACTACGGACTGAATTCCGGCGCGACCCTCAGCTTGGTTTTCAAGTCCGGTACCAAGGACTTCCACGGCGGGGCGTGGGAATTCTTCCGCAATAACGACCTGGACGCCGTGAACTACTTTGTCAACGCTGTCCCGGAGTCGAAAGTAACGGTTCCCGAATTGCGTTACAACGTGTTTGGCTTCAACATCGGCGGTCCCGTGATCCTGCCTCATTTCAATAAGGACCGCAACAGGACTTTCTTCTTCGGCAATTTCGAGTGGCGGCGCATGATCCAGGGCGGCACGAACACCGTTCAGTCGCCCACGGCGGCGATGGACGGTGGCGAGTTCCCAGCGAATATGCCCATCACCGTGCCGAGCGCTTCCGCCTTGAACTCCACCGAACTCGCCCGCTTCACCTCGCTCGGTCTCACCCCCGGCCAGCCCTTCCCCAACAACACAATTCCGGCCAGCCTGATCAGCCCGCTCTCCACGGCGTTTCTCGGGCTTGGCATTCTGAATACGCCGAATACCACGAGCGGCGGAATCCCTGCCTTCACCGGCGGAGCCAACGCCCCCACCTACGTAGGCGAACAGATTGTGCGTATCGACCATCAGTTCAGCGACAAGTTCTGGGTCTTTGGCCATTGGGTTTCCGAACAACTGAACCAGACCTACGGGACGTCTCTCTGGAGCGGGGACAGCTATCCGACCGTCGGCTCCGTGTTTGTCAACCCATCCTGGAGCGGCGTGCTCCATGCCACATACGCCATCAGCCCGACCGTCGTCAACGAGGTGGCGTTCAACTACAACGGCAACAACATCAACGTCACGCCGGAGGGAATCTATAAGCGCACCTCCAGCACCAACCCGCCGGAATTGTTCCCCGGCAACGCCGATGACCGTCTCCCTGCCCTCAACTTCAGCGGCGGCGGAGTCAATTCCACTTACGATGTGTCCAACTACCCATGGACGAACGCCTTTGAGAATTACCAGGGCCGTGAGGATCTCTCATGGACCCATGGCCGGCACAGCCTGAAGTTCGGCGGCCAGTACATGTTCCAAACCAAGACCCAGGAGCTTTTTGGCGATTCGCAGGGCAACTTCGCCTTTAACGGCACCTACACCGGCGATGGCTTCGCCGACTTCCTGCTGGGCTATGCCGCCACGTATAACGAACTGGCTGTCCAGGACAGCGGTGACTGGCATTCCAACACCATTGCTGCCTATGCGCAGGACAACTGGCGCGTCAACAATCACCTGACCCTCAATCTCGGGTTGCGATGGGAAGGCATTCCGCATACATACGAAGTGAATAATCGTATGTCAAACTTCTATCCGCAACTGTACAACCCGGCGGATGCGGCGATTCTCCTTCCCAACGGGAACATCAGCCCCAGCAGCCCGGGCCTGGCTCCCGGCGTTGGAGCGGCGTCCACCCTCAACCTCTATCAGAACGGCATGGCCATTACCGGCCGGAACGGCGCCCCCACCGATATCGTAAAGAACCACTGGAACAATTGGGGCCCGCGGCTTGGATTTGCCTATGACCCGAGCAGCGACGGCAAAACCGTGGTTCGCGGCGGCTTCGGCATCATGTACGAACGCGTGCAAGGTAACGACGTTTACAATATGGGGCCGAATGTACCATTCAGCGCGAGCCCGACCGTGAGCAACGTGTATTTCAACAACCCGTTGCAGAGCGTACTCACGGGCCAGACCGCAACCGCGCCGATCACCACTACGTCGATCACCGGCGAGAGCGAGTACGACTACAAGAACCCCACCACATATCAATGGAGCATGGGCGTGCAGCATGAGTTTTGGCATGGAGCGGTGGGCCAGGTGTCGTATGTCGGCAATGTCGGAACGCATCAGAGCGATGCGCTTGACATCAACGCTCCGCTGTATTCCGACGCGACTCTGCCCCTGCGCCTTCAAGTGATCGCGGGGACTTTGCCCGTCGATTCGATCCGCCCCTACCAGGGCTACGGCCAGATCCTGATGTACCAGGACGCGGGCCGGTCCAAGTACAACGCGCTTCAGGCCGAATTCCGCGCGCAGGCTGCCAAGAACCTGACCGTGCAATTCGCCTATACCTACTCGAAAAACTATGACGACTCGACCGGCGTAGCCGTCAACGGAAACTCGGGCGACCTGGCCACCATTTCGAATCCCTACAATCGCAATTACGATTGGGGACTCAGCACCTACGACCGCCCGAACGTCTTCATCGCCGACTATGTCTGGGATATTCCCCTGATGAACCACGCTACCGGCGCGATGAAAACTGTTCTGGGCGGCTGGAAGCTGTCCGGCATTATCACCGCGGAATCGGGTGTGGCGTATACCGAGAGCCTGCCTGGGAACACATTGGGCATGGGCGGCAACGTCAGCAACCGGCCGAACCTGACAGGGGCGGTATCCTATCCGCAGACGATCACCGAATGGTTCAATCCGGGGGCCTTTGCCGCTCCCGCCCTGGGGAGCTTCGGCAACGAGGGCAAGGGCGTCATTCGCGGACCGGGACGGGACAATTGGGACACCTCCCTGTTCAAGGACTTCTCTGGGGAACACGAAACCCTGGAGCTGCGCTTTGAAACGTTCAACACTTTCAACCACACCCAGTGGAACGGGTTGAACACCACGTACGGCAGCGGCGCCGGCGTGATCACCTCCGCGTTCGATCCGCGTGTCATACAGCTCGGTATAAAGCTCCTCTTCTGACGGCTGTACGGTTTGATTCCTGCCCGCTCGCGCCCCCTCAAAAGGCGCGAGCGGGTTTTTTGTCCCACCCGAAAAACTCCGGCCCGGCAGACTTTGAGCACGCGCTCCGGCCGGCGCACTGGATGAACTAGCCTTTCATTCGAAGCGCCTCTTCAGTCGATAAGCCTTCTCAGTCCAAATCCGGGCTAAACAGGCCCGAATTCCAATCATGGGTCAGTTCGCCTTCCCACTATTGATTAGTTGTCGTCCTCTTACTCGCAATGGAATGAATCCCCATAACTTACGGGGCGACCTATCAGTCTGTGGCTGTCTGTGAAAGCGTTTCCATTCTTGGTCGATTAGTTCTCTGCTTCTCGCGCAACGTACCGCCTCGCACACTTATTTTAATTTCGCCGGGAGCCATTCTTACCATGAGGTGCTATAATCCCCCGCAAGGGAGTTGTTCTAGGAGTATTAGCCATGTACGCGACCCGCCCCCACGAAGACACGCACGTCTCTTTCGACGATGCGGAGCGGGAAGCTATCCGCCGGCAGTTGGAGCGAATGTTGGCGAATCCCCTTTTCAAGTACAGCAAGCGCTACCCGAACCTTCTGCGCTACGTTGTGGAGCACACGATTGAGGGCCATACTGGGGAGTTAAAGGAACGCTCGCTCGGGGTAGCCGTCTTCGGCCGCGAACCGGACTACGACACGAATGTCGATCCGGTGGTGCGCGCCACGGCGGGCGAAATCCGCAAGCGAATCGCGCAATATTATCACGAACCCGGGCACGAGACGGAAGTCCGCATCGATTTGTCGCCCCGAGCGTACACTCCGGAATTCGTGATGCCATGCGCGGCCCATACGCCTGTCGCAGCGACGGCTCCGCAAACCGCGCTGGCGCCCGGCCGGCCGTCGACCCTTCGCTGGCGCGCGCTCGCGGTGGCGGCGGCGATCGGGCTGCTGGTGTTGTCGACTGTCTGGCTCAGGCCATGGGCAAGGCCAAGTGACCTAGACCGTTTCTGGAAGCCGGTCCTCGATTCCTCAAACACCGTTCTGCTGTGTATCGGGCAACGTGAGTTCCTGGGCGCGTCTCCGGAACCCGGTCAGGTGGCCATAGCCGACCTGCCGACCGTCTCCAGCGGGCCGATCACCCTTTTCCAGTTGTATTACATGGGCAGTCAGAATTTGTCGCTGCCGGACGTGAGTATTATAGGCAGCCTCACCGGACTTCTGCAGACCAAAGGCAAGACCTTCCATATCCGCGGCCAGCTCTCCACGGATTTCGCCGACCTGCGAAATGGGCCGGTTGTCCTTGTAGGCGCATTCGATAACGACTGGACCATGCGGCTGATGGGACCCATGCGCTTCAGCTTCGAGCGCGACCACGACACGTTCTGGATTAAAGACCGCCAGAATCCATCCAGACAGGACCGCGCGGTGAATTACCGGACACCTTACTTGAGCCTCACGGAAGACTACGCACTTATATCTCGGACGCTGGACCCGACCACTGCCCGCATGGTCGTGGTCGTCGGAGGGCTCACCGGCTTTGGCACCATCGCCGCAGGTGAGTTTCTCACCGATCCCAGCTACCTCGAAGCCATGGCCAAAGGGGCGCCGAAGGGCTGGGAACACAAGAACATTCAACTGGTCTTAGCGACCAGAGTCATTCACGGCGCCTCCGGGCCGCCCCGCATACTCGAGCGGCACTTCTGGTAAGACCAGCAGCGTGAATGCTACGCGTGCGAGATTCCAGGATATCGCTAGCGCGCCGGCTCTTTCACTTTCAG
The DNA here is from genome assembly GCA_049508735.1 of Bryobacteraceae bacterium. Lineage (GTDB taxonomy): Bacteria > Acidobacteriota > Terriglobia > Bryobacterales > Bryobacteraceae > Bog-375. The sequence continues at coordinate 82,698 of JBELAO010000015.1, read as the reverse complement.
AAGCTGATCGCCCGGCACATTCCTCAGTTCCTGCACGGCGCCCGACGGCCAATGAATCTCCATCAGGTCCACCGAGGCGCTCTGCCCCAGTCCGAAGTGCACCGGGCCGGCGCTGGAGGAGGCGTAACCCACGCTGGTGGTGACGTGATTGTATTGAGCGCCGCTCCTGGTGACAATCTTGATGCGAGCGCCGATGGCATCGCGATTGCTTTTCGTGCCCTCGAGGCGCAGCTCCAGCCAATGATTCGAGCTCCGGCTCTGGTTCATCCAGATTTCGGCGGGTGCGCTGAGCGCGCTCACGACGATGTCCAGGCGTCCGTCGCCATCGAGGTCGCCCATGGCCGAACCGCGGTGCCTCGACGGCGCTTGCGCCGCGAATCCGGCTTCGCCGGTGAGGGCGGCGAACTTCATGCCGCCCAGATTGCGGAATACGGTATTATTCTGCGCCACCAGCAGGTGAGACGACGCCAGAAGCGATTGCACATGGCCGCGAGAGACGAAGATATCCTTCCATCCGTCGTTGTCGAAGTCGGCGATCATCGGCGAGTAACCCGACATAGACGCGCTCAGTTGGCCCATCTTACTCTGCGAAGTTACTTCGACGAAGTCTCCCTTCCCGGTGTTCCTGTAAATGGGAAACGTTTCGTTGTCGAGCGCGGCCAGGCAAATGTCGGGATAGCCGTCATTGTCGAGGTCCCGGAAATCCACGCCCATGCCGGAGATATATGTGCCATCCTCGCGGAGCGCCACATTCGCGTCGAACGCTACCTCCTCGAACTTACTCCCACCCTTGTTATGAAACAACGAATTGAACAGCTTGTCGTTGGCGATGAAGAAGTCCATGCGGCCATCCAGATCGTAGTCCGCCACTCCCACGCCCATCCCCTTTCCGGGGTGCGCGCGCAGACCCCAGGAGGCGGAGACGTCGGTGAACGTGCCATCGCCGTTGTTCAGGTATAGCTGGTTGGGTGTCTTTCCGTAAAACCTCGGGTGACAGTACTCATTATGGCCGTTATCCAGGCATACCGGCTCCTTGTCGCCGTTCCACTGCAGATAGTTCACAACCAGCAGATCCAGCAGGCCATCGTTGTTGACATCCACCCATGCGCCACCCACGGACCAAAGTGGGCCGTACTCGGGGTCCGGTTTAGAGGATAGCCCGGCCTTCGCCGTAACGTCGGTAAACGTGCCGTCGCCGTTGTTGTGGTACAGCGTGTTGCGGTACACGCCGCCGACGAAAATGTCCTCGTACCCGTCGTTGTCGTAGTCGCCGATCGCCACGCCGGTGTCGTAGCCGGTTCCGGCGAGGCCCGCTTTCGCGGTGACGTCTTTGAAGTGGCCTGTGCCGTCATTCTCGAACAGGCGATTCGAGTACTTCGGCGAGCTTTTCTGGAGCGTCTTGATATCGGCTCCATTGGTGAAGAAGATATCCAGCCTACCGTCGTTGTTGTAGTCGAAGATGGCTACGCCGCCGGCCATCGTTTCAGGCGCGTGGCGCTCGGGCGTCTCACAACTCTCCAGCCGGAAATCGATTGGCCGGTAAGCGAATCGGATGGGGCTCTCGGCAACAGGAGGCGCGGCAGCCAGCCATAGCGCGGCTCCGGCCAACGCCGCCACGGCTGCGCCGAGTGCGCGGGTACCTGTCATAAACTTGGCGCCAGCAACGTCCGAAGCACGGCCACATCTCCGCCGGGTCCCACTGTTACCGGCCCGTCCGCGGCAATCGGAAGACTGAGTCGCGCGACTTTCGTTCGGAATCCGCTGTGCCTTACATACGGCAGTGACCCTGAAACCAGGCTCATTCGCACTCAGTGTACACCTAATTTTAGATTCGCACCGCAGCTTGTCATAGCCGGCGGGGCGTCGCGCCGGAGGTGACATTCACTTCCGACAATGACCGATCGGGCGGCGGCCAGCGCCGCCCGCGCGACCTGGCCTAAAATGGAGTTATCACTATGAAACTCCTTGCCAACAGTCTTTTGGAGCTAATTGTCCAAACCTCCATCAACCTGCCGCCCGATGTGCGTGCCGCCATGGGAATCGCCGCGGCCGGCGAAACGCCGGAGACGCAGTCCTCGCAGGCCCTCGACATCATTCTCACCAATATCGACATGGCGCACGACGACGCGGGCCCCATCTGCCAGGACACTGGCATGCCGACGTTCCTGGTGCACACGCCGGTGGGCTTCAATCAGATCGTCCTCAAGCAGGCCATTCGGGACGCGGTCGCGGAAGCCACACGGCTGGGCAAGCTGCGCCCCAATTCGGTGGATTCGATCACCGGCAAGAACAGCGGCAACAACCTGGGGCCCGAAACGCCCGTGATGCATTTCGAACAATGGGAAGAAAACGACGTCGAAATCAAGCTGATTCTCAAGGGCGGCGGTTGCGAAAACAAGAACATTCAATATTCGGTGCCCGCCAACCTGGATCACCTGGGCCGCGCCGACCGCAATCTGGAAGGCGTACGCAAGTGCATTCTGCACGCCGTGTGGCAGGCGCAGGGGCAAGGCTGCGCGCCAGGTGCCGTCGGAGTGTGCATCGGCAGCGACCGCGCACATGGCTACGAGCTCGCCAAGGGCCAGCTCTTCCGCACGCTCGACGATGTCAACCCCGACCCCACGCTGGCAAAACTGGAAGCCGAAATCATGGAGGAGGCCAACCGTCTGGGCGTCGGCGCGATGGGCTTCGGCGGAAAAGCCTCTCTCATCGGATGCAAGATCACCGCCGCCAATCGCCTCCCGGCCAGTTTCTTCGTCTCAGTGGCCTATGATTGCTGGGCCTTCCGCCGCTTGGGCGTGCGCCTGGATGCCTCCACGGGCGCCATTACCGAGTGGTTGTACCGCGACCCCGCGAGCCCCGTCGAGCGCATGGCGCGCGGCGAGGGTTTCCCGCTGACCGGCCGCGAAGTGATTCTCACCGCACCGCTCACCGAGGAGCAGGTGCGCGCGCTCAAAGTCGGCGACGTGGTGCTCATCAGCGGCGAGATGTATACCGGGCGCGACAACGTGCACGCCTATCTCATGAAGAACCCGCCGCCGGTCGATTTGCACGGCGCGGTGCTCTACCACTGCGGCCCCGTGATGCTACAGGAAGAAGGCGCCTGGAAGGTGAAAGCCGCCGGCCCCACCACCAGCATTCGCGAGGAGCCTTACCAGGCCGACGTGATCAAACGCTACGGCGTGCGCGCCGTCATCGGCAAGGGCGGCATGGGACCCAAAACGCTGGCCGCGCTCCAGGAATCGGGCGCGGTGTATTTGAACGCCATCGGCGGCGCCGCACAGTTCTACGCGCGCGCGTTGCCCGAGGTGCTGGGCGTGAACCTGATCGAGTTCGGCATCCCCGAAGCCATGTGGCACATTCGCGCCAAGGACTTCCCCGCCATCGTGACCATGGATGCGCACGGCAACAGCCTCCACGCCGATGTGGAGAAGTCAACCGGCGAAGCCCTCGCCGAACTGGAAGCCGCCGGCAAGCGCTGACATTGGCAGGGCACGCTCTAGCTTGCCCAGTGGGGCAGGTCCCCGACCTGCCAACCGCCCGCTTGCGGGCGGTCTTCTTACATTCTTCTACTGCACCCAAACCGTCACGCCGCTTTGGCTGATCTGATTGCCCACTCGCACTATGATCGGCACCGCGCCGGAGCTCGCCGCCGCCGGCACCATCGCGTTCACCTGCAACACGCCGGCCACCAAGCCCGGCGCTTCGCCGTCCCACATGACCTCGGTGGGCTGGCCGCCGATCAATACGGTAATCGATCCTTGCGGCGCCGGTGTTAGCGGACCCACGCCGGACGCGTTCACCGGAGTCACTGCCCCGGTCGCTTGTGCGGGAGTTGTCAAACCTTCCCCGGTCATATAGATTTGGACCACGCTCCCCGGGGCCGCTGGGTTGGCCTGCGTGTTCGGAGAGTAGTCCTGGTTGAGAATGACGCCTGCACCGGTGCCGCTGGAATTCTGCGTGAAGATCGCCGGCGTTGTGTTGGTGAGTTGCAGGCTGATCTCGTTCGATGTCTGCCCGCCGTACGTCACCTGTACGGATGGTGACGCACTTCCCGCAACCTCATACGGCACGACGGCGTTGATCTGTCCCGAGCCGGCATAAGTTAGCGGCGCCAGGTAACCGCCAAAGCTAACTGTAACTCCGCCGATCGAAGTCGACACCTTGCCCGTCGAATCCAGTGTCAGAGACGCGGGGTTAGCCGGACCGATCGAGGTTCCGAAGATAGATACCATTTCGCCCGGCGAGACCGCGCCATTGGAATAACTGGCCGCGTTCAACACGGCACTGATCGTAGGCGACGAAGCGGGCGCCGAGCCCGTGACCGTAAGCGAAACCGCGACGCCGATGCCGTTTACCGTGATGGCGCCGTTATAGGTTCCGGCCGTGAGGCTCGCGGGAGAAACCGACACCACGAGCGTGGCGGGCGTCGTGCCGCTGGCAGGCGTGACCGAGAGCCATGCGCTGTTGCTCGATTGAGCCGCAAAGGAGACCGCGGCGTTACCCGAGGTACTCACTTGGAGCGACTGCGACGCGGGGAGACTGCCGAAGGATTGGTAAGCAAAGTTCAGCGAGGTAGGGCTGGCGGAGACCGTTGCGGCAGTAGTCACGGTCAGCGAAACGGTAAGCACGGTCTGCGGACTCCCGCTGGTGCCGGCAGTGAGGACGACGCTCCCCGTATAAGTACCGGCGCCGAGCCCTGCGGGAGATACCGAGACCGCCAGTGTCGCGGGCGTGCTGCCACTGGCCGGCGTTGCCGAGAGCCAGTTGCCCGTGCTCGATGCGGCAGCGGTGAAGGAAACCGCCGCGCTACCCGAAGCGCTCACCTGAACGGATTGCGGCCCAGGCGAGCTGCCGCCGGTCTGGCAAGCGAAGCTCAGCGAAGTAGGGCTGGCGGAAACGGTCGAACCGGAGCCAACCGTCAGTGTAACAGGTACGATTTGTTGCGGACCTTGTTGCGTGCCGTTATACCTTATATAAATCTCGACGTCCGCCGTATAAGTGCCAGGGGCGAGGCCCGTGGGACTGACTGATACCACCGGCGACATAGGCGTATTGCCGAATCCTGAAGTCACAAACAGCCAGTTGGCTGTGGTCACCGCGGAGATGGGTACTATGGCGTTGCCTGCCCCATTCACCTGCAGGGACTGCGATTGCGGAAGGGCGCCTCCAGGTTGGTAGGTAAAGTTCAGAGATGCCGGACTCGCGGAAATGTTCGCCGCCGTGATCTGCAGACCGACGTAAACAACAGTCTCCGGATCGCCGCTGGCGGCGCCCCAGACATAGATATTGGCCGGAGTGTCGCTCGGGAGCCACTGGAGTCCGGCTGAACTGGGAGAAACCGTGAGCGTGGCAGGCGTCGTGCCGCTGGTTGGTGTCACCGACACCAAACCATTCAGATCCGCCCTAACCGAGAAGGGTATCGCGGCGTTGCCCGGCGCTGTCACCTGAATGGACTGGGGCGCGGGCGCAACCGTGTAGGGGTACGTGAAGGTCAGCGAGGAAGGACTTACCAGGAGGACCGGGTCGGTGACCGTCAGCGAAACAGAAACCGTGGTTGTCTGGGCTCCCGTGACGCCGGGAGTGATGGAGATGCTCCCGGTGTAAGTGCCACGAGTAAGACCGGCGGGCGAAACGGAAACCGCATACGTGGCCGAGCCGCTGTTGAGAGTGCCGGAGGTAGGCGAGACCGAGAGCCAGCCGGCGGGTGTCGATGTGGCTGTTGCCGTAAAAGTGGTCGTTACAACGCTCTGTTCAGTTACTTGGATTGCCTGATTGGTTGGGTTAGTTCCCGTCCCTGGCTGATAAAGGAAGCTGAGTGACGTCGGGCTGGCCGAAAAAACCGGTATAGTGGACACGGTGAAAGTGACAGGGACGGTGAGCGCTGATCCGCCGGTTGGAGTGATGACAATAGCCCCGGTGTAAGTGCCGGTTGTGAGGCCACTGGGATTCACGCTGACGGCGACGCTAGCGGGTGTTGTCCCGCTGCTCTGACCGGCGCCGATCGTCAGCCATGTGCCGCCGCTGGGAGAAGTCACGGACGTGGAAACCGTGTAGGGGACCGCATAGGTGCTTCCCGCAGCGCTTGCGATGCTTAGCGGTTGAGACGCCGGCACACCGCCGCCTGTCGTATAACTAAAGCTGAGCGAATTGGGGGCCGACACAACATTGCCGCTGGCGGGAGCGGAGAGGTCTAACGATACCATCACGGTTTCGGTCACCGGCCCCGAGACTAGTTGGATCCATCCCAAGTTGTTTCCGCTAGACAACCCGGCCGGGTTCGCGTTTACCGTTATTGTCCGGCTGCCGTTCAGGCTGCCCGATGGCGAAATGGTCAGCCAGGGTGCGGTCCCCTCGAAGTTGAACTCGAGAGCGGCTGACGCCGTGTAGTCGGTCGCGCCGGCTGCGGACACAGTGAGCGTTTGCGGGGCGGGCTCACTGCCGCCAAAGAAGCCGGTGAACGCGAGCGACGACGGGCTTATGGCTGGTGCCGAGCTGGGCGGTCCGCCGGAGAGCAGCAACACCGCGATGCTATTCGCGGCCGGCTGGGTCAGCCAGATATTACCGTCGGGGCCACCCGCGATGCCCGCCGCACCGTAGGAAGTCGGATACAAAACCGTTCCAGCACTCGTCAGGGTCCCGAGGCCGACAGAGCGCTCGCTCGTGACCCAAATGTGGCCGTCCGGGCCCGTAATAATCTGCCCGCCTCCTTGTCCTAAGACGAGGACCTGCCCACCGGCTGTGATCGTCCCGAATTGAAGGGACGTTTCCGTAAACCAGATATTGCCATCCGGCCCTGTCGTGATGGCATATGGGTCAAAAAGGCTGCTGTTGTTGAGGTAGCCGGTGCTTGACCCCACTCCACTCGTGGTCATCAGCCCTAATTGATTTGCGGTGGAAGGAGCGTACCACAGATTGCCGTCTGGTCCCGCCGTGATGCTGTAAGCGTAGCCGCACCAGTTGCCATCCTCGTCGCTGAACACGCATGGGTACTCCGCAATAGCTCCCTCCGGCGTGATCCTCCCAATGTTCCCGGAATTAAACTCGGTGAACCACACATTCCCATCCGGACCACCGGTGATGCCGTAGGGACCCGAGCCCGCGCTGGGAACCGGATACTCGGTGATCGAGCCACTGGTGGAAATCTTGCCGATTTTGTTGGAATAATTCTCGGTAAACCACAGGTTCCCATCCGCGCCCTTCGCGATCACCGCAGGACCAGACCCTGGAGTTGGGGTGGGGAACTCCGTAATCACGCCCGCTGGAGTGATTCTTCCGATCTTGGAAGCGTATAACTCCGTAAACCACAGATTACCGTCAGGGCCGGCGACGATGCCGGTCGGCTGAGACCCCGAAGTGGGAATGGGGTACTCAATGATGGTTTGAATCGGGGTGGTGGCGGGTGATTGCGCCCACGCGATACACGCTCCCGCCAGACCGTAAAGGCCCGCTAAAAGGATTCCAGCTCCACGCACGGCTCACCTCCAGCTAGTGGTCCCAGCGCTTACACCAGAGCCGAAGGGGCATTCTCCTCGATAAGGGTGGCAGCCGCATCGAGGCAACGTTAATGTTACTACCTCAATCACTGCGACCTGTCCGGCGCGCTCAAGACGTGTTGCGGTGAACGGCCAGGCTGGGCGAATACGTAGCGGCGCTCGTGCATCCGCGTTCGCCGCATTCAGCCGGCCCCAGCCGGCTCTCACGAACTGGCGACCGGTTGCTTGGCTGCCGCCTTTTGTTGCGCTTTCTTCTCGCGGCGCGGCAATCGGGACTTGTTCTTTTTCTGAAGTTTCGGTACCTTCTGCGACTTCGTCTGCGGCTTCGGTGGAGCAGGTTCGGCGGCTGCCGCCACCGGTGCTTTCTTGTCCGCGGCGGCGCCTGCGCCCTTCGATTTAGCGGCCGAACCGCCTTTGGCTTCCGGATCAACCGGTTTCTTGCGCTCTTTGGGCTTCTGTTCGTCTGCCATAATTCCCTCGCAATGGCGCTATCGCGCTAACGGTCATGATAGCCCACTTTGAAACATCCCGCTTTGCTGGGCGATAGCCCCGCTGCGGGATTTTGGCTTGGCCCGCGCAGACTTCCGGAATACCGGCTAAATGCTTCTTCCCACCGCCGGGGCGATCATCCGCAACTGCGACATCAGCTCGCTGAATTGTTCCGGCCGCAAGGACTGCGCGCCATCGCTCAGGGCGTGGTCCGGATCGGGATGGACCTCGATCAGCAACCCGTCGGCGCCGGCAGCCACGGCGGCGCGCGCCATCGGCGCCACCTTATCGCGCCGGCCCGTCGCATTCGATGGGTCGGCCACAATCGGCAGGTGCGAGAGCTTCTTCACCACCGGAATGGCGGAGATATCCATCGTGTTGGTGGTGTAGGTTTCGAACGTGCGGATGCCGCGCTCGCACAGAATCACATCGTAATTGCCGCCGGCCAAAACATGTTCGGCGGAAAGCAGCAACTCCTCGATGGTGGCGGCGATGCCGCGTTTCAGCAGCACCGGCTTGCGCTGATGCCCGAGCTCGCGCAGCAGGTTGAAGTTCTGCATATTGCGCGCGCCGATTTGCAGGATGTCGGCATACCGGCTCACCAGCGGGATCTGCGTAATGTCCATCACTTCGCTGGCCACCAGCAGCCCGCGGGCGTCGGCGGCGGCGCGCAGCAACGCCAGACCTTCCTCGCCAAGGCCCTGAAATCCGTACGGCGAGCTGCGCTGTTTGAAAGCGCTGCCGCGAATCACGGCCGCACCGGCGGCGGCTACAATTTCGGCCGATCGCTCAATCTGGTCGCGGCTTTCCACGCTCGGCGGCCCCGCCATCACCACCACGCGGCCACCGCCAAATTCGCAGCCGCCCACTTTGACCACTGTCCCGCCGGGGCGAAAATCGCGGCTGGCCAGCTTGTAAGGCGACGCGATGCGATGCGCTTCCTTCACGCCCTCCATCACGTCGAACACCGCCAGGTCGAAATCCGGATTGCCGCCCACGCCGCCGAGCACGGTATGAACTTGCCCCGTCGAGCGGTGGACGTTGAACTCCATCTCCACCATGCGGTCGATCACCGCCTGGATGTTCTCTTCGGTTGCGCCTGCCTGCATCACCACGATCATGGCTTCGCTCCGTCCGTTTTCATGCGCATCCGCTGCACGGTGCGCGCTTCGTCGATAATACGTTCGAAAACACGGCGCAGGCCGTCCGCCGGCAACGGGCCGCCGTTGGACGCGATCACATTGGCGAACACTTCGCTCTCGCGCTTGGGCTCGTAAATGGGCAGGCTGGCCAGCCGCTTGATGCGGCCAATCTCTTCCACCACGCGCATGCGCTCGTTGAGCAGCTTCACGATGTCGCGGTCCACTTCGTCAATCTGCACGCGCAACTGGTCCAATTGGGGCCGCGCTTCGTCTTCCGTCATGCCTGCGCTCCAAAACCGTGTTTCAACTCGCGGGTGAAACTTTCGAGCTGAATTTCGAGCGACGCGTTGTCGCTATTGCGCTCGATCAAGCGGACGAACGCGCTGCCCACCACCACGGCGTCCACCTGGCTCGACAGCTCCGCCACATGCTCCGGCTTCGAAATACCGAAGCCCACCGCCAGCGGCAAATCGGTGATAGCGCGCATGGCGCGCACCAACGGCGCGGCCGCGCCGGATAGCGAATCCTGCTCGCCGGTGACTCCGGTGCGCGACACCAGGTAGACGAAGCCGGTGGAATAGCGCGCCACCAATTCCAGCCGCCGCGGCGTGGACGTGGGTGCGGCCAGAAACACCGTGTCGAGACCTTGCCCGTGCATGGCGCCGATATATTCGTGCGCCTCTTCCACCGAGGCGTCGGTGAGCAGGCAGCCATCGATGCCGGCCTGCGCGGCGTCGCGTGCCAGTCGCTCCAGGCCGTAGCGCAGCACCGGATTGAGATAAGTGAACAGCAGCAGCGGCGCCTGGGAGCGCCGCCGGATCTCACGCGCGATTTCCAGCACACACGCAAGCGAGGTGCCGGCCTTGAGCGCGCGCTCACCCGCTCGCTGGATCACCGGCCCATCGGCGATGGGATCGGAAAACGGCACGCCCAGCTCGATCAGGTCCGCACCGCCGCGCAACAGTGCTTCCACCAGCGCGGGCGTGCGGTCGGGGGTTGGATCGCCAGCCGTGATGTAGGCGATCAGGCTCTTGCGCCCGGCGCGTTTCCGCTCTTCAAACATGCGGCCGATGCGCGTCATGGCTGGTCGATCTCCGGGAAGTTCTCGCGATAAATGTCGATATCCTTATCGCCGCGGCCGGACAGGTTGATGAGAAACAGCTTTCCAGCGGCGGCGGGCGCGCGGCGAATCGCCTCCGCCACCGCGTGCGCGCTTTCGAGCGCCGGAATGATGCCCTCCACCCGCGAAAGCTGAAGCGCGGCGGCGAGCGCTTCGGAATCGGAAGCGGCCAAGTATTCGGCGCGTCGCTGGTCGTGCAGCAAGGCGTGCTCCGGGCCGATCATGGCGTAATCGAGCCCCGCCGACACAGAATGCGTGAGCGACACCTGCCCGTTTTCATCCTGCAACAGGTAACTGTATGCGCCTTGCAGTACGCCGGGAGCGCCGCCGCGGAAGCGCGCCGCGTGATCGCCCAGCGCGCAACCGCGCCCACCGGCTTCGACGCCAATCAGCGCGACGCCGGCATCCGGCAGAAACGCGTTAAAGATGCCGATGGCATTGGAGCCTCCGCCGACGCAGGCGAAAACGGCATCGGGCAGGCGGCCTTCCGCTTCGAGCATCTGCCGCCGCGCCTCCTCGCCAATTACTTTCTGAAAATCGCGCACCATCATCGGATAAGGATGCGCGCCCAGCGCCGAGCCCAGCAGGTAATACGTGTCGCCGACATTGCTCACCCAGTCGCGCATGGCCTCGCTGATGGCGTCTTTCAAAGTGCGGCTGCCGGCTTCCACCGGCGCCACCCGCGCGCCGAGCAGCCGCATGCGGAACACGTTGAGCCGCTGCCGCCGCATATCCTCGGTTCCCATGTAGACCACGCATTCCAGGCCCAGCAACGCGCACACCGTGGCAGTGGCCACGCCGTGCTGACCGGCGCCGGTTTCGGCGATGATGCGGCGCTTGCCCATGCGCCGCGCCAGCAACGCCTGGCCCAGGCTGTTGTTGATCTTGTGCGCGCCGGTGTGCAGCAGGTCCTCGCGCTTCAGCCAGAGACGCGCTCCGCCCAGCGTTTTGGAAAGCCGCTCGGCGCAGTAGAGCGGCGTGGGCCGGCCGGCATACGTGCGCAGCAGTTCGCTCAGCTCGGCTTGAAACGCCGGGTCCTGGCGCGCTTCCAGGTACGCGCGCTCCAGCTCCTCGATCGGCGCCATCAACACTTCCGGCACAAAGCGGCCGCCGTAGGGTCCGAAGTGGCCGGCCGAATCCGGTTGCGGGCTCATCGGCCGAGCGCCTCCCGTGCCGCGCGCAAAAAATCGATCATTTTTCGATTATCCTTTTTTCCCGGCGCGCTCTCCAGGCGCGAGCAGGCATCCACGCCCCACGGATGCGCCAGCGCGACCGCCAGCGCCACGTTGGAAGCGTCCAGGCCGCCGGCCAAAATAATCGGCCGCGGCGCGCCGCTGGCGAGCTTCCAGTCGAATGATTCGCCCGCGCCGCCGAACAGCTCGCCCGCCGGTCCATCGAGCAACAGCGCTTCGGCGGGACTATCGCGGAAGCCTGCGAATTCGAATTCCGGACCCACACGCACGGCTTTCCACACGGGGAGCGATGCCGGATAATTGTCCGCCGCTTCCGCGCCGTGCAGTTGCGCCACATCGAGCGACGCCGTGCGGGCGATCCGCTCGATGCTCTCCGGCGTCTCATCGACGAACACGCCGACGCGCCGCACGCCCGCCGGTGAAGTGATTTCGGCGGCGCGCTCCGGCGTGATGTAGCGCGGGCTGCTCGGATAGAAATTGAAGCCGATGGCGGTAGCGCCGCCCTCAATCGCCGCCGTGGCATCCGCCTGGTTGGTGATGCCGCAAATCTTGACGATCATGGCGTCACCAGCTCTTCGCCCGCGACATTCGGAATTCGCGATGGAATCCGTTGACAGGCGGAAGCGCCTGTCCCACTTTGCGGCCGGCGCCGGCATGTGGGGCAGGCGCTTCCGCCTGTCCCACACGACCGCAAGCGTTTCGCTCCTAAAGTGGGGCAGGCGCTTCCGCCTGCCAACCCCGTAGCACCGAATCTCGCACTCATGACGCCACCAGCTCGCGCAGCGCGGCGGCGGGATCGCCCGATCGCATGAGGTGCTCACCCACCAGAAACGCCGAGTAGCCGGCGGCGCGCAGCCGGCCGATATCGGCCGCGTTGTGAATGCCGCTTTCGCTCACCGCGAGCGCGCCCGGAGGCATGTCGTGTGCGAGCGAGAGCGAAGTGTCCAGCGTCACCTCGAAGGTCGCGAGGTCGCGATTATTCACGCCGATGATATCGCTGCCCGCCGCAATCGCCGTGTCGAGCTCGCGGCGGTTGTGTACCTCGACCAGCGCGGCCATTTTCCACTGCGCGGCGGCTTCGCGGAAATCGCGCAGCTCGCGTTCGCTCAGGATGGCGGCGATCAGCAGGATGGCATCGGCGCCGTGAGCCGCCGCCTCGAGGATGTGCTCGGGCGCAATCGTGAAATCCTTGCGCAGCACCGGCACTTCCACCGCGGCGCGAGCCAGCTCCAGGTCGGCCAAACTGCCTTGAAAGAAACGCTGGTCGGTGAGCACCGAAAGCGCCGCCGCGCCGCCGGCCTGGTAAGCCGCGGCAATCCGGGCCGGCGCGAAATCCGCCGCCAGCAGCCCCTTGCTGGGCGACGCCTTCTTAATTTCGGCGATGATGGCCGGCGTGCGCGCGCCGAGCCCCAAGCGAAAATCGCGGCGGCCGGGCAGGCGCATTTCCGCCAGCCGCTCCCATTGCGCGACAGGGGACGGCTGCGCCGCCAGATCCGCGCGCTTTTGGGCGACAATTCTCGCCAATATGCCTGGAACAGTATCGATCAAGGGTGTTTTCTTATCGTAGCAGAGAGGGTAGGGCTGAGCGCTGGGCGCCGCTTGACTTCAGTATTTGGGGTCCGATAATTGGGTTTGGAGGCAGTCAATGAGGATCGCGGCGATCGTCTCTCTCATCTTTCTTGTGGCTCTTGCGGCGTCCGGCCAGCCAACGGCCATGACATTTACCTATCAACTTTACGGACCTCTGCCCCCTGCCCAAACTTTTACCGTCCTGACTTATACGAGTCTTCAAACGGGCACCGCGGCGAGGATCTATCTTCCGTTCGACGTCAGGCTTGGCGACCCGGATTGCCAGTGGGTAGCCACCAAAACACCGACAACCATCGCTTTGACCTCGAATGCGAACCCATCGACGTTCGGGCAATCGACGGTCTTGACGGCCACGGTTTCGCCGTCCAGCGCGACCGGGGCGGTGACTTTCTTTGACGGGAATACCCTGCTGGGAGGCGCAACCGTGAGCATGGGAAAGGCGGCACTATCCGTTTCCGCCCTCGCTATCGGCAGTCACTCCATTACGGCGATATATAGCGGCGACAACAGTTGCAGCGCCAGTAGCGCTGTGCTGACGCAGATCGTGAGCCCCCCGCCCACAACGATCACCGTTGCGTCGAGCGATAGTATTTCGACCTTCGCACAGTCGGTGACTTTCATGGCCACCGTCTCGCCATCCGCCGCGACAGGCACGGTGACGTTTTTCGATGGAAGCGTCGCGCTTGGCAGTGGGAAATTGAGCGCCGGTACGGCGAAATCATCCATCGCCACTCTTTCCGTGGGACGCCATCCCATTTCAGCAACGTATGGCGGCGATGCGAACTACGCGGGTAGCACGTCCACCGTGCTCCCCCAGACCGTCGGCGTCGATCCTTCGACGACCACTCTGTCCGCGAGTACCTATACACTTACCTTGGGTGGAAGCGTCACACTCGCTGCAACCGTCTTCCCTGCCACGGCTACCGGCACGGTGACGTTCTACGAAGGACCGTCGAACCCCGTTGTCCTCGGGGTCGTGCAACTCGGAGCCGGTCAGGCGAATCTCCCGATTAGTCCTGCCACCGGAAGTCATACCTACACGGCTGCGTACAGCGGCGACGCCGACACCGGCAGCAGCAGCACCGTGCAGAATGTGACGGTGACGGTGAACAAGGCACAGAGCGCGATCTATGCGTCTAGCAATAACCCAACGTCTTCAATCACGAATCCGGTGCCTGGGCCATTGTTCTCAGCGACTGTTTCGCCTCAGAGTGCCACCGGATACGTCGTCTTCTCGTATTCGGCCGGCTGGGTAGCAGGGATAGCAGGGACGATCGCGTGTAACGGAATTGCGTCCGGCAATGTACCGCTAATCGATGGTCAGGCTGTCTGCATCGCCGCGCCCGGGTTATTCCCAGAGCCTGGCGTTTACGTCGTTACGGCGGTGTATAGCGGGGACGCCAATTACTCCGGAAGCACATCGAGTACAATCGGCGTGATTTTCCAAACCGAAACCCCGTGATTCTGGCCCGACTGCCGGCATCCCGATATTTCATCGGGTAGCGCAAGAGGGGTTCAGCCAATTGGTTTCCCCCGTACCTTTTCCAGCAGCCACACGTACGTCGAATCCAAAGCGGCTCGCACGGAATCGCCGGAAGTACAGTAACGTCAACGGTGCCGCCGCCCTTACACTTCCGCAGTCGCGCCCGTCTTGGCCATGGCCAGCAGCTTGTCGTCGAAGTCGAAGCCGGCGGTGCGCGGTTTGTGATTGCGCGCGTACCAGCGGTAGGTTTCCTTGAGGCCCGCCTCGAAGGGCGTGCCTTTCACTTTCAAGATGCGGGCGACCTTGCCGATGTTCATCGTAATCGGCGGCACATCCAGGTATTCGCCGAAATAGTAAGGTTCCTCGAAGGCGTTGCCGCCGGCCTGCTGGATCAGATCGCGCGGCACGCGCGCCAGGGTGGCCTCGGTGTTGGCGGCCTTGGCCAGCCGCTCCACCACTTCCACTTGCGTGAGCGCCTTCGAATCGCCGATGTTGAACGCTTCGCCTTCGGCGCGCGGTTCCACCATGGCCCGCAGCATCGCGGCCACCAGGTCGCCCACGTAAACGAACTGCATCAGCCGGTAACCGTCGCCGGGGATAATGATGGGGCGGCCGGCGCGCAAGCGGTCCCAGAAAAACTGCTCGCGGTAGAACGGGTTGTTGGGTCCGTAGACAAACGGCGGACGGAAAGTCACCACCGGCAGGCCGTGCTGCGCGCGCATACGGAACAGCAGCCGCTCGGTGGAAGCCTTGTGGCGGATGTATGGGTTCGCGTGCGAATCCGGGGCCAGCGGGTCGCTTTCCTTGTGGTTCAGCCCGTCGCCGTAGGCCGCCACGCTGGACATGAAAATGTAGCGGCTGAGGCGGCTGCCGCACGCTCGCACGGTAGCTTCCACCTGCGCCGCGGTGGTTCCCCGTTCCCAATCGTAGACGTTGTCGAACACCACCTCGAAGCGGCGGCCGCTCAGCGCCTCGCGCACGGATTCGGCGTCGTTGCGGTCGGCCACCATGTTCTCGACGCGCCGCCCGAAATCGTGCTTCGGCTGGCGGTGCAGAACCGCGACGTCATGCCCCGCCTTGACCAGCTCCTCGACCAGGGAACGGCCGATGAAGAGCGTGCCGCCGATGACCAGTACTTTCATACTCTCTCGAAGATATTAGACGCAACTGCCCGCCGAAACGGTCCGCGGGGCGATGCCCGCCGATTTTTCCTTCTTTAAAAGATACTGCGATCAGTCGTAATATTCCAGACCTAAGTGCGTAATCAGGTCCTCGCCCCGCATCCAGCGCAGCGTGTTTTTCAGTTTCATGAGCTGGATGAACACGTCGTGCTCGGGGTAAACCTCGGGAGCGTGCATGGGGGCCTTGAAATAGAACGACAGCCATTCCTGGATACCGCGCATCCCGGCGCGCTGGGCCAGATCCATGAACAGCACGATATCGAGCACCAGCGGCGCGGCCAGGATGGAATCGCGGCACAGGAAGTTCACCTTGATCTGCATCGGGTAGCCCAACCAACCGAAAATGTCGATGTTGTCCCAGCCTTCCTTGGCGTCGCCGCGCGGCGGGTAATACTCGATGCGCACCTTGTGATATACGTCCCCGTACAGGTCCGGGTACAGTTGCTTCTGCAAAATGTATTCGAGCGCCGAGCTCTTGCTGACTTCCTTGGACCGGAACGAGCCCGGGTCGTCCAGCACTTCGCCGTCGCGGTTGCCCAGAATGTTGGTCGAAAACCAGCCGCTGACGCCCAGCAGCCGCGATTTCAAGCCGGGCGCGATCAGCGTCTTCATGAACGTCTGCCCGCTCTTGTAATCCTTGCCCGCCAGCGGCAGGCTGCGGTCCCGCGCCAGTTCGAGCAGCGCCGGCATGTCGGTCGTCATGTGCGGCGCCCCGTTGGCATAGGGTACACCCGACTTGAGGGCGGCGTAGGCGTAGATCTGGCTGGGCGAAATCTCCGGATCGCTTTCCCGCAAACCGCGCTCGAAGCGCTCCAGGCTGGAGTGGACCTCGGCCGCTTCATGGTAGACTTCCGTCGACCCGCACCAGATCATCGTGGTGCGCGAGACCTTGGTCCTCTTCTGGAACTGGCGGATATCTTCCATCACCGCCTCGGCGTAATCCATCTTGCTGCCGCCGGTCTTGATGTTGGGGCCGTTCAGGCGCTTGACGAACTTCTGGTCGAATACCGCCTGCATCGGTTCAATCGCTTCCAGCGGTTCTTTCAGCGATTGCAGCAGCGGCATCTCCAGCACACCGGCCTTGACCGCGGCTTCGTAAGCGTTGTCTTCGAAAATATCCCAGGTGGCGATTTCGAGGTCTTCGATGTTGGCCAGGGGCACAAAATCGCGGATGGCGGGGCTGCGCCCCTCGGTCCGCTTTCCGAGTCGTACCGTGCCGAGTTGCGTCAGGGACCCGATTGGCTTCCCTATGCCACGCTTGATGGCTTCCAGACCGGCGATAAACGTCGTCGTCACGGCGCCCATGCCGGGGATCAGCACACCGAGTTTTCCCTCGGCGGGCGCGATGCGGACGTCTTGATTAGGCAAGTTTTACTCTCCTTAAAAGGTGAAATGCTATAATACCAACTCGATGCGCGAACGTGCGACGGCCACTTTGGCGACCATTGTCGTCGATGATGAGCAATTGGCCCGCGATGAGCTGGCTTTCCTTCTTAAGGATTTTCCGGAGATCGATGTTATCGGCACTGGTTCCAATGGGTTAGAGGCGCTGAACCTGATCGAAAAGCTGGAGCCGGAAGTGGTTTTCATGGACGTCCACATGCCCGGCCTGGACGGCCTTGCCGTGGTCCAGCAACTGCGCGAGAAAGGCATCGACCCGCCGCATTTCATTTTTGTTACAGCCTACGACCAGTATGCCGTGGAGGCTTTCCGGCTGGAGGCGATGGACTATCTGCTGAAGCCGCTCGACCGCGGGCGGCTGGCCGAGACCATCGACCGCGCGCGGCGCCTCATCCTCGAGAAGAGGTCGAGCGAGCCGATCCCCACCCGTGGCGGCGCCGCTGCCGCCCCGGCCCCCGCTCCCCGCACCAAGCTGATGGTCAAGGCTGCCAACCGGAATTTCATCGTGGATGCGAGCGACGTCATCTACGCCACCATCGATAGCGGCCTGATCACGCTCGTCACCACCTCCTTCGAGGGTCAATCCAATTACCGCACCATCGAGGACCTGCAAGCCAGCCTGGACCGAGATGTGTTCTGGCGCGTTCACCGCTCCTACCTGGTGAACATCAACCGCATCAAGGAAGTGGTGCCGTGGTTCAAATCGAGCTACCAGCTCCGCATGGACGATAAGAAGCACACGGAAATCCCGGTGAGCCGTGTGCAAACGCGCAAGCTGCGGGAACTGTTCAAGCTGTAGGGGTAGGACGACGGTTGTTGTCGGTAACGCCGGCGATCTTGTCGCCGGTGATCTGCCGGCAAATCACCGGCGACAAGATCGCCGGCGTTACCGGGTTTTTTCGTGGGTTTTCGCGGGCCGGCGGTCCATCCCAACAGATCACAAAAACCGATGGTCTGTCCTACCGCCTCCCGCCAAAACGGTAAGGATCTTACCAAAATCTATCGTAAACAAAGGACTTAAAGCCTGTTTTTGGAAAGATTCTTGCCGAATCCGCCCTTTACGAAACCTTGATGGTTCTTCTATGCCTTATTTAGCAACTTCCGCCTACGATTGCTGTGGAGCCTTCTATGACCCCAGTCAGCGCCGGAGACGAAATCGATTGCTATAGAATTGAAAGCCTGGTCGCCCATGGCGGCATGGCAACCATTTTCCGCGCCGTCGATATGCGCGACGGCCGCGTGGTTGCCCTTAAGGTGCCGCATCCGGAAGCCGAGTGCGACCCGGTCTTCTTCGACCGGTTTCAACGGGAGATCCTGATCGGCCGCAAACTCAACCACCCCGGCGCGGTCAAGACGCTCAACAACGGCGACGGCAGCCGGTTGTATATGGTCATGGAGTGGGTGGAGGGGCGTTTGCTCCGCCAGGCGATGGCCGATGAGGGCCCGTTCTCGATTGAGCGCAGCCTGCGGATCGCGCGCGCCATCTGCGAAGCCCTCGATCATATTCACGCGAACGGCGTAGTCCATCGCGATCTCAAGCCGGAAAATATTTTGCTCGATTCGAATGACGGGATCAAGATCATCGATTTCGGCATCGCCTACACCGCGGCCACGCGCCGGCTCACCTTCGGCAAGCTCTCCGAGCTGATGGGCAGCCCCGATTACATCTCGCCCGAGCAGGTGCAGGGCAAGCGCGGCGATGCCCGCACCGATGTCTATGCGCTCGGCGTGATGCTTTACGAAATGCTCACCGGCCGTCCGCCGTTTACCGGGGACAACCCGTTCCAGGTAATTAACGACCGCCTGGTCAACCATCCGGTGCCGCCGCGCGAAATCGATCCGGAGATTCCGCCGCAGCTCCAGGAGATCCTCTACCGCGCGCTGGAGCGCGAACCCGCCAAACGGTACTCGAGTGCCCGCGAATTCGCTTCCGACCTGGCGCATCCGGAGGAGGTGACGGTGCGCGAAAGGGCCGAACTGCGCGATTGGCGCGTCCGCCGGTCGCCGCAGGCCCGGCGACTGCTCTCCTACGCCATGCTGGCCCTGGTTCCGGTGCTGGTTTTCGGCCTGCTCCTGATCGCCGCGCACCGCGGATAGGTGCACTGCATGAAAGTGGACCTCTTTCCAACCAGGCGCCTTCAGCTCCGCAGGAGCGCAAGAAAATAGCCCACGGCGCGAGCCGTTGGGATAAATCGGCAGCGAGGACAAGCCCCGGAACGGGGCGGAAGGGGCTTTCGCCGACGGTCTTCCGCCCCGTTCCGGGGCTGGCAGGAAGCAACCGGATTCCACACGGCTTGCGCCATGGGCTATTTTCTTGCGCCCTCCGGGCTGTGGCGCCGCCGCCTTGCGTATCTATACGCTCAGACACAAGCGGGTTTCCTCGGAATACAAGGCTCCAGCATTCTCATGTGGCTCGTACCGCGGGTAGGGCTGAGCGCAAGACTGCCGCGTCCGCTCTTATAATGAAAATGCATGCTCCGCAAGCTTTCGCTTTCCTTCGCTGCCGTGTGCCTGGGCGCATATGGCCAGACTCAGACCGCCGCCAAAGTGGCACCCGACCCGGCGCCCTCGGCGTTCGATAAAGCCACGCTGGAAGCCTACGTGCGCCACATGTATGTGATGGACTCTGGAATTGGAGTCAAGATTTCCGATCCCAAGCCGGATGAAATGCCCGGCTTTTCGGAAGTGACTGTGCGCGCGTCGCGGGGCTTACAGAGCCAGGACATTGTCTTTCACATTTCCAAGGACGGTAAGAAGATCGTCCAGGGCGCTGTGTTCGACATCCGCCACAACCCATTTCAGGCGGACCTCGACAAGCTCAAGACGGAAGGCGCGCCGGGCATCGGCACATCGGGAGCCCCGGTGGCCATCGTCGAGTTCAGCGATTTCGAATGCCCCTACTGCAAGGAAGAAGCCAAGCTGCTGCACGACAACCTGCTTTCCACTTACCCCACGCAGGTGAAGCTCTATTTCAAGGCGTTTCCACTCGAGGGCGTTCATCCCTGGGCCAAGCGCGCCGCCATGGCGGCTCGTTGCATTCAGCGCCAGGGCCTGGACGCGTTCTGGGCTTTCCACGACTGGATTTTCGAGCACCAGGACCAGATCACGCCCGACAACCTGCGCGACCAGGTGATGGGCTGGGCGAAGGGACAAAGCCAGATCGACTCGGGGAAACTGGGAGAGTGCATGGACAGCAAGAGTACCGAAGCTGAGGTGGACAAGACCGTGGAGCAGGGGCATGACCTGACCGTCAATTCTACTCCCACGCTGTTTGTGAACGGCCGCCGAATCGAAAGAGCGATCGACTGGCCCTCGCTGAAGACCATCATCGATTACGAAATCGAATATCAGAAGACCGCGCACAACGCCGGCGACGATTGCGGCTGCGAGCTGAAGCTGAACCTGCCCGGCCAGCCGGCGTCCAAATCCCCACTCGGCCTCCCGGACCAGAAATAACCCGCGGCGGCGAAAACCCCTCGCATCCGGTAACGCCGGCGATCTTGTCGCCGGTGCATTGTGTCACGAACAACGCGGCAAGACCGCCGGCGTTACCGGGGGTCTTATTCGTAGCGGTAGAGCAGCACCCGCAGAATGGTGTTGGGGCGCAGCGTGAGGATCTCGCCCTGCCCGGTATCGTCTCCGCCCAGTTGCCGGACGACGGTCCACTTGCCGTCCACGAACTTGCCTTCCTGCACAATCCCCAGTCCAACCGTCTTCGGTCCGGGCGTGTTGGCCTCGAACTCGAAGCGGATCCCCCCGCCGCCCAAGTAGAATTCGTCCGCCCCGGAATTGACCACGATTGCGGCCGCCTCCATGGGAGCTGGAGCGCCGTCCGGCCGCCTGGCTGCAACTGGCGGGACTGGTTGCGCCGGCGCGCCCGGTTGCGCCGGCTGCTTCGGCTGGGGCGCAATCGGTACGCGGCCCCGCCCCACGTAATTCGCCGTCAGCGTGTAATTCCCCAACTTGAATTGGGCGGGCGCATCGCCCTGGTTCAGCCGCACGGCAGTGATCTTATCCGTCCCCTGGTGCGCCGCGATCACCGGCGCCATCCGGGCGATCAGTTTGTAGGTTGCGGCCAGGTCGGTATCCGCGCTCACGCTTCGCTCGATGAAGAACGGCGAAAAGCCGATTGCGCCGAACTTGCCGAAGGCCACCAGAGCGTTGGCCGGGTTGTCGCTGGTTTCCGGGATGAAGAACGGGTTGCCGTTGCGGATGAACCGCTCGGCTACCTGATCGAAATACTCCAGGTAAAGATCGGGCGCCAGAATGTCGATGGCGGGCGCGCCGGCGCGCCAGATATCGGCCACCTGCGGCAGCGGGCCGCCGCTCGGATAGGTCCCAGGCCACGCCATACTCGGCTGCTGCAGCCACGCGTTCGCATACATCGGAATGTCGTACTCGGCCTTGCCTTCGGCCACCACCTTGTCCACGTACCGGGCATAGTTCCACGCCATGAAGAACTCATCCACCGGCCAATGGAGCTTGCGCCAGCCGGTCTCGTATTCCTCCTTGCTCAGCGGCGGGCTGCTGGTCTGGATCGGCATCTCCACGCTCGCCGGCTTGCCTGGCCCAAACACTTCTTCCCATGTGCCGGCGGTCTTGAAACCGTTGGCCGCCCAGACCTCGCGCAGTTCCGGGGCCAGCGTGTCGCGATGCTGCTGGAGGTAGTCCATCAGCGGCTTGGGGACCGGGCCGGCAAACGCCTTGTTCGCCACGGCCGAGCGGTCGCGCGAATCGCGCAGCACGCCCACTTCGTTTTCCACCTGCATCATGAGCACGGTATGGTCGCGGCCATCCACTTCCTTGATGTGCCGCATCAGGGCGCGATAGGCGCGCGCGTCCGCGTCGCGGCTCGCGTCCCCGAAAGTGCTGAGCAGTTCGATGCTCCGGTCCCCTTGGATGCGGATGCGCGGGAACCGCTGGTAGTCTTTCTTCACCCAGTAGGGCGCGTAGCTGGAAAGCCCGTTCTTCCAGCTTCCGAACCACAGGAATACCAGCTTCAGATCGTTGCGCCTGGCTTCCTGAATGAGGCCGTCCACCAGGGCGAAATCGAACTGGCCTTCCTCGGGCTCTACTTGCGCCCATGATACGGCGGCCAGCACGCAGTTGAGGTTGCCATCCACCAGCCGCTGCCAGATGGGCTTCATGTTCTCCAGGCTGGTAGCGGTGTTGTTGCCTAGTTCTCCGGCGAGCGCCAGGAACGGCTTGCCATCCACGATTAACTGTGTCGCTGCTCCCTGTTTGCGGAGGTGGGGAATGTCCGAAGCGGTCTGCGCGTAAGCCCCGGCCGCGGTCGCGGTGGCGTAACAGGCCGCCGCGAAACCTGCAATGGTCGTCAATTTCATTTGTTCGCTCTGCCCCGGCGCCGTCGGTCCCAAAGTCGGGGGAAGACGCATTCGGCGCCAACTGGAATTGTCGCGCATTTCGCGCATGTTCGGCCGATTTCCCTATAAAGAGTCTTCCCGCCTCCGCCGATAACTGATGCGAGTGAGGTTTTTGGCCGATGGCATTGCTGAGCGTCAAACGGTTCCTGACGCAGTTGGAGGAGGAAGCCGCCTATCGAAGGGCGATCTCCATACTGCTCGAAGGAGTCGCCACCCACGCTCTGAACCTCGACCGGGACGCCTGCCGGAACTTCGGCGAACGGATCGGCGAGATTCGCCGGGCCCTGGCCTCGGAAACCACCGTCGAAGCCCTGCTGGCGGACGCCGGGGCGGCGGTCGAGGCGATTGGGGATTACGCGCGGGAGACCAACCGCCTGATCGAAACCCAGGGCGCCGAGATGCGGAACATGATCGCCATGTTCACAGGTACGCCAACCGGCGCGGGCGACGGTCTGCAGGCAGCCGCCCCGGTGCAAGATGCCTTCACCCTCAAGCCGCACCCGCGGGAGGAACCGGTCGAGATACGGGAGGATGCCAAACGTGAAAATGCCGAGCCGGGACCAATGGTTCAGACGGTGCACCGGGAAGTCTCGCGCCCGCCGGAATCCTCGCGCGGCCTTATTGTCGACCCGGTCACCGAACTGCCCTGCGAAGCTGCCGCCCAGGCGCAGTTTCTGGCCGCGATCCGCAACGGCGAACAGAAGCACGTCGCCGTGTTCGTGCTGGGTTCGGCACAACGCATCAATCTACGATTCGGACGCGCCGCCGGCGACGAAGTGATTCGTGCGCTCAAACAATACCTCGCCGGCAGGCTGGAATCCGGCGACCGCATGTACCGCTGGCCCGGTCCGGCCATCGTCGCCTTGTTATCCACGACGGAACCTCTCGACCGGGTCCGCGCCCGAATGAAGCGCTTCCTCGAGAAACCCATCGAGCGGACCCTCGACATCAATGGCCGTTCCGTTCTGATTCCGCTTTCCGTAGCGTGGTCCGTTTTCGCTTTATCACTGCCGCTGGCGGTTCCGAACCGGCAGATTCACGACTTCATCGCCGGCCAGGGCTACCGCGACGAAGATCCCATTCCAGCTTGAGTAGCCCGCATTTGCCCGCTGCTCCAGTCATGCGGGGGCTGCGACTCCAGGACCGCTCCCTGCGGTCGCGGCTCCGATGCTGGAGCGCTCTCCGCAGCGACGCGCGGGCACCTGCGACGGTTCCGCATTCCAAACGGAGCCGCGACCGGAGGGAGCGGTCCGGCTGGAGGCGCCCTCCGCAGCGACGCGCGGGCACCTGCGACGGTTCCGCATTCCAAACGGAGCCGCGACCGGAGGGAGCGGTCCGGCTTCAAAATTCGACTGCCGCCATTCGAATCGAGAGCCGCATCGGGGAACCGGCTGAGTGCCGGACGTTCCCTTCGTCAGGACCGCTCCCTGCGGTCGCGGCTCCGATGCTTGAGGCGCTCTCCGCAGCGAGGCGCGGGCACCCACAACGGTTCCGCATTCCAAACGGAGCCGCGACCGGAGGGAGCGGTCCGGCTTCAAGATTCGACTGCCGCCATTCGAATCGAGAGCCGCATCGGGGAACCGGCTGAGGGCCGGAGATTCCCTTCCGTTGAAAATCACGCCCGCGCGGCGGGAAGAAAAGCCGAGATGAGTCTCGGCTCAGCAGGCCTGACGGCCCGCGCCACGATTCGCTCCCTGCGGTCGCGGCTCCGATGCTTGAGCGCGGGCACCCACGAAGCGTCGCGGAAGGAAACGGCGGCAAAGGCCGCTGGCGTTACCAAGAAAGGCGGCCGGTGTTCCGCTCTCCAATGCACGGGTTCAGAATGCGTCGGGCGGCCGGGCCGCGGCATTGCCGTTGAGAAAGCGGTCGAACCAGTAACACTGCCAGTTCAGGCTCTCCACCAGGTGCTTGGGCTCGCCAGAGCGGGTCAGGTTGTGGTTCTCGCGCGGGAAGATCACCAGCTCGGCGTTCACTCCGTAGTGCTTCAGCGCGCGGAACCACTGTTCGCCCTGCTCGATCGGCACTCGGTAGTCGTTGTCGGAATGCAGAATCAACGTCGGCGTCTTGACATCCTTCGCGTACTTCAGCGGGGACGCTTCCCAGTACTGGTCGAACTGGTCGAAAAGGAACCCCTTGAAGTCGTCTTGGTGGCCATAAGCGCCGTCGCGCGTGCCATCGTCGCTGATGAAGTTGGATACGCTGCGCAGAGTGACGGCGGCCTTGAAGCGGTTGGTGTGTCCGACGATCCAGTTGGTCAGATAGCCGCCATAGCTGCCGCCGGTGACGCCCAGCTTGTCGGTATCGATCCATGGATTCCCGGCAATCACTGCGTCCACGCCGGCCATCACGTCCCGATAGTCCATGCCGCCCCAATTGTTGACGATGCCGCGTTCGAATTTCTGCCCGTAGCCCGTGGAGCCACGCGGATTGCAGAAGAAGACCGCCCAGCCGTGCGCGGCGTAGACCTGAAATTCGTGATACCAATCGACGCCGTACTGCCCCGCCGGCCCTCCATGGATGCTCAACACCATTGGATACTTTTTCCCAGGCTGCCAGCCAATAGGCTTGACCAGAAAGCCATCGATGTCCCAGCCGTCGCTGCTTTTGTAAGGCAGCCGTTCCACCGGGGCGAGTTCGAGGCCGCTCCACAGGGCGGCGTTCCAATGGGTCAACTGCCGCTCGGCGCTGCCATCGAGAGCGGATACATACAGGTCGTCGAAGTGCTGAAAATCGTTGGCCAGGTAGACCATCGCGCCATGCTTCCGGCTGGCGTCCACGGCGCGGACCGCCCGCTCGCCTTGGGTGACCTGGATGGTCTTGCGCGCGTCCAGATCGACGCGAAACAAATGCAGCGTTCCCCTGACGCCGGCTTCGAAGCTCAGCTCCCTGGCTCCGGGCCCCCAGCGCAGCGCACCGGGAATGAGATCGATATCGCCGGCTGCCAGGCGCGGCTTCCCGCCGCCGGCCGAGGAGGCCAGGTACAGCTTGGGAAATATACGCTTCTCGGCCTCACCGGTGAACGCGATCTCGGCGCCGTCGGGCGACCAGCGCGGCTGCGTATCGCCGAACTCATGATCGGAGATGCGCACCAGCGTGCCGCCTTCGGCCGGGATCACCCAGATATTCTTGGCATGGCTGTCGTCGAACTCGTGGCCGGTGCGGTCGGAGACGAAAGCGATGCGGGTGGAATCGGGCGACCATTGCGGATCGGCATCGTTCCAGTCGTCGCCCGAGGTGATCTGGGCGGCGGCGCCGGAGGAGGCATCGATCACAAAGATGTGGCTGCGCTTGTCGTCGTACCAGCCGGTGTCATTGAAATTGAACAGGATGTGGGAATAATGGCGGACATCGCTGGGGCGGCCGGCGGGTGGCGGGTTATCGCTGGGGCCGGTCTGGCTGACGGCCACCAGGCGCTTGCCATCGGGCGACCATTCGATCGCGCTGGCGGCGTTCTTCAAATGCGTCAACACCTGCGCTTCGCCACCGGACATGGGGAGGATGCAGATCTGCGGACGGGGCGGCTCGGCCGGCGTGGCGGCGGTTGACGGCGCGGCGGAGGCCGGCGGTTGCGACGCGCGGCTGGAGAGGAACGCGAGACGCGATCCATCGGGGCTCCAGCGCGGAGAGCTCGAGTTGGCGCCTTCCGCGGTGAGGCGCCGCGGCGCGGACTGCCCGTCGGTGGAAACCACCCAAATGGAATTGTCGCGGCGATTGCGGGCCTGGTCGATGGTGGTGACCACAAAAGCCACCAGCTTGCCATCCGGCGAAAGGCGCGGGTCGCTGACGGACTGAAAGGCGAAGTAGTCCTCGGCCGTGACAGCGCGTTTCGCGGGAGCGCCGGAAAGCGCGATCGCCGAGATGGCGCAAACGAGGAAGAGCGAAAACTGACGGCGCATAGTCATATCGAACTCCAGGCCGAAGGCAGGGCCAGAGGCATAGCAACCAGAATACTCCAAGGTGGGGCAGGTCCCCGACCTGCCAAACGCCTGGTAGGGCCGGGCGCACCTGATAGTTGGCAGGTCGGGGACCTGGCTCGCCTTATTGTTGGCAGGTCGGGGACCTGGCTCGCCTTGTTGTTGGCAGGTCGGGGACCTGGCTCGCTTTATTGTTGGCAGGTCGGGGACCTGCCCCGCCTTAGGCGAAAATGGCCCATGTGTGACGGGATTTCCCGCGCCCGCGCCGGGCAAGACGCTATTCGGTAAAGTTGGCGCAAGCGGTCAACAAATTGCAGTCTCCCGGCGTCTAAGTGTTAACGTCGAATGTTGGCCGGGAGGTCCGTGACAAAGTCATCGGCGGGAGTTGCGGCCGCGCTGCTGGCGGCGGGCCTTGCGTGCGCCGGATGCGGAGCCCGCAAGGCTGCGGCGAATTCCGCGCCGGAAACGAGCGGAAACGCGGCCGCCTTGTCCCCTGCCCCGCCGCGCGGAGTGCGAACCGTCGGCACCATCGCCGCCCAGCGGATTACGCTGGTACAAGTCCCGCGGATCAGCGGCCAGGGCGGCCAGATGACGCTGGTGAAACTGGTTCCCAACGGCAGTGTGGTGCATGTTGGAGATTTGGTGGCGGAGTTCGACGCCACGGCGCAGATCAAATCACGACGCGACGCACAAGCCAAGTTCGACGATTTGTCCCACCAGGTGGAACAGAAGATGGCCGAGGACCGCAGCAATGCCGCCAAGCGGGTCTCGGACCTGGCGCAGGCCAACGCGGATCTGGAAAAAGCCAGGCTGGAAATCCGCAAAGGGCCGGTATTGAGCGACCTCGATCAGCTCAAGAACGCCGAAAAATTGCGCGACGCCGACGAGCACGTCAAGAGCCTGGGGCGGTCCAGCCAGTTCCACGATGTGGCCGAACGCGCGGACGTCGGCGTATTGGTCTTGCAGCGCGACCGGCAAAAGCTCACCCTGGCGCAATTGCAGAGAGACCTGGATAAGTTGACCGTGAAGGCGCCGATTGACGGCATGGTGTCGCTCGATAACGTTTGGAAGAACAATTCGATGGGCCACGCGCAGGAAGGCGACCAACTGTACGCGGGAAATCCGCTGCTGCGCATTTTCGATCCCACCAGCATGGTGCTGCAGCTTTCGGTGAATGAAGCCGATGGCGCCGTGCTGGTGCCGGGGTCGACCGCGGTGGTGCATTTGGATGCGTACCCATCGCTGGCCTTCACGGCGCGTTTCGATTCGGCCAGCCCGGTAGCGGCCTCCGCGGTGAGCAGTCCGCTGAAGACCTTCGCGGCTCGCTACCTGCTGGATTCCAAGGATCCCCATTTGCTGCCCGACCTGAGCGCGGCGGCGGACATCCTGCCTCCGGAAGCGGGCGCGAAGTGAGGCGCGCCGGCCGGGCCCGGTATTGGTTCGCGGCGGTGCTGGCGCTGGCTGTTGCGGCAGGCGCATTGGCATGGTCCAGGATGCGGAAGGTGGAAGCGGCCGGAGATCTTCCCATGGCCAAGGCGCGCCGCGGCGAGTTTCTGGTGCTGGTGCGCTGCCGTGGAGAATTGGCGGCGGAACGTTCCGTCCAACTCGCCGCGCCGGTGCGCGTGTCGGACCTGCAAATCGTCTGGCTGGCTCCGCCCAACAGTCCGGTGACCGAGGGCCAGACCGTGATCCGCTTCGATCCCAGCGCCGCCCAGCAGGCCATTCGGCAACACACCGCCGCGCTGCGCCAGGCCAAGGCAAACCTGGATCAGGCCGTGGCGCAAGCGCGCATCACCGCGGAGCAGGACAAGCTGGACACGGCGACAGCTCAATACGATCTGGAAAAGGCGCGCCTCGCGGCATCGCAGCAAGCCATCATGAGCGAGATCCAGGGTGACGAGAGCAAAATCGACGCACGCGTGGCGGAAGAAAAGCTGCATGTCGAGCAGGCCGCAGTGGCGTTGCACCGTACGTCGGCCGAGGCCAAGATCGCCTCACTCGCCAGGCTGCGCGACCAGGAGCAGTCGGAACTGGAGATTGCCAACCACCAGGTGGCGCTGATGGAGGTCAAGACCCCGAATAGCGGAGTGATTACCTACCTATCCAACACCTCGCAGGGCTGGCTGAATGCGCAACCGTACAAGGTGGGAGACCGCGTGTATTCCGGGGCGGTGATTGCCGAAGTTCCGGATCTCTCTACCATTCGCGTCGAGGCAAAGGTGGACGAAGTGGACCGTGGCCGGATTTCGGTTGGCGATGCCGGCGTGGTGCGGATCGACGCCCTGCCGGAAAGGACGTGGACCGGCAAGCTGGCGGCAATTTCTCCGCTCACCGAGCAGAGCTTCGAGTGGCCGCCCTCGCGCAGCTTCAAAGCCTATATCGCGCTGGAAGGCGCGGGCGCGCAACTGCGGCCGGGGATGAACTCGAGCGCGGACGTGATCACACGGCGCATTCCGGAAGCGGTCAGTATCCCGGCGAAGGCGCTGTTCACCGATAAAGGGCACGCCATCGTCTACGTCGGCGGCGCGCACGGATATGAGGCGCGTCGAGTGAAGGTGGAAGCGCGCAATCCGGACGAGGTCGCGGTAAAGGGCCTGGCGGCAGGCAGTATGGTGACCCTGGTGGAACCGCCGCGCAACGGAGGTGGACATTGAGCGCCAGCGCCGAGCCAACCACCGCCGCACGGGCTGGAGACGCGCGCCCGAGGCGCACGCGGCGAGTGCTGCGCGGCCTTGCGAAGGCGCTGTTGATTACGGCGATCCTCGCCGCGGCCGGCGGCGCCATGGTGTGGCAGGGCAAACGCATGTACCGGGCCGTGAAGCCGCCAGTGGACACGGTGGTTCCCACCACCACGGTCCGGCGCGGCGATCTCACGCTGACCGTGTCGGCGAACGGCGAATTGCGCGGCGGCAACTCCGAAGTGTTGAGCGCGCCGCTCACTACCGGCGGCCAACTGCACATCACCACGCTGCGCAAGACCGGCGACGTGGTCAAGGCCGGCGATGTGGTGGTGGAGTTCGATCCGACCGATCAGGAGTACCGGTTAAAAGAGGCCGAAGCGGACCTGGCCGAGGCCAAGCTGAAAGTGGAACAGGCCAAGGCGCAGGCGCAGGCCCAGTTGGAGGAAGACACGTACTCGATCACAAGCGCCGAACATCAGGTGCACCTGGCGGAATTGGACGTGCGCAAGAACCCGATCCTTTCCGCCATCCAGGCGCGGCAGAACGATCTGGCCTTGCAGGCCGCCCAGGACCGGCTGAACCAGATCCGCGAGGACATCGGGAGCCGCAAGGCCACCAACCAGGCAGCGGTGGAAGTGCAGGACGCCGGCGTAGGCAGGGCGGACGTGGAAGTGGCCATGGCCAAGAAGAACCTGGAGGCGCTCACCCTGCGAGCGCATGGCGCGGGCTACGTGGCGCTGAAGCAGAACGGCTCGGGCATGTTCATGGACGGCATGACCGTGCCGTATTTTCAGGCGGGCGACGCGGCGTGGGCGGGCATGGCGATCGCCGAGATTCCGGATCTGCACAACTGGGCGATCACGGCCACCATCGGCGAACTGGATCGCGGGCACCTGGCGCTCGGCCAGAAAGTGGACGTAACGGTGGTGGCCCTTCCCGGGCGCGCGTTTCACGGCCACGTGGTGGACCTGGGGGGAACCAGCGGCTCGCCCTGGGACCGTCATTTCGAATGCCGCATGCGGCTGGACGATCCGGCGCCGGAAATGCGGCCCGGCATGAGCGTGCGCATCGTCATCACCACCGATGTGTTGCGCGGCGTGCTCTCGATTCCCGCCCAGGCGCTGTTTGAAAGCGGCCTCCGGTCCTATGTGTATATCCCTTCCGGCGCGAGCTTTACATCGCACGACGTGAAGCTGGTGCGGCGCAGCGAAAGCCAGGTAGTGGTGGAGGGCCTGCGCGAAGGCCAGGTAGTGGCGCTGGCCAATCCGGAACAGGCGCCGCAGAAGAAGGCCGCCGGAACGGCCGCGCCGTTGCCGCGATGAAGAATCGGGTATGAGGGAATGGCGATGAGAACGGGATCCACGGCCGCGGATGGGCGGATCGTGCGGATGAGCTTCATCCGCCGCTACGGTTCCGATTTTGCCCTGGCGGCGGGGAACCTGCTCAGCCAGAAAACGCGTACCCTGCTGACGGCGCTGGGCATGATCTTCGGCGTGGGAGCGGTGATTGGAATGCTCGCCATCGGCGCCGGCGCGCGCGACGAATCGCTGCGGTTCATCGAACAGTTGGGCGTGCGGAATCTGCTGATCGATTCGATTCCCTCGACCAGCGACGCCGAATTGCAGCAGCGGCGCAGATCGTCGCAAGGGCTGAACTATCGGGACGTGCGGATCATCGAGGCCAATCTGGATTCGATGAATCTGTTATCGCCGCGCAAGAGCATGCACCCGTCCCGGCTGCTGCCCAAGCCGGTCGGCGAAGCGCCCTGGCTTTATGGCGTGCGGCCGTCGTATGCGCCGATCCACAACTGGACGATGGCGGAGGGAGCGGCGTTCGGCGAGGCCGAGGAGCAGGCGAGCGCCGCTGTCTGCGTGCTCGGCGAAACCGCCAAGACCGGCCTGCTGGGCTACGAGCCGGCGCTGGGCCGGTACATCAAAGTGGAAGATACCTGGCTGCGCGTGGTGGGCGTATTGCGCGCGCAGGCAGCGTCCGGATCGCAGAATCTTGCCAGCAGTGGAAGCGATGTGAACAACCGGATTTACGTTCCGATCAGCTCGTTTCTCTACCGCTTCTGGGACATGACCGGCTATTTGCGGGATCCGCTGGACGGGGTGGACGTGCAATTGAAGACCGGGGCCGACAGCGTGCAGGCGGCCAAAGTGGTGACGGCGATTCTGAATTCGACACATCGCGGAACGCAGGATTTTTCGGTGACCATCCCCGCCGAACTGCTGGCCGAACAGCAGCGGGCGCAGGTGATTTTTACTTACGTGATGGTGGCGATCGCCGCCATTTCCTTGCTGGTGGGAGGCATAGGCATCATGAACATCGTTCTGGCCACGGTGCTGGAAAGGACGCGCGAGATCGGGATCCGGCGCGCCACGGGCGCGCGCAGAAGCGACATCATGCGGCAGTTTCTGCTGGAATCTGTGTTGATTTCCTTTGCCGGTGGAATGCTCGGGATCGCCTTCGGCTACTTCCTTTCGTGGTTCATCGCGCGTGCGGCGGAGTGGAAGACCATTGTGACCAGCTCATCGATTCTGGTTGCGTTCGGAGTGTCGGTAGGCGTTGGCGTGGTTTTCGGGATCTACCCCGCGCTGAAGGCGTCGCGGATCGATCCGATCGAGGCTTTGCGCTATGAGTAGAGGCGGTTGGCGCGCGCTGGCGCTGGTCGCGGCGGCCGGCGCGGCGCGCCTGGCTTGGTGCGATTCTTTTCCCCTGCTGGGAAGCTTGGAACGCCGATTTCATCCGGATACGGTGATCGAGCGCGACGTGGAGGGCCTGGAGCAGCGCATTCAGAACGGCAAACTGGTTTTGAACCTGAAGACATTTCTTGCCCTGGTACTGAAGAACTCCACTGGCATCCTACTGACCCAACTGGACGTTTATACCGCGGCCGATGCGGTGTCGAGCGCCTTCGCCCCGTTCGATCCGCAGGTGCTGTTCCAATTCAACGCGCAGCGTTCCGTGCAGCAGGAAGCCGCGCAGACCAGCGGAACGGAATCGCTCAGCGATTTGGAGCAGACCTCGACGGCGTCTTATAGCCAGGTGCTGGGCGCCGGGCCAACGGTGACGGCCGGCTTCAACGCGACCCGTTCGTCTTCCAACAGCCCTTTCAACTTTTTCAATCCCAGCGTGGGCACCGGCCTGAATTTCACCGTGACGCAGCCGTTGTTGCAGAATCGCGGCAATTTGCAGCTACGCGCGCCGCTGATGGTGGCTCGCACTCAGTTTCGCATCGTCACCGAGCAGAGCCAGGCGCAAATCGCCACCACCATTGCCAACGCGGCCGGACAGTATTGGGAAGCCATTCGGGCGCGCGAGAACATCCGCGTACTGGAGCAGTCGCTGAACCTGGCCGAAAAGTCTTACGAGCGGGACCGCCAGTCGCTGGACCTCGGGGCGATTTCAAAACTGGATATTCTGCAATCGCAGTCGCAGGTGGCGCAGCGCAAGCTCGATCTGATTCAGGGCCGGTACGCTTACCAGCAGTCACTCGACAGCTTGCGGCAATTGATCGGCGCGGACTTGAAGCCGAACACGCTGGGGATGGAGATCGCGTTGGAAGACGATCCGCGCGAGACGCCGGTGGGTTTCCACGCGCTACCGCTCGGCGAGGCGATCGCCAAAGCCCGGCGCGACCGGCCGGAGCTGAGCGCCGCGGGCCGCCGCGTCGGCGTGGATGAGCTGAACGCGAGAGTCGCCCGCGACCAGATGACGCCCCGCCTGGACCTGAGCCTGGAAGCCGGCAGCAGCGGGCTGGGCGGCAACCAACTGCCGGTGGTATTGCCGGTGGGGGGGACGACCGCTCTGGTGACCGGCGGGCTGGGCGATTCGCTGAACCAGCTTTTTGGTTTCTCGTCGCCCTATTACGGCTTCAGTTTGACCTTGGGAATTCCGGTGCGCAGCAGCGCGGCGCAGGCCAGCCTGACGGACGCGCTGGTGAACCGCGTGCGCGACCGCTATAGCCAGCGCCAGATCGAGCAACAGGTGATTCTGGACGTCGAGACCGCCAACCGCCAGCTCGATCTGGCCCAGGCATCCATGGAAGCCGCCAAGACGTCGCGCGATCTGTCGCAGCAAAACGTGGACGCGGAACAGATGAAATATCAGCTCGGCACGGTGACCGCCTTCGAGCTCCTGACGGCGCAGAGCCAACTGGCCACGGTGGAAGCATCGCTGGTGAACGCTTACGTGGATTATCAGAAGGCGGTGGTAGCTTACCGGCGCGCCATCTGGACGACGCTCGACGATCTGGGATTCGTGCTGGAGTCGCCGCGAGTGCGCTGAAGGCGGCCGGCGCCGCGCGGCTTCCCGAGTCTTCGCGGACTATTCCTTGGCGCGCTTCCCGCGCGTCGGCGCTGGGACCGGCGACAAGATCGCCGGCGTTACGGCGGTGGCGTTAGGGCGCAAGGTCGCGCACTGCAATAGACTATAGGCATGGTCCGCTGGGAGTTAGGGCTCGCATTGTGTCTCGTGGCGCCGGTATGGGCGGGGGAAGCCGACAGTTTGGCCCGCGCCGTCCGCGAGAACAGCTTCGACCACGAGGAGTGCTACCGCGTCCGCGATCTCAGCCTGGCCATCGAAGACATCAAGATCTATCTCACCGACGGCCACCTGATTTTCGGCCGTCCGGTGGGCGGCAGGCGAATCGCGGCGGTGTTCGTGGCCGATGTGGAAAGCGGCGACGCCGAGATCATTCTGCTTCCGCCCGACCGCGCGGAGCGGCGCTCGCTGGCTTCCTACATCCACTCTCCCAACCTGGACGAACATTTCCGTACCGGAATGTTCCTGTTCACGAACGATACGTATGAAGCGATTCTGGCGCAGCTTCCCTCCAATCCCGCCAACCGGCGCACGCCCGAGATTGGCGCCCTGCTGGACGAGCAGTTCACGCCCGTGCTGCGCAACCTGAGCGCAAGCTATCAAACCCGGCTGGTGCTGGATCTGCTCAATCGCACAACTGGCCGGCAGGGTCTTTTCGCCTCCGTGCTGGACAGCCCGAATCTGGGCGCCTTCGATGTGGTGTACGATCGCCTGCGCGCCGAGCCCATCATCGTCGGCCAGATGACCAGCCGCGACAACCGGCTGTTCCTGGATTCCTGGACCAGCTTTCAGCCCCGCTCGATGCGCAGCGGGACCGGGCCGCGTGTGCCCGATCTGGCGCTGGCCGATTACCGCATCGAAGCCGCTATCGGTAGCGATCTCGAACTGAGAGCCGCCACACGAGTGAGAGTGCGGCCGAGCAGTTCCGGCGTGCGCGCGGTGGAGTTCGATATTTCGCCGCTGATGACGGTGACCTCGGCGACGGTGGATGGGCGGCCGGCCGAGGTGCTGCAACGCGAATCGCCGCGCGGCAACGCCCTGCGCGCCGGCGACGCAATGTTCGTGGTGGCTTGCCCCGAGCCTCTGGCAGCCGGCCGCGAGTACGAATTCGCGTTCGAACACTCCGGCAAGGTGGTCTTCGACACCGGCGACCGCGTGCTGTTCGTCACCGCCCGCGGCAACTGGTACCCGATACACGGTCTCCAGTTCGCCACCTACGATCTGACTTTTCGCCACCCCAAGGACCTGGACCTGGTGGCGCCGGGCGATCTGATCGATACTCGCACCGATGGCGACATCCGGGTCACGCATTTCCGCGTGCGCTCTCCCATCCGGCTCGCCGGCTTCAACCTGGGCAACTACGCGCGGGCCCGCGCGCAGCGGGGCGGTTACGTGGTGGAAGTGTGCGCCAACCGCGCCCTCGAGCGGGACTTGAAGCCGCGGCCCGAGATGCCGGTGCGGGACCTGACGATCACGCAGAATCCGCGCAAGATCGGCGGGATTGTCGCCGACACCTTCCCTTCCTCGCCTTCCGGCCCGCTCGACCGGTTGCAGGAGATGGCCACCGGAGTGGCCTCGGCTCTGGAATTCATGGCCGCCAGATTTGGACCGCCGGCGCTCAACCGTCTCACCGTATCGCCCATCCCCGGCACCTTCGGCCAGGGCTTCCCCGGCCTGATCTATCTTTCCACGCTGAGCTATCTGAAGACGATTCCCCGCAGCGCCGGCAGCCTGGCGCAGGCGCAGGAGCTATTCTTCCAGCAGGTTTTGCAGGCGCATGAGACAGCCCATCAGTGGTGGGGCAACCGTGTCACCACCGGCTCTTATCGCGACGCCTGGATGATGGAAGCGCTGGCGAACTATTCCGCGATGCTGTACCTGGAGAAGACCAGTGGCGCGCGCGCCGTCGATACGATACTGGACCGATACCGGGACGAGTTGCTGGCCAAGGGGGAAACCGGTCAGCAGGTGGAATCCGCGGGCCCCATCACAATGGGTACGCGTCTGGAATCCTCCCAGGATCCCAGCGCCTGGCGGAGTGTCACCTACGGCAAAGGCACCTGGATCGTTCACATGCTGCGCCGCTACCTGGGGGATCAGCGCTTTCTCGCCATGCTGGTTGAAGTTCTGAAGCGATACGATCACCAGGAGATGTCGACCGAAGACTTCCGGCGGGTGGCCGCGCGTTTCACTCCGCCCGGGTCCGACGATGCCGATCTGGAGACCTTCTTCGACACCTGGGTTTACTCGACCGGAATCCCCACCCTCAAGATGACTTACAGCGTGAAGGGCAAGGCGCCGGCGCTGCGGCTGGTGGGCACGGTGACACAAAGCGGCGTGGAAGGCGATTTTTCCGCGCTGGCGCCGGTCGAGATTCGCCTCGCCGGCGGCCAAACCACTACCCGATGGGTGCGGTGCGGCAGCGAGCCGGCTCCGTTCAGTATGGCTCTGAAACAGCCTCCGCTGCGGGTTACATTGGACCCGGACCGGGCCGTTTTGCGGCGGTAAAGGCCGGTCAATGCGCGTCCCTGCGGCAGTCAGGCGAATTCACTGTGAGTTTCAGCACATATGCTGGAGCCGGGAGTACCAACGGTGGGTATCGGGTAACGCATTTTATGCCGTAGAATATCCGGAGTGTTCTGGAAACACGCCTCCGAAGCTGCGCTCGAACAATATGCCATGGGCAAGATGAGCGAAGCGGAAACCGCTCCCGTGGAAGAGCACCTGCTACTTTGCCCGTGCTGTTGCGCGCGCGTAGCATGGCTGGACGGTTTTGTAGAATCGATTCGTACTGCCGCCCAAAGCGCTCCTTGTGTGGGTGCGGCCGGGCGCCAAAGCTAACGGTTCCCTCGCCATAGCTATTGAGAGCGCTCAGTGCGCCGATAAGACTCCCAGGAGAGTACGCCTTGGGATTGAGCGGCGCAATACAGCCGGCGGACCTTTCGAGCGAACTGAGCCAGACCATGCCGGTGCTGGTCGCGGAGGATAACCCGGTATTCCAGTCCATGCTCAGGAGCATGCTCACCAAGTGGGGATACGATGTCCGGATCTCTAAGAACGGACTGGAGGCGTGGGAAGCGATACAAGCTGCCGGCGCGCCACGCCTGGCGGTGCTGGACTGGATGATGCCTTACATGGACGGAGTGGAGGTGTGCCGTCGGATCCGCACCGCGGCGCGCGAGCCATACGTATACGTGCTGCTGCTGACGGCCCGCACCGAATCGCAGGACCTGGTGGAGGGCATGGAAGCGGGGGCGGACGATTATCTCACCAAGCCGTTCAACGCCCAGGAGCTGCGGGTGCGTTTGCGCGCCGGCCGCCGCATTCTGGACCTGCAACAGCAGTTGATGGAAGCGCGCGAGGCGTTGCGCGTACAGGCCACCCACGACGCTTTGACCGGCCTGATCAACCGGGGACGCGTGCTGGAAATCCTGTTCGCGGAAATCGCACGCTCCGCGCGCGAACGGCGGCCGTTATCGCTGCTGATGGTGGATCTGGATCACTTCAAGCAGATCAACGACAGGCTCGGCCATCAGGCGGGAGATGCGGTGCTTCGGGAAGCGGCGCGCCGCATGCAGGCCACCACGCGCCAGTATGACGCGCCCGGACGTTATGGCGGCGAGGAGTTCTTGATCGTTCTGCCGGGCTGCGGCGCGCGCGAGGGCTACGCGCAGGCCGAGCGCATCCGCGAGGCCTTCTCGCGCGCACCATTCGCCGCCGGCTCGGAGTCGCTGGCCGTGACCTGCAGTATCGGCGTCTCCAGCCGCGATGCCTGCGCCGATGGAGAAGCCTGCCGCCTCATCCACGAAGCCGACGAGGCTCTCTATGCCGCTAAGAATCAGGGCCGCAACCGCGTGGTTGAGTTTGTTTCCGAGGAGCCTTCCGCCGAAAGCCTCGCTCTCGCGAAGCTCGCCAGCTTCTCCGAAGCGTAGCCGTGGCGTGGGCGGCCAAGCCAGGGCAATGCCGCGCGGCCTCGTTTCGCCCGAAAGACCGCGTGGCGCCGCTCGCCAGCAAACGCCTGCCTTTCCGTTGTAAAATAAACAGTTTAAGGACATCTCCCAATGCAGAACACGCTGTTGACGAAGTTTATTCAGAAGAACGTCCGGACCGATGTCCCGACGTTCCGGCCGGGCGACACCATTCGCGTCCATGTCAAGATCAAGGAAGGCGACAAGGAACGGCTGCAGGCTTTCGAGGGCACGGTGATTGCCCGCAACAACACCGGCCTCGGTGAGAGCATCACGGTTCGCAAGGTCAGCTTCGGACAAGGCGTGGAGCGCATCTTCCCCGTGCATGCCCGCATCATCGACCACATCGACGTAGTCCGCACCGGCCGCGTCCGCCGCGCCAAGCTGTATTATCTGCGCGACCTGAAGGGCAAAGCGGCCCGCCTTCGCGAGCGCGAATAGCGTCCCAGATTCCATGCGGCCCGAAGCGGCGTGTGGCAAAATCCGTTGCCAGGCCACGATCGAGCGCGAGTTGCGCGCGCGCGGCTTCCACTTGGTCGCCGGCATCGATGAGGTCGGCCGCGGCGCGTTGTTCGGGCCGGTAGTGGCTGCCGCCGTGATCCTCTCTCCCGACCGCTCGATACGCGGTCTCAACGACAGCAAGCTGCTTTCGCCGGAGCGCCGCGAAACGCTCGCCGCGCGCATACGCGACCGCGCGGTGGCTTGGGCCGTGGCCGCGGTGGATTCGGCCACCATCGACTCCATCAACATCTACCAGGCGTCGCGCCAAGCCATGCGGATGGCTGCCGGCCGGCTCAGACCCGCGCCCGATTTTCTGCTGGTAGACGCCGTGCCGCTGGATGTGGATGTTCCGCAGCGCGCGCTGATCAAGGGCGACGCCCGCTGCCACGCCATCGCGGCAGCCTCCATCATTGCCAAGGTTTGGCGCGACGAGTTGATGCGCGTGTGGGACGCCGTTTTCCCGGCTTACGGCCTGGCCTCCCACAAGGGCTACTCGACGCCCGAACACCTGCTCGCCCTCCGCGAGTTCGGCCCCACGCCTTTGCACCGGCTCAGCTTCGATCCCGTGCGCGAGCACGCCCGAATGCTGTTCGACACCGGCCGGCAGATGGAGCTCTTCGAGACGGCGGCGGCCGTATGACGCCTCGTTCGCCAGACCCCGATGCTCCGCGGCAGGGTCCGCCTGCAGACGCCCCGCCGCCGGCTGCCGCTCCGCGCCGGATCTACCGCTGGTACCACGTGTTGGGAGCCGCGGCGCTGATCGCCGTGTGCACGGCCATGGGCCTATTCCTGCTGGTCTTTCCCTGGAGCGCATTTTGGGAAGCGAATTCCTATGTGCTCGAAGTGCCCGCCATTCAGGACTATTGGTCGAGCCCGTACCTGCGCCTCGCGGTGAGCGGGCTGGGGATGGTGAACCTCTTCTTCGCGTTGGTCGATCTGGTTCGCTTTCGCCGCTTCTTCGAGCCGTAAATGCGCCGATTGCTGCTGCTGGTGGTTGCGATCGTCGTCTACGGTTCGCTTTACCCGTGGCATTTCACATTCGCCGGCCGGCCCGAGCCGGTGTGGCTTCTGCTGCATTCCTGGCCGGCTGTGTGGGACCGGTTCGTGCTGCGCGATGTCGCGATCAACGTGCTGCTTTATATGCCGGTGGGTGCGGTGGCGTGTCTGGCGTGGCTGCCCCGCTCTCCGCGCGCTGCCGCGGCGGCCGCGACGGCCTTCGGTTTTGCGCTATCCCTTTCCATGGAGCTGCTGCAGAACTATGTTCCGGGCCGCACCACCAGCCTGTCCGACCTGACCACCAACACGCTCGGCGCGGCGGCGGGCGCGTTTCTGGCGGTTGCATTCGCGCCTGAAATCATCCCACACCTTTATAGCCGGGTGCGGCGCGCTTCACCGGGCGCCGCCTTGCTGCTGGCGTGTTGGGGCGGCTATCAGATTTACCCGTTTTTTCCCATCCTCAGTTCGACGCGCTTGCGGCAGGCGATCCACGCGCTGATCGTTACGCGCAGTCTTTCTCCAGTTTCGGTGTGGGCTGCCGCAGCGGAGTGGTTTGCCGCCGCGCTGGCGCTGGAAGCCATCTTCGGGCGCTTGCGCGGGACATGGCTGGCTGGCGCCATGCTGGTTTCCGGGCTGAAGATCTTCATGCCCTCGCGCTCACTCGCGCCCGATGAAGTAGCCGGTGCAGCCCTCGCGCTGGTTGCCTGGGAGATCCTGCTATCGAAGCGGCGTCTGCGGATTGGAGTGTGGATGGCGCTCTCGGCGATCCTGCTGGCCGAACTGGCGCCTTTCCATTTCACCAGGAACGCCGCCCCGTTTTCCTGGGTTCCCCTCGGCGCCACATTTGAAAATGAGCGCTGGGGCGCGCTGGTGATTCTGCTGCGGAAGGCGTTTCTCTACGGCGCCGCCGTCTGGCTGCTGGTCCGCTCCGGGATTCGGTACCCGGTGGCCGGCGGCGCACTGGCCGCGAGCCTGTTCGCACTCGAAATGGTGCAGCGTTACCTGCCCGGCCGCACGCCGGAGATCACCGATTCGCTGATCGCCGTGGCGATGACCGTCGCACTCTGGGCGCTCGCCGACCGGCGCCCGCGGCCGGCGGTAGAATAAGCCAGGAGCGCGTTTTATGCGGCTGGGTCTTGCGATTTATTGCTGCTCGTTGGTTGCCGGGGCTGCCGAAATCCCGGCTGGAGCGCATGTTGCCTTACAGTTGGTCAACACGGTCGACACGCGCACGGCGAAGGTGGGCGATTACGTCTACCTGCACACGGCCAGCCCAATCGCCGCCGGCGGCCACATTGTGGTTCCGGTGGGCAGCTACGTGCAGGCAACCGTCTCGCGAGCCCAGCGCAGCGGCCGTGTGAGTGGCCGCGCCGAACTGGCCATTCGCATCGAGACTCTCACCTTCCCGGATGGCAAGGAAATCCGCATCAATCCTCACTTGAGCTCGGTGGATTCCGCCGGTTCGGGTCAAAAGGTAGATGCGAGCGAGGGTGACATCAAGCAGGCCTCGGGCCACGATACGGACGCAGCCCGGGTGGGAACCGCGGCTGGCACGGGAGCGGCGATCGGCGGCCTGGCGGAGCGTTCGTGGTCCGCCGCTGGAATCGGTGGCGCAGCCGGTGCAGGCGTCGGCCTGGCCGTCGTGCTCCTCACCCGCGGCAAAGAAGTGGAGCTGCGCCAAGGCACCACCGTCGACGTAGTCTTCGATCGCGCGGTGCCGATCGAGTGAGCGATGTGGCGCGGGCTGTCCAGCCGGCTGAGTTGAGATTCGTCTCGACTCTTCTTCTCGCCTGACCGCATTCGGTTTAGTATGGGTCTTCGGCCTGGCGTCGTAGCGAGCCCACGCCCGGCTTTCTAACGACCGATGCCCGACACTCATACCAGTGCTTCTCTCCGAAACAAGATCCCCGCCGCGCGCGGCCTGTGCTGGGCTGCTATCGCACTGCTGTGCGTTCGCGCGCTGGCCGCGCAGGACAACGGAGGCATCTCCGGAACGGTGCTCGATGTTGCGGGCAATCCCGTTCCCTTCGTCGAAATCGCGCTACGCGGCGACCACAACGATTGCCGCCGGTCGATGGCTGCCGACTCGCGCGGGACGTTTCGTTTCGCCGATCTCGCTCCGGGTCCGTATACCCTTGTCCTGATTTCGCCGGCCTACAACATCGGCGTCACAGCCGTAGTGGTCAAGGCCGGCCAGACGACCATACGGTCACTCGGCTTCGACAGTCCGTTCCCGTACGGGTACGAAGACGTCGTCTACGGGCACCTGGATTGGATTCACGACCAGGCCGAAATCGAGCCTGGCCAGCAGGGCAGTGTCACTGAAGGCACGGGCCCGTACTCGTTCCGCGCCAATGCGAGTTTCAACTCCAACGGGCAGCGCGGTCAGAACAACAACTTCCTGCTGGACGACATGGACAACAACGACGCCTGGACCGGCGGCGCCATGCTCAACCCGCCGGCCGAGGCAATTGGCTCGGGGAGCCTAGCGACTGATTACCTTCCCGCCGCCTCCGGCCACGCTACCGGCGCGAGCGTCAGTGTGTACACCAGTTACCCTTCAGAACGGCTGCACGGAAGCGCGCATGAGGAATTCGGCAATTCCGCTCTGGATGCGCGCAATTTCTTCGATGGCGCCAGCAAGCCCTCGATGCTGGCGAACCAGTTCGGCGGCAACCTGGGAGTTCCAGACCGCAAGGGCGACTGGTACTTCTTTGCAGACGCGGAAGGCCTGCGATCGCGCCAGGGGCTGACCGTGATTTCCACCGTACCCACCTCCGCTCAGAAGCTCGGCGATTACTCATTCGCGCCGATCTACAATCCCTTCACGATTGCACCCACGCCTTCCGGCATTTTCGAGCGGCAGCCGTTCCCGAATAACCAGATTCCGGCGAGCTTGTTCTCGCCGGCCGGTGAGAAGTTACTGGCTTTGTATCCCGATCCTAACTTACCTGGCATCGCCGATAACTACCGTTACTCGCCATCGGCTCCTCACAACGCTGGCTGGCTTCACGGCCGCGTTGGTAAGGAACTGCCCAGGAACAACACTTTGTCCGTGGCTGCCGGATACGAACGCGAGCGCGAGCATTCGCCCGGCGCGCTCCCCGCGCCCGCTGGGGTACCGCAAACCAGCTTAGGCAGCGACATCGCGCAAAACGCGAACGATGCCGACGTGACGTCCAACGCGTGGGATTTCGTGGTCGCGGACACCACCACGCTTCGGCCTTCCATCATCAATGAATTCCGCGCCGGCGCGGCCTCGTTCCATCTTCAGGCGCAACCGCTCGATCAGGGTAGCAACTGGTCAGCCGCTCTCGATATACCGGGCTTGAGCTCGGCCGGCCTTCCCACCATCAACCTCACCGGGTTCACTTCCCTGGGAGCCTCGGGCGCCGCGCCGTTCGATCTTCGCATGTCGAATTTCCAACTGGAAGACACGGCGCGCTGGACCACTCACCGCCACGTCTGGCAGTTCGGCGTCCAAGCGATTCGGCGCTTCGCCGATGGCGACGCGGGCAATGTCTCGAGCCGCGGCACCTTCCTCTTCACTCCCGATTACACCAGCCAGGAAGGCTCCGCCGCGCCCACCGGCGATTCCATCGCTTCGCTGTTGCTCGGATTTCCTTCCGAAGTCGAGCGCGATGTCCAG
This sequence comes from Bryobacteraceae bacterium, assembly GCA_049508735.1. GTDB lineage: Bacteria > Acidobacteriota > Terriglobia > Bryobacterales > Bryobacteraceae > Bog-375. The sequence continues at coordinate 40,184 of JBELAO010000015.1, read as the reverse complement.
TTTTCTCCGTACCATCTGCGCGCCTGGGAGCTCGCCGGTTTCGCGGGCGACCAGATTCGCCTGGGCCGGCTGACTATCAATGCTGGCCTTCGTTATTCCCTGTATCCGCCGCTCACCGAGACCGCGGACCGGATGGTGAACTTCAATTATTCGAGGACCGCTCCGGCACTCGATCAATTCGCCGGTCAAGGCGGCGTGAACCAATATACCGGATTGGGTTTCAATAAACGCGCGCTGGCGCCGCGGTTGGGCTTCGTTTTCAATCTCTCTCCTAACGGCTCTACCGCGCTGCGCGGCGGGTTCAGCACGGACTACGATTCCGGGAGCTATCTCGCGGAAGGCCTGCTGGCGCGGAATCCGCCGTATGCTTCGTCGCTCGATATGATCAATGGCACCTTTCAGCTTGGGGCCAATCTCACCGCCGGATTACCCGCCCCAGCGGCGGTCTCGCTGCTCAACGCGCAGGCTCTCAACGCGGCTCAGGGCAGCATCAACGCGATTCAACCGGAGAACTACACTCCGTATGCCGACCAGTGGAACCTGTTTCTCGAACGCCGCCTGGGATCGCGACTGGTGCTGGAGATCGGCGGCGTGGGGTCGATGGGCATTCATCTCCAAGACGCGTTCAACGCCAATCAGCCTTTCCCGGCGCCAACGCCTTATGCCACCCTGCGGTATCCATACGAACCTTATGAATCGCGCATCACATATCTGAACCTCGGTGGAGGGTCGACTTACTACGGCGGGCAGGCTAAGATAAGCGGTCAGATTCGCACTGGCTTGACGATGCTGCTGAGTTACTCGCAGTCTAAGTCGGTGGACGATTCGGTGGCGCCATTTAGCGACCCACTCAGCCGGCCCGCCGCGCCGCAGGACACTTACAACGCGCGCGGCAATCGCGGGCTGTCTCCTTTTGACATCGCGCAGCGCGCCGTCCTGACCGCGCAATACGATCTTCCCCGGCAGGCTGGTACCGGATGGCTCGCGGCAGCGACGCGGGATTGGCACTTGAGCGCCATCGCCACCCTGCAAACCGGTTTTCCGTTCACGCCGGAGCTGGCGGTCAACAGTCTGAATAACGGCGGCTTTCAGCTCCCCAACCGCACTGGCAATGGCGCTCTGCCGGCGGATCAACGTTCCTATCTCGATTGGTTCAACTCTAGCCTGGGCGCGGCGAACAGCGCGTTCCAGGCTCCCGCGCTCTATCACTACGGCGACTCCGGCTTCGACATACTGCGCGGACCGGGGCTGACTAACCTGGATGCCGCGTTAAGCCGAAGCTTCCGTCTCCGTGACAGCCTGCACCTGGAGACGCGGCTTGCCGCCACGAACCTTTTGAATGACGTGAACTTCGCGCTGCCCAACCGCTTCCTTGGCGTCGAATCTTCCGGCGTCATCAGTCACACGGTCACGCCCGCGCGGCAGATCCAACTGGCCGTTCGGGTGGCGTGGTGAGCCAACCGGTCGCTCGACTTAGGGTGTGGGACATAGGAGTTGGGCACGAGGCCACAATAGGGCCAGCCCGGGCGAAAGAGAATAGCCCAGTGCGTGAGCACCACGTGTGATATCACCTATAGCCCCGGAGCGGGGCGAGAGACGGTTTGCGCGCCCGATTACGGCATGTCCGACGGGCGTGACCGCTCCCTCTGGTCGCGGCTCGGTTGGGCTCAGGTGATTCGTTAGCGTTCCCAGTGCTCACGCGCTGGGCTATTGTCTGTCGCCCCTGCCGGGGCTCGCTGGCTCGCTCCACTCCTTTGACGGATCAGGTGTACGTGGCACGCTCGGAGACTCGCTATTTTCCGGGGAATCGGCGATCCTCCGACTTTCATGTCCGCACCTCTCGCCTGCGCGCGCAGTCCCGTTTTGTACTAAGCTCGCTGATGTGAGTAACACTGCGACTAAGCCCATCGCGCGAGGGGTGGCAATTGGCGTTGGGCTGACGCTCGGCCTCACCGCGCTCTGGCTGTTCCTGTTTACCGGCTCCCTTGGCGGGCTTGGGAGAATGCTTGGTCCCGCAACACTGTATATGCTGCCGGCTTTGGCATTGCAGGCCGCGGTGGCATTACCGATGCGCCGCTGGATGGCCAGTGTCCGCCCTCCGGTGGATTGGATCATTTTCGCCGGTGTCCAGCTCACGGCCGCCGGGGCAACCGCAGCGGTGGCCAGTTTCCTGATGCTGGTGACCGGTATTGCGAAGAGCTGGAACGGGTTGGTTCAGGCCAACCGGGTGGTGATTGTCTCCATGGTGCTAATTACCTGTGCCATAGAACTATACTCCAGCACCCGTCGCCGTCTCGAGCAGCGCAACCGCCAGCTCGAACAGAGGGTGGAAACCGAAAGCCGCGCGCTGCAGCTTCATCAGGAGGATTTTGAGCGCGCCCGCGAGATCCAGCAGGCGCTCATGCCCACTACCCTGCCGCAAATTGACGGATGCGAGCTGGCGGCCGGATGCCAGCCCGCCCGCATGGTGGGCGGCGACTATTTCGATGCCATCCGCCTGGGCGACGCCCGCGCGGCGATCGCCATCGGCGACGTTGCCGGCAAAGGCATGGCGGCCGCTCTGCTGATGTCCAACCTGCAGGCGATTGTGCGCGCGTTCGCTCCCGCGCTTTCACCCGACGAGTTGTGCGCCAAAGCCAACCAGCTGATTGCCGGCAATGTCGCGCCGGGCAAGTACATTACATTCTTTTACGCCGTGATCGACACGGCGATCATGCATCTGGATTACTGCAACGCCGGCCACAACCCGCCCATTCTGCGCCGCCGCGATGGCACGCTCGAATCCCTCCGCGAGGGCGGGCCCGTGCTCGGCGTCATACCGGCCGCGGCATACGCCGCCGGTAGCGTCGAATTGGGCTCGGGCGACTGCCTGGTGCTCTATACCGATGGCATCAGCGAAGCCTTCAACGCCGCCGATGAGGAGTTCGGCGAAGAGGGCCTCATCCAAGCACTCGACCAGCCGGCCGGCCTCGCCGAAGAGAGCCGCCAGCGCATCATGGCCGCCGTAACCGAATTCTCGAGCGGGAATTTCCACGACGACGCCACCATGATGATCGTGGCCGTGCACTGAATTGTCCACGCAATGGCAGCAAGAAGAAGCCGGGATGACACTCGGCTCTTGCAGAATTGCAGTCCGCGCCAGGGATGATTCCCGTCAACCGTTGCCCGCTCGAAAATTCGGCCCGCGCGCACGGATCACAGCTTTTCCAGCACGCGATCGAGCAATTCGCGGTGGGCGACGCTGCCCTGAGCGATGCGGGCGCTGCCTCCGCCGCGCCCGCCGGCTTCGGCGAGCGCCGCTTTGAGCGACTTGCCGGCGTCGATGCCGGAATCGGCGGAAGCCGCCAGCAGAACGGACGGCGGATCGTCAAGCGCGGCCACGAAGACGGATTTGGGCTGCGCGGTGAAGCTTTGCGCCAGCGCCCGCATTTCCTCCAGTCCGCCGCGCTCGATGCGCCGTGTGTGACGGCGCAACCCGTCGCTCGCGGGGGTGGTCGCTGCGTATAGCTCGCGGCCCTGGAAAGCCGCCAGTTCCATTTCCAGCTTGCGGCGGGCTTTGTCGGCAGCGCGGCCAGATTCGAGATGGGACGCCGCCGCCGCGGGCACGTCGTCGAGAGACGCGGAGAAGAGTTGGGCGGCGGCGGAAAGCGCTTCGAAATCGGCGCGCGCGCGGCGCACGGCGCGGCCACCGCAGACGAACTCGACGCGGGTGGTTTCGCGGACTTTTTCGATCTTGCGGATGAAGATGGGCCCGATTTCTCCGGTGGAGCGCACGTGGGTGCCTCCGCAGGCGCTGCGGTCGAGGCCCGCGATGCTGACGATGCGGAGCGTGCCCTCGCGATCGGAGGGCTTGCGCAGGCCGCTGGCCGCGGCGGCATCCTCGAATTCGACCGCCAGCGGACGGTTTTCGAAAACCACCGCATTGGCGCGGCGCTCGGCCTCGCGCACGGTGCCTGGGTCCATCATTCCGCCTTCGAGGTCGATGGTCGCGCTGTCCGCTCCGAGGTGGAAGCTCACCGTGTGCAGCGCGAAAAGCACCTCGAAAACTGCCGAGAGAAGGTGCTGCCCGGAGTGCTGCTGCATGTGGTCGAAACGGCGTTCCCAATCGATGGCGCAATCGGCCACTGGAGCGGCGAGCGGCGCGCTCAAGCGGTGAGCGATGCGCTCGCCTTCGTCGGCCACGTCCAGCACGACGGATCCCCCAATCGAACCGGTGTCGCAGGGCTGGCCGCCCGAAGCGGGATAGAACGCGGTGCGATCCAGATATACGGTGAGGCCGCCCGAGGCCTCCTCCACCACTTGCGCGCGAAATGAACGCAGGTAGGAATCGGCGTAATAGAGACGCTCGGTCATGGGAACACCGCTATTGTGCCAGAATTCGCGGGCACTCCGCTTGCGCCGATGCCGTCCGGTTGGTTACATTGAAAAGGTCAACTCCAAGCGCGCCCGTAGCTCAGTTGGATAGAGCGTCTGGCTACGAACCAGAAGGTCGGGTGTTCGAGTCACCCCGGGCGCACCACTCAACCATAGCAATGTCGGCTCTACGCCAACAACGGGGGCCAACAGGCGGCTCTACGCCAACAACGGGGGCAAACCCCAGTCCCAGACGACGACCACAATAAAACCGCTCTGCCGGAGCTAGCTTGAATTCTTCGAGAATTGCTTTCGAAGTTCGGCGATTTCTTCACCGGATGGAGTCCAGTCCGTGTCGCATGTATTACAGTGGAACACCAACGCGTCGGATTTCAACGCCGCGTCGAACTCTTCCGGGCTAAATTTCACTGTCTGGTTGTGGTTGTTGGGACAGACAATATCAAACTCCACGCGGTTGCTCATGAATCCTCCGGCTGGCTGCAATTTTCGTCGATTTGCTTGCGCCGGCCCTGCCTTGCGCTGGCGGGCACTAAAGTGAACGTCGTGCTGCTCGGGCGATCCGGTGCACCGCCTGCTCGTCCAGGCTTGATGGTAGCGCAAACCCGCGTCTGCAGACCGAGACACCCCAGGCCCTCGGGGGATCGCCGGCTGAGGGGAAGCTGGACATCATGAGGCCGCGGTGACTCTGAGCATGCCGGTCCGAGCAGTCTGACGCGGCTGTGCTGGGTTGCGCTCTATGCGGCCTTCGCGACGTTGCCGCCGGCGCGGGCACAACGCTCCATGCGCACCAGACCACGACACACTTGGAACTGAGTGTTTTTTCGCTCGGAAATCCTAGGCGGGAGGATGTACGACGGCCGCCGCCGTCACTACCGCCTGCGAACCCGCGAACCGACGTGTTGCCGTTACTCTTCCCGCAAAGCCGTCGCCGGGTCAACCAGCGCCGCGCGGCGGGCTGGAATGTAGCCGGCAGCGAGTGCGGCAATGGCGAGCAGCGCGAAAACGGAAATGAACGTCGCTGGATCAGTGGAACTCACTCCGAACACCACTTGCGCAAGCCAACGAGAAATCAGCAGAGACAATACGAAGCCCGCTGCCAAACCGATTCCAGCCAGTTTTACAGCGTTGCCCAATACCAGGTTGAGCACGTCGCGCCGCTCGGCGCCGAGCGCCATGCGAACGCCGATCTCGTGCAGCCTCAGAGTTACGGAATAGGACATAACGCCGTACACTCCCACCAGGGCCAGTGTGAGCCCGATAGCCGCAAAGACTGCCAGCAGCAGCATGGAGAACCGGCGGTACGCGAGCGACTGCCCGACCAAATCATCCATGGTTCGAACGTCCGAGACGGGGATGCCGCGGTCGATGGAATGGATGGCGTTCTGGACGGGGAGGGCCATCGCCGCCGGGTCTCCCGAGGTGCGAGCCGCGACAGTCCAGGATAGGGACGGTTCCTGCTTGTAAGGAACATACGTCTCTGCGAGCGGGTCCCTAGCCCAAGTCTGCTCCGGTCCGGAGTTCTTGACGTGTCCGACCACCCCGACCACCGTGATCCAAGGTGCTTTGGAAGTGGAATTGAAGTCGTTCTTGATGCGCTTGCCGAGGGGATTCTCGTGCGGCCAGTAGCGCCGGACGAACGCCTCGTCCACTATAGCCGCCTCCCGGCCCGCCTCTCCGTCCCGTTCGTCGAACAGGCGCCCGGAGACAAGCGGAATGCGCAGGGCCTCAAAATAGCCGGGACTCACGGACATCATGTTGGTCCAGGAAACGTCGGCCATGGTGCGTTTGGGCTCGCCCGGCTGCACGAAGATATCCTGCCACCCGTCGCCGCTCAACGGCATCGGGTTGGCCAACGCTGCCTTTTCTATGCCCGGGACTTCGCGAATCCTGCTCAGGACCTGGTCAACCGGATATTTCTGGGTTGGCAGCGAAATCTTCAGGGTGAGGAGATGGTCGGGATGAAAGCCGAGGTCCACCGCGGCGAGGCCCATAAACGTTCGCAGCATCAATCCCGCTCCGATCAGCAACACGAAGCTGAGCGAGATCTCGGCGATCACGAGCACGCCGCGCACTCTCTGGCGTTCGAGTCCGCCGGTTGTGGAGCGGCCGGTATCTTTGAGGGCCGCAGTCAGATCCGTCCGGAACGACTGCCAGATTGGAGCCAGGCTGGCCAAAAGTCCGGTGAGAAGCGCCGCTGCGAAGGTAAATGCCAGCACCGGCATGTTGATGCGGATGAAGCGCGCGTGCGGCAGCGCTGCTTCCACGAGCCTGGTCAGAAAATCGACGCTCCAGACGGCAAACTCGATTCCGAGCGCGCCGCCGGCCAGCGACAAGATCAAGCTCTCGCCCAACAGTTGCCCGATGATGTGGCGTCGGGAAGCGCCGAGCGCGACGCGGATAGCGAGATCTTTCTTGCGCTGAAGGGCGCGCGCCAACAGCAGGTTGGCGACATTGGCACAGGCGATTAAGAGCACGAACCCCACGCCGGCCAGGAGCGCCAGAAGCGCGGGCCGCACGGTGCTGACCGTATCATCATGCAAGTCCGTCAGCGCGACCCCGAAGCCCTCATTCGTGGTGGGGTACTTCAGCGCCAGGTTGTCCGCGATTGCCTGCAAGTCGGATTGCGCCCGAGCGAGCGTGACGCCCGGCTTCAGTTCGCCCACCGCCTCCATGAAATGGACGGAGCGCGGGACTCTGCTCCAGGCGTCGTACGAGAGGCCGGCCGGTATCCAGAATTGCGCATGCTCAGGAAAGTCGAAGGACGCCGGCATAACGCCAACGATGGTGTACGGCTTCGCATCGAGCGTCAGCGTCCGGCCGATGACGTTGCGATCACCGCCGAAACGTTGATGCCAGAGACCGCGCCCGATGACGACGGCAGGAGCGGCGCCCGGCTTGTCTTCGGCTCGCGTAAAAACACGCCCGAGTTCGGCGGAAGCCGTCAGCATCGGGAACAGATCGGCGGATACCTTGGCGCCCTGTGCGCGGATCGGTTGGTCGTTGGTTCGGACCGTGAATTCATCGGAGCCGAACAGGGACAGGTTCTCGAAGGACGTGGCGCCGCGCTTCCAGTCCTGAAAGTTCCGCGGACTGACGCTCATTCCGGGGCCAAGCGGGCCGCGTTCATGTATGCGCACCAGCCGATCCGCATTGGGGTAGGGCGTCGCCCGCAACAGAACCGCATATACAACGCTGAAGATCGCCGTATTTGCCCCGATGCCGAGGGCAAAGGTGAGCACCGCAACGGCGGTGAGGCCGGGGCTTTTCGAGAGTGTGCGTAGGGCTAACCGAAGATCGTTCATGTTATTCGTACCTCGGTGTCATCTACACGACCTGATGCACCGAGCCCCTCCGTCCTTTTAGTAACTGCAAACAGCGGTCCGCATCCTGCCCCCGCAACCGATTGATTTCAGAAGGCTAGCCGTCGACCAGAACAGACACGATGTTCGTTTGTGGGAAACGGCGTCCCAGTGCTGCAATCCGCCTGATAGGACTTTTCGAAAATCAGTTGAGGGGTTCTGAGACTCGAAGTGGCGTTTGAGGGATAAGACTAGCAGCTGTGCCCTGCAATGCCCCAGTCCGAAAGATCGGCGCGTTCCGTGTTCGGGCTCGCTATGGCCACCTGGTTCGCCAGCAGCGTCAGTCAGCTATCGATAACCGAAATAACAACGATGGCTATCTAAGATGTAAGGGATCGTCATGATAGGGTTTGCCGCACACCTAATGGAATGCGGGCCTTCGACGCACCAGGAAGAAGGTGGGAACGGCACAGCCCGCCATCGTCAACAGGGCAAAGACCCACCTCGGGCCAGGCACCGCAGTCTGGGCGCCGGCCAGAAAGAGCCTCGGCATGGCGATCTGCATTTGCCGCATCATCTCGGCGTAGCTTGGTCCGACAAACGAAATTACGCCGTTCGCCGCGCCAAAACAGAACAAGGCGATGCTGCCGATCCGGGCTCTGTGTTGCAAGCTCAGTAACCCGGTCCCCAAGTAGATTTGCGCCGCGGCCCAAACTGCGTAAACAGCCAGTGCCAGCCACCCCGTGAAAACGACGCCGAACAGCATTGCCGGAAGGCGGAGGACCGCGGTGAGCACCATGAACACTCCGCCGGCCAGCATATACCATGCGATCAAGCTAATACTCAACGGCCTGGCGCTCTCAATCACCGGCCCCTGACCGGCAAAGTACTCTTTAGTCCGGCTGCGGTTGAATAACACCAGCCACCAAACGCCGATAGCGGTGAGTGCTCCGTAAAAAGCAGCGATTACCAGTCGGACCACCGGCATAAACCTCGCGGCGTCGTTATTGGGCGTGGCAGGCAGTTGGACGAACAGTATCGCCAGCATTCCGCCGGCGCTGATGAACGTCAGTAGCACCGCAAAGACCAGGATGGATATGCGCGCCCACCTGCGCCGCAGGAAAATGGCGATGGCGGTGGAGATACCCCACGCGGTTAAGGCCACCAAGAAAGCAGCCATGACGGCCATCACCGGTTTGAGCGGCATGGGCGAAGGAGGCGCGTCCTGCGGCGGCTGAGCGAAAAACCCGGCCAATAACATCAGCCCGGCAAGCAGCAGCGTCATCGCACTGCCCAGAATCGTGAGAACGGCGCTCACACGGATACCAATCCAGCTTCGAGGCATCTCGCGAATAGTTTAGCCGGTTGCGCAGCGTGATGTCGCGGGCCGGTGGCTTCAAGAGCCGGCGTCGTCCGGGCGGTACTTATTGTAGTGAGTCGCACAGTACGATCACCGCATTGAGCTGATCTGGGGTAGCTTGGATACGTCTCAACCGCCGCCCAGCGCTTTGATCAAGAGCACGCTGGCGTCCATGCGGCGCCACAAGATGTCGACTTCGTTCCGCTCGTCTTCGTACTCGAGGATCCGGAGCGCAGCGAGATTGTCTTCCACTTCCTGGAATGCGACGAGGGCGGTCTGTCGGTAGTTGGCGACGGTAGCATCGTAATTGGCTCGCGCGCCTTCCGATGTGGCCCGCCGCCTGCCGCCATCGAAGATCGTCTCCAACATAGTGGGACCGACCGCCCAGAACCGGCTGGGCCAAGCGAACCAGTTCCCGATCGTGTCTCCTTCCACACCGCCAGTGGCACTTAAGACCAGGCTCGGGTAATAGGCCGCGCGCGCGGGCCGTGTGCGGTCCATCGAGAACATCAGAGTCGTCAGTCCGAATCAATTAACTTTTCGACGCTATTCGGGGCGACGGGCTCAACTCCCGGCGCCTGGCGTGCTCAGGGCTGAACGAGCGCTGCAAGTGTTGTACGGCCGGCAAGAATGGCGTCTTTGGTGCTCTCAGGGACGCAGCCTACGCGGGACAAGCCCGTTTGCATGGAGCCGTTTTCGGCGATCGTAGGGAGATTCACCGATCGTCTTCATGTCGAGATCGGCCAGCGCGCCGCCGCCGGAGTTGGGAATGTAGCACGCGGCGGGGTTGATGGCGCGGATTTCCGCCGACGCATCATCCCGTTGGCCAGCGGGACTTGACTCTCCAGTTCGCGGGCGGGACACTGAATGCGAAACCAAAGCCTGATGTCCACGCTCGATTCCCAGCTCGCCGCTCTGAAGAGCCGCCGCCGTTCCATGATGGAATTCAAACCATGGAATCCCAGCCCTTTCTATTACCTGTATGTTCTACTGGGCAGCCTGGTGGTGTATTTCCTAACAGCGCCGCCCTGGTTGGGGCTGCGTGCACTGGTCATCACCGGACTTAGTTTTGGGCTTTTCTGCTATCTTCCTCCCATCTCCAACCAGCTTCGCTTCTGGTTGTTTCACCGCTGGCCGAACAAACGCCTGCACCGAAAGATCGCTTCGCTAGAGGCTGAGATGAACCGCCAGAGCGCCTCCGGAGACCAAGACGCATGACCTACTCATCCCGAACCGTCTACCGTGCCGTCTCGCGATCGTCTGAGCCGCGCATAATTCCCTGCCACGCGTCATCGCATCATCGGCGATCTGAAAACCTAACATGTATGCTGTGAGCTGCCGGGGCCGGAGGTGTGTCCGGTCACCAGGCCAATGCCTTCGCATTGCATCCGGCGTTCCGTGAGAGCGAAGATCTCGATTTTCGGAAAATAGCTCCGAATAGCGCGCACCGTCGTGCGTGAGCAGGCAAGGTGACCGATGGCGGTGCGCGCCGATGTAGAAATCCGGCAGAGGTGAGCTCCGCCAACTGGCGCGGCGGCGTTACAACAGGAAGCTCTTCCCGGCCAGGAAGCCGGCTTCCCAGGGCAGGGGTTCGCGCTGATACAGAGTGGTGGGCGAGGAAATCCGTGGGAGTGAGTTGACGTCGCTCAAACACGGAGGCGACGGATTCGCAGAGAATCCGGAATAGCGGGCGTTTCACAGACTTGACCAGCGCTTCCGGCCCGAACTCTTCCTTGTCGGTCCGCGCCGGGCGACTCGACGACCCGGAAAACGCCCCTATTGCCCCTTCAATACCTCAGCCCCTTCGGGCGCCCACTTCTTCAGAGCATCGACCATATCTTCCAGTCGCACCGGCTTCACGATGTAGTCGTCCATCCCAGCCGCCAAGCAGCGTTGCTTGGTGCCTTGCATCGCCTCCGCCGTCATTGCAATGATCGCCACCCGCCCGCCGGCGCCTTGCCGCCTGCGGATTTCCGCCGTTGCCGTGTAGCCGTCCATCTCCGGCATCTGGCAATCCATGAAGATCAAGTCATAGGGCAGCATCGAGCACATGGCCACCGCCTCGCGCCCGTTGCCCGCTACGTCCGGCCGCAACCCCACTCGCTCCAGCATGAGCCCTGCCACCCGCTGATTCACCACGTTGTCCTCCACCACCAGCACACGCACCGGCACGCCAGTGAATCTGGCCCTCAACTTTGATGCCGGCGCGGGGATCTCGCACAGCCTGGCAAGCCCGCTCTGTTGTCTTCTCGACCACGCCGACGCCACAGTGTTCAGCAACTGCGACCGGCGAACCGGCTTCACCAGACAGGCATCGATGCCGGTCCCCTGCATTCGCCGCACCTGGTTCGAATAGCTGACCGACGTGAGCATAATCAACACGGTGTCGCTCAACAACGGGTCCGCCCTGATGGCTGCAGCCAAGGTTGCTCCGTCCATTTCGGGCATTTGGTATTCCAGTAGTGCCACCTGGTACGGATCGCCCGCCGCCTTAGCCTCGTGCATCGCCTGGAGCACCTGCATGGCCTCCGAACGGCTACCGCTGCGCATCCCCCAACTGGTGACCTGTTCGTGTAGCACCCGCCGGTTCACTTCGTTGTTGCCCACGATGAGCACGCGCAAGCCGCGCAAGTCAACTACCGGCACCGGTCCTTCGTGCGGCTGGGAGTCCAGCAGCAGGGGTAACGTGAACCAGAAAGTCGAGCCCTTGCCCAACTGACTGGTTACTCCGACCTCGCCGCCCATCAGTTCCACCAACTGTTTGGAGATCGCAAGCCCCAGCCCCGTGCCGCCGGATTTCCGCGTCGTCGAGCCATCCACCTGGCTAAACTTTCCGAACAGCCGGCTCATCTTGTCCGCCGGGATTCCCGGCCCGGTATCTTCAACCGAAACCCGGATTTGCGCCTTTTGTCCGTCCTGGGATTCACAGCGTAGGGCAACCAGCACGTGGCCGGCCTGCGTGAACTTCATGGCATTGCCAACCAGGTTCGTCACAACTTGGCGGACGCGACCTGCGTCGCCGATGAAGGACTGTGGTACTTCCAGCGGGTACTCCAGCACCAGGTCGAGCCGACCGTCAGTCTTGGGTGCCAGCATCTCGTTGACCTCTTCGATCACCAGGCGCAGGTCAAACGGGAACGATTCGATCGTCATCCGCCCGGCCTCGATTTTCGAGAAATCCAGAATGTCGTTGATCACGCGCAGCAGACTCTCTCCAGATCGCCGCACAGTCTCGGCGTACTCACGTTGTTCGGGCGACAATTCCGTATCCAGCAGCAGCCCAGTCATCCCGATCACGCCGTTCATCGGCGTGCGGATCTCGTGGCTCATGTTGGCCAGAAACTCGCTCTTGGAGTGGTTGGCGGCCTCCGCAGCCAGCTTGAGAGCAGCCTCGTTCTCGAGTTTGGACTGAATCACCGCGGTCTGTTGGCGTACCCGGCGCCGGAGAATCCAGATCCATACTACAGACAGCGCGGCGATGCCGCCCATCCAACCCGCCACGGCGGTGGTGCGTTCGCGGGTGAGCCATGATGCCTGGCGGAGCACCCGGATATCAGCCGGACTTCGGACGAGAATATGAAAGGCTCGCGCGATCGCGTCGTTCTCACCGCGCTCGACTGAGCAGACACCGGTCACGCTGAGCAAGGAACCGTCGCGAAGCCCGGCGAGCGGGTCGCCTGCGCCGTTCCACTCCATGGTGGCGTTAAACAGAATGTTGCCGGACTCCAGGGCGAGGGTTTGCCCAGCGGCTCCGGTGACCCGATTCACCAAGTAGGCTTCCGTAGTGATGAGGCGGGCGTCAAAGTCTCCGCTCAGGGCTTGTTGCGCGTCGATCGGAACTCCTGTCGGCGAGCTTCCTGAGCCGAGCTTCCGAAGTTCGGCACCCCGCAGTATTGGAGAATATCCACCCGAGACCGCGAACCCAACTACTTCGACCTTGTCGCCGGGTCGGAAACGATCATCTTGCTCGGTTCGGACCAGCACACCGCCGGTCGTATCGGCAACGAATACGTCGCGAGAGCGCGCACGTTGGTACTCGACAGTGCCCTGGACGCGCACACGGTGCTCCCACGTTTCCCCCAGAGAAAAGCGCAGCAGCCCGCTAATCGGCCGGATGGGAGAGTCTGCGGCAGACTGGCCGGACATCAGCACGTCGATGCTCCTCAGGTCAGGCGCATACAAAACGACCCCAGCCAACTGCCCCATGGAATTGAAAACCGAACCAGCGACACCCCGAATCCGCACCGTGGCGTCGATGAGGTTCATGGGCAGCGGCTTGGATGATGGATAGCATACGTGGACGCGATACCGGTAGAGCCCGGCGGCAACCTCCATCTCGAAATGGGAAAGGTTGTCTAAACGGACCACCGACTGTACGGTCCCTTCCACTGCGACACGCTGACTGTCGAGCCTTCCGGAAAAGAGATCCAACAGGGAGACCGGGGAGGGGTCGGGCAAGCTGGCTTTTCCCAACACATGGAAGCGGGCTTCGGCCACCATGGGTGCGAAGCCACTCAAATCAGCGACACCTTCTACATCGGCCAGGTCCCCCTGACGCACTGGGGCGAAACCCGGAACGAGCACGAAGACGCCGGCGGTCCGGTCCTGAAAGAACATGATGTGAAACTCAGGATCGTAGTAGCTGACAATACCCCGCAATTTGACCCGGACCACCCCGGAGACGCTGCGCAGTGCGCGAACCTGAGCGGCCGAACGCAGCGCGGGAACCGCTTTCTGGGGGGGCAACGGCTCAGGATTGGCCAAGGGGCTCGAATTTACATGGATATCCCAGCCGCCGGCCACCAGCAGTTCGCGGGCGAGAACAGCACCATTCAGGCTGTAGACAGTGGCCGGCACGCCGCGGAGAGTGGCTACAGCGCCAACCAACTTGTCGGGAGCGGCGCCATTTCGGTCCAGCACGACGGCATCGAAGATTGCACCGCCAGAATCGACCCTGAGACCAACGCGCCCATCATGACGCTCCGACCAGGACCGTATGTTGCCAATGATTTCGGAGAACTGGTTTTGCCGTTGGGGCGAGTCGAGGTCGGCGCCCATCATCCGCACCGGGAGCGGGAGGGAAGTTCGGCCTTTGACCTCCGCGGTGGCGTTGCGCACCAAGGGAGAATACGGGCCCCGCGCTGTCACGCCGCGCAGGACGAGCACATCCCCCTGGCTGAAATGAGCGCGCGTATCCTGCAACTCGACGCGTATGCCTCCCGAAGAATCCTGCACGATGAGGACATTCGGGAGCGAATCGTAGAATAGCGCGACGCCCTTCAGGCTAACGGGATAGTGCCGATCAGCCTCTTCGCCACCGAGTCTGTGGATCTCGGCGACCGATGTCAACACGGGGAGTGTGCTGGACCAACGAAAATCGCAGCCTGCCGTCACCGCCAGCAAAAGGCTCACAGCCACTGCCGGCAGCATGAATTCGGCCACCACCGCGCATCGGCTGGTCTTCAGACCATACGCGTTGAGCACACTTCCTCTGCACCTCAGTGGCGTCGGTCCCGCGAGATTAGCACAAGATTTCTCAGATGAAGCCGAGGTGCCTGCCCATTCCGGCGCGGCAACTCCGAATACCCAACGAGATCAACGCTTTCGACGCGACAACAGATGCGTCCGAAAGACATATCGACAGTTGGTGGGCTGATTATAGTCCAAATCGGCAGAACGGTGTCGGATACCCGTGGGCTGCTCGGGAATTCCTGCGTGCCCCACACCCGGCGTGCCCGCGGAAACGAACGCGCGATTGCGATTCGTGCGGCATCGCGAGGAGGGCGGCGAGGGGCGAGGCTCGTCGTGCGCGGTTCCCGCGCGAATCTCCGAGGCGCCGAGGCCGCGGCGAGAGCGAACCGTCGAACGAGTCGCGCCCGCGGAATCGAATGCGGGAGTGCGCCGGCCGTGAGCCGCGGTCCAAGCGTCGAGAGCCGTTGGTCGCTCGCGGCGGGCGCAGCGGGGCGCTGACTCGTAGGGGCCTGGTTCTGTGAGCGCCGTGTCCTAGGACGCATCCGCGGCCCGGCTCTTTCCGGATGGCGTGACTCGCCCGGCGGTCCTTCTATGGTCTGTCGTAGAATTACGAAATGCAGCAGACTGTGGCGATCCTCGGCGGCGGAGTCGCAGGACTCAGCGCGGCCCATGAGTTGGCCGAGCGCGGCTTTGCGGTGCGGGTTTATGAGCGAAAGCCGGTTTGGGGAGGCAAGGCCAGGAGCATCCCAGTTCCGGGTTCGGCCCGCGATGGCAGGAGGCCGCTTCCTGGGGAGCACGGCTTCCGATTCTTTCCCGGTTTCTATAAGCATGTCATCGACACGATGCGCCGCATCCCCTGTGGCGCTAATGGCAACGCATTCGACAACCTCACGGTGGCGACACGTATCTTGCTGGCGAGGTCTAACCAGGCTGAAATCACGTGGCTCGCCCGTTGCCCTGCCTCGCTCAATGATTTCCGGGTGTTTCTTTTGGAGTTGTTCACGCCACTGGGCGTCCCGGCGGACGAATTGAGCTACTTCGTCGACCGCCTGCTGATCGTGGCCACGAGCTGTTCCGAGCGCCGTTTCGCGGAATTCGAGAACATCGCATGGTGGGACTTTATTGCGGCGCCAAGGATGTCGAAGGCCTACCAGGTCTACCTGGGGGAAGGCCTCACGCGCTCGCTGGTCGCCATGCGCGCCGAGGAAAGCAGCACGCGGACGGTCGGCTGCACTCAATTGCAGCTTCTGTACGGCCTGACCTGCCCGGATCGCGTGTTCGATCGTCTGCTGTCGGGTCCCACGGACGATGTCTGGATCGATCCCTGGATTCAGTATCTGAAGAAGCTCGGTGTGGAATTCTTTCCCGGAAACCGCGTGGTGGCGATCGAAACGGCTGGTGGACGAGTAACCGGCACAATTGTGGAAACCGTGTCCGGCCGTTCCTCGATCACGGCGGACTACTACATCGCGGCACTTCCGGTGGAAGTGATGGGCGCCCTGATGACGGATGAATTAAAGGGCGCTGCCCCATCGCTCGCCAACCTGGACAAGTTGCAAACCCGGTGGATGAATGGAATCCAGTTCTATCTTGCTCAGGATGTACCGTTGGTGAACGGTCATGCGATCTACCTGGACTCTCCCTGGGCGCTCACCTCCATCTCGCAGCGGCAATTCTGGACCAACGTTGACTTTTCGCAACTCGGCGACGGCACAGTGCGCGGGATCCTCTCGGTGGACATTTCCGAGTGGCAAGCCGCAGGGGTGGTATATGGCAAGAGTGCGCAGGAGTGCACCGCCGAGCAGATCAAGGAGGAGGTGTGGACGCAACTCAAGCAGCACCTGAACGTCGGTGGCGCCGCACCGATAGCCGATTCGAGCCTGGTTGCCTGGTTCCTCGATCCGGACATCGAATTCCCTAATCCGAGCGCGGCGACCAATGCCGAACCGTTGCTGATCAACACCGCGGGATCGCTGCAATATCGACCCGAGGCGCAGGTGGAGTTGCAGAATTTGTTTGTGGCTTCGGATTACGTGCGTACCTACACGGATATCGCCTGCATGGAGGCGGCCAACGAAGCTGCCCGCCGAGCGGTGAACTGTCTGCTCCTTTCCGCTGGGTCGACCGCCGGCGCGGCTCAACTATGGCCGCTGGAGGAGCCGGCATTCCTCAAGCCACTTCAGGAGGTCGATCGGATTCGGTTTGGGTTGAGCCTCCCCCATCATTTGGCCTCTGGCTCTTAGGCCCGAGGGCGAATGAAAGACACCTTGAGGCTCCCGGGGCCGGCGAGTAGCTGGCGGTATCAGCCATTTCATCCAGCAGTCGGGCGCGACTACCGCTACTCAGAGTGGATGGTCGGCCACGCGTAGAAAGTTGAGGGCATCGCGGTAGGGCGCTACGACCAGTCCCAGGCGACGTTCCGCGGCGCACCTTCGGACCGAACGAAGCTGATACTCCACGTGGGCGATTGCGGGTACATGCCTCATCGACACTTCGGTATACTTGCGGCAGACCGTCGTAGCCGCCATGCGGAACCCCGAACCTGCCACCACAATTGAAACATCCAGTAGGCGGCTTTTGCCCTGGCTAGTCGCGGTTGCCTTTTTCATGGAATCGCTGGACACGACGATCTTGAACACGGCCGCGCCGGCAATTGCGGAGGCTCTGAAGGTGGCTCCGCTGAGCATGAAATCGGTGCTTTCCAGCTATACGCTGAGCCTGGCTGTTTTCATACCCATTAGCGGCTGGATGGCGGACCGCTTCGGAACCCGGCGGGTGTTCGCGTCCGCCATCGGAATCTTCACCCTGGGATCGTTCTTATGCGGTATCTCGCGAGATATCCATGTTCTGGTCGCGTGCCGGATTTTGCAGGGCTGCGGCGGAGCGATGATGGTGCCTGTCGGACGGCTCACTCTGGTGCGCACTTTTGCCAAGTCGGAGCTGGTCCGGACGATGAGCTTCGTCGCGATCCCCAGCCTGATCGCGCCAATGCTCGGACCCCTCGCCGGCGGTCTGATCGTGGGGTACCTACATTGGCGCGTGATCTTTTTCGTAAATATCCCGATCGGTCTGGTTGGCTTGCTGATGGTGTATCTCCACCTGCCGGATTATTGGGAAGAGCATCCCCACCGGCTGGACGTCGCGGGATTTCTGCTGTTTGGCGCGGGTATAGGTCTGCTCTCGTACGTACTCGAGGTATTCGGAGAACACACCCTTAGCGCCTCCGAAATCCTCGCGCTGCTGGCGATTTCCGCGGTGCTGCTGACTACGTATGGATTTCGCGTCACGAAGGCCCGCTTTCCCTTGCTACCGCTCAGACTATTCCGCATCCGCACTTTTCGCGCCTCGGTGAGCGGCAGTTTCTTTACCCGTTTGGGAATCGGCGGCATTCCGTTCCTTTTCCCACTTCTTTACCAAGTGGGCCTCGGGTTCACGCCGGTCCAATCCGGCCTGATGCTGATGCCACAGGCGGTTGCCGCCATGAGTCTGAAACCGATCATGCCCAATATCCTGGCGCGCATCGGCTACCGCGGCGTGCTGGTTTCGAATACGGTGATCATCGGCCTGCAGATCCTCCTTTTCGCGACCATCGGGGCCGAGACGCCCGCCTGGCTGATTGCCACCCAGACCTTCTTCTTCGGATTCTTTACCTCGCTGCAGTACACCAGCATGAACACTCTGGTTTATGCCGATATCGACGAGGAACAGACCAGCGGCGCCAGCACTATCGCCGCCACGGGACAGCAGATGGCGATCAGTTTCGGCGTGGCCACCGCGTCCCTGGTTACGGCCCTCTTCGTACCCGATCGTTTTCATTCCAGTCCACTGGAAATGATCCGCGGAATTCATCGGGCCTTTCTCGTGATGGGCGGCTTTACGGTCATTTCGACGGCCATTTTCGCCGAATTGAGAAGCGACGATGGCTCTAGCGTCAGCCAGCATCAGGTGCTATCGCACGGGTGAGTTGGCTCCTTCAGCTCACCAGCAAAGTCCGTTTTTCGCGCGCCATTTAGACTCGCCGAGTTGGCCAGAAAGATCCCCGACTCGCAGGTCTGGCCCGCCGGCGGTACACTCTTCAGAGTAGGCGGCCAGTCTTTCAGACCGGGCGTTTAAGGTTCATTATCGATAGGAGTTCGGCCGGCCCGATCCACCGCCGACGACCCGAAGAAGTCGGACCCGATTGCATACCTGAATCGCGCACTCGATGTTATGCAGGCCCGCTCTCTTCGGCGGGACCACATGGACTGGCCTCGACTTCGCAAAGAGGCCTTCGCTCGCGCCGCGCGTGCCGAAATCACGGTCGATACCTACGACGCGATCCGGTTCGCCCTTGGCAGTCTTGAACTTTTACCTCGGGCTCGCGACGATATCAAATAGCACGCTCCAAAGTCGGTGGAGTTGCCGGACAACGGCGCTACCGAGATCGAGTGGCCGTCACAGGGGGCGTCTTGCCTTGGAGGCAGGTGTAACACACGCAGAATTCGCGGCATCGTCCGTACTACAAAGCCCCTCCCATCGTGCCACCGCCGGATATGCGCACAATGGCCGCGTACGGGCCACACCGCTCGTAGGATCGAGGTCGGTATTGTACTTGGTCGCTATGATTCGCTCCGGAGCGGTGCCCTGTGACACTTTGTCATCCTGGCCAAGCAGTCTACCACGAAGATGTTCTGTACGCGGCCCCACGACGCGGCTTTTTAACTGGCGTTATTTGGAAATATCGGAAGCCGACTCCGCCGGGTTCACGAAAGAGCGAGGACGCCAGAGGGAGCCAATTGCAGGGCATTTTCCAAATCTCATCAACGCCAGTCGCGCTCATGCCTCGCTTCTCTTGGTTCAACGTTTACGGTCACCAACAGCGTCTTATGATCAAATCTAAAAAGGCCGACGATGGCAATCAATCTACCAAAACGGCAAGCTCAAAGAACGGAGAGACCGGTCATACAGTGGCTGCTCGATTCTGACCCTTCGATCCGCTGGCAGGTGATGCGGGGCCTGATTCGTTCGCCGGCGGAAGAAGTCGCGGCCGAGCGCGCGCGGGTTGCGACCGAAGGCGCCGGAGCAAGCCTGCTCAGTCTCCAGACGGCCGACGGGCGGTGGGGCGGCGCGGCATGGAACCGCGGGTGGAATTCCACCATGCACGTCCTCATGCTGTTGCGCGACCTGGGGCTCGATCCAGCAAGCGACCAGGCACGCCGCGCAACGGACCTTGTCCGCGACCGGGTAACGTGGAAGGGATGTGGCCCGCGGGAGTGTGAGGCCAATGCCTTCTTTGACGGCGAGGTCGAACCTTGCATTAATGGACAGGTCGCCGCGGTCGGCGCCTACTTCGGCCAGGACGCCCGGCGCCTTGTCGCGAGGCTGCTCGCCGAACAGTTGCCCGACGGCGGCTGGAACTGCGAGGCCGCCAATGGCTCGACGCGGTCGTCATTTAACACCACGATCTGCGTGCTCGAAGCTCTGCTCGCATACGAACGCGCTGGCGGCGGCAGCCAGGAGATTATCGAAGCCCGTCTCCGCGGGCAGGAGTATCTTCTCGATCGCCGCCTATTCCGCCGCCGGTCGACCGGCGAGGTAATCAAGCGAGATCGCAAGGGCGGCACCGAGTGGACGCGTTTCGCGTTCCCGACGTGGTGGCACTACGACGTGCTGCGGGGACTCGAGTACCTGTGCAGCGCCGGCCTTAAGTACGACGAACGGATGGCCGAGGCTATCGAGCTGGTCTCATCGAAGCGTGACGATGATGGGCTCTGGCCGCTGGAAACCAGGTATCCCGGCGTGACGCCCGTCGAGCTGGACGGAAACGAGGGACAACCGAGCCGATGGAACACGCTGCGCGCCCTCCGGGTATTGAACTGGTTCCGGCGAGACGACGGTTGTTTCACGAAGACCGAGTAACAGACCCCGCGGTAGCCGCGCCCCGGTTGGAGGTGGGCTCTTGTCGAGAGATAGCTAGCGTAAGATGCCACAGCGTGCGCAGGCCTGGAGCCGTAGCGACCCTCCCGGAGGTACTTTCTCCTAACCCCACATCATGGCCACAATGCATGGAGGGGATGCCCAGGGCCGATTTGTCTGGAGCCAGCTTCGGAATTTGGGCTTAGTTTGGACGCCGGCAGCCGAAGAGCCGCTCCTCCCCTGTTATGATGTCCTAGGCGGCGGAGACTTCAAGCTTGGTTGGATCGGGCTTTCGGGCTCGTTTCGCCTCTCCGGGGTTACCCCGGGGCAGACTCTTGAACCGCCATTTCGTCGCGTGAGCTGCTCTGCGATGACAGGCAGCTATGCTCACGCAGAGTGAGACTCGTTGGAGTCTTCCGCCGCCATCATGTATGCTAGACCCGGCCGTGATCAGCGTCCTCGCCCGAAGCTTCCTCGCAGGCGAGCCGATTGCCGATGACGTACATATGCGCGCCGCGCGAACGCTCGGCCGGCCATGGCGGTGGCTGCGGCCACTGGCGCACCGCTACGTCGAGGCTTTCGCCGGCCGCACACGCCCGCGCCATCGCGATGTGGTTCAATTCCTCCTCGCTGACGATGGCTTCCAATTCGCTCAGTCGAAATACGGCCACGAAGTGTCCATCGCCCAATGGCTCACCGAGCCGCAGCGCATGCAACCCGTACCCGCCGCCCGGCGTTGGAGCCTTCCCGTCATCGAATCGGCCGGCAGCCTCGCCGAATGGCTGTCCTTGAGCGATGGCGAACTCGAGTGGTTCGCCGATCTGAAAGGACTCGGCAACAAGCTTCGCAATCCTAAGCTCCAACATTATTGCTACCGCATTCTTCCCAAGCGCTCCGGCGGCATCCGTTTGACCGAGAGCCCAAAGCCGCGGTTGAAGGAATTGCAGCGTCGGATTCTCTCCGCGATTCTCGACCGCGTTCCGGTCCACCCCTCGGTTCATGGATTCGTCAAGCGGCGCTCCATTGTGACCTTCGCCGCGCCGCACGCCGGTCAGCAGGTGCTTTTACGCCTCGACCTGCGGGACTTCTTCCCTTCATATCCCGCCGCGCGTGTGCAGGCCCTGTTTCGAACCCTCGGCTATCCCGAAAGCGTCGCCGGCCTCCTCGGCGGCATCTGCACCAATGCCGTTCCCCGCAACGCCTGGGACAGCCGACCGCAGGAGATCGATTTCAAACAATGGTGCGAGGCGCGGATGTTGTACGCCCACCCCCACCTGCCGCAGGGCGCGCCGACCTCACCGGCGCTCGCCAACCTGATGGGCTACCGTTTGGATCGCCGGCTGTCCGGTCTGGCCAACTCCGCCGACGCCGTATACACGCGCTACGCCGATGACCTTGCGTTCTCCGGCGGCGCGGCATTCAACCGCGGCGTCGAGCGGTTCTCCGCGCATGCAGCCGCAGTCGCGCTCGAAGAGGGCTTCAGCGTCAATCACCATAAGACCCGTGTCATGCGCCAGGGTGTCCGTCAGTATCTTGCCGGAACGGTGGTGAACCAGAAAGTCTGCCCATGCCGCCGCGACCTCGACTTACTGGAGGCCATCCTGACGAACTGCGTCCGCTCCGGCCCGGCGTCGCAGAACCGCGCCGCCGTCCCTAGCTTCCGTGCGCACCTGGAAGGCCGCGTAAGCTTCGTCGAAATGATCAACCGGGCAAAAGCCCAGCCGCTCCGAGCGTTGCTGGAGACTATCGAATGGAATCAATAGAGATGCCTCGCCGGCGTTCTGGCCACCTCAAACGGCTTTCCACCGGTCAGGCTGAGAGTTGTAATAGATCGTGGTCGTTTTTATGTGCAAACGCCTCATGCTCTTCCCGTTGCTGCTCAGCTCCGCCCTAGCGCAAACTCCACCTTCATTTGAGGTAGCCTCTGTTAAAGCCGCAGCTCCTTGCTGCGCCCCCGGCCAGCATCTCCCCAGCCCGAAGGCGGGCGAAGACCGTATCGATTTCCGCTACGTCACATTACGCTACTGCATCGAGTTCGCCTTCGGAGTAGAGGACTACCAACTTTCGGGACCGCCCTGGCTTGCCGACGCACGCTTCGACATTGAGGCGAAGGGACCCGAGGGCACGCGTCCCACGCAACTCCCGGATATGTTGCAGAACCTCCTCGCCGAGCGGTTCGGTCTTCGGATTCACCGGGAAGCGAAAGATGTTTCCGCTCTCGCGCTCGTCATCACCAAAGGCGGTCCGAAGCTGAAGCAGTCCGTCATTGGAAAGGACGATACCGGCCCAAGTTTCAGTATGTTTTTGTCCTATGACGGGGCCGGGAGGATGGAAGTCAAGAGGGCATCGATGAGTGAGTTTGCAAAATACTTATCGGTGGTGTGCATGCACCAGCCCGTGATAGATCTTACCGGTCTGGATGGCCGATATGACCTTGACCCGGACTTTTCTCCTGAGGATGGTAGAGGAATGGCGATAGTGACCGTCAATGGGGCGCCGCCAGTACCGGATTCTGCGGTTTCGATCTACACCTCAATCAAGAAGTTCGGCCTAAAACTGGAATCCCGTCGTCTCCCGCTCGAAGTCATCGTCGTCGACCAAATCGAAAAGACTCCGACCGAGAACTGAATGAGCCGAGCGCATTTAGCGTACTGGATGCAAAAGTAGCCATTACCGGCGAAAGCGCTGCGTCGAACGAATTGCCGCCCTCCTCGCCGAGCGCGCGCCCCGCGGCGGGCGAGTCGACTAGCGGATCTCCGAGGCGTCGGATGGAGTTGAGGCAGTTGCGCCGGCATTTCCTGCTTGCTGCAATGACATCGCGATGGCCCGGGCCGTTCCAGGTGTGGCATCATACACGTCTAGGGGATGCGCGCCTGGAGGCCTGCGAGTGCTTTTGACATTGGGGGTGGTCCGGGAGTCGGCTCCCGGCGAGCGCCGGGTGGCTTTAGTCCCGGGCGCGACGACCGTCTTTCAGAAAACGGGCGCCGAAATCGTCATCGAGGCGGGCGCCGGAGAGGCGGCCGGTTTTCCGGATTCCGAATACCGCGAAAAAGGCGTGCGCGTTGCGAGCCGCGCCGAGGTTTTTCAAGCCGCCCAGGTGCTGCTTCAGGTCCGCACGCCGGGCGCCAATGTGGAAGCGGGAGCGGGCGACATGGCGCAGCTCCGCCGCGGCCAAACGGTGATCGGGTTCGCCGAGCCGCTGACCGCCCTGGACAGGGCCCAATCTCTCGCGCGACGCGGCGTCAACCTGCTGGCCATGGAACTGATGCCCCGCATTACGCGTGCGCAGAGCATGGACGCCCTCTCCTCCATGGCAACTATTGCTGGTTATAAGGCGGTGTTGCTGGCGGCCGATTCCCTGCCACGCATGTTCCCCATGCTGATGACCGCGGCCGGCACGGTGGCTCCCGCTCGCGTGCTGGTGATCGGTGCGGGCGTCGCCGGACTCCAGGCCATCGCCACCGCCCGCCGCCTGGGCGCCGTAGTCAGCGGTTACGACGTTCGCACCGCCGTGAAGGAACAGGTGGAAAGCCTGGGCGCGCGTTTCGTGGTGCTTGACCTGGACAACACCGGCGCTGAGGACAAGGGCGGTTATGCAAAAGCCCTGGGCGAAGAGTTTTACCGCCGCCAGCGCGAGCTGATGGCCGCGGTGCTCGCGGAACAAAACGTGGTGATCACCACAGCCGCCATTCCCGGCAAGAAGGCGCCTATTCTGATCACGCGCGAGATGGCGGCGCGCATGGCGCCCGGATCGGTGATAGTCGACATCGCGGCCGAACGGGGGGGCAATTGCGAACTGACCCGCGCCGGCGAAACCGTGGAGGCCGGCGGGGTCCGCGTTCTCGGGCCCGTGAATCTCGCCTCCCAAGTCCCCTACCACGCGAGCCAGATGTATGCCAAAAACATCGCGAGCTTTATGAAATACCTGATCAAAGAGGGAAAGCTCACGCTCGATCGCCGGGACGAGATCGTGCGCGAGACGCTGGTGACGCTGGATGGAGAAGTAGTGCACCCGCGAGTGCGCGAGTTGCTTGGCCTTGGGGCCGGCACGTGAGGATCTGATCGGATGACCGGAGATCTTGGGGTTGGGCTTTACGTTTTCATGCTGGCGACCTTCGTCGGGCTGGAGGTGGTCCGCAAGGTTTCGCGCCTGCTGCACACGCCGCTGATGTCGCTCACCAACGCGATTTCGGCGATCTCGGTGGTGGGCGCCATCCTGATCACCGGCGCGCAGGGGGCAACCGCCCTCAGCAAAGTGCTGGGCTTCATCGCCATCACCGCCGCCGTCACCAACATCGTGAGCGGCTTCCTCATTACGGACCGCATGCTCAAGATGTTCAAGAAGCGGGAGGGCCCCAAGTGACGGGCCAGGTGGTGGACTACATCTACATCGTGTCCGCGGCGCTCTTCATCCTGTCGCTGAAGTGGATGAACTCTCCGGCGACGGCGCGCCGCGGCGTGTTCGCGGGCGAAATCGGCATGCTGTTCGCCATCACCGGCACGCTGGCCGCGCATCACGTGTTCAACTGGCAGTGGATTCTGGCGGCGTTCTTCATCGGGTCGGCGGTCGGGGTGCCGATCGCCTACATCATGCCGATGACCGCCGTGCCGCAGCGGACCGCGATGTCGCACGCCTGCGGCGCTTTGGCCGCCGCTCTGGTGGGCACCGCCGAGTACTACCGCTCGGTCCAGTTGCACACTCCGCTCGCCACTTTCGAAATGGTGGCCCTGGTGGTCGAAACGCTGCTCGGCTTCCTGACATTTACCGGCAGCCTGATGGCCATGGGCAAGCTCCAGGAGATTCTGCCTTCCCGGCCCCTCACCTACCGCGGCCAGAATCTGATTAATCTGACGTTGTTCGTGATTGCGGCAGGTCTCGGCATCCGCCTGATTCTGGTTCCCGCGGATGCATGGATCTTTCCGATTTTCGCCGGCCTGGCCCTGCTCTTCGGCGTGCTGCTGATCGTCCCCATCGGCGGCGCCGACATGCCCACCGTGATTGCGCTCCTGAACTCCTACGCGGGACTGTCGGCTTGCGCCATGGGGTTTGCTCTGAACAACAAGCTGCTGGTCATCGCCGGCGCGCTCGACGGTTCCTCCGGACTGATTCTATCGATCATCATGTGCAAGGCGATGAACCGGTCGTTCACCAACGTGCTGTTCGGAGCTTTCGGACAGATCCAGGCCTCGAAGGCCGCTGTGGACCAGAGGCCCGTCCGGAGCGCGAGCGCCGAGGAGGCGGCGTCGATCTTGGAGGCCGCTTCAACTGTGATCGTAGTCCCGGGCTATGGCCTCGCTGTGGCGCAGGCGCAGCACAAGATTCGCGAACTATACGACAACCTGATGCGGCGCGGT
Source organism: Bryobacteraceae bacterium (assembly GCA_049508735.1). GTDB lineage: Bacteria > Acidobacteriota > Terriglobia > Bryobacterales > Bryobacteraceae > Bog-375. The sequence continues at coordinate 14,429 of JBELAO010000015.1, read as the reverse complement.
ATCGACGTGAAGTTCGCCATTCACCCGGTCGCCGGCCGCATGCCGGGCCACATGAACGTTCTGCTGGCCGAAGCCGATATTCCGTACGACCGGCTGGTGGAGATGGATGAGATCAACTCCGAGTTCGCGCAGTGCGACGTGGCCCTGGTCATCGGCGCTAACGACGTCACCAACCCCGCGGCCCGCAGCGACACATCGAGTCCGATCTACGGCATGCCGATTCTGGACGTGGACAAGGCGCGAACGGTGATGGTGATCAAACGGTCGATGAGCCCCGGGTTCGCTGGCATCGACAACGAGCTGTATTACATGGACCGCACCCTGATGCTGTTCGGCGACGCCAGGGCCTTCGTCGCCGAAATCGTAAAGGAACTCCCGGCGCGTGCCACGGCGTAGCGGCGCCGCCCATTCGCCCGTAGGCAGCTTTTTGGGGCATCCTCATCGTCATGCGTTATGTGAGCGGCTCCAAGCCCTGAAGCGGGATGGCGCCGCCGTCCGCCGCGGCGTGCGAGGAGGGCGGCGACGCGCCGTCCTGCCGCGCGAGAATTGCGGGAAGCAAGTCCGCGCGAGCACCGCGGCGGCCGACTCGACGAATCCGAGGTGCGCTGGCTCGATCCGGGATTGCGTCGAGCACGAGCCGCGGTTGACGCGTCAAGGGCGGTGGTCGTGCGCGCCGACGCCGCGGGGAGCCGGTCGCGCCTGGGCTGCCGCACATTTCCCACATCGCCCGTTTGGAGACCCCAAGCGCCCCAAATCAGGATCGGCCTCACGCCCAATGAATGCTCCCGGGATAATCGACCCTCCGGCGGGATACACTGGCAGAATGCGCCTGCGTCGACCCGACCCGGAGTACCTAAGGCTAATCCTGCCTTACGGCGAGAGAATTCAAGAGCTCGCACTGGCCGCGCGTAACCTGATCCTCGAAGAGGCCCCGTGGGCCAGCGAGTTCGTCTACGAAGTGTACACCATCGCCGACCACTTCACGTTCACGGAGCGACCAAGCGACGCGTTCGTCTTCACCACAACACATGCCAATTGGGTGAACCTCGGCTTTAACTTTGGCTCGCTGCTGCCCGATCCGGATGGCCTGCTGCGTGGCGAGGGCAAATTGATTCGGCACGTTCGGATCGCGCAGGCGACGGATCTGGACGCTCCCGGTGTTCGAAAGTTGGTAAAAGGCGCCATCGCGCAGGCGGAGAGGCCGGATGGCAAAGGCGGGAAGCCCAGAACCGTCGTGCGCACGGCTCAATCCGCCAGGAAGCACTCAGCCCCAAGCCGGCGACGAACTTGAATATCTTGGCGCCTAGCGAGCCAACGTCATTGCACTTTGCCCGCGGATTGATTCGCGTCCTGGCTAGCCTTCAACTCTTGCACTAATCGCCGCTCACGGTCGCCGTCGGCCTTGCGCTTCAAGCGGTAGTAGGCCTGGGCGAGCGAGACGTGAGCCTCCAGGAATTGAGGCGACTGCTTCACGACCTTCTCCAAAGTGGCGCAGGCGCGACCCAAATCGCCCGCGGCCAGATCGGTGGCGCCCACTTGATAAAGCGCGCCCGGGTCGCCAGGACGGACGCGGAGGGCACGCGCCAACAACTCGTGCGCGCGACCGTAATCCCCATCCTCCTTCAGCAGCACCGCCAGCCGCAAGTTCGATTCGAAATCGTTAGGGTCCTGCGCCAACTCCTTCTCAAACGCCGCACGGGAGGCTGCCATGTCGCCGCTGGCCATCTGCGCCTGGCCGAGGTAGGAGTAGAGGTCCGGAAGATGAGGATTCAACTCCGCGGCTTTGCTGAGATCCGCAATCGCGGCCGGGTATTCGAGCGCTTCCAGTTTGGCCATTCCCAGCAGCAGATGGGCCTCCGCCGAGTCGCCATTGCGCAGGATCCGATCGACGATCCGTTGCCCGCGGTCGATCTGTTTATCGCGCAATAGGGCCATGCCCAGCAGATAGGCGATTGCCAGGTCACCCTGGTTCCGCTGGTCGAGCGGCGCAAGCAGGCCGATGACTTTGGTGTTTTCTCCCTGCCTGAGCCAGCAATCGGCGACCAACAGAACTACTTGCGGGTTGGCCGGCTGCGCCGCGTGCAGCGCCTCCAATTCCCGCGCGGCTTCCGCAATCCGGCCCTCCTTGTAAAGAGCCAGCGCGAGATTCAGCCAAATGCGCGGATCCCTCGGCCCTTGCTTCAGCACCGCTTGATACTCGACGATGGCTTCGGAATAGCGGCCGGTGCTGGCGAGCGCGGCTCCCAGGTTGGAGCGAACCTCGGGCGAATCGGGCCGCAGCTTCAAGTAAGCCCGGTATTGACGGATGGCGCCTTCGATCTCGCCGGCTTGATGCAAGGCGATAGCCTGCTCGAGAATCTGCTCGGGAGTGGTCTGGGCTGCGGCTGTCGACTGAAGCAAAAGCAGGAGCAGTGCGAAGCACAAACGACGAGCCATTCAAGGTTATGATACTGGCAACTCAGAAACGGAGGCAAGCCGGCGGGCCACCGTCACTGGGCCGGTTCCTCGATGGTCAGGATTCGATCCGCGACCACGTTGTGCAACACCTGGTGAATGCGGCTGGGCCACTTGATATCGATCTCGCGGATCGTTTCTGAGGCGCCCAGGCCGAAGTGCACGCGTGAGTCGCTGGCGGAGGCATAGCCTACGGCTGTGGTGACCTCGTTGTACTGCCTGGCACCAACTTCGTCGGTGATGCGGATTTGCGCCCCTATCGCCATGCGGCTGCTCTTCTTGCCGACCAGCTTCAGCAGAATCCAGTGGTTGGCGTTTTTCGAAATATTATGAAAGTACTTCACTTTGCCATTCAGCACCGTGACCACCGCGTCCATACGTCCGTCGTTATCGACGTCACCGAAGGCCACTCCGCGGTGCGCCGCCGCCTTCTCAAAGTCGGCGCCCGCGCCGGAGCTCACGTCCTGAAACTTGCCGTTCCCTAGATTGCGAAACACGGCGTTGGGTTCCTCGTAATGGCGGTTCGAAAACTGTGCTATGTTGTCCAACACATTGCCGCGCGCCGCGAACAGGTCTTTCCACCCGTCGTTGTCGAAATCGACAATTCCATTTCCCCATCCGGACATGTCGCGCGTTCCCTGCAGGTGCGCTTGCAAGGTTCTCTCCCAGAACTGGCCGTCCCCGCGGTTTATGAACAAGGGAAAGGACTCGTTTTCCACGGCGGTGTGCCAGAGGTCGGGACGGCCATCGTTGTCCACGTCCTTGAAATCGGCGCCCATGCCGGATATTGCGCTGCCGCCCTGTGCATACGCGACGCCGGATTCGAGCGCGATCTCCTCGAATTTCTTGCCGCCCAGATTGTGAAATAAGAAGTTCGGACGATTGTCGTTGGCCACGAAGATATCCATGAACCCATCTCCGTCGTAGTCGGCGATCGCCACGCCCATTCCCTTGCCGGGGTATTTGGCGATGCCGGTTTCAGCGGAAACATCGGTGAATGTGCCGTCGCCGTTGTTGCGATACAGCGTGTCCGGCAGGTTCGCGTAGTTGTTCGGATGACAATACGCGCGCAGTTCCGGCCTCGGGCCGCAGAAAGGGTCCTTGTTGACTTCCCACTTGCAGTAGTTGGAGACAAACAGGTCGAGCAGTCCGTCGTTGTTGTAGTCCACCCAGGCAGCCGATACGGACCACATCTTCCCGCCGTCCAGTATCCCACCGCCCACACCCGCCTTGTCGGTGACGTCGGTGAACGTGCCGTCCCGATTGTTGTGGAAGAGCTGGTTCTTTCCCGTGTTGACCACGTAGATATCGGGCCAGCCATCGTTGTCGTAGTCGCCGATCGCCACGCCCATGCCGTAGCCTTCGCCCGCGACGCCGGCTTTCTCCGTTACATCGGTAAACGTCCCATCGTGGTTGTTGTGGTACAGGCGATTCCAATACTTAGGACTTTCCTTCCTTAGTGACGGAATCGCAGCGCCGTTCACCAGGTAGACGTCCAGATAGCCGTCGTTGTCATAGTCGAACAGGGCTACGCCCGCCACCATGGTTTCGGGTTGGTTCTTATTCGGGGTGGGGCAACTGTCGGACACGAAAGTCAGGCCAGATCTTTCCGCGATCTCTTCGAAGACGATGGGGCCCGTGGCAGACCCGGCCAGCAGCGCACCGGCTCCGATTACAATAGGAACGAAAGCTCTCACGTCTCGGAACTTAAGTTTAACATGCGCAGGACAATCACTCTTCTGGCTCTCTCGCCGGGCGCCTATTTATGCATGGTCCTGCTGTCCGCACCGCCCGCGCAGAAGCTCAAGCGGCCTGGCTTTGTGGACGTGGCGCCGCGCTCACAAATCACCTACGTCAGCAATAACAGCCCCGGCGGCCACAAATACTTTCCGCAGCCGATGTGCGGCGGTGTTGCTCTGTTCGATTTCGATAACGACGGCCGCCTGGACATCTTCTTCACTAATGGCGCTCAACTGCCGGAGATGAAGAAGACTAACTTATCCTATTACAACTGCCTGCTGAAGCAACGGCCCGACGGGACTTTCGAAGATGTTACGGCCAAAGCGGGATTGCTGGGGGAGCACCTGGACTTCAACTTTGGCGTAGCGGTCGGCGACTACGACAACGACGGGTATGAGGACCTGTTCATTTGCAGCGCCGGCCGCAACGCTCTCTATCACAACAACGGAGATGGGACCTTCACCGATGTCACGGAGGCTTCGGGTATAGGCGGCAAGCCGCCCGATACTCTCAGTGTGGCAGCCGCCTGGTTCGATTACGATAACGACGGGCTGCTGGACCTGATTGTGGACAACTACACTTACTGGACTCCGCGGACCGACCTGCGCTGCTCCATGGGAGGCAAAGAGTATTACTGCGATCCACGGCGCTACAGGAGCGTGGCGCCGCGGCTCTACCACAACCTGGGCCATGGCAAGTTCGAGGATGTTACCGAAAAGTCCGGGCTCGGCAAGTCGCCCGGTAAAGGCATGGGCATCTCCATTGCGGATTTCAATAACGACGGGTGGCCGGACGTGTTCATCGCCAACGACACCGAACCCAATTCCCTGTTCATCAATCGGGGCAACGGAACGTTCGAGGAAAAAGGGCTGGAACTGGGAGTCGGGTACAACGACAACGCTCACACGGGATCTTCCATGGGGTCGGACGCCAAGGACTACGACAACGACGGCACCGTCGATATCTTCTATAACAACCTGATGGGCCAGGTCTGGCAGCTTCTGCGAAATCGCGGCAACTTGTTCAAGTTCTCCTACGCTTCCAAGATCCAGACGCTGAGCTTACGCTTCTCCGGCTGGAGCAACGGGTTCATCGACTACAACAACGACGGGTGGAAGGATATCTATTCGGCGAACGGCGACGTCGACGATGTGAACGAAGCGTCTCCGCAGCATGACACGATGTTCGAGAATGTGGATGGGAAGTCGTTTGTTGACGTTTCCGAAGAGATGGGGAGGGACTTCTTGCACAAGGGCTACCAGCGCGGTTCGGCTTTTGGCGATCTGAACAACGATGGCTCGCTCGACATCGTAGTGACTTCGTTGAACGAGTCGCCGCGCATCCTGATGAGCACCGCGGATAGCGGCAATCACTGGCTCCTGCTAAGTCTGGTGGGGCACAGGAGCGCGCGAGACGCCATCGGCGCCAAGGTGAAGCTGACGACGGCCTCCGGGCGGGTTCTGTACAACCACGTCGCCATCAGCGTGGGATTCATGTCCTCCAGCGACAAGCGCGTTCACTTCGGGCTGGGCCCGGAGACCAGGATCAGCTCGCTCGAAATCCGCTGGCCCAGTGGGATCGTGCAAATTCTGAAGAACATTACCGCCGACCAGATTCTGAAGATTGACGAGCCTCAAGGCAAGCGCTGACAGCGGCTGGCCGGTGGGTGCGATTGGACCATGTTACGCTTGAACAAAATACGAGGGATGCTGTTGCAGAAATCCCCACTGGCGGGTTGGTTCGTGTTGATTCTCGTTCCGGCACGATGCTTGATCTTCGGCCAGGGCACCGTTATGGCACCCGCCCCGGCCGGGTCGGCATTCTGGGCCGTCAGCGGCCGTTTCATCGGATCGAAGCAATGTGCGGCATGCCATCCGGCACAGGCCAGGAACTTCCATCGGAACAGCATGTCGCGGGCGCTGGAGCCGGTCGACGCCTGTGCCATCCTGAAGGGTGATGTTCATTACATCTGGACCGACGGAAAGTACTCGTACTCGGTCAGCCACGCCGGCGAAAGGGCGCTTTACCGTGTGACCGACGGGAACCAGACGTTCGAGACACCGCTCGAATTCGCCTTTGGCCAAGGCAAGGTGGGCCAAACCTATGTGTATGATCTCGACGGGCGCTTCTACGAAAGCAGGGTAAGCTTCTACGCAAGACTGCAAGGGCTCGATCTCACCGTCGGCGCGGTCAACGCCACGCCAGCGGACCTCGACACCGCGGCCGGCCGCATGATCAGCAGCGCTGAGGCTCGTGACTGCTTTGGATGTCATACCACGGGCGCGCGTCTCGGAAATACGCTGCAACTGACGAGCTACGAGGCGGGCGTGCAGTGCGAAAGCTGCCACGGTCCGGGCGGCGGACACGTGGATAGCCTTCGCAACGGCAAACCGGCGCACGGCTCCATACGGTCGTTGAAGGGCATGGACGCGCAGGAGACCAATGAGATGTGCGGCGTCTGCCATCGCACCTGGGAGACGGTGGTTACGGCGGGATTGAAGGGCATTAACACGGCCCGCTTTCCGGCGTACCGCCTGACCAACAGCCCCTGCTTTTCGCCGCAAGACCGCCGCATCGCCTGCACAGCCTGCCACGACCCTCACGACGGCCTGGACACCGACGACAGACGCTACGACGTGAAATGCACCGCCTGCCACAACGCGGCCAATGGCAGCCTCAACCGGCGCGTCTGTAAGGTGGCGAAAGCGAATTGCACTTCGTGCCACATGATGCGCGTGGAGCCACCTCAAGCGCACCACGCCTTTGTCGACCATTGGATTCGCGTGGTGCGATCCAAAGACGACTACCCGGAGTAAGTCTGCACGGCGTGACATAATCTTAGACACGTATGACGAAACTACCTACGGCCGTATTCTGCGGCCTGCTCGGCTGCGGCTGCGCGGCGGCGATCGATCTGGACGGATTGAGATCGATCGGCCCGGTGGCCAGTTTCGTGAAAACGGACTCTTCCGTCACGATGACGTGCGCGGATGGCTCTCAGGTTCGCATTGCCGTGCTGGCGCCCGATCTGATCCGGGTGCGAGCGGCTTTTCTCGGCAAACTGCCCGACCGCGATCACTCCTGGGCCATCGAGAAGACCTCCTGGGATGTTCCTCACTGGGATCTCACCGAAGACCCTGGGGTGCTGCGCATTGCGACCGCAGAGCTGGAGGTTATCGTCCACCGCTCGCCGCTGCAGATTGAGTTTCGGGACTCGAAGACCCACCAGACCATCAACTCAGATCAGTCGCCGATGCGATTCGATCCTCAATCGGGTGTGATCGCCGCCACCAAGAAGCTCGGTTTTGATGAGCACTTCTACGGCCTTGGCGAAAAGGCGGCACACCTCGACAAGCGTCGCGGGGAGTTCACCATGTGGAACTCCGACACCTTCGGCTACCAGGAAGGAACCGACCCGCTCTACCAAAGTATTCCGTTCTACATCGGTTGGCAGCACGGCGCGGCTTACGGCATTTTTTTGGACAATAGTTACCGGACACACTTCGATTTCGGCGCCTCCTCCCAGGAATACGCGGCTTTCTCCGCGGAAGGCGGCGAGATGAATTACTACTTTTTTGAGGGGCCATCCATCAAGAAGATACTGGCTCGCTACGCCGATCTGACCGGGCACATGCCCATGCCGCCCATGTGGGCTCTTGGCAATCAGCAGAGCCGGTACAGCTATTATCCGGATTCACTGGCGGAAGAAGTGGTTCGAAAATACCGCGCGGAGGATCTTCCGCTCGATGTCCTCCACCTTGACATCCACTTCATGAACGGCTTCCGGCCTTTTACGTGGGATCCTCAACGCTTCCCAAACCCGAAGGCCTTCACGGACCGCTTGCGAGGGCAAGGCGTTAAGGTGGTAACCATCGTCGATCCCGGCATCAAGCTGCAGCCTCCCGCGGAGGGCGCGCGCGACGCGTCCAGCCATCCAGAGCTGGCGCCGCAGGAACAAAGCTACTACGTGTATAACCAGGGCAAGGCTCAGGATTTCTTCCTCAAGCGCAAGGATGGCAGCACTTACATCGGCCGCGTGTGGCCCGGGGATTCTGTTTTCGTGGACTATACGCTGGATCGGGCTGCAAGCTGGTGGGGGGACCTGCACCGCGCCTACACGGACAATGGAGTGGCGGGGATCTGGAACGATATGAATGAGCCGTCGGACTTCAACGACCAGACCGGCAAGTCACAAATGGATGTGATCACTTACGATGGCGGAACTTATTCCGATTATGCCGGGAACCGCAATGTGTTCGCGCTCAATGAAGCCCGCGCCACTTATCGAGGCCTGCAGCGACTCCTCCCGAACCAGCGGCCTTACGTCATCACCCGCGCGGCCTACGCGGGCATCCAGCGGTACGCCACCATGTGGGCCGGCGACAACCGCAGCACCTGGGACGCATTCGCGCTGAGCCTGCCTATGTTCATGACCCTCGGTCTTTCGGGCGAGCCCTTCGTCGGCTCGGACATAGGCGGCTTCGTCGGTCGCACGGACGCCGGGCTCCTCGTGCGATGGTACGAGGTCGGTTTCCTCACGCCGTTTTGCCGCAATCACGCTAGCATGAACTCCCCGGATCATGAGCCGTGGCGCTATGGCAAATACTACGAAGACATCATCCGCAAGTACCTGAAGCTTCGCTACCGTCTGCTCCCATTCCTGTACACGGCCCTGGAGGAATCGCACCGCACCGGCGTGCCCATGTTTCGGCCCTTGCTGCTCAACTACCAGGATGACGAGAACACGCTCGGGATCGACGACGAGTTCATGATCGGCGACGACCTGCTGGTGGCGCCGATTCTCAAGCCCGACCTTACAGCCAGGCTTGTCTACCTTCCAGCAGGCGTCTGGTTCGACTATTGGACGGGCACACGTTACGCAGGAAGCAGCATGATTCGTGTCGACGCGCCGCTCGAAACCGTGCCCCTCTTTGTGCGAGGCGGAGCCATACTGGCACTCGGTCCGGAGCAGAACTATGTTGGCGAGAAGGCCACCGACCCGCTACAGTTCGAGATCTACCCCGATGCCAGCGGCGAAGCCTCCACATTGCTCTATGAAGACGACGGTCTGACGGACGCCTACCAGCGGGGCAGCTACCGGCAAACCGGCTTGAGCTACCGGCACACGGCCGAAGGGGATCGGATCGATCTAAGCGTCCCGATAGGACAGTTCCATCCCGCCCCACGGGTCCTGCTGCTCACGGTGCGGCCGGTACCCACAATCCGCGAAGTGATGATCGACGGAAAGAGCCAGGCCCGCGCAGCTACGGTTCGCATCACGGACGACGGCCGAAGCCATCGCATCGAACTGCATTAGCCGCGCCCCCTCGCCGCTGTTTGCTAACTCATACAGGATTGTGAGTAAGACGCGAGGGAAGGTACTTTCTTCGAGTAACTTAACCGTGTGATGAAGTTAACAGCTTTAATGTTAGTTAACAGCTTTAGGCTTTACTGTGCAGCTTGATGGGTTTATAGTCTCAGATATATTGTCTCCGGGTCAGAGAGAGGGGGGGTTCCATGAAGAGCTGCAGTGTAATTCCCATCACATTGGCATTGTTGAGCTTGTCGACGATACGCCTACAGGCGCAATTCACCTCCGCAACGTTGACCGGAGTGGTATCCGATACGTCCGGTGCGGTTGTGCCGCAGGCTAAGGTCAAGCTCGTTAACGAACAATCCGGCGACATCCGCGAGACCACGACGAATAATGACGGTTATTATACTCTGTCTGGTTTAGGCGTCGGCGGCTTTACCTTTAAACTAACAGTCGAAGCCAAGGGTTTCGTGACCTACGACGCTCCGGGCATTTCGCTGCTGGGTGGCGAGAAGCGTAATGTCAACGTGACGTTAACCGTCGGCAATACGTCGCAGACCGTCGAAGTGCTCGGAGTGGCCAACGCCGTGGTGCCCGAGGATTCGGGCGAGAAGTCTGAAACGCTGACAACAAAAGAGCTGGAGAATTACGTACAGGTCGGGAGCAACGCGGCGGAGTTCATCAAGATTATGCCGGGGTTTGGCATACAGAACGGCTCATCGAACCACTCCAATTACACCGGCGAAATAATCGGTATCAACGCCAATGGCGGCTCCGGCAGCCAAAGCCCGCTCAACAATGCCTTTTCCTACAACGGGCTACCGAGCAATTCACTGGACATCACGGCGGATGGCGCCCACGTATCCGACCCGGGCTGCAACTGCGATACACCGGTGAACCCGAATTCGGACATGGTTTCGGAGTTCAAGTTGATGTCTTCGAACTTCAGCGCTGAGAATCAGAAGGGTCCCATGGTCATCAGTTCCATCGCTAAGTCTGGTGGCAGCCAATTTCACGGCTCGGCGTTCTTCTACGCCAGGAATTACGATTTGAACTCAAACGATTGGTTATATAATTTTAGCGGCCAGTCACGGCCGCAGAACAAGTACTACTACCCGGGCGGCACGTTTGGCGGCCCGGTTTTGATCCCTGGCACCAGCTTTAACAAGAATCGCAACAAGCTGTTCTTTTTCACCGGCTTCGAATATTTCTACCAGGTGTTGGATACAGGCCTGTTGCGCGCCACGGTGCCAACCACCAGTTTAGAGGGGGGCAATTTCTCCCCTGCGTCGATTCTTGCCGCGGAGGGCCCCATAGTCGGTTCCACCGGTTCGCCTCCCGGACAACTCAACGCCGCGGCGCTGGCGGTGTTTCCGGGAGGGCAGATCCCTTCATCCGCGATTGATCCAAACATGATCGCCATGATGAAGCTGTACCCCGCGGCAAACGCAAACCCGGCCACCGATGGCGGCTACAATTATGTGAAGTCCGAGATCTTCAACCAGAACAACAAGCAGTGGATGACCCGCGTAGATTACAGCATTAGCGACAACACCAAGCTGTTCGTGCGCTATAACCTGCAGCGCGAGTTACAGCAGTTCCCCGTAGGGCTGTGGTGGACGCAGACTAACCAGGTTCCTTATCCGACCCCAATTCTGGGTGAGAACAAATCCGACTCCGTCAGTGCCTCGCTCACTCATGTGTTTAGCCCCACCATGACCAACGAGTTTGTTTTCGGCTACACCTTTATAGGTTTCCCTAATGTATTCTCCAATCCCGCAGATGTGAATCGCGCGAACGTCGGGTATGGCTATACAGGTTATTACAAGAATGGCGTCGCGCAAATTCCATCGTTCGGCGGCACTGGAGGCGCCGGGGACGCCGCGCTGATATTTACTCCGGGCGGCTTCGAGGACGGTGGCACGTCGCAGGGCTTGTATGCCGACAAGTACATGCCGAGCCTCAGCGATACAGTCACCAAAGTCGTCGGCACTCACACCATTAAGGGCGGTTTCTTCTGGGAATGGATCCGCAATGCCCAGCCGGCCAACGATGACACCAACGGCTATTTGCAGTTTTATTCGGCCGGCAATACGAGTTTTGGCAATGCCTATGCCGACGAGGTCACCGGCAACCTCTACAACTACACCGAATCCTCCAAGAACCGCGTCAACGATATCGCTTACAACACGATTGAGCCTTGGCTTCAGGACGACTGGAAGGTTACGCGCAGGCTCACTGTGAACTTTGGCATGCGCTTCACCCACTTCCAGCCGTGGTATGACCGTGAGGGATTCGGCTACTCTATCTTTAACCCCGCTGCGTACAGTGCAACCAGCCCAAGCTGTACGCTTCTTTCATACTGCGGATTTGAGTGGCACAGCCAGAACCCGAGTGTTCCTCTGGCTGGATTCCCGACGCGCGCCTTCTTCTACCAGCCGCGCTTCGGGGTTGCCTATGATCTGACCGGACACGGTAAAACCGTTTTCCGGGGAGGTTGGGGCCGCTACTATTTCCATGCCGGCCAGTTTACGAGCGGCTTAGATGTTTCCGCGGGCGTTCAGACCGTAACGATTACACCGAGTTCCTGCGGGAGCCTCGCGCATCTATACGCCAACACGCTGGACACGCTCAGTTGCCCGCAACAGGCCGGATCCGCGGCGGCGGTGGATAGCACCGACTCGAACCAGGCGCACACCGATAGCTACAACCTCACCATTTCTCAGCAGACGCCGTGGTCGGGGCTGCTGGAAGTGGCCTATGTCGGCAATCAGACACACAATATACCCAGTTCCGGCAATGGCGGAAGCGCGGGCTTTGGCACGTTGAACATTAATCTGGTTCCGCTGGGAGCGATGCTCGCTCAGAATAATGGCGGCCAGAATCCGAATAACCTGAATTCGGCGCTATTCCGCCCATATTCGCTGTACGGCGATTTGGACGTCTCGACCAACAACGCCTATGCCAACTACAACGCGTTCCAGTTGACGTGGGTACGCTCCAAGGGCCGGTATACGCTCAACCTAAACTACACCTATGGCAAGGCTATGGGTATCGTCGGCTTCTTCGATCAATTCAACCTGAACAACAACTACGGCGTCCTCCCCACCAACCGCACGCAGGTCTTTAACATTGCTTACTCCATCGAGTTAGGCGACCCAACCCATGACAGGTTATTGGGCGGAGTCATCAACGGCTGGCAACTCTCCGGCATCACACAGTGGCAGAGCGGCCCAAACCTCTCGGGTTTCCAGAGCGAAAACTTCGGCATGACTGTGAACGGCGCGGATATTCCAGGCACGAATTTCCTGATCAGCAACGTATCGATACTCGGCACCCCGGACATGCAACTGAACCCGATCCTGACGTGCAACCCGACGGCGAATCTCGCGACGCACCAGTACATCAACGGGAGTTGCTTCGCCCTTCCGACACAAGTCGGGCAGAATGGCCCGACCATCGTCCCGCCAATTTATGGGCCGGCGTTCTTTGACACCGACCTTGGGATCTTCAAGAACTTCCACATCCGTGAGTCGAAGAACCTGCAGATCCGGGCCAACGCTTACAACTTCCTGAACCATCCGCTGTACTCGTTCAACGGCACCAACCTGTCGCTTAACTACAATTCGGCTGGACAAATGAGCTCGCCGCTCTTCGGATACGCGGACACTAAACAGGGTTCGCGCATCGTGCAACTGGCTGTCAAGTTCATGTTCTGACGACGGGAACAAACTCAGGTCACCGAGCCTGCGACCCTACTTCCCGGGCGGGTCGGCGGCCGGAGCAGCTTCAGGCCGGCCAGTCGGACTGCGCGATCAGCGACGCTCCGGGCAATTGCCGCAGAACATCCCGATTGGTCAGCGCCCACTCCAGGTTGCGGCGCGCCATGCGGGAATGCTCGCGGTCCAGGCTTTCCGCGCGCGTCCCCTCCCGATTCTCGTCGAGCTGGCGAGCGAAAAGAAATAGCGCCGGCGTTTTCCGCTATCAGAGAGCGGAACTGTGAGAGGTGTTAGATTACCAAGGTTGCGCGCTTACGTGCGTTGGCTGCCCGCAACCTGTTTGGGAGTGACTCATGAAAGCTTCGTTATCCGTTGCGCTCGTTCTTCTGGCCGGCCCCGCGTTGGCGCAGACCGGCATCCCCGCCGTGACAGGCAATGCCCGTGTCGACAAGCTTCTCAGCCAACTGACGCTGGAAGAGAAGATCGCCATGATCCACGGCGCCGCCGAACCGCCCGCCACCGATCAGGGTCAGCCCGGCTTCCTGCCTGGTGTCCCGCGGCTTGGCATCCCCGCCCTTCGCATGGCCGACGGGCCGCCGGGAGTGTTGACGCGTATTCCCTCGACCGCTCCGACTTCCACCATGGGCCTTGCCGCCACCTTCAGCCGCGAAGACGCCGAGCAGAACGGCGTGGTAATCGGCCGCGACGCTCGCGCGCTTGGCATCGACGTGGTGCTGCAGCCCTTCATCAACATCGACCGTGACATCACCTTTGAACGCGGCTACAACACGTATGGCGAAGATCCCGTGCTCACCGGACAGATCGGCGCGGCGATGATTCGCGGCGTGCAGAGCCAGGGCATCATGGCGCAAGCCAAACACTACGTGGCTTACGACGGCGGCGACGACAACATCGTCGACCAACAGACGCTGCACGAGGTTTACGTTGCTCCATTCGCCGATGCCGTGGCCGCCGGAGTGTCCTCCATCATGTGTTCCTACAACAAGGTGAATGGGCCCTGGGCCTGCGGCAACAGCGACACCGAGATCAAGATCCTCAGGGACGAGATCGGCTTTCCGGGCTTCATCACTTCCGACTGGGGGGCCACGCACGGCACCGATTTCATCAACCGCGGGCTCGATCTCGAGATGCCGGGCACCAGCGGGTTCACTCCCGCCTATTTCCTTCCCGAACCGCCGCCG
>JBELAO010000014.1:0-88532 GCA_049508735.1 Bryobacteraceae bacterium | reverse complement strand
GGCCGCAGCCCTACCCGTTCCAGCATGCGCAACGCCACCTTCTGGTTCACCGGGTTGTCCTCCGCCACCAGCACCCGCACCGCCATCCCGGCGAATAGGCCCGGCGGCTTCGCTGCCGGCGACGGCATCTCGCGCGGCGCGTTGGTCGTCGTCGCCAGCCCCTTCTGCAGTTTCTTCGCCCACGTGGCGGCCACCGTGCTCAATAGCTGCGATTGGCGCACCGGCTTCACCAGACAGGCGTCGATGTTGATTCCCTGGATGTGCCGCACTTCGCTCCAGCGGCCTGCGGACGTGAGCATGATCAACACCGTCTCACTCAATAACGGGTCGGCCTTGATGGCTGCCGCCAGCATCGCTCCATCCATTTCGGGCATCTGATAGTCCAGCAGCGCCACCTGGTGCGGATCGCCCGCCGCTCGCGCCTCGCGTAGCGCCTCGAGTGCTTGCACCGCTCCTCCATAGCAGTCGCTTCGCATCTCCCAACTGCTGATCTGTTCGCGCAGCACCCGCCGGTTCACCTCGTTGTCGTCCACAATCAACACGTGCAAACCCCGAAGTTCAGCCACCGGCAGCAGTTCCGCTTGCGGCTCCGCATCCAGCCGTAAAGGCAACGTGAACCAGAAAGTCGAGCCCTTGCCTAACTGGCTGGTAACTCCCACCTCGCCGCCCATCATGGTCACCAGTTGCTTGGAAATCGCCAGCCCCAACCCCGTGCCGCCGGATTTCCGCGTGGTCGAGCCATCCACCTGGTTAAACTTTCCGAACAGCAGGTCCATCTTGTCCGCCGGAATCCCCGGCCCGGTGTCTTCCACCGAAACCCGAATTTGCGCCCTTTCGCCGTCCTGGGATTCGCAGCGCAGGCTAATCAGCACATGGCCCATCTGCGTGAACTTCACGGCATTGCCAGCCAGGTTCGTCACCACCTGACGGATGCGCCCAGCGTCTCCGATGAAATGCCGTGGCACGTCCGGCGGGTATTCCAGCACCAGGTCGAGCCTGCGGTCCTCGGTTTTCGGCGCCAGCATCTCATTGACTTCTTCGATCACCAGGCGCAGGTCGAACGGAAACGATTCGATCACCATTTTGCCGGCTTCGATCTTGGAGAAGTCCAGAATGTCGTTAATCACACTCAGCAGGCTCTCGCCCGACCGCCAGGCGGTTTCCGCGAATTCGCGTTGTTCGGTCGTCAGCTCCGTATCGAGCAGCAGCCCGGTCATCCCGATCACGCCGTTCATCGGGGTGCGGATCTCGTGGCTCATGTTGGCGAGAAATTCGCTTTTTGCGCGGCTGGCCTGCTCCGCGGCTCGCTTGAGCGTTGCTTCTTCTTGCAGTTTCTTGCTGATCACCGCCGTCTGGAGTCGGACCTTGCGATGCAACACGGTCACCCAGGATAGAACGACAAACAGCAGGGCCGTCATCGAGCCGAGCACTGCCAGCAATCGGCCGGGGGTCCACCATGGCGCGGACCGGACGACCGTGATATCGCCAACGCTGCGCAATATGACGCTAAATGATTTCGGGATGCGATAGGCGAGATTCCTTTCGGCTGCAACGGAGCAGACGCCGGTCACGCGGACGATACTGCCGCGATCCAGCGGTGGTATCCGCCCGTGATCCAAGGTGGCGTTGAACAACTTACCCCCCACATGGAGCATCACGTCGTTCTGGCCGGAACCTGTGAGCTGGTCCACCACGGCGGCGTCGATGCTGACCAGCTTGGAATCGTACTTGCCTTCCAACGCCTCGTCGACGGTGATGGATGGCGGCGAGGGCGCGGGTCCCCGTTTGACAACCGAGACCTGCGCGTCCCGCATTTCCGGGCTAAAGGAACCGGAGTGCCCGAAACCGAGCACGTCGACGACATCGCCGGGACGGAGATCCATGCGCGCATGATTCAGGATCCTGACACCGGCACCGCTATCCTCGACGTAAGACGGGCCGGACGGGCTGGCCAGGGTGACCACTCCGCGAATTCGCATGCGGTGCCCCGGCGAATCGGCAAACGAGAAGCGGAGGAGCTCATCGATGGGGCGCGGCTGCAGCGCGGCCGGGTCCGGACCGGGCTCCAGCAGGCGCACGAAATCGGGCGAAGGCACGTAGATCTGAATGCCGACGATCTGCCGCCTGGCATTGAACAGCGACCCGCAAACACCCTGCACACGGACGCGGCTATCCGGCGGCGGCAGGGGGCGCGCATTTGGGTTGTGGACGACGAGCACGTACAGGTAGTTTCCCCACTGCATCGAAACGACGTCCTCGAACGTGCCGCCGCGCTGGGTTTCGACGCTTTGCACAACGCCTTCGGTTTGCACCCAGGCGCTGTCCATTTTCCCGGAAAACAGTTCATCGAAGGCGGCGGGCGCCGGCGGCGGCATCGAAGATGAGGAGACGCGTTCCGCTCGGGCATCGGAAATGATCGGCGCGAACTGGCCCGGCGCGGTGACGCCGGATACATCCACCAGATCGCCAGCATGCACTCTCGACTCGCGGATACGGGGAGCGGCCACGAAAGTGGGACCGCTCTGATCCTGCACAAAAAACACTGTGGTTGCGGGATTAATGTAGGTCACCGTGGCCTGGACGTGAACCGGAACACGCCTGCCAGCCTCTTCCGGGCTGAGGGCGTGAATTTCGGCCACCGTGGTGATGATGCGCCCCTGATTGGCGGGGTGGGGCACCGAACTGCTCGGCGCGAGTGTGGCGTCGCTGATTTTGAGTTCGCCACCGTCGAGTTCGGCAAAGCCCGACACATCGACCACCTGTCCGGTTGGCAACACGGCGTCGGAAGCCGGGCAGATCCGGATGGAGCCGCTGCCATCCTCAAATCGCAGTCCCTCTCGCACGCCGTCGGATCGAATGCTGCCATGGAGGTGGAGCGCTCGCTCGGCCAGCGAATTCCGAGGCAGAGAGTCGACCTCGCGAATGGTCCGAACGGGAATGCCTTGGGAAGCCGCCGCGATGACTTCGACGTCAGTGCTGCGGGGGATCCAAACCTGAACACGGGCCGTGCGGCCGTAAATATCGCGGCTCAGATTCGCCACGGCGCGCACGCGGATGCGGGAGCCGACTGCGCCGTTGAGATCCGGCAGATCGGTTGAGCCGATGTAAGCCTCGAACACCGTTGCGCCGCAGCCCACTCTGATGACCGAGTTGCCCTCGCGGTCCTGGCGCCAGAAGCGAAGAACGCCTTCCACGCTTACATAGCGGAAGCCGGCGCGGCCGGCGACGAGGTCCGCGACCGGGATGGCGAGCGCTCGCGGTTCGTGGGAGCCTTCCAGGAGCCTGACTTCGCTGGCGACAATCGTGGGCGCGGGACCTCCTTCACCCACTTCGCCGACCACCTCCACGACGTTGCCGGGCCTGGGATCAAGGTGGAGGAAGGGAAGAGCCACGCGGGCGGCGCCCGTGCCGTCTTCCAGGAACATCAGATTGGTGGTGGGGTCCGAGAGGGTGACCCAGCCTTTCAGGTGAACCGGCAGGCGGTGGTCGGAGACCTGAAGGGGCAACGCCGCGACCTGCTCGATGCGCTCAAGGGGTGCGTTGGTGTGGCGGCCGATGCAAGAACTGGCGCAGAACACCACAACCGCCGTCAGGCCGGCGCAGAGGCCTTTTGCTCCTCGCGACGCCAGGTGCCGCACGATCTGATCCCGCGCGGGACGTAGCGTCCTTACCGGCAAGCCATACGGGTACACAAATTCTCCCCCATCTACCTCCATATCGGCGGTTTTGCCTCCGGTTTCGAGACGTGGTCCTAAGAATATCCACTTCGTCATAGGGGCCGGCATCAGGCGTTACATCCTACCGCCTCCCATAGAGCCCTTTATCATCTTTGCTTGCCACCGCAAATGACGGTTTTGGTTGATCGGGGAGGAGACGCCGTCCAGTGCCAGCGCCTTGAGTTCGTGCCATTGGTGCGTCTGCGGAACGACAATCGAATCAGTTATTTAGGGCCTCGTAATGGGCATTATCGGCAGCCAGGTGACCATGCCTCCGGGTTGCCGACACAGTCAGGGAGAATGGATATCTTGATGAACTCACTAATCTTCCGGACCCGGGGCCGGCGCCGCCGCCTCACTCTTCGCGTGCGGAGCGCCTGCCCGGACGGCGTTGACGATGCTCGCGGCGTCAGCCATCCGAAAAAGCGTGTCGATGGAGCCCGCCACGACAAACACCGCAATGACGCCCGTCGCGCCATCCGAGAGGCTCAGTTTTTCGTGAAGAACCAGGTACAAGAGGACCATGCATTGGCCGATGGTCACGTTCAGTGAGGTGAAGAGGTTCGCGACGATCCTGGTGGCGCCCTCGTTGAGCTCGCCCCGCGCCGCCATTTTGAAGCGCTCGCAGAACAGCAAGTAGTACCTCCTGTATTTGTGCCGGAGCTTCCAGCAGATGTGCGACGCGCCTGCCTCGATCGAAATCGCTACCGCCTGCTGCGCCACAGCCAGCGCCACGATAGCGCACGAGGTCAGTAAGGCCGACCCATCGAGCTTGTCGAACATCCCTTTGTCCGACCTGGCTCCGCCGAGCGCCAGCAGTAGCCGGAAACTGCCATACGTGGTCATGCCGGGGACCACGAGCGTCAACAGGATCCACAGGTTTTTCGCCAGTTCGTCCATAGGTCTCGGCCATCATACAACAAGAAGGTAAGGAGCAGCGCGTCTCGCAAGGAGCAGCCCTTGGCTCGAGGGAAGGTCCTCCAGGCTGAACAGAACTTCGCTCAGTTGTCGAGGCGCGGTGGATGGCATCTGCCATTGGCGGACTGCAAGCGAGTTTGGCGGCGGCGTTGTTTCGGGCTATCGGTGGATAGCCAGACACTGCTTTTGCCCGCCGCGATCCGGTTCGTCTGTAACGCCTCAGTGCATGGTGGATGGTCCCGGCGTCCCATCGGACCATGTGCCGGCAAAGACCATGAAGATGGTGACCCGTTCTTCCGGATCGTCCGCCGCTATCACCGGCGAGCCAGGCAGATTGGCTCCCCAGCTCTTCACGGCATCACCCGAAACGAAAAACATGACATGGGGATGCCAGCTCATGCCGTCGTCGCTCAGGTACTGCCGCTTCGCCATCATATAGCACATCGCTCCCGGAGCCAGCGCGGGTAGTTCTCTCTTTTCCAATGCGGACGTAGTAGCCGCCAAGATCTCTGCTTTCGATCCTCCCGCCAGCACAAGTTTGGTTTTCTCCAGAAAGATGGGCAGAAACGTCCTGGAGGCTGCCGGATTGAAGCAATTCGGGGCGCGAATCTTAGGGTTCCAAAACTCCGGGTCATCGGTCGGCTTCGCCCAGGATCGCTCGACGATGCAGACGAAGCCATTCGAGCCCTTCACGGCACTTGCGTAGCCGTCCCGTCGCAGCACCATCACTTCGGCTGCATCCGAAATCGATGCCGGAGCGGAACTCCGGGCCAGCGCTATCTCAGCCTTCTCGTCCGGAATCAAATACTGGTCGAGAGGAGCCATGACCGGATAGCGAGCCTTCACCGCTTGCGCTCGTGCACAGGCCGGCCACAGGAAAAGAATCGGAACAACGAATGCTAACGCTGTGATCCTGATATTGTTCTTCCGCATTTGATCCCCGATGAAGAGCATTTTTGTCAGGTTTTGAGCCGCCAACCGTCAAGCGGCGCAATGCACTACTCATGATGGTATCCGATTTGTCTGACAAACGCGCCAGGGTTCGGTGATCGACGCAGCCAATTCCCATTGAGCGCGGCTTCGTTCCGCCAACGAGCGGCGCCTACCCCACGCGGGCGGACGGGGCGCCTGCTGCTTGGGCTTCAGTTTCGAGACGTTTTCTGACCTTGGTTGGCGCCCGCAGCGTCTCCATCGCCGGCTCTTCGGCGATGACGATTCCCGGAAGAATGCCCTTGCGCTTCGAGGGATGGGGCGTTTTCCTGGGGAGCGCGAGGCGGCCAAATGATTGAAGTCTGGTACGCCCGAGTGGATTCGAACCACCGACCTAGTCCTCCGAGTCTCGGTGGCCGAGTTGGAGCGCCAGGCCAGTACCACCGTAGAGCACGAACTCTGGCGGCACGGCATCTAGCTCCGGCCACAGCCGCCGTTGGCATGCTGGCAGGATATCGAGACGAGGCTCAAAGGTTGCCGACACTGTCATGACTTCCAAAACGAGTCTTCCGAATTCACCGTGCCCGCAGGCAGCGCGGCTTCGCCTAGCGGGCCAAACGCCCTTCTTGCCGCATCTCGCATGGTGATGCCCACCTCGTTCACGTCGTAGGTGTTGTGCTGCACGCCTTCGAGTACCCCGTCTTTGTTGGCGTCCCAGCCGCCAGGAACCCAGGCGAACTCGATAGCCTTTTTGATGCGCGGCCACATTTCGCTCAGCCACGGAGTATCGCCGGAGAGGAGCCAGTCGAGGTAGGCGTGCATGATTTGGCCCATCTGTCCGTCGGCCGCGGCGAAGCCAAAACTGTCGCCGTTGTGAGGAAGCGCTCGCGGAAACGAATGCCGCCAGCGTTGTCGAGCTGGTAGCCGAAGGCGGAGCCGCGCAGTGAGCGGGCGAAGGTTGGGAAAAGGTGGGCGGTGGCGGTCTCGTAGTTCCAGACGTGCGCGCAGCTTCCGTGGCAGCAGCCGGCGTGGTCGTCGGCGCCTTCGAAACCATGGAATTCGCCGTCGGCGGTGCGGAAGCAGACGGGGGTGACGAGCGTGGAAAGATTGGCGCTGGCGGCGTCCTTGATGGCAGCGGGGATGGTGGACTCGCGCAGAGCGGCGGCAAACCGCCGGGTCTTCTTCTCGAGGTCTTCAAGGTGCTCGGCGGCGTATTCGGCAGCCGCCCAGGCATCGCGGAAGCGCGTCGTGTAGTGGTTGCCTAGTAAAGTGTCTTCATCGCCGTTCGCGGCACTCCACCCGCAGCGGCGCGGTGTACGGTTGGGGAAATGCCATGCCAGGAGAAACGTGTAATCGGCGCGGGCTCCGGGCGCGATGGTACGGCCGAGCGAGAGCGCCCCCACTAGTCCGGGGTCTTTCGACTCGGGACCAAGTTCACCATCGGCGGAGAAGTCGTCCCAGAAAAACATCGGCGAGTTCCACCAGCAGCCGCGCTCCCATCCGCGAAGGTGGGTGACCCGCGCGCCGGCGAAGTCGAGCACCGAGAGCACGAAGCTACCTTTAAGGGCGTCGTTGCCTGGCAGCTCCGGGCTGGTCATGAGGATGCCGGCGAGCCTCTCGGAAGTTCTGTATTCGTTGGCGCGCGCATCCGCAGCCTGAGTGCGGCCAGTGGGATTGTCGACGGACCAGGCGATGGAGACTTCGGCCGACGCCGGGCCTGGATTGGTGACGCGATATCGCAGGATGGCCACCGGCAAGCCGGACTCGTCTGGGTCGTGGGGTATGAAGGGCGAAAATGCTTCGAGTGACACTGTCACCGGCAGCGTGGATTCGGTGAATTGGACGTGCGCCAGCGGGAATTCGCCGGTGAAAGTGGCCGAATCGAGGCGCGTGAGGCCGGGCGCGTTGCGCGAACCAAGCCCACTGGAGCCCTCAAAGGGCGGCTGGATGCGCGATTCGAGCACGCGGGCGACCGGCTTGCGTTTGCCGGCACGCGCCCAGATGGCGGGGAAGGCGTAGGATGGCGCGTTGCCTTTGTCGGGACGGTTGAAAATCTCCCAATCGCGAAGCTGCCCGCGCCCGCCCAGGCTGACGCACCCGGCGCACACGCCGCCGAGTGGGAAAGCGATGGCGGTGAGGCGCCGCCCGGTGAAGACACGGGGGAACGCGATTTCGGGAATGTCGAGTGATGTTGGCGTGGTTCCTGCCAGGGCTGAGCTCTGCGCGGCGACCTGAGTGGCGGCGCTGGCAAGCGTCACCTGCTTGAGAAACGTGCGGCGCTTGGTAGGCATTCGCGTATAGCTTAGTCCCGCGTGGACACAGTAGGGAAGGGTATCACGTTGTGTTGGAACGAGCGGACGGAAGGTGGCCCCTTCGGCTGCGGTCCCGTTATTTCGGGTTATCGGTAGCTACCGAACCGATCTCACGTGGTGCACTTCGGGGTCACCGTGAAATCCTTCCACTTGCCGGGCCGAGGCGTTGGGGCAAAAGGCGAGCCTTATGGAGCTCGCGGTGGCGGCCAGCCGGGCGAGCGCGCCCCGCGCGGCAGGGTCTGGTATTCCGCATCAACGGACACTGTTTTTCGACCGCGGAACGCTCTGCCCCGATGCATGCACGCGCCGGAGGCAGCCGGGAGTGGCGCGCCGCGCGGTAAAGGATCAAGGTTTTGTAGGTGGAGCGGCCGGGGTTAGAGATGCCGCCAAAGGATCGCCCCAAATATAGTGATTGAACCAGTTCTCATTCTCTGCCATCGCGGCACGCTGCTGTTTGGGCTTGTCGATGGGGTGGCCGAAACCGTCGTAAACCACCATCTTCACGGGCACTCCATGGTCTTCGAGTGCTTGGCGCAACTCAAAGGCGTTGGCGATCGGCACTCGCCGGTCAGAACCGCCGTGCTGGATCAGTGTGGGCGTCTTCGCCTTCGCGACATAGCTGATTGGCGAGGTCTTCCTATAAATCTCAGCATCCTCCCACGGCGTCGCATGGAGATACTGCGGCGCGAATGGAGTGAGGTCCGTGTTGACATAGTATGTCATCCAGTCTGAGATCCCGGCACCGACCGACACTGCCTTAAAGCGGTCACTCGATGCCGTGATGAACGCCGAGATATAGCCGCCCTCGCTCCAACCCATAGCGCCTAGACGGTCCTTGTCGACAAAGCCCTGCGCAATTAAGAAGTCCACCCCCGAGATCACGTCCGCATAGTCGCCGACACCAAGGTTCCGCACATTGAGCGCGCGGAACTTTTCTCCATACCCTGCAGACCCCCGATAGTTCGGCCGCAACACCAGCGCACCTTTCGCCACAAAACGTTCAATGGGATAGTATCGGTCCGCGTTGATCGTGGGCAAATCTATCCCTGTCGGCCCCCCGTGGATCACGACTAGCAAAGGGTACTTCTTTTCCGGAGTGAAGTCCAAAGGCTTGTATAGGACGCCCTCGATCGGCGTTCCGTCCGTCGACTTCCAGCTCACTACCTCCCGCTTTGCGCTCTCGAAAGCGATCAGCTGGTCGCCGGCATGAGTTAGCCTCACCGGCGAGGCGCCCGGGAGATCACTGGTGAATATCTCCGCGTACTGGTTGGCGCCCCCACCACGAAACGCCAGGCGTTTGAAGTCTCTCGAAAACGAGAAGCCGCTCGCTACGTCTGTTCCCGCCAGATCGATCTGCCTCGCCGCTCCAGACTTTGGATCCAACAGGAACAGGCAGGACTTCGTCCTCTGCAGCGCCGAGAAATAGATTCCTTCCGGAGACCAGCGCAGCAAGTCTGGGTCTTCGTCGAATCCCAGCGTCAGCACACGTAGGGGTCCACCATCGCTTCCAACGACCGCGATTCTTTGATCAGAGTAAAAGAAATACTTGCCGCCGTTTGCGGTCACATATGCGATCTGCGTTCCATCCGGGGACCACTTGGGGTCGCTATCCGGTCCGGGCGTATCGACTATCTTCTTCACCGCTCCATCCGCGACCGCTACGGTATAGATATCGCTGCTGAAGTTGGAGATCAAATCCGGGTCTCTCTGAGCGCTGAATGCCATGCGTGTACCGTCGGGCGAGAAAGAAAAGGAGCCAACGCTGAAGGCGTCACCTAACGTGAGCTGCTTCGGATCACCAACCGCGCTTGTTCTTCCAGCCGCATCTGTCTTTGGCAAATCGACAAGCCATAGATGCACCACCCGATAGTCAGCGTGGAAGACATGGTACTCCCCAAAGCTCTCTTTGCGGTCTTTCATCGCCTTGGTTTCGGGAGCCTCTGCCGACAGCGCGATCCGCTTCGAATCTGGAGCCCATTCGAACGCATTCACGCCGTTCTCCATCTTCGTCAACTGCTGTGCCTCCCCGCCATCTGACGGCATCACATACACCTGCTTCTTGTCGGCAGGTGAGCCTGCTATGGGTGCTGGCCGATCTGAGAGAAACGCAATCCACCGTCCATCCGGCGACCAGGCGGCGGACCTGCTGGACTTCTGCGCCACCGTCAACAGATGACTTTCGCGCGTGTTCACATCTGCTAACCAGAGTTCCGTCTCGAACGAATTAGCCTCCCAGTTCGTCCGGGACTGTTCGTAGACCACGCGGCGTCCGTCGGGAGAAATCTGTGGCGAACCCACGCTCCGCAGGTCCAACGACTGATCGATTGTCGGAGTTCTCGTCGGTACCGCCGTCTGCGATGTAGCGGAACAAACGCAAGCCAGCAGCGCCGTGATCACCCTAAAGTAAAACGAGATGGGACCGTTCAAGTGAACCCTCCTTGATGAGGACTGCCGGGAATTATACCTCAAGCGCGCCGGCGAACCCGTTCCGCTATTCATCTGCCACGGGCGTGGTACAGAGGCAGTTCCGCTGATTGCACCGATGCCGGAGGTTTTGTAGGTCTTGTTGGTGCCGTCCGGGAGAAAAGTGCCGTCCCCCAAACACCCATAACGCCACAAGGCTGCCACCGTGAGCATATGATTTCCTTAAGCCCCAGGGTCGTCGCCAATTCGGAAGCGATCCACATTGGCCGGTTATAAACGCCGTTGCTGACTTCTGCAACCTCAGCCTGTCCAGTCGGCGTGGACCGGACTTCACGGGAGGAACGGCCAAGGACGTCCTCTCGGGGCATTCTCCGAGTGGCCGACTCATCCCCAAACCGCTGCCTTTGAACCGGTTGAGTGAGTATAATACTGCTCATGGATGCGAGAGTTGTTGTTCCGCGTCCGCTCGGGATTCGATCGAATCGTTTTCGTTGTCCACTCAAGACGACTACTATGATGAGACTCAAACTATGCACGTTCCAAGCGGTCAGCCTGGCAGTGATTCTGTCTTTGCTTCAGAGTACAGTGTCGGAAGCTCAGCCTCCACACCCGGAGACTCTCGTCGAGGCTGCGCTCTCTCGAATTAAAGCCCATATCGCGGCATTGCTAAGCAAACCCCAACCAGAGCTATTTTCGAGACATCTTAGATCGGTGCTCGCTTTGAGCGAAGAGAATGTCTCGAAGCTGCAACTTGCTGGAGCCGACAAGGACGAGCGTGAAAAACAGATATTCGGTTACCTGAGTACAATTGAGGCCGGCCTGAACATCGATGGGGAAAGGGCCGAGCCGTATCTCGTGGATGGAAGACGTTCTCTGACCCTCGCGAGGCTCTCGCAAAGCGACGGAACGCTTCAGTTTTGTATCGTCAGTCTGCCTCCCCATTGGGATTCGCGGAGAGCTTACGCGCTCCACATTCAGCTACATGGCAGGGGGCCAGACGTCCCACTCGCCTATGTGAGTGACACATTCCAGCCGCCGAAAGAGGACACAGTAAAGAACGCCGAAGTGATCACAATAGTCCCCTGGTTGCGCGGAAACGGAGAGTGGAGGAATGAAAACGGGTCGGAGCCTGACATATGGGAAGCAATCGGGGATGTCAAGCGCTTCGCGACAGTCGACCCCGACCGTTGGTACCTTTCAGGCCATTCGTGGGGAGGCGATGACGCCTGGTCGATTGTCCAACGCACGCCCGATTTATGGGCGGCTGTTGGAATCATGGCGGGCAACCCGGTCGGGGCTCCGTATGCTCTGGGATTGGTGGGCAATGCCAGCAACGTACCCTTCTACCTCTGGGTCGGCGATGAGGACAAAGAACGGAAGGCATCGTTTGACAACTTTCGAGTTTCACTGACAGCGGTAGGTAATCCTCCGAAGATCGTGGTGGCGGCAGGGGTTGGACACAACTATCGCGCGGAGGATGCGTCTGCATTAGAGGCTTGGTTGCTGGAGCACACCCGACGTCGGCCCGGACATTTCTCGTTTATCGCAGACACGCCGCAGCATCGGGGCATCTGGGGGATTTCTATTCCAAGAGCTTATCCCGATGCGTATCCACAGGCGGAGCCACGTGTAAAATTCGAATGCTGGATTCAGGGGACCACCATTCGCATCCGCGCTTGGGACGCCAAGCAGATCGAAGTGAATTTCAGCCCCGCAGGCTTGAACCTGTCTGGGAACGTGGAGGTAATCGTAAACGGGAAGAATCGGTTCCGCGGCGTCGCACCTTCGAAGCCGCTTTCATTGAACTTGTAGCTCTGTCGGAAGCGGCCGGAGCATTCATCAGCGAACGCTCCCTGGAACTCGGGTGACGCGCTACTCGGAAACGGCGATTCAGGCGGCCTGGCAGGCGAGGAGTCAAGGCCGTTTCGAGGAAGCCGCCGCCAGGCGGGAGCAGGCGCGCGCCCTGCTGCAAACCGTGCCGGCGGATTCGCCCCCATTCGCCGGCTGCGCGGAGCAGCTGGCTCAGCTCTACCAGAATTCGAGTTTGAACGCCCGGGCGGAAGCCACTTTGCAGGAAGCGCTCGCCCGCGTCGCACCGCTGGGAGAATCGCATCCGTCGCGCCTCGCCCTGTTGAATGCGCTAGCGAATTCCTGGCAGCAGGACGGCAACCTGCTGAAGGCCGTGGCATACCTGGAACAAGAAGCGGCGGGAGAGACCGCGCCGACTCCGGCCGCGGCGGGGCAGCCCGTTATGCAGGGCGTCATCGTGTCGGGGAATCGCATCTCTTTTTTCAACGGCTATTTCCCTAGCGTCATCGACACCTACATCCGCCTGGCTGACCTGTATCAACTACTCGGCCGGCCAGATGCCGCAACCGCGATCGGGGTGAAACTTCGCACAGTCGCCACGAATAACCAATTGGCGGTAGCGAGATTCTACGAGCAGCACGGGCAACCAGAGGAAGCTGTCGCCATCTACCGGACGCTAGCCGAGGAATCGGCGGAACCGCTAGCCAGGTCATTCGCCTGGCAATCGCTGGCGAGCCTTTACTCAGGCCAGGAGCACTGGACGGACGCAATTGCAGCCATCCAGCAAGCCATCGCCGCCGTCGAATTGTCAAATGACTCAAACATTCGCAGCCGGGCAGTCTGGATGAGGCAGAATATGGCTACCTTCATGCGCCAGGCCGGACTGGTTGACCAGGCCGACCAGGTCTATCAGCAGCTCTTGCAACAGAACCTGGTCGGGATCCAACAGACCCAGATGATGAGCGCTTACGCACAATATCTGGCGGACACCCAGCGCGGCGCGCAAGGCGAAAGCCTGCTGAAGAATTACCTGGCCGGCAACCCGGATCTGGAGCCGCAGCAGCAAATGAACGTACTCTTCAGCCTCGCGAATATGGCCCGCAGCAAGGGAGACTCGAAGAGCGCCGACGCGTATCAGCAGGATGGCCAAGCCCTGCAACCGCAACCAGCCGGGGAGGCACGCATCGGGGAGGAGGTGCGGGAAGCGCAGACAGCCCTGAGCGAGCATCGCGTGGATGACGCTTTTGGTCTGGCGCTCGATCTCCTGAGTGCGGCCGCACGCGCGGCCGACGGGCAGCAGGTCGAATGGCTCGTGCCCCAGATTGCATCTGCGTTGGCCAGCAACGAACAACCGGTTAAGGCCGAACAGCTCTTCCAGCGCCTGTTCGCGCTGGCACAGAACAGGTCGGCGGACAGCCTGCAGCCGCTGATCACGGTTTCGCAGAACTAC
This sequence comes from Bryobacteraceae bacterium, assembly GCA_049508735.1. Classification (GTDB taxonomy): domain Bacteria; phylum Acidobacteriota; class Terriglobia; order Bryobacterales; family Bryobacteraceae; genus Bog-375. The sequence continues at coordinate 74,973 of JBELAO010000014.1, read as the reverse complement.
GCGCGCTTTCTGATCGGCCGGCCGGACCGCGCCGGCGAGGTATCGGCCGCCATCGAACAGTATCGCAGTGTCCTGATCGACGCCGATGGACCAGGCAGCGGTGCTCTCGCGGAGCCGCAGCGAATGCAGGTCGAGTTTGAGCGCTCCCAATCGCAATGGCAGAAGGCGGCCGCTTCCGCGGACGAACTGCTGGAGTTGCAGGCATCGCTCAGCGGCGATACGAGCGACCCTTACCTCAACGATCTCCAGCTAGCGGCCAGCGTGTATGTGGGCGCGGGCGGCTCCACCCGAGCCCTGCAGTTGTTCCGCAAGGCGGTGACTGTTGCCGACCTGCTCGCCACGCCGAACAACAGCTGGCGCCGTGCGCAGACTCGCATAGATTTGGCGTTCGCGCTGGCGCGGAGCGGCCAATTCGACGAGGCCGAGACGCTGGCAGAGGAAGCCGTTGCACTCGGGCGGCCCATGCGGACGCCAATGCCGGCCCTGGTTCAGGAACTGGAACAAATCCGCCGCATGAAGCAGGCCGCGGCCAGCGCTAGCGCAGGGCAAGGCGATCAATAGAGGTTTTGCCAATGCCATCGGCGACGGAGATCGGGCGGGGGGTCCAGACTCGCCGGCGCCGGGGCGGCGGATTAGATTCCAGGTCGGAATGGAGCGGTGCTGGCGGCACGCCGAAACGCGCTCTCTTTTTGAGATCGTAAAGGTCTTGCGCGGAACTGGGAAGGCGGGATTGACATACAAGGTCTTCTTCCGGGATGGCGCCCAGGCTGTGTTGTGCCGCGACGATCTGCCAAATGCCAAGGTCTTAGCGGAGTGGTTAGGTTCTCGTAGCCAGGGCTCGTAAAGCACAGACGTGTTGGCCTGGCAGGTGGTCCCTCACCCGACGTGGAATTGCGGCCCTGTCCCGTCCTCCGCGTGGTACCGAGCGCCATCAACCGCTTCTGTAGCGAGGTCGGCGAGGCAAGTGGCCAAGTTATGTCTGTATGGACTGTAGGAAGCTGCGAGCTTGGAAGTAGCTTTGAACTGGGGCATCGGATCAAGCTCCTTGAACGCCGAAGTGAAAGCGGTCGACAGGCTCCACAATGTGCGCGGTTCGAACTCGGGGTGAACCGGCCGGAAGTAGAGATCGTGGACCTGCCGTGCCAAGTGCTTCGGGGCGTCTAGATCCGACTCCACGAACGCTTGGTAGATGATCAGTTTTGCCGCTACGGTCGAGATTTGCCTGGAGCGCCACTCCTCCACTTGCCGCCGCATCGGCTCAAAGTTCCGCTGCATCTGATCCACGCCGATTGAGAGCGCGTTTTGCAGCGAGAAGTGTTTGGAGTGTTTGGCGAGCACGGGTCGAATCACATCTGGGACAATCTTTCCGACGTTTACACACCGGCGGCAGACACGGGCGATTGCGGGACGCTGGTGCGTTTTCTCGTTCCTAATCCGATCCGACCCGCCTAACGGCCTCCATTAGTGCGGCCTCAAGGCCGCGCAAGTGATATGGGGCTTTATCTCCAGGAATCGGGCGCCACGTCCGGATCACTACCCAAGTCGTCGACGTGATAAGGGCTGCGCCGTGGGCCTCGCCGGTCCGTCGCACCTTACCGCGTCTGCTTTCGACGCAGGATCTGCACGATGCGATGCGTATTTTGCCGATTCGTCGCGCCCCAGGATTGCCGAGCTAGCGACTCGCGCTAGGTCCGGTCCGGGCATTAGGCTAGATTCGACTTAGGCCGGTGAATTGCATAATGGACCAGTGACAAGCTCGCCGAGGCTCAGGGGATAGTCGGCGCGCATATCCTTCAGCGGCGAGGATTCGCAAGTCGGCCCAAATCGATTCGCGCTCCTAAACAGATCGGAGACCAGCGAAAACCATGACCGAACAACTAGACGCGCCCATCGTCGCTCCCACAAACGGCGTGCCCAAGGCGGCGCCCGCCCCTGTCCAGCCCACATCGCCTCCGCAACCGGCCGGTGAGTCAACCCCCGCCGCCGGCCAGCCGGGCGCGCCGCAAAAGCCGGCCGATCGGCCGGCTTCCGCTCCGCCCCCCGGCAAGAAGATCACCGGAAAGAGAATCGCGCTAGCCACACTTCTGCTCGTCGTCGTCGCAGCGGGTGCCTATTTGGTTTGGAAGGTGTTCTTCGCTACGCCTCCCGTCCCGGACAGCATCCTTGTCCTCAGCGGCCGAATCGAAGGAGACGACTCGGCGGTTGCTGCCAAGACCACTGGGCGCATTCTCGAGATTCGCGTACGGGAAGGCGACGTGGTCAAGGCCGGTGACATCATCGCCGTTCTCGACGACCAGCAGATTCGGGACCGCGAGGTGCAAGCCCAAGCGGTGCTCACGGGAGGCGAGGCGAAGGCCGCGGCCGCCCTCATTCAGATCGCCTTTTTCGAAGAGCAGTTGCGGCAAAATCAACTGCAAACCGAGCAGTCGAGCGTCGACGCGCAAGGACGAGTGCGCCAGGCGGAGGCGGATCTCGCCGCCGCGGAAGCCGACGTGGACCAACAAGAAGCCGCCTATCGGATTGCGCTGTTCGACCAGACGGCGTACACGGCCCTGGCGAAGACTGGGGCAGTCTCCGAGCGCCAGGGGAAACAAGCCGTGTCCACCGCGGGGCAGCAGGGCGCCGCGGTTGCCGCCGCCACGCGCCGCGCCGAAGCGTCGCAAGGTTCGCTGACCACCGCTCGCGCCACTCTCTCGAACCCGGGGATTCGCGAAGCCCAGGTCGGCATGGCGAACCAACAGATCGCTCAGCAGCAGGCCGAGGTGTCGAGCGCCAGGGCGAATACCGAGCAGGCGCGCTTCCAGCTAGCCGAAGCTCAGGCGAATCGGCGGGACCTGATCGTCCGCGCTCCCTTCGATGGCACCGTCATCACGCGGGCGGCGGAGCCCGGCGAAGTGATTGCAGCCGGAACCGCGGTTGTCAGTCTCCTCGATCTCAGCAAGGTCTACTTGCGCGGCTTCCTGCCAGAAGGGCGCATCGGGAAGGTTAAGATCGGACAGCCCGCGCACGTTTACCTCGACTCCAATCCGAAACAGCCTGTCGACGCGTATGTGTCGCGCATCGATCCCGAGGCCACGTTCACGCCGGAAAACACCTATTTCAAGGATGATCGCGTGACCCAGGTGGTCGGCGTCAAATTGCAATTGAAAAGCGCCATTGGATTCGCCAAACCGGGAATGCCCGCCGATGGAGAAATCCTGGTGGAGGGCGCCGCCTGGCCGAATCGTAGCAAGGCCAGAAAATGATCGCCGCGCCCGCTCCGGCTGCGGCTGCCGCGGTCCCTAACGGAAGCAAGTCCCCGCCCACGGCCATTCGCGTCGAGCGTCTCTGGCAGCGTTACGGCAAAATCGAGGCGGTCCGCGGAATCGATCTGACGGTGGCGGAAGGCGAGATCTTCGGATTGATCGGTCCGGACGGCGCCGGCAAAACCTCAACCTTCCAGGTGCTGGCCGGGGTGAGGGAAGCGACTTCGGGCAAGGTAGAGGTCTTCGGCCAGCCTGCGCGCGAGGCGCGATCGCGCACCGGCTACCTGACGCAGACATTCAGTCTGTATCCCGATTTGACCGTTACCGAGAATATCCGCTACATCGGGGAATTGCGTCGGGTCGCTCCGGACGAAATCAATAAGCGCAGCCTTCAGTACCTGAAGATGTTCGATATGGACCGCTTTGCGGACCGCCTGGCGGACAAGTTGAGCGGAGGCATGAAACAAAAACTGGCGCTGGTGTGTGCGCTGGTGCCCGCGCCCCGCGTCTTGGTGCTGGATGAACCCACCACCGGCGTCGATCCGGTGTCGCGACGCGAGTTTTGGGATACGCTCACGCATCTGTCGGCTGACGGTTTGACCATCCTCGTTGCCACTCCATATTTGGACGAAGCCGAACGATGCCATCGTGTGGCGCTGCTCTACAAGGGCCAAATCAATCAGCAGGGCACGCCGGCCGAGCTACGCGCAAGCTTGCATGCCCAACGGCTGGAACTGCGCACGGCGAACCTGGCGCAGGCCGAGCAGATTCTCCTGAAGAACGCCGCGCCCGGCCGGGAAATCATCGACGTGCAGCGCTTCGGCGACCGCCTGGATCTACTGGTGCCCGATCCGGACCGCGCGAAACAGTTCCTCGAGAAGGAACTGTGCGCGGCCGGGCTCAGCGGGTTCGAGTATCGCATCGATGAACCGACGCTCGAAAACACCTTTGTGGCGACTCTGCGCCGGTTAGGCGAAGAAGTGCACACGGAGCCGTTTCCCAGCCGGCATGAACACAAGGATCTGCGAGGCCAGGTCGCGATCGGCGCGAAGAATCTGAACATGCAATTCGGATCGTTCACGGCGGTCAAGAGTTTCAACCTGGAGATCAAGTACGGCGAGATCTTCGGTCTTCTGGGCGCGAACGGGGCCGGCAAGACAACGGTCATCAAGATTCTGTGCGGCCTTCTGAAGCCGACTCATGGCGAAATGCAACTCGCGGGCGAGCACGGCAGCTTGCGATCGCAAGCCGTCCGCCAGCGAATCGGCTACATGTCGCAGAAATTCTCCCTCTATGACGATCTCTCAATTGAAGAGAACCTGGACTTTTCCGCCGGAGTCTATCTGGTCAATGGCGAGGAGCGCGAAGAAAAGAAAAGTTGGGTGCTGGCCTTCTCCGGACTCGAGGGAGAACAGGATCAGGTGATCGGCAGTCTGCCGGGAGGTTGGAAGCAGCGCGTCGCTCTCGGAGCCGCGATCCTGCATGAGCCGAGCGTCCTGTTTCTCGACGAGCCGACTTCAGGCGTCGATCCGCTGGCGCGCCGCGCGTTCTGGCAGGTCATCAGCCGATTGGCCGATCTGGGCGCGGCCATTCTGGTGACCACCCACTATCTGGAGGAAGCCGAGCAATGCAATCGCATCGGCTTTATGGTGGCTGGCGAGCTCGTCGCCGAAGGCACGCCGAGCGGCATCAAGAGCGCACAGCCGGGCCATCTGATCGAGTTTGTTGTCGATCAGCCGCAGCGCGCCGCCGATTTGCTGAAGAAGGAGATGGCAGGTTGGCGAGTATCGCAGTTCGGCGAGCGGCTGCACGTCGTCACAGACGAAGATGCCGGGGCGGGCCAGCAGCGGATCGCCGAAAAGCTCGCAGCGGATGGAATTAAAGTTGTCAGCGCGCGGGAAGGGCAGTTCTCGCTCGAGGATGTGTTCATCAGCGTGGTGGAACAGGCGCGGCAACAAGGCAGAGCAGCGGCCACGGACTGAAGGCCCGACCCATGAGGCGAATTCTGGCACAGATGCGCAAGCAGTTGACCCAGTTGGTCCGTGACCGCATGTCGCTGGCCATGGCGCTGGTTCTCCCGGTGATGATCATGGTTCTCATCGGGACGTCTTTCAAGCTGACAGTGAGCGACCTTCCGATTGTAGTGCAGGACCTGGATGGTTCTTCGGCGTCGCGCAACCTGATTGATGCTTTTCGCGCCTCGGTGACCGTCCACGTCGTCGCGTGGCCGGTGGACCAGGAGCCGCAGCTAGCCTTGCAGCACGGCGCATACGCCGTCCTCATTATTCCGGTTCATTTCGGACGCGACGTTGTTCGCGGCATCGATACTCCGCTGCAACTGCTGGTGGACGCCTCGGACTCCAACACGGCCAGGCTCATGTCGGGTTACGCGAGCCGTATCGTGCAGGCCTATAACGCCGCCAACGTACGGGCTCCCCAACCCGTTCAGGCCTCGATTCGGCTGTGGTTCAACCCCGGATTGTCGGATAAGTTATACCTCGGCCCTGGTGTTTTTGTACTGGCGCTGTCGATGTTTGTTCCGTTGCTCACTGCGCTCGCCATGGCGCAGGAAGGACAGCGAGGCACCATTCTACAGGTCTATGTTTCCAGTATCTCGGCGCATGAATACCTTATCGGAAACACATTCGCGTTCATGGCGGTCGGCTTGGCGGAATGCGTGCCACTCATCGCGCTACTGTTCACGTATTTCGGCGCCCGCTTTGCCGGCGACCCCATTCCTTTCCTGGTGGCAACGGTCCTCTATGTCTTCTGCGTAGCGAGCTTCGGAATTATGGTCGGGGTTGCGATTCCGAACCAGATAGCGGCCATCTCCGTTGTGTCGCTGGGCGGCTACTTACTGGTATTCCTGCTTTCCGGCCTGCTGTTTCCGATCGCCAACATTCCCTTGGGAATCCGTTGGATCTCCGATTTGGTGTGGGGTAAACACTACATCATCGTGGTGCGCGACGCGTTTCTGCAAGGCGCCGGCTGGCCCGCGATGTGGCTCGAAATCCTGATTATCGGCGGCACTGGCGCTGTGTTCTATATGCTGGCATGGCTCACTATGCGGCGGATGCAACTCAAGGCGTAGCGGCATGCGCAAATACCTGCAAGGCATGGCGAATACCCGGTTCCTGGCATTGCTCCGCAAGGAATTCAGCCAGACCCGCCGCGACCGCCGCGTGGTCATTTCTCTGATTGTGCCGCCCATTCTCATGATCCTGCTGTTCGGTTTTGTGCTGAACCCGACGGTCGCGAACTTGCGGCTGGGAGTAGTCGACGACAGCCAGACGCCGGAAAGCCGGGAGCTGATTGCCACGCTGACCGAGAGCCAAAGCTTCGCCGCAGCCGGCAACTACCTGTCCGCCGGCCAGCTTGGTGACGTGATCGCCCGGGGCAAGCTGGATGCCGGAGTAATCATACCGTACGATTTCGGCCGCGACTTACAGCGCGGCCGGCCGGCGACGGTACAGTTTCTACTGAACGCGATGGATGCCAATACGGCGCGGATTGCGCAGGCATACGCGGAAAGCGTGATTGCGACTTATAACAACGGGCTGCGCCAGTCCGGACTGAACGCGGATTTTCGGAGAGTTGCGGCGCCGGGCCGCCGGCCGCGCAGTCAGGTGGTGCTATACCCCGCATTCCTCTACAACCCTGGACTGGTCAGTTCGTGGTTTGTGGTGAGCGGAGTGTTCGGAATGTTATGCATTTTGAATGCTTCCATCGTCTCCGCCGCGTCCATGGTAAAAGAACGCGAAGCTGGGACACTAGAGCAACTAATGATGTCCCCGGCCGGAACCTACACCATAGTCGCCGCCAAGATCATACCCCTCTTCCTGCTTCTTTGCCTCATGGTGGTGGGCGCCGTCGGCCTGATGAAACTGGTGTTTCAAGTGCCGTTTCGCGGAGGCTACCTGCTGGTGACGCTGGGCGCCGCCTTATGCATTCTCTGCGGCATCGGCATTGGGACCTTCATCGCCACGTTCACCAAGACATCCGCGCAGGCGCAACTGACCAGCTTTTTCGTAAATCCACCGCTGTCGAGCTTGTCCGGCGCACTCACTCCCGCGCAGGCGCTCCCGGCGTGGTTGCGGCCGCTGACGAATCTGAACCCCATATACCATTTCGGCGTCATCGCGCGAGGCAGCATGCTCCGTGGGAGCGGACTCGAAACACTATGGCCCAATTTTCTCGCGCTGCTCGCATTTACGCTGGTTCTGGTTTCGTTGAGCGTGTGGCGCTTCCGGAAACAACTCACCTAGCGGGATAAGACACATGACCAAACTTATGGACGGTACGATTCGGATGAGCGCGCTGGCCGCCATTTTTCTGTTTGCGGCGAGTGCGTTCGCTCAAGTGGGCGGCGGACCCGCCGCCGCCATGCCGAACCAGCTCCCAGTGTCGGGCCGGACCGCGCAGAACGGCTCCGCGACTGCTACCGAATCGCCCGTGCCGGGAACCACCACCAGCGTCAACACCATCAACCCCACGCTGCAGGTATCGGGCTCTTATGCCGGGAGCGTCGCCAGCCCCGCCGCTCTTCCGTTCTCGGGCAAGTTGTCGCTGACGGAAGCCGTGAAAAGAGGGCTCGAGTACAACTTGGGCGCGGTCGGCGTCGCGCAGGCGGTTCGGCAGGCGCGTGGACAACAGCTCGTGGCGCGCAGTTCGCTGCTTCCGAACCTGAACGGCGCCTTGCGGGAGTACGACGAGAAGCTCTCCCTCAAGGCGCAGGGCCTGGGGAGTATTCCGGGCATCGGGGCTTCGCTTCCCGCCGTGATCGGCCCCTTCAACTACTTCGACCTGCGTGCCACGTTGACGCAAACCGTAGCCGACATGACGGCGCTCAACAACTACCGGTCCAGTAAAGAAATTGTGCGCGCCAATGTATTCGCCGCAGAGGACGCGCGCGATCTTGTGGTGTTCGCCGTCGGCGGCGCGTATCTCCAAACCATCGCGGCGGCGGCAAGGGTGGAATCGGTGCGCGCGCAGTTGGAGACCGCCACGGCTCTGTACCGCCAGAACGCGCAGGAACGCGGCGTTGGCCTGCTGGCTCAGACGGATGTCAATCGGAGCCAGGTGCAGGCATTGACGCAACAGCAACGGTTGATCTCGCTGCGGAACGATCTGGCGAAGCAGAAAATCAACCTGGCGCGGCTGGTGGGTTTGCCGGCCAGCGATGGCTACGCGCTTTCCGAGGATGTTCCGTTTTCCGCCGCGCCGGCGATTCCCTTGGAGGAGGCGCTCAAGCAGGCGTTGATGAAACGCGCCGATCTCAAGGCGGCTGAAGCGCAGACACAGGCCGCACGGTTCGCCCGGTCGGCGGCCCACGCCGAGCTCCTTCCCTCGTTCTCCGTCAGCGCCGACTATGGCGCTATCGGAACCAGGCCAGGGCAGTCGAACGGGACGTTCACGGTGGTCGGAGCGCTACGGATTCCCATCTGGCAGGGCGGCCGCGCGGCCGGCGACATCGAGCAAGCCGACGCTGCCTTGACCGAGCGAAGAGCGGAGAGCGAGGATCTTCGAGGCAGGATTGAAAGCGACATCCGCGAGGCGTATCTCGACTTGGAAGCCGCAGGCAGCCAGGTGGAACTGGCCGTGAGAAATGTTCAAGTGACCAGAGAAACCCTGGTGCTGACCCGGCAACGATTCGACGCCGGTGTCACCGACAACGTGGAAGTCGTTCAGGCGCAGGAATCGGTCGCCGGCGCGGCACTCGATTACATCAACAGTGTCTTTGCCCACAATCTGGCCAAGCTCAGCCTCGCACGCGCCATCGGCGGCGCCGAGGAGAGCCTACCGCAATTCCTGAAGCTCAATTGACCGGCTGCCGCGGGCGCGGACCGTTCTCAGGGCTGCCCGGCGCACTTGGACAATTCCTGCCGCGGCGTCCGCCAGATTTCTGGCGCTGACAACGGCTTTTTGCACCAGGAATCGGGCACGCCTTCGAAGACGCGGGCCGAATTGGTACCCAGAAGTCGCTAGCGCAAACAACCGGCGCGCTCGCGCTACGGCTCCACGCCGACATGACCCAAGGTGAGCTGAATCCGGACTTGTCGAGCCGTCCGACGCGGTCCTCGCGCGGACTCGCTCGCGCTTTGCCGCCGGTCCCCCCTGCCCAGCAAATGTCAGCAACGGGCGTTTTTCGTCCAATAGGGTTAGCATGGGTTTCGATGGAGATCTTCGCGACATTTGAGACTTGGCACCTGGGAGACGGCAACTATCCGCCGTTGAAAAAGGGGCAGTTGGTCAATCTGTCGTTTGAGATTGAGCCGGACGTATTGACCGCAGCTCAGAAGGATGCTCCTCAGAGATTCCATCACCTCGGGCAGGCTGAATACGAGTTCACAGGCGTGGTGTTGTGCGTGTACCGCGATGATTCGTCAGACCGGATTGTGGTGATTGAGGCGGATCAATTCCGTTTTTACATAAACTCCCCGCTCACCGAAGGGGTTGGCCATGGCGACACCGTGAGCGGGCGCGGCACGCTGGCTCTCGATCATTACATCTGGGTCGAGTTCTTGGCCGACTATTCCGATCCGCCTGATCTATTCTACAAACTGCGTGTGATGGACATTTGCCGAGTGCAAATTCCAGAACGGTTCATCGTACGCTCTGGGCGGAATGTGTCTCTCCCCACCCGGGTAAAGCTGTATGATTACGGGCCCGGGGATTTGACCAACGTTGAATCCATTACTGACGAAGAATATGTCAGCTTCATCGTCCAGTTCGCCGACGCTGATGTCCCCTTAGAACCGATTCCGCGGACGTTTTTATAGGGAGCTCTGGCGGGCCGTTGAACACCCCCAGTCCTTCGCCTGGGCTCATCAGTTCAATGGCCGTGTAGTCGCCGACGCGCGGATTGGGAATTGTTGGCTGATCGGTTCGCAACCGGATGAGCCGCGGGCTTTCTAGGTCAGCACCGTGTCGGCCGCGCATTGCTTGGTATTAGATTTGAATCATGGACGAGAACAAGCACGAAAGTACGTCCCCGAAAACTACCGGGCAGAAGGCGGCGGAAACGAAAGGGAAGATCGAACGGGTTCGAGAAGCGAAGATGGCGGCTTGGACCAGGATGAACGGCAAGAACGGCGCCCTGAACCCGTACTCCAAGCAGAACCATCCCCGTTGAAATCGCTTGGCGCCGGTCTCCAGGAGGATCGGACCGTTCTCTGCGAGGCGCGCCGAGCGCCACCAACCACTTCTGCACCGAGATTGCCCCGGCATGTGGCCCAGTTATGTCCGTACGGATTGCAGGAAGCTGCTGCGGCAGACTGACGCGCAGGTGTTCAAGAAGTACTCGCAGATGAAGCTCCAGATGAAGCGCGAAGCGCTGGCTAAGCTAAACCGCCGAGCCAGCGAATCAGGCTCTACCACGAGTTCTGACACGGACGAGTGCGCCTGACGGGTTTTGATACGGTTTTGATACGTTTTCACTTTTTTGGGGCAAGATGAGAATTGATAGCGGAAGGCAAATCATTGATTCTGAGAAGCTTGGGTGGTACGCCCGAGTGGATTCGAACCACCGACCTTTTGCTCCGGAGGCAAACGCTCTATCCAACTGAGCTACGGGCGCACGATGACTAGCTTCTCTATTGTAGATCCCGCGGCAGTACGGTTCAACTGCTTCCAGCTTCGCGCTTGCGCGCGGGCATGAGAACGGCGGGCCGGTAGCGCCTACCGGCCGGGCGGAGGCAGTGCCGCGAAGATCACGAACGGCGCGGACGGGTGCCGGGCGCCAGCCTCGTCTTCCATCGTCACGGCGATGGCCGACGTAGCGGCTGCGTCCACCCCGTTCGGCTGGATGTGGACGGCTGAACCATCGGAGCGCGACTGGAACTGGCCGGCCGGGCGCGGCTCGCCGGCTTTGGGGACGATCCACATTTCGTAGGTGCTGCCCGCGGGCGCGGGCGGGAGATGGGAAGCGATGAACAGCACGCCGCGGCTTGGGTTGACGAAGACGCGGCCTGCCGGCTGCGTTGGCTGGCCGCGGCCAAATGCGGCTTCGGCGGTGCCGGGCGAGCTCAGGATCGCGAAGGCCTCCTGCCAGTGACGTAGCCCGGTGGCTTGATCCCCCACCTGACGGCGCAGGCGCAGACTCTCTTCCGCATATTGGCGTTCGCGCCCGCTGAAGTATACGGCGGCGGAGACGCAGAGCAGCGCGGTTGCACCCCAAAAAAGCGGCCAACCATAATGCCGCTGCGGAACACCTACCGAAGCCAATAGGCGGCGGCGTAACCGGGCAGGCGGCGCGGCCGCCGGAGCGGCGGCGCTCAACCGGGCGACCAGACCCAGCGCCTGCCGAAAGCCGCGCTCGCACGCCGCACAGCGCCGTTCCAGATGAGCGTGGATTTCGCCGCGTTCGGGCTCTTCGGCCAGTCCGAGCGCATAGAGTTCGTAATGTTCGCGCAACTCCTCGCAGATCATGGAGCCACTCCGGCTTCCATGGCTCTGCGCAGTTCGGCCAGTGCGCTGCGCAGCGAGGCCATCGCGGTGACCAGCGGCTGTCCCAGTCTGGCCGCCATGCGGATCGGCGAAAACTCGTCAAAACAGGCAATCTCGATTGCCTGCCGATGGTGATCCGGCATTTGGGCCAGCGACTGTTTGATCCGCCGCGCCTGTTCGGCATCCAAAACGCCAGCCTCCAGACCGGCATAGAGTCGCGGGTCTTCGTTCTCTGCGAAAACTGCCCGGCTGGCGCCCGGTTCCGCTTGCGAGCGACAGTGGTCTATCGCCCGGTTGCGCGCCACCGCGAGCAGCCAGGGCCCCATTGCGTACTGATGCTCGTCGAAGATCCCAGGCCGGTTCCAGGCGCGGAGAAATGTCTCCTGGACCAGATCCTCGGCCACCGCCTGGTTGCGCACGATGCGGAAAACCGTCGCGTAAACCAGACGCCCGTAGCGATCGTAAAGCCGCGCCATAGCGCGGCCATCGCGCCGATCCATCCTGGGCGGAACATCTCGACTATCGGCATCCGCTTCCATCGCCATAATCAGTATCGCGGGGCGCGCCGGCCTTCCTTCCGGCGCGCCTCTCGTAGTATACGGGCAAAGCCGGTGGGAGGGCTGACCGGTGGTGGAAGGCAGCCATGCACTAAGCCGATTTGGTCCTCTTGGATACTCGCTTCCAGGCCGTTAACCGGACCGGGAGCGGCTGCCAGGTCAATTGGGCGCGCCGATGGGACCTCTGGTTCCCAGCACCTCGTCCACCACCAAGAGCAGTGAATCGGGAGAGAATGGCTTCGCCAGGGTCGCCGCCGCACCGTGCAGTCTCGCAGCGGGAAGCATCGACCCAATCATAAATCCCGATATAGCGACGATCTTGAGCTTCGGCGAATCGACGCGAACCGACTGCAGGAACTCAAAACCATCCTTGTAGGGCATACACAGGTCGAGCACGATCAGATCAAAGGCCGTATCCTCAATTGCGGCTAACGCTTCCTCGCCGTTGCTGGCTTCGGCCACGATGTAGCCGCTTTCCTCCAGGATCATCCTGCACAGCGCTCTGACCTGTGGGTCGTCATCAACGAGCAGAATGGCTTGGTGCATAGCGATAAGCTAGGGTCGAAGCAGTTCAAGGGTATCATCGCCACGAACCAAGGTCATAGTCAACCATCGATATCAGGGTTCGGGTAAGGTACTGCAAGCACGGCGTCGCCTCGCCGAGTTTCCGCCACCTGGGGCCCGGTCCGGTTGTCACTCCAGATGTCATCGAGAGGCAGCTAAGCTCAGTGTGTACTCCATGTTAGTGCTACAATCGCGCTAGTGCGGGAGTACGATCTCGCACTGCTGTTTGAAATGCCAGGTGAGACCATCCTGATCGTGGAGGATTCCGCCGTCTGCCTGAAACTGACGGCTGCGGCACTCCGGGCGGAAGGTTACCGGGTGCAGGTGGCGTCAACAGCGGAACAAGCGCTGTCCTCGCTACGCTCCTCGAAACCGGACCTGATCCTGGTGGATATCATGCTGCCCGGCATGGACGGGCTGGAATTCACCAAGCGGATCAAGCAGGACAGCCGCCTCCGTGACGTAACGGTGCTGGCGTTAACCGCCTGCGACATGGAAGGCGACGAAGAGCGGGCGCGCAATGCTGGCTGCGATGGCTATCTAACGAAGCCCATCGACAAGCAGACCCTGAAGGAAATTCGCCACTACCTGGATTTTGGAGCCAAGGCGGTCGTGCCTGCCGCGCGATCGGCCGAGCCGCCTCCCGGGTGGGAGCCGGAGGCGTCTACGGAGCCCGTCGCTCTTGCAATTCCCCATCCGGAGCTGGAAGATCTGCGGCGCACATTCCTCGCGGAGGGGGCCCTGGAGAGCCGGCAATTGGTGGAAAGCCTGGATCGGGCGTTCGATGAGAAACACGCCGCGCTATTGGCCCACCGGTGGACAGGGACTGGCGGACTGCTGGGTTTCCCGCGAATCTCGGACCGGGCACGCGAGGTGGAGGTTATTTTGCGGACACCGCCCTGGGCGGCTGCGCGGATGCGCGTTGCGCTAGAGAATCTGGCGCGCGCCTTCGCCGAACCGGCGGCAGCCGCGGCGGGACTGCGGATCCCGGATTCCATCGCACAAGGACTCGAGGGCAAGCGAGTGGGGCTGGTGGGACTGGAGGACGTGGAGGCGGAACGGCTGTGCGGCGCTTTGGAACACGTGGGAGCGAAACCCAGAGTGTTCGCCGTTTTCGATTCGCCCGACGCCGAGGTGGTCCGCGAATGTAACGTGGTGCTGGTCGATGTGAGACCGGCGACGATGGAAACGAAATGGCTAGTGCCTGAGTTCGTGCCGCCGCCGGAGCTGCCGGTGCTTTTGATCGGCGCGCGAGAAAGGCTGCTCGCGCTCAGTCCGGCTGTGCAGGCGAGGGCAAGCGACCTCTTGATCGACGGCTGGCAGCCGGAAGAAGCGCTGATGCGGTTGAGCTTCGTGTTAGCGCGCACGGCCGCGACGGGGGCTGCCGCTCTTGCGGCGAGCCAGGCCGCGCCGCAGGAGACGGTGGCGCCCCCTGGCGAAATAGTCGTCGCCGACGACGATCTTACGGTGCGGACAGTGGTTCGTTCGGCGCTGCGGAAGGCTGGCATCGAGTGCCGGCTGGCGTCCAGCGGGCCGGAGGCGCTGGAGGAGATTCGGTTTTACCGGCCGCCTGCGGCGGTGCTGGACGTCAACATGCCGGTGATGGATGGCTTCGAGGTGTTGGCCGCCATCCGCGCGGAGAAGATTCCGGTGCGAGTCATTATGCTGACGGCGCGGCAGCAGGACCATGATGTTCTGCGGGGGTTTTCGCTGGGTGCGGACGATTATGTGGTGAAGCCGTTCAGCCCGATGGAGCTGGTCGCGAGGTTGAAGAGACTATTGGTGCCTCGCTAAATCCCGCATCGATAGCGCCCTTCGCCAGCGGCGCGGTCCGCGGTCGAAAGTCGTCAACCTGGATGGACGCCATCCCCCGAGCGGGCCCGTGACGAGGGGCGCGCCCATGGCACCCACTTCCTCAGCGCTCCGATCATGTCGCCCAGCCGCACCGGCTTCGCGATGTAGTCGTCCATTCCCGCCGCGATGCAGCGCTCCCTGGCGCCGTCCACCACGTCCGATGTCATCGCGATGATCGCCACTCGTCCATCCGACCCTTGCCGCTTCCGAATCTCCGCCGTTGCCGCATAGCCGTCCATCTCCGGCATCTTGCAATCCATGAAAACGACGGCGTACGGCAGCGTCGCACACAGTTCCACCGCCTCGCGCCCGTTGCCCGCGACCTCGGGATGCAGTCCCAGCCGCTCGAGCATGCGCACGGCTACTTTCCGGTTCACCACGTTGTCTTCGGCCACCAGTACCCGCACCGGCGCTCCGGCGATGATGCCCGCCAACTCCGATTTCACCGCCGCGAACTCCTCCGCCGCCTTCGTCCGTGTAGCAACCCCGCTCTGCAGTTTCTTCGACCATGCCGCCGCCAGCGTGTTCTGTAACTGCGATTGCCGCACCGGCTTCACCAGGCACCCGTCGATGCCGGCTCCTTGCATGTGCCGCACCTCCCTCCAGTGGCCCACCGGTGTAAGCATGATCACCAGCGTGTCGCTCAATAACGGATCGGCCTTGATCGCCGCCGCCAGCGCTGCTCCGTCCATCTCGGGCATGTGGTAGTCGAGCAACACCACTTGGAAAGGATCTCCCGCCGCCCTGGCCTCGCGCATCGCCAGGAGCGCCTGCCCGGCCCCCGCGAAGCTGCCGCTGCGCATTTTCCCTTCGGTGACTTGCTCGTGTAGAATACGCCGGTTCACCTCATTGTCGTCCACGATCAGCACGTGCAAGCCCTGCAGATCGGCCACCGGCGCCGGTTCCGCGTGCGGCTGCGCATCCAGTTGCAAGGCCAACGTGAACCAGAAAACGGAGCCCTTGCCCAACTGGCTGGTGACTCCCATTTCACCGCCCATCAGGTCGACCAGTTGTTTGGAAATCGCCAGCCCCAGCCTCGAGCCCCCGGTCTTCGGCATGGCCGCGGCATCGGCTGGAGCGACTTTCTCGAACAGTGCGGCCAGCTTCTCCGCCGGAATTCCCGGACCGGTATCCTCAACCGCAACCCGGATTTGCGCCTTCTCCCCGGCCCGCGAGTCGCAGCTCACCGCGATCAGCACGTGGCCTGCCGGCGTGAACTTCACGCCGTTGCCCACCAGGTGAGTCATCACCCGCCGGATTCGCCCCGCGTCTCCGATGAAATGCCGTGGCACATCCGGCGGATACTCCAGCACCAGGTCGAGCTTTCGGTCCTCGATCCTCAGCGCCACCATTTCATCGACTTCCTCGATCAGCAGCCGCAGGTCGAACGAGGACGATTCGAACACGACTTGCTTTGCTTCGATCTTCGCGAAGTCCAAAACGTCGTCGATTACGCTCAGCAGGCACTCGCCCGACCGGCGTACCATGTCCGCGTAGTCCCGTTGCTCCTGCGACAGCTCCGTATCGAGCAACAGCCCCGTCATCCCGATCACGCCGCTCATGGGCGTGCGGATCTCGTCGCTCAGGCCGACCAGGAACTCGCTCTTGGCCTGAATCGCTTTTTCCGTCATATCCTTCGCGGCGAGGAGTTCCCGCTCCATGCGCTTCCGGGCGGTGATATCCCGCGAAAGACCAAACGTACCGGCAATGACGCCGTCCGGACCGCGAAAAGGCAGCTTGGTCGAGACCACCCAAGTCTCGTGGCCGTCGGGACGGATTTCCTTCGTCTCTTTGGACACCTCCGCTACGCGCTCTTCGAGGAGCGCCTGCTCATCTTCGTGGACTTGGTGCGCGCGGTCCGCGGGAATAAAGTCGAAATCGGTCTTGCCCACGATCTGCGTCGGATCGCTGCACCCGTAAACCTGTGCGTGCGCCCTGTTGCTCTGCAGGAAGCGCCCTTCGCAATCCTTGAAGTAGATGGCGGCTGGCAATCGATTCATCAGGGCGCCCAGGCCTTGCCGTTCCTGTTCCAGCAGGACTCGCAGCTTCCGGCTCGCGGTGACGTCCTCAAAGCCCCATATCCACTCGACAACTTCCCCACGGTCTAGCCGCGCCTCAGCGTGTCGCCTGAACACCCGGCCGTCCAGCAGTTTGAGTTCATCGTCGTCGCGCGGCTTCCCGTCTCGATCGAGCTGTTTCACGGGCGGCGGGAAGGCGGCCTGCTTCACCAGCGCGGGGAAAGCGGCCGGATCCTTGAGCTGGATCGAAATGTGAGCCAGCATTTTCTTTTCATCGCGCGGAAGCACAATGGAGCCGGGGATCGACCACATTTGCGCGAACTTGCTGTTGCAGGCGACCATGCGCCCGGCGGTATCGATCGCGAGGATTCCGTCCGCCACCGAATCCATCCTCGCCAGCAGCACCTTTCTTCGACCCTCGGCACGGCGCCACAGGACGCTGAGCCAGAGCCCTCCCGCCAGTAGAAGGCCGGCCACCGCCAATAGAAGACCCACGATCATCGATCCAGCAGGCATATCGTCTCGACGGTCATTTACGCGGTCCGCGGCGCCCAGGGACAGTCATCAGTGTCACCTCGTCCAATCCCAAGGGACGCGGGCCGGGGGCCGAAGACGGGCTGAAGCGCTCCAGTCTTTCGATCATTTCGAGAATCCGGCAGCCCACGCGCAGACGGGCCCTGAGTTCAGCGGACTTGAAAGGCTTGGTGACGTAGTCGTCGGCGCCGGCCTCCAGAGCAGTGACAATATCTTCGCTTTCTGTCTTGGCGGTGAGAATCAGAATGTAGGTTTGCCGGAGGCGGTTGGCGGCCCGGACGCGGCGGCACACTTCGATGCCATCCACGCCCGGCATCACCCAATCCAGAATCGCCAGCCGAGGGCCCCCTTCGTCTTCGAGGCGGCTCCATGCTTCTTCTCCGTCGCTCGCCACGACCACCTCGTAGCCCCATTGAGTCAGCATCGACTGCAACACCATTTGGAAAACCAAGTTGTCTTCCGCCACCAGAATGCGCATTATGGGCTCCACCCCCGACACTGGAACGAGTCATACCGACCCGTTGCATACAGGGCATCACTATAGCTTAGGTCAAAATCAGGAGGTTCGATACCGAGGCGAATGCACCGCCTCTGCCCGCCAGGCTGTCGAAGAGATTCCGCCACTGGAGAATTCATGGGACCTTCGAATCTGTGTTCGCGAGCCGGACGTTCAGACGGCGCTCAGCTCGGGGCGCTTAGGGACGATTGCCAGTGTAGTGTCAAGCGCCGCCGTTTGAATGGGCTTGGAAATATACGAGTCCAAGCCGGCCTGCAAGCACTTTTCGCAATCTCCCTTCATGGCATGGGCGGTCAACGCGATGATGGTGATGTGCGCTCCGGTTTTCGATTCCTCGTCCCGGATGCGGCGGGTGACTTCGAATCCATCCATTTCCGGCATTTGAATGTCCATCAGAATGCAGTCGAAGCGATTTTGGCGCCATGCCGTCAGCGCGGCAGCCCCGTCGGCGACCACGGTCACGCGATGACCGCGCCGCTCCAGCAGCGCCCGCATGAGGAGCTGATTGACCACGTTATCTTCCGCCACCAGGATGGAAAGGGGTTGGCGCACCTGCTCCGTTGGCGACGGCCCCTTGGCTGCGGCGCCCGGTTTCCCGGTTTCGGCCCCGGTCTTCCCCGGCGGAAGCGCCGCGGTGAAGGAGATCGTGCTGCCCTGGCCTTCGACGCTTTCCAGCCACATCCTTCCCCCCATCATGGTGGCGAGGTTTCGGGAGATCGCCAGGCCGAGACCGGTGCCTCCAAACCGCCGGGTGACGGAACCGTCCGCCTGCCGGAAAGGTTGGAAGATCAGTTCCCGCTGCGACTCGGGGACGCCAATGCCGGTGTCGGAAACGGCAAACTGGATCTGCCGCGGCGCCGGGGCGCCATCGGAGCCAGCCGTGGCAGGCTCCTGTTGCGGAGCCAGCGACACGCGCACCGTGACACCACCAACCACGGTGAACTTCACTGCGTTGCCTAACAGATTCAGAAGGATCTGGCGCAACCGGTGGGAGTCGCCCTTGACCCAGTCCGGCACGTCGTCGTCGATCTGAACCGAGGTCGCGAGACCCTTTTCGGAGAGGAGAGGCTGGACAGTAGCCACCGCGGCCCGGACGCACTTGCGGATCGAGAAATCCAACGATTCCAGTTCGATCCGGCCCGATTCCACGCGTGAGAAATCCAGAATATTGTTGATGACTGCGAGCAGGCTCTCGGCCGACGAGCGCACGGCTTCGTTTTGCTCCCGCTGGGGGCCGGTGAGCTCGCCTTCCGCCATCAGCCCGGCGAACCCCAAAATCCCGTTCAGGGGCGTGCGGATCTCGTGACTCATGTTGGCCAAAAACTCACTCTTGGTCCGGTTGGCCTGCTCCGCGGCTTGCTTGAGCAGTTCTTGCTGCTGCAGTTCCTTGCGGATCACCGCGGTCTGCAAATCGACCTTGTGCCGCAGCACGGCCACCCAGGACAGAACCGCGAGCAGCAAAACCAACATGTAGCCGAGCGCGACCAGTAGCCGGCGGGTGGTCCACCACGGCGCGGACCGGACCACGGTGATGTCATCCGGGGTGCGCAGGACCAGGCTGAACGACTTTGGAATACGATAGGCGAGATTGGCCTCCGCCACAACCGAGCAGACACCGGTCACACGAACGATGCTGCCCTGGTACAGCGGTGGCATGCGGCCGTGATCCAGAGTGGCGTTGAACAACTTTCCGCCCACCTGGAGCACCACATAGCTCAGGCTGGAGTTTCGGATCTCGTCCACCACGGCGGCATCGATGCTGACCAACCTGGAATCGTAGTCGCCTTCGAGGGCCTCATCCACGGTTATGGACGGCGGCGCCGGTTCGCGTCCCCGCTCGACCAGCGCGAACTGCGCGTCCCACATTTCCGGGCTGAAGGAGCCGGGGTGCGCGAAGCCGAGCACATCCACCACATCGCCCGGGCGGAGATCGATGCGGGAGTGATTGACGATTTTCACGCCGGCCCCGCTATCTTCCACATACGACGGGCCGATGGGGCTGCCCAGTGTGACCACGCCGCGGATTCGCGTGCGGTGCCCCGGCGCATCGGCAAAGGAGAAGCGAAGAAGTTCGTCGATCGGGCGCGGCCGCAGCAGGGCCGGACTCGGCGTGGCCTCCACCAGGCGCACGAAGTCGGGCGAAGGAACGTAAATCTGAAAACCGGTGATCTGCCGCCGGGCATTGAACAATGACCCGCAAACCCCCTCGGCTCGCACCCGGCTATCCGGCGGCGGCAGGGGCCGGGCGTTCGGATTGTGGACGAGCAGCAGATACTGGTGCGAGCCCCATTGCACGTGAACGCCGTCTTCGAGGTTGTTGACATGGCGTTCGATGCTCTCCACGATGCCTTCGGTTTGAACCCAGGCACTGTCCATCCTTCCGGAATACAGATACTCGAAGTCGACCGGCGCCGGCGGCGGCATGGAAGATGAAGAGATCCGCTCAGCCCAAGTAGCGGAGATAATCGGCGCGAACTGACCTGGCGCCGTGACGCCGGTCAAATCCACCAGATCGCCCGCTTGCACTCTAAGGTCGTTGATGATCCGCGAAGCGTTCACGTAACTAGGACCCGTCCGATCCTGGACGAAGAACGTGTTGCTGGACGGATTGATGTAGGTCACCGTGGCCTGGACGTGAACCGGAATTGCGCTGCTGGCCTCTTCCGGGCTGAGGGCGTGAACTTCCGCCACGGAGGTGATCATCCGCTCGCCGCCGGCGGGGCGGGTCGAAAAATACGCGTCCGCCAGTCTGGCATCGGTAACTTTGAGCTCGCCGCGATCGATCTCCGCAAAGCCGATTACGTCTACCACCTTTCCGATCGGCAACACCGAGTTGACTTTTTCGTGGATCCGTATCGAGCCGCTGCCGTCGGAAAACCGCAACTCCTCGCGCACACCATCGGACAGGACGGTGCCATGGAGGCGCAACATCTGCTCGGCCAGCGTGTTCCGCGGCAACCCCGAAATCTGGCGAACGGTCTGAACGGGCAGGCTCAGGGGAGGGGGAGCCAGGACTTCGACGTCCGTGCTGAGGGGGATCCAAACCTGAACACGGGCCATCCGGCCGTAAATGTCGCGGCTCAGATTCGCCACCGCGCCCAACCGGATGCGGGCGCCGATCTTGCCGGTGAGATTAGGCAGATCGATTGCCGCAACATAGGCCTCGAAAACCGTTGCGCCCGAGCCCACCCTGATCACAGCGTCGCCTGCGCGGTCTTGGTGCCGGCTCCGTAGCACACCATCCAAGGCTACATAGCGAAAGCCGGTTCGCCCGGCGGTCAGATCCGCGACCTGGATGGGCAGCGCGTGCAGTGCGTGCGTACCCTCCAAAAGCCTGGCTTCCGCGGCGAAAATGGTGGGCGCGTCACCTCCTTCGGTCACTTCGCCGGTGATCTCCATCAGGTTGCCCGGTCTGGGGTCAAGGTGCAGAAAGGGAAGAGCCACGCGGGCAGCGCCTGTACCGTCTTCCAGGAATGTCAGATTCGTGGTGGGATCCGAGAATGTGACCCAGCCCTTCAGGTGTACGGGCACGCGGTGGTCGCCGATCTGAAAGGGCAATGCCGCGACTTGCGAGATGCGGTCAAGCGGTCGAGCGGAGTGTTGACCGACGCATGCGCTGGCGGCAAGCACGGCGACGCCGATCAGACCCGCAGTGAGGCGTCTTGTCAGTTTCGCCGCCAGGCGCCGCTCAATCCATTCGCGCGTAGGACATAAAGTCTTCGCCATCAATGCACACGGGTTCATAACCACCCCGATCTGAGAGGTCCGTACTGGAGGAGCAATTCTGACCGCACAGAATCGGTAACTCAACACCCCTAAGCCTACTCCTACCTCTGATGTCTAAGTCAATGCTGACAACGGCGTGGCAGGTAAGGCCTAGCCTAGAAGACTTGTACCGGTACGTAACGGTCTCGCGATGTTACAGTTGGTTAACCGAAGTTGATATTGCGGGGCGATGTTGCGGGCCGGACACTGAAGATTAGGGGTTTTCTGAGATTAGGAGGACGGTCGATGACCACTCCCCAAACGTCAAGCGGCCCGTCGACAGAATGCGGGTGCTCAACCCGGCAAACCTGGTCGCCGCCAGATGTGGTGCGGGAAGCAGCCGGCGGGGATCACAGTTTAATTTTCAATCTGATCGACGCATTCAGCACGGATACCGCCGATCGAATTGAGCAAATACGTGAGGCTTTGGCCGCTTCCAATTTCGCCAGGATCAGCGACGAAGCCCATACGATCAAAGGCAGCGCCAGGCAGATGGGAGCTGACGCGGTAGCCTCGGCTTGTCAGGAACTCGAGCTGGCGTGCGGCCTTCAGGACGCATCGCTGATTGCGGCCCGCCTGAACGTCGTCCAAGAGCGTTTTTGCGAGATACGCGGCGCGATGGCCGAGTACTCCAACCCTAGGTGAACATCCTCGCCCGTTAAAGACAGCGCCTGGCTCATCGATGTGTGCTCCGTAAACCCTGTGCTTGCGGACTTTTCCGATGTTTGCTACCGTGTCTCTGGCCTGTGGAAAGCAATCTAAGGCGATTGAATTGGCAAACCGCATGGACGAAAAGGTTGCGCAAGCGCTTTTGCAGAGCCTCCTGGCGCGTCTCGAGGCGGACGCGCGGCGGGAGGTCCCTCAGTTTGAAGGTGTCGTTTCGAGCCCGGAACGGCAGGCACTGAGATCCATTCTGAAGCTGCCGGGCGGGGAGCCGGGACCGGCGGGGCCGACGCCTGCTTCTGGGTCCCGGGCTGCCCAGGAACCGGTCGAGATCGAACATCCGCATGACTCGGAAACCGCTGAAGAGCCCTCTCCTTCAGCCGAACCCCAGCCCCTGTCGTCAATCCCGGGGCCGCCGCCGGCTGAGTTCACCTTGGACGAGACCGCGCTCTCGACTGGCGAGCACGCGCTTCCCGGATACGTTTTGTGCTTGGATTTCGGCACCGCCAGATCCAAGGCCATGGCGGGCACGGTTGCCGAAGATGGGAAAGAACCACAACTGCTGGACATAGGGCTCGGACGGCGAGACGACGATATAGACCGTTCGGCGTATACCGTAACATCGTCGGTCTGGATCTCCGATGACGGGCTGGTGTTCGTGGGGTCTGAGGCTCTGTACCAGAGTATCGGGTCGTATTACGGCGGCAGCCACCGGCGCCGTTTGGATTCCCTCAAACAACAGTTGACGCTGGTGGGCAGTCAGCAGGACCTGGCGATGCGTCGGTTGGAGCCCGAGGTAAATCCAACCAACGTGAACTTGACGTACGAGGACGTAATCACCTTCTACCTGGGCTATCTGACCGACCTTGCGTTGTCGGACCTTACCGGTGGGCCGGTCCGAAATGTCAGACGCCGGTTCACGATTCCTCCCGGCCAACCCAGCCAGCGCTCCTGGGCCGCCTCGGCTCTCGGGCGTTATGTGGCGAGAGCCCAGTTACTGGCCGACACGTTCAGAGGCCATTGGAAAAACGGGATCCCCGCCGACCAGGTCAAGGCCATGGCCTGTGCCGCGGCAAGTCACGACAATGAGTTGAAATATCTGCTGGGTGGTTGCGAATGGGCCCAACCGTTTCCGGTGGGGTTGCTGGAACCACTGGCAGCGGGTTCAGGCCGGGTCTGGACCGACAAAACGGCGCGCAACCTGGTCCTCCTCGTGGATGTGGGCGCCGGGACGGCCGCCTTCTCCCTCTTCTGGGTGGCGCAGGACCGAAAGACCGGCGCCCGGCGGGCGATCCCCGTTCACCCAGGTAGCGATGCGGTCCGCGTGGCAGGCGACACGATCGACGACGTTCTCCTGGACAATCTGTTGAATCGAGTTCATGAAGGAGCGACGAGCTCGATGCGCAGCAATATCGAAATCGACTTGAGGCTGCGCGGTCTCCGGCGGCTGAAAGAACAGATGTTCAACAATGGAAGGCTGGAACTCGTTTTGATCAACGATCAGGCCATCGCGATCGAACTCGACGAATTTCTACGTGACGACCGTGTCACGGCCGCCGCTCAGGAAATTGAAAATGCGTTGTCCCGTTTCCTGGCGTCCGTGGACGGAACCTGGGGGGGCGCGACCGATGGCGCACTGATGTTGCTGACCGGCGGAGGCGCAACGATGCCCATGATCAAGGCCATCGAGAACCGGCCCTGGGAAATGGCCGGCCGGAACGTGGTTTTCCAGCCCGCTCCGGCGGTTCCGGAATTCTTCGAAAGCACCTTCGACACCGATTTCCAGCGAGAGTACTCGCAACTCGCGGTGGCGATCGGCGGGGCGCTGCCGATCATCGATGAGAACGACCCGCTCGTCGAATGGAATCGGGACACGTTGCCGCTGTGGACCGTCAGACACTTCCCGGCGGCGGGCATTTAATCCTGCATGGGCCGTTCGAGAACGCACGGAACATCGACAACCGCCGGCGCGTTCGTCAACGGGTGACGCCTGCTGGCCGTCAATTCTGGTCGCTGACCGCCACGAATCGCCCCACGGAAGGCGAGAATCGCAGTATAATGTAGTGCGTATCGACCTTAACGCGCTGAAATCAGGCGCTATAGACACGGAGAGGTGGCTGAGTGGTCGAAAGCAGCGGTTTGCTAAACCGTCGTAGGGTCATAAGCTCTACCGGGGGTTCGAATCCCCCCCTCTCCGCCAGATACCTAATTCTCCAGTGAGTTACGGGTGTTCGAACCACCGGGCACTGACCCGCCGGTTTACCGTCCGGTTGCCTCGAGGAACCTCGCCAGGCGGTCCTTCCAAAGCGCGGCCTTGGTGTGGGAGCCGTGGCCGATTGTGTCGGGCGTGTAAGGATACAGTTCGAACGTGACGGTGGGTGCCTGTTTCAGCAATGTCTCGGGGATGTGCAACTCCGCGGGATTGATGGTGTCGTCGGAGAAATTGATGTGCATCATCGGCGTGCGCATTTTGGCGAGGCCCGGCGCCGGGTCGTAGTCGTGCGAGGCGTCGAGCGCATACATTATGTCGTTGGCGTCGGCGGTCCGCAGGCGCGCCTCGACGACACGGTGGAAGTAGGCCAGGGCCTTTTCGCGGTCGGGGCCGGCCTTCTGCCAGGTGAGCGGATTGCCGCCCACCAAAGCAAGCATGCCGAGGGCTGTGCGCAGGCCCGGCGGCTGCGCGGCATAATCGCCCAACCTCCAGTCGGGGTCGTTGCGGATGGCTTCGATGGCAATCGTGCGCCAAGCCAGATTGCGGCCGGAAATCTGTGTCGGCAGGCATGCCAGCGGCATGGCGGCCTGCAGAAATTCGGGGTGCGTCTCGGCCCAGACGTATGCGTGCATGCAACCCATCGATGTGCCGAGGAGCAGGCGGAGGTGATCCACGCCGAGGCCCTCCACCAGCATACGGCGCTGCGCCTCGACCATGTCGGCGTAGCCGTAACGGGGGAAGTGCGCATGCAGCCCGTCGCTGGGCTTGGACGAATCGCCGTGGCCGACGCCGTCAGGCATGATGACGTAAAACTTGGCGATATCGAGCGGCTGCCCCGGCGGAAACAGCTCGTTCGAAAAAATGGGGTTGAGAAACTGCGCTCCCGAGCCCGACGTCCCGTGCAGCAGCATCACGGCATTGGTCACGTGGCCGTGCGCGTCTCTTTGGGGCGAGCCGAGCGTGAGGTAGTGGATTTTCAACTCGGGCAGCGATCCGCCCCCGGCGAACTTGAAGTCGCGTAACAGTGCGTCGCCTTGCTTGACCGGCCAAGATGGTTGAGGCGTGGATGGCTGCGCGAGGGCGAACGCTACCGCCAAAGCCAGGAGCACGATGGGTCGCACCATGCGCCGGATTCTATCATGGATCCTCCGGGGATGGGCCTCGCCAGTTTATGCCAGGCGTTCTGCCACGCGGTTTCCCATAGGAACCCACGGACCGCTGTTTGATCCGCTCTGGGCAGCGATTCCAGCTTTGGGCCGGGACGCGCCTGGCCCCACAGGGCGCGCGTGGCCGGACGCCTGGCAGATGCCCGGCCCGCGCCGCGAAGTTCCGCTTGCCCCGGCAAATGCAGTTCACCTATCTCAGAACATCGCCTTCAGCGAAAACTGGATCTGCCGCGAGTTGCCGGCGGTGCGGCTGATAATGCCGAAGCCCGATCCCGTCAGGATGTTCGACGGCAGCCCGAAGTTGACGATGTTGAACAGGTTGAACAGTTCAGCCCGAAATTGCAGGTTCACGGATTTCCGGGACGGGCCGACCTCCCAGGCCGTGTCTTTGATCAGCGCGAAATCGAAGTTGCGGAGAGCCGGCCCGCGCAACGTATTGCGCCCTAGCGTGCCGAACACGCCGCTGTTAGGCCCGGTCCCTCCCGGCACGTTCACCGGAATCGAAAAGTACGAAGCGTTGGCCGCGCCCAAGCCGAAGTAGTCTTCGCGAACCGATCGGCCCGTGGACAGATCCGGCGTGCCGGTCGGATCCGGCCGATCCGCCCCCATCGAACCCACTCCGGTCTGCTGCACTCCCGAGTACACCGTGAACGGCAATCCGCTGGTCAGGGTCGAAATGCTCAGCAACTGCCAACCGCCCGTCAATTTCCGGCCGAGCAGTCTGAGTCCCGGCGCGCGCTCCGCATGCAGATCCTGCACCACAGTGGCGGTGAAGGCAAGCTTCACATCGTAGTTGGACGGTGCCTTGTCCGCGCTGGTATCGAACGGATCCTGCGGCCAGGCCAGCGCAGTCGCGCCGGATGTGCTGCCAATCCCTGGCCCCACCGTGCTGCTGGTGTCGTCGATCGATTTGGACCACGTGAAGTTCAACTGAATCTGCGGACCGCCGTTCGCAATCGACCCCTGCGCCGAAGTCTGCAGCGCATGATAGGTGGAGTGCGAACGGTTGGTTATCAGCATGTCGGTGCCGAATCCGCCCGTAATCTGCCCCGCGGCGTTGAACTGCGTGTAACGCGCGAATGCCGGCGTCGCTCCGGGGAAGGCGTTGGGGAAATCGATGGCGGGCAGGTCCTCTCCCGCCGTGCCTACGTACCCCGCGCTGAGGCCGACCCCGTGCACCGCGCGCTCCACGCTCAGGGTCCACGTCGCCAGGTACGCATTCCGGAAGTTCTCGGCGATCGCCGACGCGTTCAGCGGGCTGATCAGGTGGCTCGGCGAGAGCAGTGCTAGCGCCTGGTCGAAGCGGTTCACGTCCCAGACTGTGTTATCCGGCACGGCCTTCGAATTGCCAGACGCCAGGATGTTGT
The DNA here is from genome assembly GCA_049508735.1 of Bryobacteraceae bacterium. Lineage (GTDB taxonomy): Bacteria > Acidobacteriota > Terriglobia > Bryobacterales > Bryobacteraceae > Bog-375. Next base: position 48,066 of record JBELAO010000014.1, on the reverse strand, counting down.
CTCCCTGGGGCGTAAACACACCGGGAAGATCCGCGGGCGTGATCACCGTTCCAATCGGCAGCGGCGCGCCCGGAGCCGCTGTGATGCGCGGGTAGTCGACATAAGGCGCCGCGCCCGTGAGCAGATTATCCTGCCAGATATTGGGTGGAATCGTCGTCAGCGCACCGCCCGCCCGGACCCAAAGATCCTTCGATGCCTGCCAGCTCATCCGAACGCGCGGTCCCCAGTTGTTCCCGAGCCAGTGATACGGCGGTTCCGGATTAATCAGGTAAAGCTGCTCCGGCCCTAACGGTCCATTGACGAACTCCATGCCCGCGGTCCGCCGCGCACGCTCCGTAATTGGCGAGTACAGCTCGAACCGCAGTCCGTAATCCACCAGCAGCCGCGGCGAAATCTTCCAACTATCTTCCGCGTAGAGATTCAGGTTGTAGCGCGAAATCGCCGCCACCCCGATCTGGTCGCCCTGCGGGAACTGCGGCGGCGCCACTGCCACCGTATATGAGAACGCGCTCCCCGAGAGGAACCCGCTCAGCGTGTCGGGCAACTGCTGTCCGACGCCTATGTCGTGGTCTCCGCTCGCCGACCGGATCGCGCTCGTCGCAAACGCCGCCCCACTGCCGAACACATATTGCCCGTTGGGACTTTGCCCGAAATACGTCGTGTCGCGGTTCGCCCGGAACTCCCCGCCGAACTGGAACGCGTGCCGCCCCCGCGTCCACCGGAAGCTCTGCCGCCCCACGAACAGGTTGCCCAGCGACGCGGTAACCGATCCGCCGGCCGCATCGAACGGCTCATAGAGCCCGTCGCCGAACACCACCGAGGGATCGGTGTGGTCCGGAGTCGGGAAGTTCGGTGTCGTCCTTGTCACGCTCAGCGACGACTCCCAGGTGAGCTGGGGAGACGACGTGTGCGACCACGTCACCACCCCGTTGCGCTGGTGATCGACATACCGCACTCCGAACGCCGGGTCGATAGCCGTCTGGTCCGGATTGGTGGTGGGCCCACGCAGGTCGTCGAAGGTGAACCGCGCAAACAGCTTGTCTTTTCCCGTCAGTTCGCGATCCAGCCGAACCGAGAACTGGTCCGCGCCTGTTCCCACCGGCGACGAGGTCGCGTACGTCCGCGCCCCGAACGCGCCCGTCGGATCGTTCGGCAAGGGATACCGGTTCAGAATGCCGGCCACGATCGGGTCAACGGACACATACAGCGTGTCCCCCGGAAACGCCGTGGAGTCGATTCCCTTGCGCTCGGCCGCTGTCGGCACCGGCATCACCTGCGTTGTGCCCAACACCTGGCGGAACCCTTGATACTCCACGAAAAATGTCGTCTTGTGGCGCCCGTGCCGTGCGCCGGCCGCCAGCGGGCCTCCCAGCGTAAACCCGAACTCGTTCCGCCGGAACGGCGGGATGCGCTCCGGGTTTTCCGGCGTCGAGCGGTCGAAGAAGTTCCGCGCGTCCAAGCTGGAATTGCGCAAGAACTCGAACACCGACCCGTGCAGTTCATTCGTGCCCGAGCGCGTGCTGATGTCCGTGAACCCTGCCGCTCCGCGCCCGATCTCCGCCGGCATCCAGCCTGACGACGACTGGATCTCCTGAACCGCATCCACATTGAAGTTGGAAAACGTCGCGCCGCCCATTTCCGGATCGCTCGAATCGGCGCCGTCCATGGCGAAAACGGCCTCCACGCCGCGCTGCCCGTTTACCGCGAACTGCTGGGTGAAGTTGGTGGTCCCGTTCGTATCCGTCATGGTGCCGGCCGCGAGCAGGAGCAATTGGCTGAAGTCCCGCTTGTTGAGCGGAATCGATGTCACCGACTTGCTGCTGAGGTTTTTGCCGCCACTCGCCTGCGTCTGGCTTTCTTGGTCAATCGCAATTGACCCGTCGGCCCGCAGCGTGACTCTCGATCGGCCCTCAATCGGAATCGCGACCGAAGCCGCCATGCGGAACAGCCGCCCTCCGGAGCTCACCGTCAGCCGGTACGAACCCGGCGCCGGCGCGACGAATTGAAAGCTCCCGCTCTCCGTCGCTACCGCCGAATACCGGTTGCCGTTCCCCTGCAGCACGAGCTCGGCTTTCGCGACCACCCCACCCGCGGCATCGTGCACCGATCCGTTCCAGTCCGGAGACGTCGGGACCTGTCCCGCGGCCGCCCCACACGCCAGAATCCCGGCGATCCCAACCAGTGTGGAGAGCTTCACATTCCGCATTACCTGAGAATAACTCCACGGACAACCGTGGCATCTGCGTGGCGTGGACGTCTTCGCCATACGCAACGGGAAGTGGCAGCAGCTCGCGTATGGGGAAAGGGTGAATTCCGGGTGCGGCGAGCCGCTCAGGATAGCCCCAACGCCACCCGCAACGCTTGCTTCATCACCGCTACGGGAGCGTCCCGGCCGGTCCACAGACGGAATCCAATGGCGCCCTGATACACCAGCATCGAAAGGCCATCCAGGACTGGTAATCCCCGCTGGCGGGCGGCTGCCAGGAGCCGCGTCTCCGGAGGATTGAACACAGCGTCTGTCACCAGCATCCCGGGGCGCGCGCGCGACAGGTCGACCGGAGGCATGGCCTCCGTGTCCGGGTACAGCCCTACGGAGGTAGCGTTGACGAGCAGGTCGGTGTCGCCGCTGACGCGATATTCACCGTGCCACGTCTCAAACCGGATTGGGCCACCCGTTTTCATCGCCAGGTCCGCCACCATTTCTTCGCCCCGCTTGGCCGTGCGGTTCAGCACCAGTACGTCGGCCGCACCGGCCAAAACCAGTTCGGTGACTACCGCGCGAGCCGCTCCGCCGGCGCCGAGCACTACTGCCCGCTTGCCCTTGGGGTCGACTCCGGCATCGGCGCGTACGCCGCGGAGAAAGCCTTTGCCGTCGGTATTCTCGCCGATGAGCCGGTTACCTTCGCGGCGAACCGTATTCACTGCGCCGATCACGGCCGCTTCCGGTGCGATGGCGTCGAGATGCTCCATCACCGCCGTTTTGTGCGGGATCGTCAGGTTCAGCCCATGCATCCCGAAGGCCCGCACTCCCAGCATGGCATCGCGCAGCCGTGCTGGCGGCACCTCCACCGTCAGATAACGCCAGTTCAATCCTAATTCTCGAAACGCGGCCTCCTGCATGGGCCCGGTGGGATTCTCGCTGACAGGCTGCCCAAAGCACGCGAGCAGTTCCGCTTTGAAGTTCGCCGGCATACGGACAACGGTAGCACGAGGGGGAAGGAAGCCATGAAAACCAATGAAACGGCGCGCCATGGCGGATAGAATCGGAACCCCGGACGGACCGCCAGGTCCAAGGCAAGTGAACACCGGAACGCGCTACTTGGTTTTCTTCAGTTCCTCGTTGATGATCGTCCGCATCGCTGGCAGGTCCAGCGGGCCATTGTATTTTCGGCCGTCGATGAATACCGAGGGTGTACCCTCGACGCCCGCGCGGTCGCCGTCTTCCACATCCCGCGCGACGGTAGCCTTGGTTTCCGCGGAATCCAGGTCCGCCTCGAAACGCGGCATATCGAGTCCAGCGGTGCGGGCCAGGGCCAGGATCACCGGACGGGACAACTCGCGCCGGTGAGCAAAGAGGGCATCATGCATGGGCCAGAACCTCCCCTGCCGATGCGCTGCGACGGCGGCGGCAGCGGCCAAAGCGGCCTGCGAGTGCATATCCAAGGGAAACTGCTTGAAGATGAGCTTGATCTTCCCCGGATACGCTTGCAGCAACGCATTCAGTTTGGCGACGGCGATCGAACAGTACGGGCATTGAAAATCGGAAAACTCGACCAGGGTCAACACCGCGTCATCGGGACCGCGGACGGGCGACCCGGCGGTGGGAATGGTCACCGGATCGTCCAGTAGCTTGGGAGGCTTTGGACCCTTGGCCCACTTCGATGCCTTCGCGGCTTCGATGGCTTCATTCTCGTCCTTGCCAGCGCGAATCGCATCCCCCATCGCGGCGGCCAGACCCTTGCTCCACGCGCAATTCGGGTCCTTGACGCGGCACTCGGCCACCTTCATTCCGCATCCGCAGGCACAGTCGTGGTTGCGCAACAGGTGCAGCAGCGCGCGGGTCTTCACCGGCGACAATCCCGAGAAGTCCACGCCCGGCAGGTTGGCCACGGTCTTCCAATCCTGTTGAGCCAGCAGCATCGCGGCTCCCAGAACGCAGCACGCGGCAATAGTGGTTCCCCTCGCGGGTAGATGCATAAGGATCATTGTAGCGGGCGATCATGAATAACCCCGGCCGCGGCATCGGAGAATTCTTGTTCCCGTAAGTCGCGGTCTCCGCCAAGCCGCCTTGACAAGAGAAGGGCCCCTTGTGATACTGGCGCTTCCTCATGAAATCACTTCTACATGGTTGTGCCCTGCCGGCGTTGCTGGCTTGCTGCTCGGTCGCGGTTCTGGCGGCGCCGGCGCCAAAGACCAAAATCGAAATCAAGGATGGCTGGTACTACATTGATGGCCACAAGTTCTTCGTCAACGCCATCGGCTATGAGCCCGGCGCGCGTCCCGGCGAAGATCCTTACCAGCAGCGCGTCTCCAATCTGCCGGAAATCCGGCAGGATCTGAACAACATCAAGGCTGCCGGGTTCAATGGCATACGTACATGGTCCGAGTTGACCGAAGACGAGCTCAAGCTGGTGCAATCATCCGGCTTGAAGATTGTCTTCGGAATCTGGACCAAGCCCGATGAGGATTTTGGCGATCCCAAGGTGGTGGAGCGGGACCTGGAATCGGCGAAGCGCGTGCTCTCCTACACCAGCAAGTATGACTGCGTGATCGCCTATCTGATCATGAATGAGCCGATGCCGGCGCACATCCGCAAAGTGGGGGCGCAGCCGACCCTGGATCTGTGGACCAGGCTGCGCGACCTCGTCCATCGCGAACATCCGGGCGTCCCCGTCGCCATCTCCGGAAACACGGCCATCACCGGCTGGCTGAACCTCAACGTCTTCGACGTCTACGCCCATAACACTTACGACTACACAACCGAAGGGTCCAACTTCACGCACGGCTACGCCGGCACGAATCGTTTCGTAGCCGAACTCAACGGCGGCGCGAAGCCGGTGCTGGTCACCGAGTTTGGCCGCTCCGTCTCACGGCAGGGCGCGGGCGCCGGCCAGTATGGAGGCAACACGCTGGAGACCCAGGCGCGGGCCATGACGCGCGCCTATCGCGATCTGCTCGATTCGGGCGTCGCCGGCGTGTGTCCTTTCATTTACTCGGATGGATGGTGGAAGGGCGGCGAGCCTGCCGTGCATAACGACGTGGCCGAAGAGTGGTTCGGGTTCTGGGGCTACAAGAACTTGAACGACAGGACCGGCTATCCGCGGCCGGCATGGCATGCGCTCGCGGAGTATAACCAGGCGCTGGTAGCTTCGCCCAAGAATCAGCAGTTCTATCTGAACGAGGTTCCGGTGGAAGCCTTCCTGGCGCCGGAGGTCAAGCGGCTCAAGGTCGTCTACCAGGATGCAGTGCTATGGGAAGGCGCGCCCGACGCGCATGGATATGTCCGCGGGAAGCTCTCCTTCGCGGGTGAAGATCTCAAGGATCGCGAACTGGTGTTCGAAAGCTACAACGCCCAAGGCCGTCTGCTCAAGTACGAGTCGGTGGTGGTGCTCACAGGCAAGGAGCCGATCGTGTGGCCCACGCTCGAGCTGCGCACTCCGGTCACGGACCTGGACAAAGCCAAGGAAGTTCCGGTGGAATATCAGCTCACCAACAACTCCGTTTTCTCGCTCGCCAGCGAATTACGCTACGTCTTTGCTCCGCACAAGGGGTGGGAGCCGGGAGAAACCCATCAGCGGCCCATCGACCCCAAGCGGAAGCAGCAGAGTGTCTCGGACACATTCGCATTGCCCGACGATTGTTTTGTGCTGGGACTCTACGCCGGAACCGATATCCGCTACGGCAAGTTCACCAAGACCATCTACGCGCAGAAGTTTCTTTTCCGCGGGAGCTGGGCCGACCCGATCCGCATCAAGTGAGTCCTGCGCGCTCTCTTCCCCAACCCTGATTCTTGCCGCCGGTGAGCGCGGGTGCACGACTTAAAAGTGGATCTCTTTCCAACGTCAGGCGCGCATTTAAGCTCCGTAGGAGTGAAAGAGAATAGCCCACGGCGCAAGCCGTCGGGATAAGTCGGCAGCGAGGACAAGCCCCGGAACGGGGCGAAAGGGGCTCTCGCCGGCAGTCTTCCGCCCCGCTCCGGGGCTGGCATGTCGCGCACCCAGTGAGCGCTTTTGAACAGACTACAAGGCGCCGAAAGGTTAGGGTGGTTATTTGGGGTTACTTCTGCCGGCGGCGAAGGATCGTGTTCTCGCCGTTTTCAAAAAGGGTGGGGGGGAGATGTGACCCTGAGCCGCGAGCTCGTGTCGCGAGCGCCGCGCAGGCCGGCCACCGAATCTCAGTGAGTGGACTTGTAGTCGCGGTCAGATCAATGCTGCGCGACCGAGGTCCGATGCCGGAAAGCTCGTACGTTTCCCAAGGGGATTCATGAAAAGGCTGCGGATCGGGATCATCGACATCGTTTCGAGGGGTCCCACGCGGGCCCTATACGCACGCATCATGAACGCCAGCCTTGCCAGCATCATGCCCCAGGTGATTGGGGTCTGGTGCCGGCAGGAGGGACATGAAGTTACTTTCGTTTGCTACACCGGCTTTGAAAACCTCCTGACGGAGCTGCCGGATTCCTTCGATGTGGTCTTCATCGGCGCGTTCACCGAAGCCGCGCACACAGCCTACGCCCTCAGCAACCTCTTTCGCGGCAGAGGCGCGATCACCGTGATCGGCGGGCCACACGCCCGCTGTTACCCCGAGGACGCCGCGCGTTACTTCGACTATGTGCTGGGCTTCACGGACCGAAGTACGCTGTGCGAAGTCTTACGCGACTGCTCCGAACACCGGCCCGAGGGCATCCACCTGGCGGCATCCCAACAGCCCAGAACTCTCCCGGGCGTGCGCGAGCGTTGGCCGTTCATTGACGCGACGCTCAGGAAAGCGCCGCTCCTCAAGATGGTGCCCATGCTCGGCAGCCTGGGGTGCCCGTATACGTGCGCCTTTTGTATCGACTCCACGGTGCCATTCCAGGCCATGGACTTCGACGTGCTCCGCGAGGATCTCCGCTTCCTGCTGACGAAGTTCAAACGGCCGCTGGTAGCCTGGCACGATCCCAATTTCGGCGTCCGCTTTAACGACTACATGGACATGATCGAGGACGCGGTCCCTCCCGGCAGCATCGACTTCGTCGCCGAAAGCAGTCTATCCCTGCTCTCCGAACCGCACCTCAAGCGGCTCCAACGCAACTCATTCAAAGGCGTCCTTCCCGGCATTGAATCCTGGTTCGCCCTGGGTGACAAATCGAAGACCGGCGCGGCGCTCGGGATGGCCAAGGTCCGCCAGGTATCCGAACACGTCAATACAATCCTGCGGTACATACCCTACATCCAAACCAATTTCGTGCTGGGACTCGATACCGACCAAGGGCCCGATCCCTTTGAACTCACCAAGCGATTCCTGGATATGACCCCGGGCGCCTTTCCGGCCTATTCGCTGCTCTCCGCATTCGGCCGCGCCGCTCCGCTCAACCTGGACTACCAGCGCACCGGCCGCGTGCTGCCCTTCCCGTTCCACTTCCTCAACAACAATGGCGCCATGAACGTCAAGCCGGCGAACTATTCCTGGCAGACCTTCTACGACCACCTCATCGATCTAACCCGCTATTCCTTCTCGACGCGCGCTATCTTCCGCCGCTTCCTGGCAACCCAGGGCGTTACCTCGCGTTGGATGAATGTGGTGCGGGCGGTTTCGACGGAGGGTTTCGGGCGGGCCAGGTACCACCGCGAGATTCGCGATCGCCTGGACACCGACCCGCAGTTCCCACCCTATTTCGATCGGCAAAGCAGCACGCTTCCCCAGTTCTACCGGAACATTGTGCGCCAGGATCTCGGGTCGCTGATGGAGTGGCTTCCCGAGGGCGCTCTCTATCACGATCCCAACGCCTATCTGAAGTCCGAGCGCTCCAAGGATGTCGTAGCGCTGGTCTGATGGCCCGATGTGCTCCTCAACTGGCAACTGCCCACCGGCGGTTGCGCGCCAGTGACAATTCGAAATGCCGGAATGCTTCTCGCCGATCGTGGCTCTGAACGGCCGGCGTTTACCCGGCGATGACGCCCGCATCCGCCAGCCTGGCGACATCGAGCGGAATCACCCGGCCATCCACTCCGCCGATCACCTCGGCCGTGTGCTGATACGCCGGCACGCCGCCGGTGACGTAGTGTGTCACGCGGCCAATCCCGCCGGGCGAGTCCGCGAGCGCGCGCGACACCACGTCAGCCGTGACCTCCGCGCTCGACACCAGCGCCACCGCCGAGCCCACCACGCGCTGGATCACCGGCGCAAGCACGGGATAATGCGTGCAGCCCAGTATGAGCGTGTCAATCTGCGGCATAGCGGACAAGTAGTGTCGCGTCAGGACTTCGGCTTCGCTCGAATCCGATAACCCCTCTTCCACCAGGTGGACGAACAGAGGACAGGCTTGCGCCCACACCGTGAGACCCAACGCGTTCAGTTTGCTCTGATACACGCCACTCGCAATCGTCCCCTTGGTGCCGATGACGCCGACGTGCCCGGTCCGCGTCACGCGCCGCGCCGCCTCCACGCCGGGGTCGATTACGCCCCACACCGGAATTGGCATCCGCTCGGCCAGGTCCGGAAGGGCGCACGCCGAGGCCGTATTGCAGGCGACCACGATCGCCGAGACGTCAAGGGTTTGCAGAAAACAGGCGATCTCGTTGGCGAAGCCGCGCACCATTTCTTTCGGCTTGCGTCCGTAAGGGACGCGCGCGGTGTCGCCCACGTAGACAAAGTCGCTATGGGGAAGCTTGCCACGCAAGGCTTTCAACACGGTGAGTCCGCCGACACCCGAATCAAAAATGCCGATAGGCTTGCTCATATGCGTTTCAAGCCAACCTCGGCGGCCCAGATTGTGTAGATCACTTCTTATATTGTAGGGGACTTGATCGCCGCACCACGCGCTGCCCCTCGCGGATGGGTGTACGACATGAGAGTGGCGAGCCCTCGGATTCCGTGAAGATCTGCCGGTATCCGAGCGTACAGCTACGCTCGGCCGCATCTTCAGCCCGGAGGGCGTTAGAAAATAGCCCGCGGCGTAAGCCGTGGGAACCGGTTATTCACTACCAGCCCCGGAACGGGGCGGAAGATCGCCGCCAACAACGTCTTACGCCCCGTTCCGGGGCTAAGCTCACCGCCGTCCTTTCCCACGGCTTTGCGCCGTGGGCTATGATCTTTCGCCCCTCCGGGGCTGAGCCCGTGCCCAATGCTGGAACGCGCCATTCACTTTTATGTCGGGTGCCCGCGGATGCCGCCGTGTGCCATGCTGGGTGTTATATGCGAGACCCGGAGATCATCGAAACCGAGCTGATGGAAATCAGCGCCATCGCCGAGGACACCGTCAAGTTCGAGCGCATCGTTGCCTGGTGTGCAACGCACCCCGACGAAGTTCCCTTTGCCCTGCATCAGCTCCTGGGCCGAGGCGCCAAGCGAGTCGAAAAGGCCTGAGACCTGGCTGCCACAGGGTTGCCGTTGCAAGCACGTCCAGCGCCGTGGTGACCTACGCTCTACGGCACAACCGGCAACCAGACCGCACTCGGCTGTTCGGCGGAGCGGTACACCGTCTCGGTTGCCTTGACGTAATCGTCCGGCGAGGCGAAGAAGATGTTGGGGACATAGGTTTGTGGGTTTCGATCGTACAGCGGGAACCAACTGGACTGGATCTGCACCATGATCCGATGGCCGGGCAGAAACACGTGGTTGGTGGTCGGCAACGCGAAGCGATAACGTTCGACTTGGCCGGCCGCAATGGCGGAGGGGTGTTCGAAACTCTCGCGGTAGCGCCCGCGGAAGATGTCCATGGCAACCGCCAGTTGATAGCCTCCCATTTCGGGCTGGCTCGGCACTTCGTCCGGATAAACGTCGATCAGCTTGACCACCCAGTCCGCGTCCGTGCCGCTGGTGGCGGCGAATACGTCGGCGGCCGGCGCTCCGCTGATGCGTAGCGGGGTCTTGAGCACGGCCGTTTCATAGGTCAAAACATCGGTCCGGTCGGCGGCCGCGCGCTGGTCTGTCACCAGCCACGGTTTCCATGCGTCATAATCCGCGAATCGAACCGGCCGCGGCACATAAGGCACGGGCTTGGCGGGATCGGAAACATAGGAATCGGCAGCGGCTCCCGAAGCTGCCGGCTTGTCAAATCCCAAGCCGAATCCCGATTGCAAATATAGCGGCTTCATTGGCGAAGCACAATGCTCGTCGCAGGCCAGCGGCCAGTTTTTGAAACGGTCCCAATGATTCTCGCCGGTGTTGTAGATGAACACGGGCGGCGTCTCGACTTTGGGCGCTCCGGACTTCAGATACTGGTCGAAGAACGGCTTCAGCACATCGCGCCGGAATTCGAGCGCGGTATCGCCCTTCCACTTCAGCGGCCCGAGATTGTAGGCATCATAATTCACCTGGCTGTGCCGCCACGGGCCCATCACCAGGTAATTGTGATCGGCCTGTCCTTTGGCCTTGAGGGCCAGGTAGCAGTGAATCGCGCCCCACATGTCCTCCTGATCCCATAGCCCTTGAATCCACATGGCCGGCACCTGGGAGGGTTGCGCGGCCACCAGCTTGTCGAGCGCCTGGCCCTGCCAAAACGAGTCATAGGCGGGATGTTCGATCATCTTCTGAACCGCTGGGAGCTGATCGAGGCCGTGCAAGCGAACCCAGGCGCCGGCCGAGCCAACCCGGCGGAATGCCTCGTAATCGTCATAGGCATCGCGAGGCACTGCATCACCCGCGCCTTTTTGCCCGGTCTGCTCCATCAGGTAGTCGAGGTTGATCTGCCGGAACGCGCCGTAGTGGAACCAATCGTCGCCCATCCAGCCATCCACCATAGGGCTCTCCGGCGCCGCGACCTTCAACGCCGGATGCGGGCCCAGCAGCGCCATCACAACCGTAAAGCCCTCGTAGGAAGAGCCGATCATGCCCACACGTCCGTTCGACTCCGGGGTGTTCTTCACCAGCCAGTCAATGGTGTCGTAGGCATCGGTGACGTGATCCACCTGGGTCTGATTGAGAGCGCCGCGCACCGGGCGCGTCACCACATAGTCTCCCTCCGACTTGTACTTGCCGCGAACGTCCTGGAAGACGCGGATGTAGCCATCGGCGACAAACACTTCGTCCGACTCCGGCATGGCCGCCAGCATGTGCACGCTGTTGTTTCGGGCGGTGCGCTTGGAGGCGTCATAGGGCGTTCTGGTGAGCAGAATCGGCGCGTTGCGCGCGCCCTTGGGCACAATAATCACGGTAAAGAGTTTCACGCCGTCGCGCATCGGGATCATCACCTCGCGCCGGACGTAGTCATAGTCCGCCGCGGGGGCAGTGAAGGTCTTGGGAATATCGCTGTCGCCCGGAGCCGCGTTCCCTGTCTGCTGAGGGCCGGCAAGGGCCGGCTGCCACGCGGTAACGGCTAAAGCCGCCAGCAGAAAAACTCGCAAGCTGGACAATAGCGTTCGCGCACAGCTCCTGCCGGCAATCGGAACGTGAGCCGCGCAGTATGCAAAGTAAGAAGTCTCAACAGGGGCCATCTGACGATTCTACCCAGGTTTGCCGCGGTGAAGCATTTGAGGCGTTTACGTTTGGCTGATTGCAATGTAATGCCCGACAATCCGCGCCACTTCCTCGAGGAATGCGCGGTCGGCGTCGGCGAATGCCGCGGGCTGGTGGCTGTCGATATCGATCTCGCCGGCAACTTTGCCATCCACGAAAATGGGAACTACAATCTCCGACCGCGTCTTGATCGAGCAAGAGAGATAGCGCGGGTCGGCGTTGACATCATCGACGACAATGGTGGCGCGCGATGCCACCGCGGCTCCGCAAATCCCCCGATCGACCGGAATGCGCACGTGCGGCGTCGGCTCGCCGGCAAAAGGACCCAGCACCAACATTTCCGGATCGTCCGGATCCAGCATGTAAAAGCCCACCCAGTTGTATTGCGGTAGCCGTTCCGAGATTGCCGCGACCACCTCTTCTTGCAGAGGCCCCAACGCTCGCGCCGCGGAAGCCGACTGACGAATGGCATCGAGAAGCTCCGCTAACGGCTCCGGCCTGGTGGTTCCCATGTGCGATAGTTTACCAAGCTGGCGCATGCCGGGTGACGATTTCGGCAGTACCATGAAACTGAGAATTGCCGATGTCTTTCCAACTTGCTTTGCGCCGCATCGCCGCTGGTCTTTTGCTCTCGGCCGCCGCGGGTTTCGCGACTCCGCTGATTCCGCCACCAGCCACCGATGTTCCCCTCGCCAAACAGCCAGGAAGGGAAACCGCCGTATTTGCCGGAGGCTGCTTTTGGGGCGTACAGTCCGTATTTCAACGCGTGCGGGGAGTTCTCGCCACCACGGCCGGATATTCGGGCGGATCCGCGAATACCGCTACCTATCGACAGGTGGTCACGGAGACGACCGGGCACGCCGAATCGGTTGAGGTGATCTACGATCCATCGCGCATCACTTATGGCCAGTTGCTGCGGATCTATTTCTCCGTCGCCCACGATCCGACGCAGTTGAACCGGCAAGGCCCCGACGTGGGCACGTCGTATCGATCGGCGATATTCTTCGCTAACGAGGAGCAGCAGCGGTTAGCGAAGGCTTACATCTCACAGCTTGATCGGCAAAAGGTCTTTCCGGCGCCGATCGTGACCGAAGTGACTCCTCTCAAGGCATTCTATCGGGCGGAAGATTATCATCAGGACTACGCCTACCACAACCCGGGCAACTCATATATTCAAGTGTGCGACCGTCCGAAAATCGCCGCCTTGAAGCAGCAGTTTCCGGAACTGTTCGTCGAATACCAACCCAAGAAGCAGTAACGAACCCACTGCGAATCCGGGACGCCAGGCGTAGCATCTCTGAAGTATCCTGACCGCTGCCTTTACGCGCTAACGGAGCCGCGACCGAAGGGAGCGGTCATCGCGCGACTCCACGGAGCCGCGACCGAAGGAAGCGGTCACGCTTCTAAGCCGGGAGACTATTGATGATGAGATTCCGCACCTTACTCGCCGCCTCTCTGTTGCTTCCCGCCTTAGTGCCGGCTCAGCAGACCGTCACCGGCCAGGCCGCATTCGCCGACTGGAATCAGCAGCAGCCCGGCATCCGCCGCAAAATCACTCTCGCCGACCTTCCCCAGCCCAAGCCCGATGAGGCGGTCGACAATACGCCCCACTTGATTCCGCGTCCCGCCGACCAATGGCCACTCGCGCCTGCCGGATTCAAAGTCACGCTCTACGCCGGCGGCGACGCTGCTCCCATGCAGCGCGCGGACAACAAGCAAGTGATGGCCCTGAGTGGCGGCACCTTCACCATGCCGCGCCTCATCCGCACCGCACCCAACGGCGATCTCTTCCTCGCCGACTCCGGCGCCGGCGCCCTGTTCGTTCTCCGTGGCGCCGGGCCGGACGGCAAGGCCGCCCAAATCGAGAAGTTCGCCACCGGGCTGGATCACCCTTTCGGCATCGCCTTTTACCCTGCCGCGGATCCTCAGTACGTCTACGTCGGCAACGCCACCACCATTCAGCGATTCCCATATCACTCCGGCGATCTCCATGCGACCGGCCCCGCCGAGACCATCGTTCCCAACATCCCCGGCTACGCGCAGCTCAGGGGCGGCGGCCACTGGACCCGCGACGTCGTCTTCAGCCAAGACGGCCAGCACATGCTGGTCTCGGTTGGTTCCGGCTCCAACGTCGACGATCCCGACACGCACCCCCGCGAGTTCCACCGCGCGGACGTCCTCGAGTTCACTCCGGAAGGCAAATTCATCGAGGTCTACGCTTCCGGCATCCGCAACTGTGTCGGCGAGGCCATCAACCCCACGACGGGCCAGCTCTGGTGCTCCACCAACGAGCGCGATAATCTGGGCAATCACCTCGTCCCCGACTATGTGACCTCGGTCAAGGAAGGCGGCTTCTATGGCTGGCCCTGGTATTACATGGGCGGTCACCAGGACCCGCGCCTTCCCGCGCCGTGCGCCAATGGCACCGGACCGAATTTGCAAGCGGCCGCGCTCACTCCCGAGCAAGCCAAGGGCTGCACCCGCGTCGACCTCGCCTCCAAGGTCATCACGCCGGATGTCCTCTTACAACCCCACATGGCCTCGCTCGAATTAGTCTTCTATCCCACCGCGAAGGCGCAGTTTCCCGCCACTTACAACGGCGATGGATTCGCCGCCGAACACGGCTCATGGAACCGTAGGAACCGCGCCGGATACGAAGTCATCCGCATCCCCATGCACGCGGGTCATGCCGACGGCAGTTATGAAGACTTCCTCACCGGCTTCGTGACCAAAGACGGGCAGGTTTGGGGTCGCCCCGTAGGCGTTGCCATCGCTAAAGACGGCAGCCTGTTCGTCACCGACGATGGCTCCCGTAGCGTCTGGCACGTAACCTACACCGGCAAATAGAACCACACTGGGTGCCTCGCGGCAATCCGGCCAGTCTCACCGAAGACTCTTCTGCATCTCAACCACGAAAGGATGCCCGGCAAAGTAACTGCCGTACGCTAGTGCGGCTGCGCGCAGGCCACGGCGCGCGGCCTCGGCGGCCTCCTTCTCTCTTCCCGAGGCGTGCCACAGTTCCATCAGGCGCAGGCAAATCTCGACGGCGATATCCGGCTGCCGGCTCATCTCCTTTTCCTGCGTGCCGAGAGCGGAGAGCAGGCGACGTTCGGCCGCGGCCTTCGATCCGCAACGCGCCTCCACAATCCCGGCGAACAGGTCGTGCCGGATCCGGTCCACCGGCGCAGCCGCCCCGGACGGCAGACGTCCCTCGACATCGTGCAAGCGGGCGAGCGCGCCTGGGTTTCCCGCGAGAGCTTCGTATGCGGCCAGTTGCAGCGCCAGGTTGTCGGGTTCCATGAACGCAACCCGTCTGCGCGTGACCAGGTCCAGCGCCTCGCTCATCAGCCGGACGGCCTCCGGGTAATGGCCCCGCACGTCTTCTTCAAATGCGCGCGCGTACAGAACGGGGATGATTTCAATGAGCGGTTCGCCCTTCCCGCGGAGCGCCGGCTCGGCCTCCTGCAGTAGGCGCTCGCCACCATCGAGGTCGCCCTGGCGAAGACGAAGCATCCCAACGCGGCTATAGGAAATTGCCGGCAGAAGGGGATTGGAGGGGATGGAAACCCATAGCGCCTCCCAGTACATCTTTTCGGCCTCCGGCAGCGGTTCGCCGGCATTCACCGCCATGTAGGCGGTGTCGTGCAGCACGCCACCGAGGCGGTCGCGGTCGCTGACGCGACACAATGCCGCGGTCTCGCGGCATGCGGCCAACGCCTCGGCGTAGCGGCCCTGAAGATTTAGGGCAGTGCACAGGGAGTGGTAAAGCATGGGCGCGATCAGGGGCGAGGCGTTGCGAGCCCGCCGCAGCGTTTGGATTCCCAGGAGGACCTGCCGCTCCCCTTTCGCCGGTTCTCCGAGCATCGAATAGGTGCCACTCAGCGTGCCGCGCAGCCTGGCCTCCGCCTCGGGATCGTCGCGAAGGTCCCTGCCAAGCCGGTCGGCGGCGTTATCCAAAATGTCGGTAAACTGGATCGCATCGCGTCTGCCGCGCAGAGGGCTGTTCCAAAACGAGGTAGCGGAAAGGAACGTGTATTCCGCGAACTTGCTGACCCGCTCGGCGCGCACGGCCTGGGCTCGCGCCTGCGCGGACTCATAGACGCTGACGACGGTCAGGCTGGCCAGCGCCACCACCGACAAGCCCGTTGCCGATACCGCGAGCCAGTGGCGGGCCGCGAACTTGCGGGCGGCGTACCAGGCCGAATGCGAACGCGCGTGAACCGGGCGTCCGTCGCGGAAGCGTTCCAGATCCTCACGCACCTCCCGCACGCTTTCGTACCGGTGGGCCGGTTCGCTCTCCAGCATCTTGAGAACGATGGTGGACAGATCTCCCTCGATTTGGCGCCGCAGGCGCTCCCGGCTCGCCGACCGCTCCGCCGCGGCGCCCTCCGACACTACCTGCGCCGGCGCGCTTGGCTCGCGTCCGTGTAATAAGCGGTCCACTCCGTCGGCGGTCGACCTGGGATCGCCGAACGGCCAGGCGCCGGTGAGCATTTCGTAGAGGATTACGCCCAGGGAAAAAACATCGCTTACGGTATTCACCAGCTCGCCACGAAGTTGCTCGGGACTCGCATAACGGGGAGTCAGCAACGCGAACTGAGTGACTTGGCCGTCAGGATTGCGCAACAGTTTGGCGGTGCCGAAATCGAGCAGCTTCACCGTGCCGTCCGCGGTCACCAGTATGTTGGCGGGTTTCAGATCGCCGTGCACGATCAGATTCCGGTGCGCAAACTCGACCGCCTCGCACACCTGCTGGAACAAGCGGATGCGCGCCTCCACCGGCAGCTTGCGAGCGGCGCAGTAGCGGTCCAGCGGCTGGCCCTCGATGTACTCCATCACCAGGTAGGGGTCGCCGTTCGCCGCCACGCCACCATCCAGCAGGCGCGTGATATGAGGATGGGCGAGCGCGGCCAGCAACTGCCGCTCGTTACGAAAGCTGCGCACGAACTCCTCGCCGGCCAGGTGCGCGGCCATCACTTTCAGTGCGACGATCTGATCGAACTGTCCGTCGTCCCGCCGTGCCAGATAGACCGCGCCCATGCCGCCGCAGCCGAGCAGCCGCTCCGTCCGATAGGGACCGAAGCGGCGCCCGGGCTCCTCCGGCGCAAGCTCGCCGGTTTCTCCAGCGGGCTCCGGCTCGGCGGCGCGGCTCCGCTCGTTGAGCTCCCCATTCTTGCGGTCCGCCACGAGCAGGGACCGAACCTCCGCCCGCAACGCCGGATCGAATCCGGTTTGCGCGGCGAGCCACCCTTCGCGTTCGGCTGCCGGTTGTTCGAGCGCGGAGTGAAATAGCTCCTCCACCCGCTGCCAGAGTGGATCCATGTGAGTGCCTCCCATTCGTTTGGGGTTGGCTGCCCCGGACGCGAAAGCGCTACTCTTCGGGCCGCAGCTCGCGGCAAAGCCAGGCGCAAGCCAATGTCATATCGCGGTCCACGGTCGCCTTGGACAAGTTGAGAATGTCGGCGGTTTCCTTGGCCGTGCAGCCCAGGTAAACGCGTAACTCAAGGACCTTTGCTTTGCGGGAATCGATTTCCTCCAGGCGCGACAACGCCCGGTCGAGATCGTAGGCGTCTTGCTCCCGCTCGCCGAGCCAGCGGATATCCTGGGTGAGCGGCAGTAGCAGGTCGCCCCGCCGTTTCCCGCTGCCGCGCGCCCTGGCATGGTCGGTGAGGATCCAGCGCATGGCTCGCGCGCAAAAACTGTAGAAATGCTCCCGGTCTTTCCAGTTCGCCAGTCTCGCTCCGGCAAGCCGCAAATACAGTTCGGCGACCAGCGCGGTCGGCTGGAGGGTGTGATCCTGCCGCTCACAACGCATGCGGGCTTTGGCCATTTGCCGCAGGCGGTTGTAGGCAAGAGGCAGCAATTCGCAAAAAGCTTCGTCACGCCCGTCGCTCCACTGGCGCAACAACTGGGTAATGTCGCCATCGGCGGCAAGCCCAGTTTCCATGCCCGGGTCCATTTTGAGTGGTTGGTCCAGCTTAGCATATCCACATTTCCGGCCGGCTCATCTTCCGGTTGATACCGGCAACCGGACTGACGATCCGGCCGGTGGAAATCTGATGGATATCGGCGTCTGCGCAGAATCCTCATCTCTTTCCCGCTCTCCCCAAAACCTCGCGGCAGTCTCATAGGGAGTTGCGGGAAAAAGGCGCGGCATGACTCATGCACAGAAATCGGAGCCGATTCATGTCTCCGCGAGCGGTGCGGAAGCCGGCGCGATTAGGCCGGCTCATTGGTTCCGCTGGCTGGCGCTGAGGATCCGCCGCAGCGGGATCGCATGCCCTGGCGGAACTTCTCGCGCTCCTCGGGCGTCATCCGCCCCCAGCGCTCGCCCTTTCGCCAGCCCCGATGGGACCCATCCGAGCCATGATGGCCCAAGCCTCCGAACAGAATCCGGCTGAGAATCAGCAGCCCGAGACCCTGCCAGAACGTAATCTGCCGCAATCCGAACAGCATCGGAACCAGCCAGTTCCAAAGATGCATCACCACCTCGCCGCAAATCGCGATGAAAAGCACGACCGCCGGCGGGGCCACCAGGAATATCCACTTCTTTTTCATGATAGGTTCCTCATTCCCTCGTAAACTCGTCGTGAATAGTGCGCAGCCGCTCGCGCAAGTGAAGCACCGCGTAGTGCTTGCGTGAGAGCAGCGTGTTGACGCTGACGCCGCTTTCCGCCGACAGCTCCTTGAAACTGCGCCCCTCCAGTTCGTGAGCGACGAATACTTCGCGCTGCTCGGCCGGCAGTTCGCCGAGCGCCAGTTTCAGCTCATCCAGAAGCACGCTGCGGAGATAGAGCGCTTCCGGCCCGGCATCGGGCGACGGCAACAGATCCTCGAGCCGCAGCAGCTCGCCGTCTTCTTCCTGGATCGCCCGGTCGGTGAAATTCGCCGGCCTCTTCTTGCGGAAAAGGTCCGTGATGCGATTGCGCGCGACCCGAAAAAGCCAGCCTGTCACATACTCAATCGGCACCAGCAAACGGTGAGCTTCCACCAGCTCATAGAAGACCTCCTGGAGAAGATCTTCCACGTCGGCTTCGTTCGGCACCCGTTTCCGAATGAAATTGCGCAGCCGGGTGCGCTCTTCCGCGATAACTTCGGAGAGTTGCCGATTTTGTTCGGTCATCGAACCGATACTCGCTAACGCGTCCATCCACTCCTGTAGACGAACGGCAGCCGCCAATATTGTAGAGGTTTGAACGGCAGCGCAAGGGGACAGACCTCTCTGTCCCAAGGCGCCGCTCTTGCGCCGCGTGGACAGAGCGGTCTGTCCCCGACCGAGACTGTCCCCGACCGAGACTGGGCCGCGGCTCTCAGCGGGCGGCTTCGGCGACCACCGAATGTTCCGCGGCGGCTTTCTGCCGCAATAGCTCCAGGAAGACCCTCGTGGCCATGCTGAACGTCTTGCGCCGGTGGTGGATGATGCCCGACGCTACTCGCCTTCGAACCCGAAGAACACGTCCAGCCTCTGGACCGCTCCGCTGCGCTCGAATATCGCTGCGCTGGTTTGCGCGTCGAGGTCCAGCCCTTCAATCCTTCCGCGGGAGCCATCGGCACGGGTGATTTCGATTCTCCGCGGCCCCGATTGGTGGGCCACCACCGGCGTCTGGCAGGTCGTGAACGCCATCGTGCCGGGCCCGAGATCCAGGCTGCGCTCCTTGCCGTCGAGATCGTAGTAGGGGAATGTCCGCGCTCCCGCCAGAAACTCGCCTTGGCTCACCAGGTGACGGCGGAAGACCATCCGTCCATCCGTGACGCCGACGCCCATCTCGCCCAGCCGCGTGATCAAATCCTCTTTCACCTGTCCGGTCATGCCGGGCTGCTGTACTCCCGCAAAACCGGGCGTGTGGGAATACGGATCGGTGGGGATCGCGCCGTACAACTCCGGCGGCTTGTGAACACCGATGCCTTCGCGGATCTCGTAATAGTGTTTCCGCAGGCGTTCGATCACCGCGGCGTCCTCGCCCGCGCATCCGGCCCGGTCCAACACTTCCTGCACGGCCAGCAGCAGCTTCGAAACCATGTGCCAGTAAATGCAACCCAGCCCCTCATACTTATAGAACGTGCCCGAGCGGCCGGTGAACGACTGGTGATCGAACACATCTTCATACAGCGCGAGGATCTGCGCGTTCTCCTCATTCGGCAGGCCCAAGCCGGCCAGCGCCTCTTTCAACAGCCCGGCATTGCGGAAGGCCGCGTTGAAGTGCGCCACGCCATTGGAATCCCGAATCACGATGCGGCGGTCATCCCGTTCGATCATCTCCGCCAACGTCATCGATTGCGCGATGGCCGCGTCCGGTATGTTGTTCTTCTCGAAGAAGCCCGGCAGCTTGCGGTCCGGATACAACACGTAGCTGTTCTGGTCGGCCCGATACAGCGCGCTGTTGCGCAGCGCGTCGAGAAGATCAGCCGATTCGTGCACCGAGAGCGCGCCCGAGCTCAGCACCGCCATTTGCCCTTCCAGCATTTCGTAAAGACGGCGAATCGCGATCCCGCCGCCCGCGACTTTCATCAGGTTGTAGGAGTGATAGAGTCCGTCGTCTCGCCGATTGGCGCGAATCGAATGGTCGATGTGCCGCAGCGCCGCATCGCAAAAGGCACCGATCTCCGCGATGCTCAGCGCCGTCTGCGTTCCTGCAAACCCGTGCGCGTAAAGCCCGGCGCGGTAGTCGCTCCCCGCGTTGCCCAGATCGTCCAGAACGGCCTTGCGATCATGGTCCGATATCGGCCCTCCCAGCAGCCCCGCGTGCCGTTCCAGCGTTTCCGCCACCCGCCGAAAAGCCTCCGCGACTTCCGCCGAAACTTCGATCTCTGGCGTGCCGGCTGCATCAAAAACACCCCGGCAGAACGACAGAAACCGCCGCAGAAAGAACAGCGTCACCATCGACACGCCGGAGCCCACCAGCGCGTTGTTGGCGTCGTTCCATTCCGGCCGCTGCGTGTTCATCCACAGGCCGGCCTCGGGGATGTAATTGAACAGCCGCGCCAGCGCCAGCACCAGCAACTTCTCCGCCAGGTTCACGCGGTAAGGCGCGCCGTCCGCGCCCGGCAGAGCTTTGCCGTCCGCTCCCATCGATTCCGCCCGCTGGCGAATCTCGCGGTCGAGCGCGGCGTCGAAATCGATCGTGCTGCGCGGGTCTTCCAGCATCGCGCCATACGGCTTAATGCGATAGGGCACGTTGGCGTAAGTGAAGACGCGCCGCGTCAGCAGCCCGGCCATAGCGCCAGGATGGTAGCGCGCCGAAACCTCCAGCAACTTCAACAGGTAGACCACCTGGTGGTCGCCCCAATACCCGATGTACGACCACGCGTCGTGGGGGTCCAGCACTTCCCAGTCGAAGCCGTCGCGCATGATGCGGTACGGGTTGTAGCCCTCGGCGGTGGAAGCGCCGGCAAACTTGAAGATCATGCTCTCAACATAACCGGGGAAGGAGAGCGCCAGCGCTTCCCAGTTCTGGAAGATGTCGCGCCAGTTGCCCTGGTAGTTGAGGATCCGCTCGCCGTGTTCGGATTTGACCTCGATCGAGAAAATGTTCCACGGCCGGCTGGGGTCGCCGTGACGCCGGCTGAAGGTCAGCGGCAGATACTCATGCGCCAGCCGCTCCAAATCCGGGTCGTTCTGTTCGCGCGCCAGTTCCAGTAGGCGGCTGTCGAGCAGCGTTTCGTCGAGCGTATCGAGAAATGCGGCCTGCCGCTCGGCTACCGCGTGGTTGGCCTTGCCAAGGAACGCGGCGAAGTCGGAGCGCGAAATCACATACCCGCGATCCGGAATTCCGCCACGCATGGTGTTGAACAAAGCATTCGAGAAGTGCCGGTCCGAGCTGAGATCGTCGCCCGTGAGTTGAAGACCGTCGGCGCCAGCCACGATGCGCACCAGGTTGCGCGTACCGCGCGCGATGTCTTCGTCAAGCAGCGCGCCTATCGCCACCGTGGCGCGGGCCGTCAGGCCTGCCGAGCCGAGAGTCGTCTCGGCTTTTCTTCCGCCGCGATTTTCAGCCGCGCCGCTAGCGCCCTCTCTGAACGATCCAGCCCCCTCAGCCCTGAGCAACCGCACCAGTGCCGCCACGCCCGCCGCGTCCTGATCCACCTCCGCGACCAAGCTCCACTCTTTGCGCCCGCCCGCCGCCAGCGTCACCCGCGCGTTGATGAAATACGCGCCGCGGCGGCCGCGGATGAGCGTTTCCTCGTCCACCCCCTCCCCGCGCCGGAAGCGATCGAGCTGCACCGCCGACAGCAGCCGCCGCGCCGGCTCGATTCCTTCCGACCAGACCGTAGTCACGCGCAGCGCTTCATTCGGCTCGGGCCGATCCGCCGGAACCGAGCTGAGCTTGAAGAGGCCGAGTCCCGTCTCGGGTTCGAGTTCGTTCTCCTTGTAGCCGTCCCCCAGCGTCGAGTATTCCATCTGGAACCGGCGCGTGATGCCGTGCGGCAGAAGGTTCTCGATGCCATCCAGCAGATCGATCTCGACCGGCTCCGCTGCCAGGTTCACCAAAGTCGCACGCCGCACGAAGCCGAAACGGTCGCTCGTCATCCAGGCGCAGGAAAAAGACAGCCCGAGATCCTGGTTCACCTCCTCAAAGACGATCTTGTTGCTGTAAACGCTCTTCGCCAGGCTGCGCGTGATGCGGTATAGTCCTTCGTAGCGTTGCGAGAAAGGCTCCCACAGCGAAGTGCGCCCGGCGCGTGTCGCCCGCAGGATGGTCTTCCCGCCGGTCTGGTCCTGGCTGTCGTGGATTCGGTCGTCGGTGTAATAGGGAAACAGCGCGTGGTCGGGATCCCGGCGGCCGGCGGAGAGCGCGCCGGTGCTCGAGACGAACATCCAATGATCCGAGTCGCTGACCAGGCTCATCAGGAACGGCGCCATCGCATCGTAATTGACGATGCGATAGAACCGTTCACCACCTATCTCGATGGCCCCGCCATCCACCTGCCGCGCGCCGCTTTCGAGCTCCGCCCCGCCGACGAAAGCCATGCTCACTGTTTCTCCTTGACTGCTGGAACGGCCGGCGAATCGTAACCGGGCGACGTCGGCCCGGTCGGCATCAGCTCCGGATAGAGCGTCTGCATCGCCAGCTTGGCCTTGCGGCCCTCGGAGAACAATCCCCAGTGCCCCTCCGTCCCGCTTCCCTTCCAGGGCTCGTCAAATGCCTCGAACCAGAACAGCGTCACGTCGTTGGCCTTCGCCCACGCCGTCAGTTCCTCGTAGTAACGCTTCTGTTTCTTTTCGTCGCCGGCTCGCGGCACGTGCTGATTGCCCACGCTGTAGGAAGCCCAGCCCGCCTCGCCGAGAACGATGGTCTTCCCCGGATGCGCCTTGCGCACGGCCTCATAGTTCTTGATGGTCGAAGGCATGGCCGTGTCGATGTCTTCGTGGCCCCACATCGGATACGTGTGCATGACGATGAAATCCACGGCGTTCGCCAGCTTCGCATCCGGCTTCTGCCAATAGAGAAAGTCGTCGGCCACGGTCACCGGGCAGCTCACCGCTTTCTTGACCTGCGCCACGTATTCCAGCGCTTTCTCCTCGGTCAGCTTGTGGTCGGACCAGGTGACCAGAATCTCATTGCCCACGGCGACCGCCAGCACGATGTCCTTGTACTCATTGGCCAGGCGAATTCCCGTCGCCGTCTGCTGCGCGCTCTCGGCCTCATGGCCCGGCCTGCCGTCCAGCCAGATGCCGAGCAGCACCTTGAGCCCGATCTTCTCGCGCCGGATCACTTCCAGCACGTCCTCGGAGTGCTGATCCCCGCCGTAGAGACGAATCAGCGTCCAGTTCCGCTCCAGGATCTTGAGGTCTTCGAGAATCTGCGCCTGCGTCGGGAACTTGTTCAATTGCGGGTTCTGGCCCGCGCGATAGCCGGAGTAGTCGATGCCGTTGCCTTGCCACTTCTGCACCGTCAGATCGGCCCCCAGCGCGGAAGACGCCAAAGCGAAAAAGCAAATCAACGCAAGAATCAGCCGTGGCGCACGCACTCGTGCGTGCTGCGTCGGCACCCGTGCCGACGTGTCTTGCCGGGGATCGAAGAAATGTCGAGAAGAATCTCGACACAGCAGGCTTGACAGCCCGCGCCACGGCAGCAGCGTTGTCATGCTTCCACCTCTCCCCGCCGCGCCTTCAGCTCCGCTTCGATCTTCACCATCAGCGGATCGTCGAGCGGATAGAACATCATGGTGGCGGCTGCCAGCACCATCAGCACGCACGGAATCCAGCTCATCGAGAGGACAATCCCGTGTATCGAGCGGCCGGTCTGCTCCACGTTGGCCACGTACCCGAAGTAAGCCAGGATGAGGCCGAACATCCACGCGCCGATCGCCACGCCGATCTTGGTTGAGAAGATGGCCGAGGCAAAGACCAGTCCCGTTGTCCGCCGGCCTGTGCGCCATTCGGCATGGTCGGCCGTATCCGCGAACATGGCGAAGACCAGTGGAGAGTTGAACCCGATCACGAAGCTGGAAACGATCTGCAGCGCGAAGATCAGCCACAGATCCGATGGCCCGGCCAGGCAGAAGCCGGCGATGATGAGACCTCCGCCGCCGATCGCGATCATGAACAGTGGCTTCTTGCCAAACCACTTGGCCAGCCGCGACGTGATGGAAACCGCAACCAGAAACGCCAGCCCGTTCGCCACCAGGAACGCTCCCAGCAAGTCCTGCCGCTTCAAGAAGTACTTGAAATAGTAAACCGAAGCCGAGCCCTTAATCACGAACGCCGCCAGCACCATCAGCAGCACGCCCACCAGCACCAGCCACGGCCGGCTGCCAAACAGGTCTCCCAGGTCGCGCTTGATGTCGGAATGCTGCTGCGCCGGCGGCGCCACGCGCTCGCGCGTGATCGAGAAGCAGAGCACCAGCAGGATGACGGCTAGGACACCGTACAGCACCATGGTGAGCTGCCAGCCGCGCGCGTCGTTGCCGGCGCCGAAGAATTTGACTAACCGCAGCGTGAAGAACTGCACGATCACTCCGGCGGTGAAAGCCCCAATGAACCGTATCGACGAGATGGAGGTGCGCTCCTGCGAGTTCGGCGTCATCACGCCCATCAGCGCGGTGTAAGGAATGTTCACCGCCGTGTACAGGAACATCAGCAAGGAATACGTAACGTATGCATAGACCAGCTTGGCGCCGCCGCCAAGATTCGGGGTGGTGAACGTCAGCACGCCCGCCACGGCGAGCGGAAGCGCGAACCACAGAATATACGGCCGGAAGTGGCCCCACCGCGTTTTGGTCCGGTCGGCGATAGCGCCCATCGTCGGATCCGCCACCGCATCCGCGATGCGCGTCACCAGCAGCATGGTGCCGACCGCCGCTGCGGATATCCCGAAGACATCGGTATAGAAGATCATCAGGAAGAACTCGAAAGTCTTCCAATAAAAATTCGAAGCCGCATCGCCAAAGGAGTAGCCGATTTTCTCCTTGAGCGAAATGCGGTCTGCCAAAGGTACTGCCGTTGTCCCTGCGCTCACCCCAACCTCCCATGCGCCTCGGCGTGCTCGCGTTCTGAACATCCGCCAACAAGAGTCTAGCTCCATTAAAGGACCTGAATCGATCCGCAGTGGGCCGGGGAGCGCAGCCGAAAGTCGTCGGCGGTAAGGATCTTTCCAAAAACGGAGGTTAAGTGCTTTGTTTTCGGTGAAAAACGGTAAGATCCTTACCGAAGTCGGCGATGCGCCCTTACCTCGACCCACGCCTTGACTACCTCAAGCACAAAAAGCAGTACTTGCGCACTTGGCCGCTCGGATATTCCGCCGAAACGGAGCCGCGACCGGAGGGAGCGGTCACGCTGACGATTCGTCCCCTGTCATTTGATCGCCTTGCCCGCCGACGACATAGCGTACTGCCGCTGAGATATGGGATGCCGGCTGAATTGCGGGCGCTCCTTTCAGCGTGACCGCTCCCTTTGGTCGCGGCTCCGATAGAACAAGGCTCGCAGGAACTACGCGCCATGCACGACGCGGCGTCTACCTGCTACGTTGAGCAGAGATGGCCACGATGCCCATGACAAAACTCCGCAACCTCCTTCCCCGCCTGTCCAGGCTTACCATCGCCGCCCTGGCATTGACGCTCGGCATAGCGCCCGTCCTGGCGCAGCCCGCGCAGCCGCGGAAGCCCGCCGGTCCTTGGATGAACCAGGCTCTTTCACCCGATCAGCGAGCCGACCTCCTGGTTCAGGCGCTGACGCTCGACGAAAAGATCTCGCTGCTCCATGCCAACGGCTGGGAGATGGGCGGTCCCGAAACGTTGCCGCTCAGAGCGCTGGGCAATGCCGGATTCATCGCGGGCATTCCCCGTTTCGGCATTCCCGATCTGCAGATGGCGGACGCCACGGTTGGCGTGACGCACTCCTCGGTGTTCGGCCGCTATTCCACCGCGCTGCCTTCCACCATTGCGGAAGCGTCGAGCTGGGATATCGAACTCGCCCGCGAATACGGCTCGCTGATCGGCCGCGAGCTGCGCGATCAGGGTTACACCATGACGCTGGGCGGCGGCATCGACCTCACGCGCGAACCGCGCAACGGCCGCAACTTCGAGTACCACGGCGAGGACCCGATTCTGGCCGGGACGATGGCCGGCGTCGAGATGAAGGCGCTCCAGGAGCAGCACATCGTCGGCGACCTCAAACACTACGCCATGAACGACCAGGAAAGCGGCCGCTCCTTCGTCAATGTGAAGGTGGGCAAACGCGCCATGCGCGAAAGCGATTTGCTCGGCTTTGAGATTGCCGTGAAGTTGTCCAACCCGGGCGCCGTCATGTGCTCTTATAACCTGGTCAACGGCGATTATGCTTGCGAGAACGACTATCTCCTGAACCAGGTCTTGAAAAAAGATTTCGGTTTCCAGGGCTTCGTGATCTCCGATTGGGGCGCCACGCACAGCACAGCCAAGGCTGCCAACGCCGGCTTGGATCTCGAGATGCCCGAACCCGATTACTTCGGCGCCGCCCTCAAGAAAGCGGTGGAGAGCGGTGCGGTTCCCATGTCCCGCCTCGACAACATGATCCACCGTGTCCTGCGCAGCGAGTTTGCGGTGGGGCTGTTCGATAACCCGCCGGACCGGCGCGTACCCGACGTGTTTCACGGTCTCGAGGTGGCGGAGCGCGTTGCGGAACAAACCATCGTTCTGCTGAAGAACGCGGACGGCCAGTTGCCCTTAGCCGCGTCGAAGGTCCATTCGATCGCCGTCATCGGATCGCACGCGGACGTGGGCGTGCTCTCCGGCAGCGGTTCCGGGCAGGTCGACCCCATCGGCGGTAACGCGATCCCCTGGGCGATTGCCGATGGCCAGGTCTGGCATCGCTCATCGCCGTTAAAGGCGATTCGCGCCAAGGCGCCTGGCGCCAAGGTCGCATACGATCCGGGCACGGATACGAACGCGGCCGCGGCACTGGCTAAGGCGTCCGACGTGGCTATCGTTTTCGTCAATCAGCCGACCGGCGAAGGCAGCGACGTGCCGAGCCTCTCGCTTCCCGGCAAACAGGACGCCCTGGTCAGCGCCGTCGCCGCGGCCAATCCGCACACCATCGTCGTGATCGAGTCCGGCGGCGCAGTGACCATGCCGTGGATCGGCCAGGTCAGCGCGGTGCTGGAAGCCTGGTATCCCGGCACGCGTGGCGGCGAAGCCATCTCGAGCATCCTCTTCGGCCAGGTGAACCCATCGGCCAAACTGCCTGTCACCTTCGCGAAAACCGAAGCGGACCTGCCGCACCCGGCCGAGATGTTGCAGCCTCCGCCGCGCCAGGGCGAAGAGGTCCCGATGTTCCCCGGCGCTCCCTGGAAGGTCAACACCCGGCGGTTCGATATCGAATACGACGAGGGCTTGCTGGTCGGATACAAATGGTATGACGCCAAAGACAAACAGCCACTCTTTCCGTTCGGCTATGGTCTCTCTTACACCACTTACAGATATTCGGGCTTGCAGGTGTCGCCGTCGCAAATTACGTTCGAAGTGAAGAATACCGGCAAGCGAGCCGGCGCCGAAATCGCCGAAGTGTACACTACCTTGCCCCAGCCTGCCGGTGAACCCTTTAAGCGCCTGGTGGCATTCCAGAAGATTGCGCTCGAACCCGGCGAATCCAAAACGGTGACCCTCGCGCTCGACCCGCATTATCTGTCGATTTTCAATGAGGACAAGGATGCCTGGGAACTCGTGGCGGGCGAATACACCGTGCAAGTGGGGGGTTCCTCGCGCGACCTGCCGCTCCGCCGCACGTTCCGCATCGAGCGGTAACCTAAACGTGCGATCCGATGTCTCGCAGCCATGGGCGTGCTTCGTGAATAGGAACCGAGAGCAGGAAAAAGAACCGGCGACAAGATCGCCGGCGTTACCAGGGGCAGGCCCGGCTTCGCCGGTTGGCAGGCGGAAGCGCCTGCCCCACAATGCACACAACCCGGCTCATTTTCCGGCCAGATCGAGGCTGCGCAGCAGATAGGCGGGCGTGCAGCTCCACGCATGGCAATAGCTGTTGACCAGCGTGCTGCCGTAGGGCGAGAGGCCGGGATTCGACGGGTCGTAAACTTCCCAGAACGTATCGGCGCCCGCCTTCACCATGCCGCCCCAATATGTTTCCACCAATTGCCGGGCTTCCTGTTTCAGCCCGCACCGCAACATGGCTTCGGCGACATAGTGATAGAGATACGGCGCTCCGGGGCGCACTGCATCGGCCTCGGCGGCGACGGCGTGGAACGATTGCGCGGCCTCCTCTCTGGTAGCAATGCCGGCCAGCGTCATCCACGCCTGCGAAGCCCAGGAGACCTGGCGCTTCTCGCCGCTCACAAACAGCCTTCGCGATGGATCGTAAAAGGCCCTGCGCGCGGCCGCGGTCATGCGAGCGATCAACCGCTCGTACGTGGCGGCATCGCTTTCCGCACCGCAGTGGCGCGCCAGTTCCGCCGCGCATCCCAGCGAAAACACGAAGACCCCATGCATGGCGGCGGCGCGATCGAGCGACTCGCTCCAATCGATGAAGACCCAACTGCGCGGCGGCGCCAGGAAAACTCCGTCGGGCCCGACGAAAACAGAGAGCAGTTCCATCTGTTTCCGCACGGCGGGCCACAGATCGAGGGCGGCGCTCCAATCGCCGGTGGCTTTGGCGTAGTCGAGCACCGCCGCGGCGTACAACGCGGCGTAGTCGATGATGTACTCGTGCCCGCGATGCGCCTCGGGATCTTCGAATACGCACGCGGGCAGCAGGCCGTCCTCGCGCGGGAATGCGGCGAACAGGTACAGACACCGCTTGACCAGATCGTTGCAACGGAACGTCGCGTAGTTCGTCAAAGCCTGTAAGCGAAGATCGCCGATCCAGAGACGCCGGTCGCGCTTGGGACCGTCCTCGAACACGGTCTGCATGCAGTCGCGCAAAGTGGCGATACTGACTTTGTCGATCTGCCGCAGCAGCGCCGGCACTGGCTCCGGCAGCGGCGATGGATCGGTGCCGGCGGAAGAGAGCGCAGTGGCTTTGATCTGCGCGATGCGTGCGGCGTAGTTCGGCGAAGTATCGACGATTTCCAGCTTCACGTAGCGGAACGCATAGCGGCGCGGCATCTCGACGATTGCCGGCAGCACGTCAATGTTGATCGTTTCGTCCTGGAGCCACGCCCGGCTGAGACCGCCGTTATAGGGATCGAGAGGTTGCGCAACTTCGGCCGGAACTTCTCCGAAGGTCAGCTTCAAGCGCGCCGGTGAATCGACGCCGCGCCCCTCGCCCGCAATCGAGAATGAAAAATGGCCCGTCAGGTGGCGGCCGAAGTCGATGACGGCAGAGTCGCCGCGCCGTAGCAGACGCTCGGTCAGGGCCGCAACCGGAGAGACTTGCTCCACCCGCCAGCGCAGAAACTCAGCGCCGTCGGCGATCATTCTAACGATGCCGGCTGGCGGCACCGGCGTCCGGTTGAGCCGCGGTTTCAGGCTTTCCGCAACGGCCAGCCACCGCCGCTGATTCGAAGAATCGGAGGGGAGGGCAAGCGCTGGAGTCACTGCCGCACCAGCCGCGGTTTTCACAAAATCACGACGATTCAAAGTTGTGCCTCCATTGGTGACGCGATGCGTGAAACCGACCGCTCCCTTTGGTCGCGGCTCCGATCGCATTGCGGCGATTGCCGATCCAACGCTGATGATAGCTGCTTTGGCTTGCCAGCAGCTATACTGATCCGGTGCCGCAGCCGCTCACCATCGAAGAAGCGCTAGCTCTGGCGCGCGACGTGGCGCGAGCGGGCGACCTGGCCGGCGCAGCCCAAATCTGCGTCAAGGTTCTCGATGTGTCGCCGTACCAGCCGCAGGCGCTGCACCTGCTTGGGATGGCTGCGTTCCAGGACGGCCATCCCGGCGAGGCGGTGGAGTTGCTGCGCAAGGCGGTGCGCAACGATCCGCACTACGCGGCGGCCTGGAACGATCTCGGCAATCTGCTGGCGATGGAGGGCGCGCTCGCCGAGGCCGCCGCCAGCTACCGCCGGGCGATTGCGGAAGCGCCGGACTACGCCGAAGCGCGGAACAACCTGGGCAATCTGCTGCAGATGATGGGAACGCTCGAAGAAGCGGTAGCCCACTATCGCTCGGCGGTGGATCTGCGGCCCGGCTACGCCGAGGCGTTCCGCAACCTGGGCAGCGCGCTGCGCCGGCTCGAGCGGCCGGATGAGGCGCTCACGGCGCTTCGCGCGGCGATCCGGATCGATCCGGCGTTCACCGCGGCGATATCCCAACTGACGCGCCTGTTGCAAGAGCTTTGCGATTGGGCCCAGTTGGACGAACTGACGGCGCAACTGATTGGGATTGTCGAAGCGGAATCCGCGGCCGTAAATCCGTTCATATTTCTGAGCCTGGATACCACGCCGCGCCAGCAGTGGCTGTGCGCGAAACGCTGGGCGGCAGGACAATTGGGCGCTGCGCGCGAACGGCCAGCGGCGCTGCGAGGCAAGGACCGCATTACGATCGGCTATTTGTCCGCGGACTTTCAGGAGCACGCCACCGCGCACCTGACCGCGGAGCTGTTCCAATTGCACGATCGCGAACGGTTCCGGCTGATCGGGTATTCCTATGGGCGTGACGATGGCAGTGCGGCGCGCCGGCAGTTGAGCCAGTCATTCGACGAGTTCGTGGATCTGCTCGCGTGTTCGCACGCCGAATCCGCCGCCAGGATACGGGCGGACGCGGTGGACATCCTGGTGGACCTGAAGGGTTACACGACCGATGCGCGGCCGGAGATACTGGCCCTGGGTGCGGCGCCGATTCAGGTGAGCTATCTCGGCTATCCCGGCACCATGGGAAGCGACGCGGTGGACTATGTGTTGGTGGACCGGCACGTGGTCCCGGCCGGCGAGCAGCCGTACTTCACCGAACGGCTGGTGCACCTTCCGGATTGCTACCAGGTGAACGACCGGCGGCGGCCCATCGCACCACGCACGCCGGCGCGGGCGGAGTGCGGGTTGCCCGAAACGGCGTTCGTGTTCTGCTGCTTCAACTCCGCACACAAGATCGCGGCGCCGATGTTCGATATCTGGATGCGGCTGCTCGGCGGTGTGCCGGGAAGCGTGTTGTGGTTGCTCGAACCGAACGCGACCGCTATGGAGAATTTGCGGCGCGAGGCGGAATCGAGGCTCGCCGGTGGGGCGGCGCGGCTGGTGTTCGCACCGCCGCTCGCAAATCCGGAACACCTGGCGCGCTTCGCGGTTGCCGATCTGTTTCTCGATACGCTTCCTTACAACGCACACACGCTGGCGAGCGATGCGCTTTGGGGCGGCTGCCCGGTGATTACGTGCGTGGGCCGGGCGTTTCCCGGGCGCGTGGCGGCCAGCTTGTTGCGGGCAGCCGGGCTGCCGGAACTGGTGACCCGATCATTAGCCGGCTACGAGGCGCTGGCTTTGGAGCTTGCGCGGGACCCACTCCGCCTGCGAGCGATTCGCGAAAAGCTCGAAGCGAACCGGCTTACCACGGCGCTGTTCGACAGCCGGAGGTTCACGCGTCACATCGAAAGCGCGTTCGAAACCATGTGGCGCATGCGCCTTGCCGGGGAATCGCCGCGGCCTTTCGCGGTGGCTCGGATCGACTGAGCCGGGATTCCGAAGTCACCGCTCTTCCAGCGCGCCGCTCGAGAGCACCTGGAAACCGCGCTCCCGCAGGCGCTCGATGGCGGCGTCGGGTTGATCGAAGCGGAATATCAGCACCGCCTTTTCGCCACGCACGAAGGGAAACGCGTACATGTACTCGATGTTGATCGCGGTGCCGATAAAGGCTTCGAGCACGTCGGCCAGGCCGCCGGGATGGTCCGGCACTTCGACCGCCAGCACCTCGGTGATCTTCACTACCGTGCCGGCTTGTTCGAGCAACTCCTTGGCCCGGCGCCAGTCGGAGACGATCATGCGCAGGATGCCAAAGCGCTCCGTATCGGCCAGCGCCAGCGCGCGAATATCGATGCCCTCTTGCGCCAACAGGCGGCAAGGCGCGACGACGTGGCCGGGCTTGTTCTCGGAAAAAACGGAAAGCTGGTGGAGTTTCATGGCTGCACCGTACGGCGGTCGATCACGCGCCGGGCCTTTCCTTCGCTGCGTTGAATGGTGAGAGGTTCGACCAGCGTTACCTGCGCGCGGATTCCCAGCACGTGCTCGAGCGCGTCGGAGATCCCCTGGTTCAGCCGTTCGAGTACGCCGATCTGGTCGCTGAACGTCTCCGGCGTCACTTCCACCTGGACCTCGATCTGATCCAGGCCGTGTTGGCAGGTAAGGATGATCTGATAATGCGGCAGAGTGCCTTCCACTTCGAGCAGCGCCGCTTCCACCTGGGACGGGAATACGTTGACGCCGCGCACGATCAGCATATCGTCGCTGCGGCGGCCGATCCGCCGCATCCGCCGCAGAGATCGCCCGCAGGGGCATGCGCCCGGCATCAGCGCGGTAATATCGCGCGTCCGGTAGCGGATCATCGGCATCGCGAGCTTCGAGAGCGTGGTCAGCACCAGCTCGCCTTCCTCGCCCTCCGGCAGCACGCGGCCCGTTTCCGGGTCCACGATTTCCGGGTAGAAGTGATCCTCGAAGATGTGCAAGCCGTCCTGGTGCGGGCACTCGACCGCGACGCCTGGTCCGATGATTTCCGATAGCCCGTAGATGTCGAATGCCTGGATGCCGGACGCGCTCTCGATGCGCTTGCGCATGGATGCGGTCCACGGCTCGGCGCCGAAGACGCCCGCGCGCACGGGCAGTGCGCGTATATCCACGCCGAGCTGGCCGGCGCGCTCGATCAGATGCAGAAAGTAGCTGGGCGTGCAGCAGACGGCGGTGACGCCGAAATCGCGCATCACCATGATCTGTCGGTCGGTGTTGCCGCCCGAAATGGGGATCACCGTGGCGCCCAGGCCTTCCGCTCCATAGTGCGCACCCAGGCCGCCGGTGAACAGCCCGTAGCCATACGCATTCTGTATGATGTCGCCGGCATGCAGCCCGCAGGTGGCGAAACTACGCGCCATCACCGAGGTCCAGACATCCACATCCCGCTGCGTGTACGCCACCACGATCGGCTTGCCGGTGGTGCCGCTGGAGGCGTGCAGCCGCACGATATCCCGCATCGGGCTGGCGAACAGACCGAACGGATAGGTGTCGCGCAGATCGCTCTTGGTGGTAAATGGCAACGCGGCGATATCGTCGAGGCTCCGCAGATCGCCCGGCTCGATGCCGCGCTCCTCCATCCGCGAGCGGTGCAGCGGCACATTCGACCATGCCCGCTCGATAATGCCGCGTAGCCGGGCTAGTTGCAGTTCCCGCAGGATCGGGACGGGCAAATAGTCCGGCGCGCTTTCGGGTTGAAACGGAGCCGCGCTGGCGGGTCCGGCTGTCACAGTGTTCATGCGATCACGACCGGCTATGTTAACAACTGGCCGGTTACCGGTGGGGCAAGCTCTTTCCGGTGCGATTCATCAGGGTCCGGCTGCTCCGAAGGGGTTTTCGATTCAAGGAGAAAAGGGGTCGAGCGCCTGCCACTTTCGAGTCGCTCGATCATCCAATGTTCAGCGTGCAGCGCGGCGGGCGTGCTGTTTATCACGTCCGCGCCACTATGCCGCGTGGCGGATTTGATATATTGACTGAACGAAAACCGGACGCAGGAAAAGGTCGAATCAAACAACACAGGCAAGCTAAAGAGGCTGCTGAAAAAACTTCCGAAAAAAACATTTTTGGGCCACGGATGAACACTGATGAACACGGATAAACCAATTCTTTTCAATCTGTGTTCATCTGTGTTGATCGGTGGCCATGATGCTTTTCGTGTTTTTCAGCAGGCTCTAAAGCATGCCCTACCAAGTGACGAAAGGAAGGTATCTTAGGTGAGCTCCAGGAAAGAGCCGGATCGCTCCCGGCCGGCCAAATCCGCTTTTTCGCGGCGCGGGTTCATCCGCGGTGTCGGAATCGGCAGTGGCGCGCTGGGAAGCGGGCTACTCGAGAAGGCGACGGAAGCCGCGCCGGCGATGGCCGCCAGCATTGGGCCAGGCCCGGTCCCCATCACGCTCAACATCAACGGCAAGCCGGTTCGACTGACCGTGGAACCGCGCGTGACGCTGCTCGACGCGCTGCGCAACCGGCTGGATCTTACGGGCGCCAAGCGCGTCTGCGACCGCGGCACGTGCGGCGCCTGCACGGTTCTCATCGATGGAAAAAGCGTTTACTCATGCAGTGTGCTGGCCATCGACGCGCAGGGCAAAGCCATCGAAACCATCGAGGGCATCGCCGAGCCCGGCAAGCTGCACCCGGTCTCGGCCGCGTTTTGGAATCACGATGCCCAGCAGTGCGGCTACTGCACACCGGGATTTGTGATGGCGGCCAAGGGGTTCCTGGCCGAGCATCCCAACCCCAATCTCGATGACGTCGAACACGGGCTGTGCGGAAACCTGTGCCGCTGCGGAACGTACATGGGCGTACGCCAGGCGGTGCTCGAAGCGGCGCGCACTCTGAAGGCGCAAGGAGGCAAGAATGGCTGACACGCCCAACACGCCCGACTATAGCTGGCCTCCCATGGAAGCCCGCAAGGTGATCGGCCAGTCGCCGAAGCGCCTCGATGGCCCGGTCAAAGCCAGTGGCCGCGCGCGCTACTCGTCCGACATGAATCCGAAGGACCTGCTGTTTGGCGTCTACCTCACGTGCCCGTACGCGCATGCACGCGTCACCAGTGTGGACACCAGTGCGGCGGAGAAGATCGAAGGCGTGACGGCGGTACACGTGGTCTCCCCGGCGGGAACCGAAATTCAGTGGCAGGGCACGGAGGTTGCCGCGGTGGCCGCCGTTACCGAAGAAATTGCGCGCGATGGGGTGGGCGCCATCCGCGTGGTCTACGAAGTTCTGCCGCACCTGGTGAAGGAAGAGGACGTGGCGCAGGCAGGGACGCGCGCCAAAGCGGCCGGCGAAGTTCTCAAAGGCGACCCGGCAGCGGCGTTCCAGCAAGCGGCAGTGGTTTCCGAGGGCCATTACGGCATCCCGGTGGCGACGCACTGTTGCCTGGAATCGCACGGCCAGACCATCCAATGGCAGGGCGACAGCGTCTGGGCGTGGCCTTCCACGCAGAACGTGCCTGGCTACGCCGGCCAGCTTGGGCAGAACCTGAAAGTCCCGGCAACCAACATCAAGGTGAGGATGGACTACATCGGCGGCGGTTTCGGGTCGAAATTCTCGCCCGATTCCTGGGGGGAAGTGTGCGCGCGGCTCTCGCAGAAATCCGGTGGCCGGCCGGTGAAGCTGTTCCTTGACCGCGCCACCGAGCAGCGCATCGCCGGCAACCGGCCGTCGGCTTTCGCCGATATCAAAATCGGCGGCGACAAGGACGGCACTATCACGGCGTGGGAGTCGAAGTCCTGGGCCACCGGCGGCTTCACCGGCGGCGGTTCGCCTCCGCTGCCCTATATTCTCGACGATTCGAATCACCCGATCCCGAATAAGCGCCTGGTCCACACTGCGATTTCCACCAACGCCGGTCCCTTCCGCGCGTGGCGCGCGCCGAACAACCAGCAGGCAGCGTATTTGACGTGCAGCGCGATCGAGGACTTCGCGGCTAAGGCCGGATTGGATCCGCTGGAAGTCTTCAAGCTTAACTTGCAGTATGCACCGAAAGTTCGGCAGGATCTTTACAGTTACCAGTTCGACAAGGCGGCGGAAATGGCCGAGTGGAAGAAGCTCTGGAAACCGCGAGGCCAAAGCGCGGGACCGGTGAAACGGGGGCTCGGTCTCGGTTTCAGTGCCTGGGGCGGCGGCGGCCACGCCAGCCAATGCAACGTCACGCTGCACGCCGATGGCTCGGTACAGGTGGATATCGACACCCAGGACCTCGGCACGGGAACGCGCACCATCATCACGCAGGTGGCCGCGGAAACGCTGGGGCTGCCGATGGCGGCCATCAAGCTGAACATCGGTTCCAACGATCTGCCGCCCGACGGCGGATCCGGCGGTTCCACCACCGTGGGCGGCGTATCCGCTTCCACCCGCAAGGCGGCCGTGAATGCGCTGGCCAAGCTGTTCGACGCGGCCGCGCCCGCGCTTGGCGCTACCGCCGATCAACTGGAAGCTGTGGACGGCCAGATCCGCGTGAAAGGCAGCCCTTCGAAGAGCCTCACCTGGACGGCGGCCTGCAAGAAGATCGGCCCCGCCGGCGTGATCACGGAAACTGGCGCCAACGATCAACGCAATCCCAGCCGCGAGCTGATCTCCTCCGGAACCGGCGGCGTGCAGGTGGCCGATGTATCGGTGGACACCGAAACCGGGATCGTCAAGATCAACCGCTACGTGGCCGTGCAGGATTGCGGCCTGGTCATCAACCCGCGCCTGGCGGAGAGCCAGGTTTACGGCGCCATCATCATGGGGATTTCGACGGCCCTCTACGAGCGCCGCTTCATGGACGCGCAGACCGGCGCCATGCTGAACGCCGATATGGAATTCTACAAACTGGCCGGGATCGGCGATATCGGCGAGATCGTAGTGCACATGGACATCCGGCCGGAAAACGACAAGCGCGGCGTGATCGGATTGGGCGAGCCGCCGGCGATTGCGATCTGCGCGGCGGTGGGCAACGCGGTAGCCAATGCCATTGGCATGCGGGTGCCACACATCCCGATGACTCCCGATCATGTGCTCGACGCGCTGGAAGGGAGGAACGCGTAATGCAGACGTTCGAATACGCGAATCCGGCGAGCCTGAAGGAAGCCACCGGATTGCTGGCGGCCGCCTGGGGCGAGGCCGACGTGCTGGCCGGCGGCACGGACCTGATCACGCTGATGAAGGACTCGCTGCACACGCCCAAGCGGGTGGTGAACATCAAATCGATCCATGAGCTGGGAGGGATAGTCCGTACCGCGGCGGGCCTGCGCATCGGGGCCACGGTCACCATGGACGAACTGGCGCACAGCGCGGAAGTACGGGCCGCATACCCTGCGCTGGCCGATGCCGCGGCCGGCATCCCCAGTCCGCAGATTCGCCACATGGGAACGGTGGGCGGCGACCTGTGCCAGCGCCCGCGCTGCTGGTATTACCGGCAGGGCTTCGGGCTGCTGGCGATGAAGGACGGCAAGTCGCTGGTGGTGGGCGGCGAGAACCTGTATCACGCCATTTTCGGCGGCGGCCCGGCGTATTTCGTCAGCGCCTCCAGCCTGGGTCCGGCGCTGATCGCGCTGGGGGCTAATGTAAAGCTGGTTTCCGCGAGAGGCGCTCGGGAGGTCCCGGTGAAGGATTTCTTCGTGGCGCCGCGGAATGAAAACACGCGCGAAATCGCCATGCGGCCGGACGAGATTCTCACCGAGATCGTGGTGCACGGCGCGCCGACGCACTCGGCGACCTATGAAGTGCGGCAGAAGGAAGCGCTCGATTGGCCGCTGGCCGCAGCTTCCGTGGCGATCCAAATGAAGGGCGCGGTGGTGGGTTCGGCGCGGATCGTGCTGGGCCACGTAGCGCCCACGCCTTGGGAAGCCAAGGCGGCGGGCGAGTGGCTGGCGGGCAAGACCATCACCATCGAAACAGCCGGAGCAGCGGGTAAAGCGGCGGTCGAGGGTGCGCAGCCGCTCAGCCACAATGCTTACAAAGTGACGCTGGCCAAGACGGCCGTCAAACGCGCGCTGCTGGCGGCGGCGAAAGTGAGAGCCTGAGAATGGAATCCTTACCTGTGATCGGCACGCGCTGCGAGAAGCTGCGCTGGAAGGGCATGTTCGTCCAGGCCGTGTGGCAGGACCCCACGCTTCAGCATTCCGACGACCGCGCCTTCTGGTGCCAGCACACGTTCAAATGCCTGGGCCCGGATGGCCAGGCCGTCGGCGAAGAAGAGTGCGCCCCCGGCCGGGAGTGTTACGAAGAGTAGCCGGGCTTGTGATGCGCGCCGGCGACCCGTCTTCCAGTTGAGGCTTGTTACGAAATAACCGTGCCAAATCCTTGCGGCCGACGTGGCGCACGCACTCGTCGGTGCCGTGTCGAGAGTCCGAACTCCTGATGTTGTCCGGTGTTTTCCGCGCGATGCGGAAAATGAGCTGACCCCCTGACGGGGAATCGGCGGCGCAGGCCTGGTAGGATAGACGATCGGTTTCTGTCGTCTGTCGCGCCTGGGTTGGGGGCCCGCCGCTCGACAGACGACAAAAACCGATCGTCTATCCTACCTCTGACACAGGCAGCCTGGCTCAACCCAAATTCCGCCGCAGCAGGAGTTCGGAGAGTCTTCTCGACACGTCTTTTTTCCGGCGGCGCCCTGCGTCGGCACGAGTGCCGACGCGGCACGCACGAGTGCGTGCGCCACGTCGGAATGGCACAGTTCTTTTCTGACAGGCCCTTAGCTGGAAGCCGGAACGCGTTCCGCGCTTTCATCGGCGGTCGAAGTAACTCGCGCGATCACTTCCATCATGTATTCGGGCTGGATTGGTTTCGATAGATAGTCGTCCATTCCCGCCTCCAGGCAGCGCTCCTGATCGCCCTTCATGGCGTGCGCCGTCATAGCGACGATGGGCAGGTGCTTGCCGGTGCCGCGCTCGAGCACCCGGATGGCCGCCGTGGCATCGAGGCCGCTCATGTTCGGCATCTGCACGTCCATCAAAACCACGTCGAACCGGTCAGCCTTCACCGCTGCCACCGCTTCTTTGCCATCGTTGGCCACTCTTACGGAGTGGCCTTGCTTTTCCAGCAGGACGACCGCCAGCATCTTGTTGATCGGGTTATCCTCGGCCAGCAAAATCCGCAGCTTACGGGGCGACTCGGCCGGCGAACGGTGAGCCGGCGGCAGCACGCCTGTCCCCGTGGGCCGTCCCAGTGACCGCGTGATCGCCTCGATCAGAACCGATTGTTTGACCGGCTTCAACAGGCAGGCCTCGATTCCGATATCCTGGCGGCACGCGGCGTCGCCCCGTTGCCCCGCCGAGGCCAGCAGGAACAAATGGGTATCGCGAAGCTCCTCTTGCGCGCGAATGCGCGCCGCCAAGGTGAACCCGTCCATCCCCGGCATCTGGAAATCCAGGATGGCCAGCGGGACTGGGCGGCCCGCGGCTCGCGCCTGATCGAGCGCCGCGAGCGCAGCCTCGGGGTTCGCCACCGCCTGTGGTTCCATCCCTTTCGCCCGCAGCATCTCCGCCAAAATCGTCCGGTTGGCCGGATGGCCGTCCACAATCAGGACCGGCACTCCGTCCAAAGCCGCTGGCGCCGAACGTTGCAGCGCGTGTCCCAAAGCCATGGCCACAGTGAAGTGGAACGCACAGCCCGGCCCGAGAGCTCCAGTGGCGAGATCCAGGCGCGGGCTTTCCAGCCAGATGCGTCCGCCCATCAGTTCCACCAGCCGCCGGGAAATCGCCAGGCCCAGGCCGGTGCCACCGTACTTTCGCGTGGTCGATCGGTCGGCCTGTTCAAACGCCTCGAACACCGCCCGATGCTTCTCCGGAGGGATTCCTATCCCTGTGTCGGCCACCCGGCAGTGCAGCACCACGCCTTGCGCGATGTTGGGCTCGATCCCGATCTCGAGCGACACTTCGCCGCGGGCAGTGAACTTGATCGCGTTGCCCACCAGGTTGATCACAATCTGGCGCAGCCTGGCTGGGTCGCCCACCAGTTCGTCGGGTACTTCCGGCGCCACCCGGCACAGCAGGTCCAACCCCTTCTCGTCGGCCCGCGCCGCCATCGCGTGCAGAGTATCGGCGATCGAGTCGCGCAGCGGGAAATCCACCGGCGAGACGTCCAGTTTCCCGGCTTCGATCTTGGAGAAGTCCAGAATGTCGTTCAGCAGCGTGAGCAGATGATCCGCGGACGTCTTGGCGGTAACCAGAAAGTCCCGCTGTTCCGCCGTCAATTCGGTTCCCAGCGCCAGGCCCGTCATGCCGATGATGCCGTTCATCGGCGTGCGGATCTCGTGACTCATGTTAGCCAGAAACTCGTTCTTGAACCGGTTGGCGGACTCGGCTGCGTCCTTAGCCTTGCGCAACTCCCCGGTCTGTTCCGCCACGCGGTGCTCCAGATCCCGGGCGCGCGCCCGCAATCGGCGCGTGTACAGTTTCTGTACGGCGAGCGCCGCCACGGAGAAAGTAATCACGCAGATGCAGTGGAACCACCAGGTTTGATAATAGTGCGGCAGCATCGCGAAACTGACGGACGCGCCTTCACGGTTCCACACGCCGTCGTCATTCGAGCCGGTCACCCGAAAGCGGTACTTGCCGGGAGGGAGTTTGGTGTAGTACGCCACCCGGCGCGACCCGGCGTCCACCCAATCATGATCGTAGCCTTCCAGTTTGTACCGGAACTGATTCCGCGACGGAACCAGCAGGCTCAGAGCTGTGTAGTGGAACTCGGTCCGGTCCGTTCCGGCGGCAACCTGGAAGCCTTCGCGAGGGGAGATGCTTCCCCCATCGGCCACCACCTCCTCCAAGACCACAGGGGGAGCCAGACGGTTCTTCATGAGGCGGTTCGGATCGATGATCACAACGCCCTTTTTCGTGCAGAACCACAGCCGGCCATCGCGCGTGCGGCATCCGCTCGGCTGCGCCAGCGGATCGGCGGCCTCGCTATCCTTCATCCCGTCGGCGGTGCCGTACCTGGTGGCCTGGACCGTGGAGCTGCGTCCATCGGCAATGTCGTCCAGATCACGCCGGGGCACCCGATAGATCCCGCTCGCGGCGCTGATCCAGAGGTTCCCCGCATCGTCCGCCAGAATCTGGCTGGGATAGTCGTCAAAGAGCCCTTGGCTCGCGTTATAGCGGGTGACCCGGCCGTCGTCGATGCGAAACCTGGTTAGTCCGGGCACCCTGCCGCCCAGCCAAAGACTGCCTCTTCCGTCGTTGAAAATCGTCGTCACGGGAAAAGCGATCTGCTTCTGCCGTGCCCTATCCGGAGGCACGCCCTTCGCGAACCGGTATAGCCCTTGGGCGGTGCCGAACCACAGCGTTCCGAGGGGGTCCCGGTATATCACGAACGTGTAATTGCCCGGCGCCGAAAGCGGCGTGGTTTCTCCCCGCATGGTCAGCGGCACGGCGTCGCCATTATGGGGGCGCATGGCGAGCGATTCGTCGCTGGCGACGATCAGGCCCTCATCATCCTCGTTGATAGAGGAAATATAGCGTCCCGATAACCTCGGCATCGGAAAGACAGTTAACTTCCCGTTCCGGAAACGGGTCAGTCCGGCACTGTTGCCGAGCCAGATGCTGCCGTCCGGATCCTCGACCATTCCATTCGAGTACCCGCTCGGCAAGCCGTCTTTCTTCGTGAACGCCGAGACTACGCCGTCGTGGATGCGCGCCAATCCACCGCCTTTCGAAAACACATAAACGCTCCCGTCCCGGGCTGCGATGATGTTCTCGGTCAGATTGGAAGGAAGGCCCTCGTTTACCGTAAGCGTGACCAGGCTGGTGTCTCGGAATCGGTCGAGGCCGCTGGCCGTCCCCACCCACAAGTTGCCCTCGCGGTCTTCGCACAGCGACAGGACCCGATCATCGGTCAAACCAGCCAGGGCACCGAAGGAAGACACCTGGTTGCCGGTGATCCGATAGATTCCCGCGCCGCTTGTGGCGGCCCAG
This sequence comes from Bryobacteraceae bacterium, assembly GCA_049508735.1. Classification (GTDB taxonomy): domain Bacteria; phylum Acidobacteriota; class Terriglobia; order Bryobacterales; family Bryobacteraceae; genus Bog-375. The sequence goes on along the minus strand of JBELAO010000014.1, from coordinate 6,428 downwards.
AGGTTCCCTTGGCGGTCGATCAACACGGCCCCCACCTCGGCCTGGATCTGCCCCGCGGGCGGCACGGCTACCGCTGCGCCACCATCGAAACGGCGCACGCCGTCCGCCGTTCCGAGCCAAAGGCGCTTCGCCGCGTCCTCGGCCAGCGCGAGGGCCTGCGGCCGCTTCTTCGCATCCGGGCTGGTTTCCGACAGCACGCCGTCGCGATACCGGTAGACCGCCATCAATCCGGCCATCCACACCGTACCCTCTTCGTTCTCAAGAAAACCGGAGACCCAGCTTGTCCGCGCCCGCAGCAGTTGCGGCCCCCTATCCCCAATTTTGTAGATGAAGTCGTCGGAGCCGAGGAAGACCTCATGCCGGCTCGATTCGAACAGGGCTCGAATATCTCCGTCCGGAACAGGCGCGGGCGGCCGGTAGTCGGCGAAGATCCCATTCCTGTAAATCAGCGTTCTGGACGTCGTTCGCACCAGGAGATCGCCGTCGGCGCCCCGGCAGATCGCCTTGACCGGCTCGTTGTTCCCACGCCCGCCGACTGCCAACGATGGCAGCACGAAGCGGACTCCGTCGAACCTTACCAGTCCGGCCGAGGTCCGCAGCCACAGGTAGCCCTCGCGGGTCTGCACGATCTGGTACACGCTCTCCCCAGGCAGACCATTTTGAGATGTCCAGGTGTTGTGGCCATACTGATCGATCCGCCGATCCCGATCGAGAGCCATGCTCGCGCCCGGAAAGCAGAGTCTCAACGCGACAAGAACCCCCACGGCTAGGTATTGCAACTGGAATGCCTGGCCCAGTCGGCCCAAGAGTTTCGGCGCAACGGACCGCACCCCGTGAACCGAAGCGATGGAAGGAACTGGACCCTGACCGATCATCGGCGTTGTCAACCGTGGCCTCTCGCTGACGTTGGAGATGGCATTGCCAACGCCGCTCTTCGCATAGGGACCAAAAACACTTCCGCCCCTTGCACTAGCTTCACATTACTTATCGGCCGTGTACACGTTGCTTACTATAGTGAATATAGTTAATTTGTAGCCCCAACCGCATCAACTGGTTCACAAATCGGCCGCCGGCTATCATCCCGTTAATGCCGCCGGACGGTCCTACTGGATCGTGATATTTACGGGATTCGCTGCCATCCCGTTGGCCGTGAGGTGCACGGTGACACTGCCTTTTCCGGCCAGCGATGGGGGCAGCAGCACGTTGGCTTGATCGAGGCCGGTAAACGCTCCCTGCGGACCGGCATAGGCCACGCTGGCGGCGACGCCGTCCACCGTCACCGTGACGCCGGCCGTTCCGGCGGCTTGGAAGCCTGTACCGTAAAGAGCCAGATACGCCTGGGTGGTCCCCGAACCAAGGCTGACGGGATTCGCCACCACCAGTCCGGCACTGTTCACGCTGTAGACATTCTCCAATGTCACATTGCTGCCCGAATAAAGATACAAATCGGCGGCGGCCAGGCCCGCGCTATTGAGTTCGAACACGCCAGGAGCCACCGGCGCAATTTGCACCGTGGCGGCGGATTGCGTCCCATCGCCGCTGGTAATCGTCACCGTGGCCGAGCCGGTAGCGACGCCCGGAGGCATGTAAAAGTTGACCTGGCTCGGTGAAACGTACACCAGTGGCGCCGCGGTCGTCTTTCCGGAGGCATCCAGAATGGATACCGAAGTTCCCGCATCGGTCACCGGTAGAGGTACCGAAGTGGAGCCTGGCGTACTGGTAGCGAGGTCGGCGCCGTACGCGCTGGCGAGCGAGCCCGGCGCGATCGCCCCGGCATTGGCGTTCGCCGACGAGATCACCGCCGCGGCAGCGGTCGCCGCCGCAGTCTTTGCAAAGGCGCCATCGAGCACGGTAAGCGTCCCCCGATCGGGCGACTGCATTTGCCCTATGATCGCCAAATCGAGTGCTCCGTCTCCATAGAAATCGGCCACTGCGCCTGGGATTGCCTGCATGACAGCACGGACCGCTTCAAGCGTGAGTTGGACGTGTGGTTCGGGACAAAGACGAGGGGCTTTGCCCGGTGGAATTTGGATTCCAGTTGGACTCCAAAACGGGGCTTTCGAGAACTGTTTCGGCGGTAAGTATTTGAAATGTTTTGGTGGACCTGGTGAGATTCGAACTCACGACCTCTTCCATGCCATTTAAGAAATATCAATCACTTGCAGACAGTCTGGCTGCAAAACAAAAGACTTAGCAAGAGGCGACGTGGACTCCGGCGGACGCCACGGGGCGGCCGTTTTCGCAATCTGGACCTGCGCGGACGCCAGGACTCCACATCGGAAACGGCACGACGCATGCTTTCGCGCGCGCGGTTGCAAGCTGTCGTGATTGTTGTCTGCTTGAGCAGACAGCAAATGATTTCTCCATAAGTGATGATGCCCACGTGGCGCGGTGACCGCTTTTGCGGTTTCGCAAAGCCAACTTGCGTTTTCGCAATATTGCGAATAGACTGGAATCGGTGTCCAAGACCAGAGTCGCCCTTTACCGGGAGGAAGACGGATCATGCCCGTTCATCGAGTGGTTCGACAAGTTACCGGCGAAAGTACAGGACAAGTGCTACCTCCGGTTGGAGCGCCTGCGCGAGATGGGGCACGAACTGCGTCGGCCCGAAGCGGACTTCCTGCGAGACGGCATCTACGAACTGCGCGTCAGCCTGGGAGGGGTTCACCACCGGATCCTGTACTTCTTCCACGGCGCGACTGCGGCCGTGGTTTCTCACGGTCTTGTGAAAGAGCGGGTGGTCCCGCCGAAAGAGATCGATCGCGCCGTCGAACGCAAGAAGCGGTTTGAGGCGAATCCGGCGAAGCACACTTATGAGGAGGCTTGACGATGCCAGATAACAAAGCAAAGACGCTGAAACCGACCAGCGATGCGGTGGAGATCCTTCACCGCCGGCTCTACGAAGGCAAGCCGGCCCGGCTGAAGAATCTTGAAGAGGCGCGCGCGAACGAAGAGATCGCCCGCAAAATCCAAGAACTGAGGGCAGCGGCGGCCCTCACCCAAACTCAGCTTGCCAAGCTCATAGGCACCACCGCATCGGTCATCTGCCGCCTTGAGGACGCCGATTATGAGGGCCACTCTCTGGCGATGTTGCGCAGGATAGCGGGCGCGTTGAATCAGCGGGTCGAGATCCGTTTTGTACCGATCCGGCGTTCGGCATAGGTCACGGCAAATCATAATTAGTAAGGTGGGCGACGAGCCGGTTTCCGTCGACGGCGCTTGCTGGTGAAGGCTGCAAGGAGACCGCTCCTCATTATCTGTCGGGAGGCGAGCGTACGGGTTCCGCAACTTTGAAAACTACAGAACGAGAGTCCAGGTGTTATGTTCTTAGAAATGTTTTGGTGGACCTGGTGAGATTCGAACTCACGACCTCTTCCATGCCATGGAAGCGCGCTCCCAACTGCGCCACAGGCCCACTGGCCGGCTCGCTCTAATATAACATGCATGGGTGCGATCGCGGTTTGACAGGGCGCTTTCGCAGTTGCCTACAATGAGAAGATGCGTTTTCGGCGCCACGTAGCTGCTGCGGTCCTGGTCTGTGCCATGTCGATGGGATTCTCATCGTGCCTGGCTCGCCGCAGACTGATTGTGCGCAAAGGCTCGAACGCCACGCAGCCGCTGCTGGTGGCGGACCAGGCGGCGCTGCTCGAAGCCCTCTCCCGCCAATACCGGGCGGTTCACGATTTCAGCGCCACCGTCGACATGGTGCCGGCGCTGGGCAGCGCGGAAAAGAGCAAAATCACCGAGTACAAGGACGTTCGCGCTTACATTCTCTTTCGACAGCCGTCCCACATCCGCATCATCGGGTTGTACCCGGTGGTCCGCAATAAGGCCTTTGACATGACCTCGGACGGCGCCCGCTTCGAACTATTCGTCCCGTCCCGCGACGCGTTTATCGAGGGCGGCAACGAGATCGTGCAGCGCTCGGAAAACAAGATCGAGAATTTGCGCCCGCAGCATTTCGTCGACGCCCTGATGGTACGCCCGGTGGATCCGGCAACCGACAAGGTACTGCTGGAGAATTTCACCGACGAAGATCTCGCCGTCTACATCATGCTCGTGGTCCGCGACGACCACGGCGTGCTGCGGCTCGAACGGTCGATCTGGTTCAGCCGCGTGAACCTGGAAATCGTCCGCCAGGTGCTCTTCGACGCCGCGGGCAACATTCTGACCGATGCGCGCTATTCCGATTGGAAATCCTACGACAAAGTGGCCTTCCCCAAACACGTGGAGATTAACCGCCCGCAGGATGAGTACGGCGTGGTGATCGACATCGTGAAGATGGACATCAACAAGGGCGTGACAGATGATAAATTCGTATTAGAGCAACCGCCCGGGACCACGTTGCGGGTTCTCGGGCAGCCTCCCGCGGCGCCGGCCGGCCAGACGCCCGCGTCCCCCACCAAAGGAAAGACGAATCCCGAGTGATCGGCAAAATCGTACTGGAAAATCTAAGAAATCGGCCGATGCGGAGCCTGCTCACCATCCTGCTGATCGCCGTGCCTGTGACGCTGATCCTGACGCTGGTGGGTTTGACGCAGGGGATGCTGTCGGACGCGCAGAACCGTCAGCGCGGCGTGGGGGCCGACCTCATGATCCGCGCCTCGAACGTGAAAGCGCTGGCCAGCGCCAGCGGCATCACCATTCCGGCGGCGATGGTGGACCTGGTCGAACGGCAGCCCCACGTGAAGGTCGCCATGGGCGTCATCAACGACCGGGTGGAAGTGATCATGTTCCTCTCCGGCATCGACGTGGCGAAGTTCAACCGGATGACCGGCGGCTTCACTTTCGACCGGGGCGGCCCGCTCCAGGGTCCCGACGACATTCTGGTGGACCGGCTATACGCCGAAGAGCACCATTTGCAGGTGGGCCAGATCATCGGCGTGGTCAATCACGACTGGCGCGTGGCAGGCGTGATCGAGCCGGGGAAGATGGCGCGGCTGGCGGTACGGATTGGCACGCTACAGGAACTCGACGCGGCCACCGGCAGGGTCGGCCAGATCTACGTCAAGGTGGACGATCCGGCCAATATCGATCTGGTGAAGAAGGAACTGCGCGAGTTGCTGAAGGGTGCTTACCCGGTAGACACGATGGCCGAGATTACAGCCATGTACAACGTGGACCAGATTCCCGCCATCAAGCCGTTTACCGTGGTGGTGGAGGCGATCGGGGTAATCATCGGCATCGCCGTAGTCTGGCTGTCGATGTACATGGTGGTCTTGCAGCGCACGCGCGAAATCGGCATTTTGAAAGCGCTGGGCGCGTCCAAGACTTTCATCCTCGGCATCATTCAGATCGAGGCGACGCTGCTGGGTGTGGGAGGCACGATTCTGGGCATTATCTTCAGCTTTGGCGCGCAGTGGCTGATACACACGTTGGTGCCGGCCTCTTTTCAAATGGCGATTGTATTCGCGTGGTGGCCGCGCGTGGCGGCGATCACGCTCGCCACAGCCAATCTTGGCGCGCTCCAGCCCGGCCTGACCGCGGCGCGGCAGGACCCCATCGAGGCGCTGGCTTATGAATAACGGCGCCATCATCGAAACACGCGGCTTGTGCAAGGTCTACCGCGTGGGCCAGGTGGATGTGCCGGCGCTGCGGGGCGTCGATCTCAGCGTCCAGCCGGGCGAGTTCCTCTCCGTCGTGGGGCCCTCGGGCTCCGGCAAGTCCACGCTGTTTCACATCATCGGAGGACTTACCCCGCCCACCACGGGCGAAGTGAAAGTGGGTGGACAGAATCTGGCTGCACTGAGCGACGCGGGCCGCACCAAACTACGCCGCAGGACAGTCGGATTCGTGTTCCAGAAGTTTAACCTGCTGCCGAATCTTACGGCGCGGGACAACATCGCGGTGGCGCGCTACATTGCGGGACTGGGGGCGCACCCGGATGCCCGGTTCGACGAGGTGCTTGGCCTGCTCGGCATCGCCGGACGGCTGGACCACAAGCCCAACGCGCTTTCCGGCGGCGAGCAGCAGCGCGTAGCCATCGCCCGCGCCATCGTCAACCACCCGGCCATTTTGTTGGCCGATGAGCCAACAGGCAACCTGGACACCGAGAACTCGAATGCCGTGCTCGAAGTTCTGCGCGACCTGAATCAGCGGCTGGGCCAAACCGTCCTCATGATCACGCACAACCCCGAAGCCGCGGCTTACGGCCACAGCACCGTCCATATGCGCGACGGCCGCATCATTGACCGCACCTCCGCCAGCGGGTAGATGGCGCGCGGCCTGTAAAGGAATGATAAGAGGAGAGTCACCATCGCCGATCCGAGGCACACTCAGGCGACGGTATCGGCGCTAAAGGTAGAGCTTAGGCAAGGTCGGATTCCCACGGATCGGGGGGCAGCAGCGGACCAGTCTTGGCGAAGTCGGATTCCCACGGATCGGGGGGCAGCAGCGGGCCAGTCTTGGCAAAGTCGGATTCCCACGGA
>JBELAO010000013.1:0-89641 GCA_049508735.1 Bryobacteraceae bacterium | reverse complement strand
GGTCCTTCGGGAGCCATATCTACAGAAATGCGGCATACCAACGGCACACTGCGCAACGTCATTCAACTGACTTGTCGGGGTTTACTAACATGAAGGCTGATCGGGGTTCAGTCGCACCGCGCGTTCGCTGGTACCCCAGGCAACCACGGGCCCGCTGCACACAGTCTTTGCGGGGACCACGAGGATCGAGTTCGAAGGCACGCAAATCATTGAGACTTCGGGCCGGTACGTCCCGAACCACTGGCTTGTGGGCTCGTAAACCGGAGGGACGGCCTGACCAATCCCCACCCACATTAGCTGTCTTGCCCGGCAAAATCCGATCACCAGCCAATGATCAGCAGAGGATCGCCGATAAACCGCATCGCATATTGCTTCGCCACGAATTACGCACGCGGGCCGACTCAGCGCTAAGCTTCCCTCGCCCGAACCTGACGGAGCGTCTCGCAATCCTGCTCAAAGTCCGCCGCGGCGAAGTCGTAGACCTCATGCTCCTTCAAGAACGCATCCGCCTGCATGTGGGTTTCGAAACCAAGCAGCCTGCGAAGCTGTGCGGCCGTAATGGCACGGGACCGGTATGCTTCGAGTGCCAGGCTTTCAAGCGCAGCGCGAGGCAGATCCGTCCACTTCGTTTCCAGTCCCTGTGCGATCTCTTCCGGAAGTTCGAACGTGATCAGCATGGCCCTTCAGTCATTATCTCAAGGCACGGCTCGTTCACCGCACGCTCGCTTCCGAAGCCGTCATGAGACGCTCTTCGCACCGAACGCATCTGATACCGCCCCAACAGACGACCTTAAAGGCTGTCGTTTTCGGGGGGAACCTGTGTCGCATGCCGAAGCTTTTCGCGGTGCCGGGCTCGTCTTCGCCACCGTGGGGATCTTTACCAGATCCAGCCTGCCGTGAACATCGGTCGCTGGCACCAGATAGCGCATTGTCGTTTCGAGCGACTTGTGTCCCATCCAATGTTGCACCGTGCGAACGTCGAAGCCCTGTCGAAGCATACGGGTCGCATAAGTGGAACGAAAGGTCTTTAGATCGAACTTTGCGGGATCGAGGCCGGCACGCTTGGCGATGGCTTTGCAACGATCGAGCATGTGCTGCTCCCGATTTCCGGTGGGCGAGGGAAACACGAACTGGCAGTTCGGCCGCCGAGTGTGCTTCTGAAGCTCGGCGATGAGTTCGGCCGCGGCAGGGATTTGACGCTCCTCGCAGCGCTTGGGATAGAACCCGAGTTCCGGCTTGGCGGTTACGCGCACGGTCTGCAACTGAAGATTGATGTCGCTCCAGAACAGATACATCACTTCCTGCTCGCGGAATCCGGTCAGCAGGAACGTGGAGAACAACACACGCTCCGAATCGAAACTGGCTTCAAAGAACCGCCCGAGATCCTCTTCACGATATTCCTTGGGAAGAGACGTGATCCGCTCCGGCAACTGCAACTCACGAGTGATGCCGCCCCTTCCATGACGCTTGAGGAATTGCGCGACGATTACGGCGTTGTGAAGGACCGTATTGGCGCCCAACTTGTGATCCCGCTTCAGCGCCACGACGAAACGCGTCAGATCGTCACCGGAGATCGCGTCGATCGAAGTGATATCGCGGAAGAACTCCCCGAAGCGGTTGAGCACAGCTTCGTATTTGCGATGGGTATTCGGCTTTTTTAGCGTGTCAATCTGCTCCAGGTATTTGGTGATGGCGACCTGGAGCGGCTGTTTCTTGGTTGCTTCGCCGGCCGTTTCAAAGCCGGGTACACCGAGTTTGCGGCCTTCCAGTTCGTGGCGCTTGCGCCGCTGCGCCTCCAACGCCTGGGCTGTGGTTACGCCGGCACTTTCACGGCGCCGCGTCCCGCCGATGTACCACTCGACGTAGTAACGGCCGCCGGGAAGAGCATTCCAATCGTAGTTGCCTTTGGGATTTCGGGGGATGGAAAGCATCTTCCATCGGCCATTAGATTTGATGCGTTTGACGATGTTGACTCGCGACACATTATCTCTCCTGCGAGCCGCATCTTAGCGGACAGCAAGTGAGACAGCACACGGTCTAAATGACAGAAAACAAAGGGGGGCCAGGAGAAGCTGGCATTCTACCACTGAATTACTCCCGCTTGCCCTTTTCTTCAATGACTTCCAGAACCACGTTTCATCCCGAACACTGATTGAACACTATTGTACCAGCAACCGTTCCTCCAGTTGGTTCACAATCACCAGACGGCTTTGACCGGCGACTGCGTGTTCACGTTCTGATTGATAACACCAAGGGGCAAGTCTCTAGTGGTCCTCGGTTGGCGTCCACGACAATGTTTGCTCTTGTCCTGGACCTAGCAGTTTGACTTAGAACTCTAAACCTCCTCGGCTTCAGCCTCCGGGAGCACGTCACGACTACCGGCCATCCACACGTACAGAGTCGGAAGCAGGAAAATGCTGATCGCTAAATCGGACACCAGTCCGCCGACGATCACGATGGCGAACGGACGCTGTGAGTCCGAGCCGATTCCGTGCGACATGGCTGCCGGCAACAGGCCAAGGGTCGCGACCAGCATCGTCATCATGATAGGGCGAAGTCTCAACACGGCTCCCTCGACAGCCGAATCTTCGATGGTGTGTCCGCGGGCTCGAAGTTGATTGATGTACTCAAGCATAATCACTCCCGTTTGCACGGAAACACCGAACAGCGCGAGGAATCCGACGCCCGAGGAGACGCTAAAGTTGGTGTGCGTAACGACCAATGCGAGCAGACCGCCGATGCGCGCCAGCATCACGTTCACCAGAATCAGAATTCCCCATTTGAACGAACGAAACATGCTGTAGAGGATGATAAAGATCAGCAGGATGGTCAAGGGGACCACGATGAGCAGCCGGGCGTCCGCGCGCCTCTCGCTTTCGTATTCACCCTCCCAGTCGATGTGATACCCGCGCGGCAACTGGACCTTCGCTCCTACATTCTGGATTGCCTCTCCAACCGCGCCGCCCAGATCACGGCCGCGCACGCTGTACTTGATGGCGACATAGCGCTGGTTCCCTTCGCGGTAGATTTCGGAACCTTCATCCCGTTCTTCAACCTTGCAGAGCTGCGCGAGTGAAACTCGTTCGCCGGTAGGAGCCAACAGGCGAATGTTCTCGATAGCTTCCTTTGTGTTGCGGAACTGCGGGAGATACCGCATCACCAGGTCGTAACGCGCCTCGCCCTGCAATACCTGCGTGAGAGCATTCCCTCCCGCGGCGGTTTGGATGGCGTCTTGAATGTCCGCGACGTTGATCTGATAGCGCGCGGCTTGCTGGCGATCCACCTCGAAGTTGTCGTTCGGCTGACCCAGCACATGAAACACTCCCAGGTCCTCGATCCCCTTCACGCGCCCCATGACTTTGACGACCTCATCGGCTTTGTCTTCGAGAATTCGCAAGTCGTCGCCGTAGACCTTCGTGGCGAGCTGTCCCTTCACTCCGCTGACCGCTTCCTCCATGTTGTCCGCAATGGGTTGGGAGAAGCCCCAGATCACGCCAGGGATCTTCGAGAGCTCGCGGTTCATGGCCGCAATTACCTCCTCCTTGTTCTGATGAAAGGCCGGCCGCCACTGTTCCTTCGGCTTCAGGTCGACGAAGTATTCGGTGTTGAAGAAGCCGGTCGTGTCGGTCCCGTCATCCGGACGCCCTGTTTGGCTGGTGCATTGGGTAACTTCGGGCCAGGAGCAGAGCAGCAGCCGGGCCTGATTCGATAGCCGAATGCCTTCGCTCGGACCGGTACTGGGAGCAAGCGTGCCGCGCACCCACAGTGCCCCTTCATCCAGGTGGGGGAGGAACTCGGAACCGATCACGCCGCCCACGGTGAGATAAATCGCAAGACCAAGGCTGGCGACTCCCCCGGCGACCGTGAGCAAACGCATTCGAATGGCCCATCGTAAAGCGCGGCGGTACGAGCCAGTCAGCCACTCCATCACCGGGTTGTGCCACTCCCGCGTGCCCCTGGGAAAGAAGAGGCTGCAAAGCGCCGGCGCGATCAGCAGCGAAAAGATGATGGCGCCCAACAGCGCAAACGCCACGGTCCACGCCATCGGCTTGAACAATCGACCTTCCACGCGCTGCAACGTGAAAATGGGCAGGTAGGCGGTGATAATGATGGCAACCGCATAGAATACCGGCCGCTGGACCTCGTGTGCGGCGTCGGAGATCTTCTGTTTCGGCGTTCTGATGTCATGGTCGCGGCGGCCCAGGTGCCGAATGATATTCTCCACCATCACCACGGCGCCATCCACCACCATTCCGAAGTCCAGCGCGCCGAGAGACAGCAGGTTTGCCGGAATCCCTTTCAGGTTCAAACATGTCGCGGCGAACAACAGCGAAAACGGAATGGTCAGGGCCACGATGATTGCTCCGCGAACATTCCCGAGAAAGAGAAAGAGGATAATCACTACAAGAACGATACCTTCGAAAAGATTGTGCAACACGGTGTGGGTCGTGTAGCGCATCAGATCGCTGCGGTCGACCAGCGGCACCACTTTCACGCCCTTGGGCAGAATGGTGTTGTTGAGCTCCTCCACCTTGGCATGTATTCCCCTCAGCGCCGTGTCCGCGTCGGCCCCTTTACGCAACAGCGCAATTCCCGAAACCACGTCGTCGTTATCGATGATCTTGCCATCCTCGTGTCGAATCGCCCGTGCGAATTGGCCCAGGCGGATCTTCGGACCCTGCGAGACCATAGCGATGTCTCTCACGCGGAGCGGCGTGCCATTCTTGGCGGTGATCACCGTGTCGGCTATGTCCTGTACGTTTCGCACCAGGCCCACTTCCCGGATGTTGATCTGCTGCAGGCCGGCTTCGACGAAGCTGCCGCCGGCATTGGCGTTGTTGTTGGTGAGTTGTTGCTCTACCTGCGCGATATTCAGCCCATACGAGATGAGCTTGTCGGGGTCTATGCGAACCTGATACTCGCGCGTTGGGCCGCCGAAGCTGGCAACATCGACGATATTCGGAACGGCCTTGAGGTTCTTCTCCACTACCCAGTCTTCGATCGACTTCAGCTCCATCACGTCATATGCCGGGTTCGTGCTGTGCAGCGTGAAGAAGTAGATTTGACCGGCGGGGCTCCAGTCTGTCTGCATTTGCGGCGACACGCCTGGGGGAAGAGTGACCTGCGTAAGCCGCTCCAGCGCTCGCTCGCGGTCGCGGAAGTTCTCTTCTTCGTCGTCGAAGATCAGCTTAATGTCGGAGAGGCCGAACAATGAGAACGACCGCAAATGGGTTACGTGCGGCATCCCGTTCATCACAATCTCCAGCGGGATAGTGACTTGCTGCTCCATCTGCTCTGCGGAGATTCCCGGCCACTGCGTGACGATCTCGACGTAATTGTCCGCCACGTCCGGATACGCTTCGACCGGAAGCTGATGAAACGATATCGCGCCCCACACGAACAGCAGCAGCGCTGCGGCGAGCACTAGGAAACGGTTCTCGAGCGCGAAATCGACAAGCCTGCGAATCATCTACTGCTCCACCGTGGCCTGGAAAACAAGAGCATTGGATACCACCTGGTCGCCAGTTTTCAATCCGCTGACGATCTCCTGAGTGTTGTCCGGCAGCATGTTCCCGGCGACGACTTCCTGGCGACGGAAGCGGTCATTCCCCAACGGTGTATAAACCCACTGACGGTCGTGCAGGTGCAGGATCGCGGAGGCCGGTACTGCGGCGTATTTTTCCGTCGTCGTGCCGTGGAAGGTTGCGGTGACGAACATCCCGAGCCTCATGAGACCGGGATTCTCCACTTCCAGCCGGACCTTCGCCGTGCGAATGTTCGGGTCCATGATCGGCAGAATATTGCTGATTCGCCCCTTCAAAACCCGGCCCGGGTAAGCATTCAGATGGATGTCCGCGTATTCTCCGATGTGCACCTGGGCCATGTTGTTCTCATACACGTCGCAAATGATCCAGACGTGCGAGATGTCGGAAATCGTAAAGGGATTCGGCGGTGTCAGAGCCTGCACGCCCGAGGCATTCGTGATCTCCTGGTCGGTGATTACTCCGGAAACCGGGGCAGGCACATCGACGATTCCCGAGGGATGGTCCAGGTCCGCGCCAAGAAGACGGAGGTGCTCGGTCGTGGTCTCCAGATCGACCTGCGCGTTGTCTTCGGCGTTCTGCGCGATCTCGAAAGCGCTCTTGGGGATCGCCCCGTCGTCGACTAAGAGCTTGGCGCGGTCCAGTTGTATTTTGGCCAGTTCTTCGTTTTTGACGGCTTTGCGATAGTCGGAATACGCGCCCGCGATGTCCGTGCTTCTTACCTTGAACAGAAGTTGGCCCTTTTTCACTTCATCGCCAAGCCGAGCGTCGATTTCCACGATTTTCCCGGTAGCGAGTGACGGGACGGGAACCTGCCTTGAGACGTCGGGATTCACTACTCCAGTCACATTCAGCTCCGGCGCGGCAACATGCTCCGTCGCCGTTGCCAAGGGAAACTGGTCCGGATGATCCACCTTGAAATTGTTAGCGTCCAGGTCTGGTTCGACGGCGCCGGGCACCGGGCCTGCACCAGCCGTCACATTCTCTTGAGCAGCCACCTTGTTTGCGCACCCGGCGGAAAGAAGGCTCAAGCTCAAACATAGAGTTGCTTCAATGAGAAGAAGTCGATTCATTGTAAAACCTCCCGACCCACGGCCATGTTCATCTGGGCGGCCGCAGTTAGATAGGAACCAATCAGATTTAGATATGCCAGGCGAGTGTCCCGATAACTCTTCTCCGCATCCAGGTAATCCAATAAAGATGCGCCACCATTGCGGTAGGAAAATGACACTCTGTCGCGGGTATCCAGCGCCAGCTTCATATACTTGGTCTTGTACGGCCTGAGAAGATTCACATTTTGGACGAGCGTCCAGTAGGCGGAATCGACGTCGCTAAAGACTTGCGCCTCGTTGGCATCCCGCAATCGCTCATTGCGGCCGATGTCGATCTCGGTTCGCGCTTTTTCACCCTGATTGCGGTCGAAGATACGCAACGGAATCGAAACGCTCACGCCGAAGTAAACCGGGATTGGCGGGTTGCGCGCAAAGTCGACGCTGAAGGTCGGATCGGTCGAGCCGTTGGCCACGGCCAACTGGTGAGTAGTCTTTGCTAATTCGACGCTCTGGACGGCAGCCTTCAGATCCGGCCGCGCTTCCAGGGCAACATTACGAAACTCATCCAGTGGCCTTAACTCATCGGCAAAATCGAACGGACCAGAAACGTCGAATCGCTCAATCGGGGTTCGGTCGTTTAGGAGCATCAGAAGCTGGATCTTGGCTGTCCGAAGATTCACCATCGCGGTTTCGAAATCGGATTCGAACTGCACGCGCTGCAGCTCCAGGCGATCCAAATCCACTTGAGCCAGGTCACCGGCCTCGAGACGCCTGCGATTCACGTCGAGCTCGCGGTCCCAGTACTCCAGGTTGTCTTTCGCGTTCTGCAGCACCGCCTTGGCTTGCAACAGCTGGACGAAAGCGCTTCGCAGGTTAAACATCAGACCGCGTTCCTGGTCCAGATAGGTGGATTCCGTGACGGCAGTGGATTCCTTGGCTTGGTCACGCCGTAACTCTCGCTTATGCTCCCGTTCGTGCAGGTAACTGACCGACCCGTAGGGGAAAGCGTTGGCGAACGGCCGGTAGACGTCCTGGCCCGTGGCGCTCGGGATTTTCGCAAAGGGATTGAGCTGGTCGATGGTTCCGGTGAGGTCCGGGTTCGGCCGAAGGTTAGCCGTGACTTCGGCCGCACGGGACTCGTCGATGTTGAGATGTGCTGCTTTCAAAGTTGGGTTTGCGGCCTCGAACTTGTCCTTGATCTGCTGCCAGCTAAAAGTCGTTTGGGCAAGAAGTACTGCCGGCAGGAATCCCGCAACGAGAATAGCCCCGGATGTGCGCCGCAGCGTCGATCTCGCGAGTTTTCCGCTGGCGGTCGTGAGCGAGTTTTTCATGGTGATAAAGAACACGGCGGCAGAGAGTGGGATAAGTCACCTGAAGCGTATTATTTCGTGGACCAGCCGCCCGATACCACCTATCTTGTGGTCAAACCGCCTGCTCTTTCGGCTGACCATTCGTCTGACCGAAAGATCATCGTCCGCAAAGGAGTTTTCGCTAGAACCCGCTGCACTTCCTGGCTACTATGTAGAACACTTGGTCGTATTCCGATTTGCCATAAGCCGTTCGACGACCAGCGGCTGCACTGGTCTCCGAAGACACTCAGCCATCCAACAGCCAGAGAGGAGGGTACGTGAGCGAGCAAAAAGACGAGCACCGAATCCGGCTGGTTCTGCTGGATAGTCGAACTCTCTTTCGGGCTAGCTTGAGTCGCCTATTAGCATCGCAGTGCGGCTTGGAGATCGTGGGCGAATGCGGTAGTGCGGCCGAGGCGCAGGAGATTCTCCGTGGCTCGCCGGTTGATGTCGTGTTGCTGGATCCCGCTCGCGCGACGGAAGGGGGCGCAGACGGGTTCCTTTCCGCGGCCCGTCGCAGCGGCTACCAGGGCAAGTTTCTGGTTGTCGCCGATGCCGCCGATGCCCGGAAATCGGCGATTGCCATAAGGCTTGGCGCTTCGGGCACTTTCTTGACCTCCGAGGCCCCCGATCGCCTCGTGCGGGCTATCACGCTCGTGGCAAATGGCGGGATCTGGCTCGATCCTGCGGTCATCCAGCTTCTGGCCGATCAGTCGGTTTATCGGCCCCTGCAAATGGAGGACTGGAAGTCCCGGTATCTCCTGTCGGATCGACAACAAAAAGTGCTCCTCGGAATTCTTGAGGGCCTTACAAACGGGAAGATTGCGGCCAACCTCGGCGTTTCGGAAAGCGCAGTCAAAGTTACGATGCAGCAGTTGTTCCTCAAAGCGGGCGTGCGGAAACGGAGCCGGCTCGTTCGGGCAGTGCTGGAAGGTTCGTTGGGAGAGCAAGCAGACCGCCGAGCGGTGCGAACATCACGTTGACCAGAAGCAGCGTCGCCCATTTCAAAGAGCGGAACATCGTATGAAATGATGAAGATCGGCGAAATAGTCAGCGGCACAGTAATGGACAGGCGCGCACTGGCGCGCTTTGCACTCCAGTGGCAGATACCGCATCACCCGGTCACCACTATCTTTCGGACGTGTGTCACTATCGTTCGGACATATCTTTAGGATAGCGGCACGCTCACTGGGTTGAACACCGCCGTTCACAGAGTCCGAAAGGTTCCTGGCGCGTTCCTCGGTCCCAATCGTGCAGCTTCTGTTGGTGCGCTCTGATGGAAATGGCCGGAATCAACTGTCAGACTGCCACTCGAAGCCTGTGCTCGCTGCGTCCCGCAGAGGACAATGCTATAAGAAGGAGGAGGCCGGTGTGTTTGCCATGGTTCACAGCCTATCCCAATGTTGAAAAGCCGCCACAAAGGTAGATCCGTTATTCTTCGCGCCTCCGCAGTGGCTGTAGCGCTGGCGGGCGTCCTGGCAAGCGCAACGCAGTTTACTTGGAAGAGCGTCAACATCCAGGGAATGGGCTATGCCACGGGGCTCGTGATTCACCCCAAAGCGCCGCACGATATCTACATTCGCACGGACGTCGGCGGTGCTTATCGGTTCGACCGCGGAGCCGGGCGGTGGCTGCCGCTCGCCGACCGCGCAGGCATGGGAGCGCCCGGCTTCGAGGCCATCGGCGTGGATCCCACCGATGCGAACACCATCTACGGTTCAGCCGGCGTTACCTCCGGTGGCAATACCTATGCGGAGGTCTTCGTGTCGCACTCGCGTGGCGCATACTGGGTGCCGACCAGCCTCGCCTCGGCACAACTCTACATCGGCGCCAACGACGCCTATCGCGGCACCACCGGCGAGAGAATCGCGGTCGATCCGAACATGCCCCAGCGCATCTTTCTCGGTACGCGGAAAAACGGTCTGTGGGTCAAGGACGGCGCCGCTCCGTGGCAAAACGTTCCAGCCATACCCCTTAGCCCGCCGGACAGCGCGGGGGTTTCCGTAGGCGTCACATTCCTGGTGTGCGACGCCCAGGCGCAACGCATCTACGCGGGCGTGTGGGGCCATGGCGTATGGGTCAGCGCGGACGATGGGAACACCTGGACGAATATCGGCACTCAGCCGAATCCCGCGCGCGCGGCGATCGCAAGCGACGGAACGCTGGTGGTGACGCTCGGCGGCGACGAGGGAGCGGTCACGGGCGCCGTCGAGCGCTACCGGGCTGGGGTTTGGAAGGACATCACGCCGTTCTCGCAAAGCGATGGCTATGCGGGCGTGACCTTCTCGCCCGGGAATCCGCGGGAGCTGGTGGTTTGCGCTAACCATACCCAGACGATCTACCGTTCCACCGATCAGGGCGACACATGGACCCTGCTCGCCATCGGCGGGGCGTCTAACCAGCCTGCTTACTACCGGGCATACGCGGCCGGCGTCAATACGGCGAAATCGGCGAGCTGGGGCAATGGCACGGTGACCATCGATCCGGTGCAACCGAAGCGCCTTCTCGAAACCAACGGCTACGGAGTGATCGCGACAGAAGACTACACGGCGGCGGAAACATCTTGGAACTGGTGGATGAACAACCTGGAGGAGCTGTGCGTGCAAGCCGTGAAGGCTCCTCCGCTGGTGACCGTGCCAGGGTCGAACACGCCAGGCGCCGACCTGATCAGCGTCTCGATGGATATGGTCGGCTTCCGCCACGCGAGCCGCGACGCCGTGCCCTCGGCGACGATCGCACAGTTCGACTGGGTGGCACAGGGCGATTCGATCGCCTACAGCGCGCAGCATCCTGAATACATGGCCTTCGTGGGCTGGGACGAAACCAATGCCGCGGTGGCCGAGACCGGCTTCAGCTCGGACAACGGGCAAACCTGGCAACCGTTCGGCAGCACGTCGCCGGGTGTGGCCGGCAATATCGCAATGTCGTCCACGGATCCGAACAACCTGGTGTGGGCACCCGTGAATGCGGCGCCGGTCTACTCGATCGATGGGGGACAGTCGTGGAAGCCGTGCCAGTCGCTGCCGCCGTCCTGGCAGGTGAGCAACCAGTGGTGGGCGCCGCAGATTGTGGCCGCCGACGCGGTACAGGGTGGAACTTTCTATTACTATCAGCAGGGTAACGTCTATTCGAGCACCGACAACGGGGCCACGTGGACCCTCCTCAGCACGATTCCTGGCGTCCAGTACACTGTCGAGGTTACCCTGGTGCCGAATCCCGTAAAGGCCGGCGACCTCT
Source organism: Bryobacteraceae bacterium (assembly GCA_049508735.1). Classification (GTDB taxonomy): domain Bacteria; phylum Acidobacteriota; class Terriglobia; order Bryobacterales; family Bryobacteraceae; genus Bog-375. The sequence continues at coordinate 78,460 of JBELAO010000013.1, read as the reverse complement.
GGATCGCGCACAAGCACGGCAGCAACCAGCCATCGCCATTTCCCTTGTATCGTTCGACGGATTTCGGGAAGACTTTTGCCGCGGTACCCGGTGTGCCGGCCTGCAACTTCGTCGCATTCGGAAAAGGCACTTCGCCGAATACTCCGTTCGTATACATCCACGGGCAGCCCGCGGGTTTCACGGACGAAGCGGTTTACAAATCCGAAGACATGGGCGTCACGTGGACCCAGATCAGCGACCCCACCGAGCAGGCCTTCGGGTCGATCACCGCGCTGGAAGGCGACATGCGGACCCAGGATCTCGTCTACGCGGGAACGGGCGGCCGCGGGATCTTGTACGGATATGGCGCAGGGGCTGGGGCCTCTGTCCCGTCGTTTGCTGCCGCGGCGGTGACGAATAGCGCGGGCTATCAAGCGGGGATGGTGGCGCCCGGAGAGATCCTGACCTTCTGGGGCAGCGGCATCGGGCCGCCGGGCATCGCCACCGCGCAGCTCGATGAGGCCGGCTTCATCAGTACCGCGATTGGCGGCACGCAGGTCTTCTTCGACGGATTCCCCAGCCCCATGATCTATGCCTCGAGCGGCCAGACCAGTGCCATCGTCCCTTACGGACTCGCGGGACTTACAGCTACCACGATGCAAGTCGCCCTGGAAGGCGCCCTCTCGGCGCCCGTCGCCCTGCCCGTGGTCTCGTCCGTGCCGGCGATCTTCACCAGCGACTCGTCCGGCCAGGGTCAAGCGGTCGCGGTGAACAATGCGAACGGCCAGTTGAATTCGCCGGCGAACCCCGTGAACAGGGGCGACTATATCATTTTTTATGTCACTGGCGACGGCGAGACCAACCCCGCGGGTCTCGATGGATGGCCGGTAAGCGGAACGCTGCCATGGACCGCGCAGCCGGTGGGCGCGACGGTCGGCGGAGCGCCGGCGACGGTAAGTTACGCGGGCGGCGCACCCGGGTTCGTCATGGGTCTGGCGCAATTCAACGTCCTGATACCCGATAGCGCGCCGCCAGGGCTATCCGTGCCCGTGGTCGTTACAGTGGGCGGGGTCAGCTCGCCTATGGGTGTGACGATTGCGGTGCAGTAATCCGTCGGCGGCCGGCAGAATTGTGTCCCTGATTGGCCGTCGTTGACTTGGCAGGAGGCACACGATGCGCCTCCTGCTAGCGATCCCGCTACCTTCGCCGCGGTCATTATCGGCCTGGCGTTGACGGCAGATGCCGCCTGCTTTCTACCGGCCCACAAGCCAGCGGGCCGCCAGCCATCCTCGCGGCTGGCCGCTCATCGGGCTGCGTCGGCCAGTCTTCCGAAAACCATAGGAACTTTTGGGCGGATCGCGTAGAATCTTAATCAAGGTGAAAAAAGAGTATCCGGTCTTAAATCGAGAGGCCATCCTGCACATGTGCCTGCTCGCCGCAATTTTGACCATCCTGCCATCGCTCGCCTTCGGGCAGAACGCGAGCGGTTCGCTCAGCGGCACGGTGTATGACGCGAGCGGCGCGGTGGTTCCCAGCGCCAAAGTCGTGCTGAGTGACGAAGCTACCAATACGACCCGCGAGTCGGCTTCGAACGGCAGCGGGTTTTTCAGCATCTCCGCCGTGCAACCCGGCTCCTACACGGTCGCCATTTCGGCGCCTGGCTTCACCTCCTGGGAGCGTGCACACATCGTCTTTAGCCAAGGCGAGAACCGGACGCTGCCGAACGTGGTGCTGCAGGTTGGGGCCGCCGCCGAGCGCGTTCACGTGTCGGCTTCCCTTGACTCGATCGTACCGCTCGATACCGGTGAGAGCCGCCAGACGCTGAGCGGCGCCATACTGAGCGAAGTTCCCATCGAGGGCCGTAATGTCGCCGAGCTCATCAAGATCATGCCGGGCATGGGCATGAACAGCGGCCTCTCGCAACACGCATGGACCAGCCAGGTCACCCAGAGCAACGTCGGACCGGTCGGACAATACTCCGCTAACGGGACACAACCCAATGGAGCGATGACCATCAGTTCCGACGGCGCCAACCTGCTGGACCCCGGCAACCAAGGCACGCAAGTGGCCAACATCAATCCGGACCAGACCGCGGAGTTGACCGTACTGAACTCGGCCTACGGCGCCGAGTATGCCAAGGGCCCGGTCACCATCCAGGCCATCGGCAAGAGCGGCACATCGGCATTTCACGGCGCGTTGTACCTCTATGTGTCTGCTTTCAAGCTCGACACGGAAGATTCCTACGACAAGAGTCTGGGATTCGCCAAGTCGCAATCCACCCCGTCCTTCTTCTATCCCGGCGGCGACATCGGCGGCCCGCTGCTGTTCCCGGGCCTCCGGTTCAATCGCAAGCGCGACAAGCTGTTCTTTTACATCGCACCGGAAGGTATGGTTCAGCCCATGTTCTCGGCTACCCAGACTTTCGTTCCTACCGGCGAGATGCTGCAAGGTAATTTCTCGCCGCAATATATTGCCACGCTCGGCGCGGCATTCGCGAACGCCTATCCCCTTTATGCGGCGCTCCCGATCTTACACGGGGCCGCTGCCGAGTACCCCGGCGGAATCGTCCCGCAAAGTCTGCTCGATCCGACTTCGCTGGCCTACGCGAAGACCTTCCCGCCGATATCCTGGCAGCAACCCACAGCCGTCGGCAATAACTTCTACTATGGGCTCAAAACACCGGTGGATCGTTTCGAATTTCGAGTGAGGGTGGATTACAACATCACCGATAAGACCAGGTTGTCCGTGACATGGAACCGTCAGGACGAGTTCGATCATAATATCGTCGGCGTCTGGTACTACCCCGGCACCGCGCTTCCCTATCCGTCGCCGATGCCGGCGCACCAGGTTTCGAACATACTCAGTGCTAACGTGGTCCATGTATTCGGTCCCACGCTCACCAACGAGACAGTAGTCGCATTTGCCAGGTTTCTGAACCCGGTCCAGCTTTCCAATCCTTCCGCGGTCAACCCAACTACGCTCGGACTCAGTGGCTATCGGCCTCTGGCGCCCGACCCATACTTACCCCAGCTTCCTAATGTAATGGGAGTCCCCGGTTATTACGCGCCCGCCTTCGGCACCGGCTTCCAGGGCGGCGATTTCGGTAAGCTGTCGCTCGATCCTTCGGTCGCCGATAATCTCTCCAAGGTGGTGGGCTCCCATGCTCTGAAGTTCGGCGCCTATTGGGACTTGGCCGAAAACGATCAGCCGGGGCTAGGACCCTTCCCGCAGGGACAGGTGACATTCAGTAACACGGGTGCGGACTCCAGCGGCAACCTGCTGGCCGATTTTGTCACCGGCCGCGTGCAGTCGTTCCAGCAGGTGCCTGCCGTCAGCGTGTACGATCTCAGGCAGAGCCAGTATTCGCTGTACGGACAGGACCAGTGGAAGATAGCTCGCAGACTGACTCTCACCTATGGTGTGAGGATCGAGCACATCGGCCAGTGGTGCCCCACCAGCGGGCCCGGCCTGGCCGTGTGGAATCCAGCCACTTACAACAATACCGGCAGCGCGGGCCCATGGACGGGCCTGCTGTGGCACGGTTTGGACAACAACGTTCCCATGTCCGGCTTCCCGTCGAAACTGTTTTCTCCGTTGCCGCGATTCGGCGTGGCCTGGGACATCTTCGGCCACGGCAAGACGGTGCTCCGCGGCGGCTTTGGCGTATACCGCTACCAGTTTTCATTCAACAGCGCCGTCACCGCGGGAATCTACGATGAGCCGGCGGGCATCCCCAGTTACACCCTCACCAACCCGGCGAACCAGGGATGGAACTTCGCCCAATACGGTTTGCCGAGCACGGTCCTGGGTCTGGGCGGAAATCTCGGAGCCATGCAACAGGGAGACTCGCGGACGCCATATACGGAGACCTACAACCTTATCGTCTCGCAGGCTCTGCCGGGAAGGTCGATTCTGGAAGTCCAGTATTCCGGAAATCAAAGCCGCGACCTGCTGCTCTCCGGCAATGGCACCAACATCCCCGTTCTGGGAAACCTGAACAAAACGCCGCTGGGAGCGTACTTCCTGCCGGACCCTGTCACCGGAGCGCTAAACAATCCCGCCTCGGGTGACATACCCTATCAGGACTACCGGCCTTACAAGAACTACCAGACGATGTTACTCGTCAGTCATGGCAGTTATCAGAACTACAACGCGCTGATGGCGTCCTGGAATAAGCAGGCCGGGCCCGTCACTTTCATGCTGAATTACACCTTCAGCAAGGTGTTGGGTATACGCGACGGAGAGTCGGACAACGGAGCCGGCAACGGCTTCGCGGTGGATCCCTGGAATCTCAACGATAACTACGGCGTGCTGCCGTACGATCACACTAATATCTTCAACGCCGCATATTCAATCCACATACCCTTCAAGGTCCATGGCAACCACCTCCTGGAGGCGGTGGCCAACGGCTGGGTGATTTCCGGTATCACCATGTGGCAAAGTGGCGCGCCGATTCAACCCAACACTGGTGGCAATCTGTATCTCACCGCAACCGGCGGCTTGACCTCGCAGATGTGGCTGGGCACGGATTCCGAGGAGATCCTCCCCATTCTCACCTGCGACCCGCGTCGCAATCTGAAATCGGGGCAGTACTTCAATCCCAACTGCTTCGCCCTTGGTCCGCGGGGAACCAACGGTCCGGCGGTCTGGCCCTATATCAAGGGGCCGAACTACTTCAATAGCGACCTGTCGGTACACAAGGAATTTCGTATTCGCGAGCACTCTGTGGAAGCGCGGTTTTCCGCATTCAACTTCCTCAATCACCCGTTGCGCCAGTTCACCGGCTCCGACACGGAATTGGACATCGCGGCGCCGGTGGCAGGCACCAGGAATTCCAACGCTCTCACCACAGGCTACCCGATCTACACAATGGGCTACCGCACAGTGCTAATCGCTTTCAATTACAGGTTCTGAGCCGCGTTAGAATTATGGCCGGTGTTTCTTCCCGGCCACGGAAAGGAGATGGCGCGTGGGCATGTATTATCCGCTGCTGCTGCTGTTGCTGCGATGTTTCAATGCCATCGCCTACACCTTCGTCTCGGTCCTGTGCCTGCGGCGATTGCGCGCGCGGAAAGCGCAATGGGGCGGCTATGGCTACGCCTGCCTGGTAATGTCGATAGCCGCGATGTTTCTGAGCGGCCTGGCTCAGGAATGGGCGATCACCACGCTGCACCGCAGATTCGCACTACTGGATTTCCTCGACGGATTCACCACCATCCTTGCGCCGGCGTTGGTGTTTCACGTCCTGTACCACAGTGAGCGGTTGCGACTGCGCGCCCGGCGCGTCTGGGCGACGCTACTGGCCATCTGCTGGCCAGCGGCTCTGGCGTTGATGTTCGCCGTTCTGGCGGCCGACCGGGGCGACTCCCTGAGCAGGCTGCTGAGCAAGAACCTGTACCTTGCCTTTGCCGCCTACTGCGTATTCTGCGCTGTCGGCATCCTGATTGCTTCCCGCGACCACCTTGGGCTGCTGACGCGCCGCCCGCGCCGCTGGCTGATGCTTCTCTTTCTGGGGTGGATCTGCCTCGCCGCACTCGGACCGCTGGCGAACGCCTCGTTGGTTGACTTCGGCATGGACGCCTGTGCGCTGGCCTTCGTTTCCATCGTCACATACTATACCGAGCGCCTCACGTTCTTCGACGTCCTGGTGAAGAAAGCCGCCTTCGTCTTCGCGTCGCTGCTGCTGCTCACGCTTTACTTCACCTTTGTCACCCCGCTGATCTGGGCCATGCACCTGCGCGGCTGGATCGGCACGGTGGTCTGGGCGCTATCGGTCTGGCCGATTGTGCTCTTGGCTCCCTGGGGACAGCGCAAGCTCTCGCGTTGGGTAGACAGGCTCTGGCTGGGCCGCCGCTTCTCGCCGGCCGAAGCCACCCGCTATTTTCTGGCCGGACTGCAAGGCGCTATCAGCGCGGGCGAGTTGCGTAAACTAGCCGAACAACACCTCAGCGCCATCTTCCGGGCGGATGTGGAGGTGCTCGACCATGCCCCCAGCCAGTCCGGCGGTTCCCCTACCGGCGCGGCCGTTACCGTGCCCATTCGCCTGCACGGTGAAACCACTGGGGCGATCCGCGTCCAGCCGCGCGCGGACAGCCAGCAGTTTCTCAGCGAGGATTTCGATCTTCTCTCCTCGCTGGCGGAAGCTTTTTCGTTCCTGCTGGAGAATCTGCGCCTGCGTGAAAAGCGCCTGGATCAGGAGAAACGCGAACAGCAACTGGTTCTGAACGCCAATCGCTCGGAGTTGAAGGCCCTCCGCGCACAGGTCAATCCCCACTTTCTGTTCAATGCGCTGAACACCATCGCCAGCCTCATCCCGCGCCAGCCCGACAGTGCCGAACGAACCATCGAGCAATTGGCGGAACTGTTCCGGTACACCCTGCGGCGGTCGGACCGCGAGTGGGTAACTTTGGACGAGGAACTCGAAGCCGTGCGCGCCTACCTGGACGTCGAGCAGGCGCGCTTCGGCGACCGCCTGGCGGTTCGGATCCAGGCGTCCGGCGAAGCCCGGCAGATGGGCATCCCCGCCATGATCGTGCAGACCCTCGTCGAGAACGCAGTCAAACATGGCGTAGGAGGGATTCGAACTCAAGCGGTGGTCGAGGTCAATGCCGAGGTGTCCGCATCCGGATTGCATATTGCGGTCGGCGACAATGGCCCGGGATTTCCCGCCGCCGCGATGCGGGCGTTCCCGCCTGGCAACGGCGGCTACGGATTGCGCAACATTCGCGAGCGCTTGCAAGGGCACTTCGGGGAGACTGCCAGCCTGAGGGTGGCCCGCGACACGGCGCTCGGAATGACCGTGGTCAGCGTTCGCCTGCCGCGTGCGGTGCCGCTGGCGGCGGAGGCGAGCGCCCGATGATCCGGGTCATGCTGGTGGACGACGAGCAGGCCGCCCGCGAGAGGCTGCGGCAGATGCTCGGCCCGATTCCAGGCGTCGAGATCGCAGGCGAGGCGGCCGATGGCGAACAGGCCATCGAGAGGATTGTGGAATTGCGTCCGGACCTGGTCCTGCTGGACATCCAGATGCCCGGCTGCACTGGTTTGGAAGTGGCGGCCTGCCTTCCAACCCCTCGCCCCAAGATCATCTTCTGCACCGCGTTCGATCAATACGCCGTGGATGCGTTCGAGTTGCACGCCGTCGACTACCTGCTGAAGCCCGTCAATCGCGTCCGGCTGGCGCGCTCCATCGAGCGCGTCTGTCAGGGCGATGGCCTCGACGCCGGTGGCGAGGTCGAGCGCATCCTGGCGGCGCTGCGCACCAGAAACACGCGTCTGCTGGCTCGCTCCGGCGATGGGTATCGGGTCGTCCCGCAGTCCGAAGTGGTGCACTTCTTTTCCGACGCCGGGCTCACCAAGCTATCCACCCGCGATCGCGCTTACCTTCTCGATCCGACCCTGAACGATCTGGAGCAGCGTCTCGATCCGGCCCTGTTCTTCCGCATCAGCCGCGCCGCCATCGTGAACCTCGACTGCGTGACGGAAGTCCTGCCGCTGGTCGGCGGCGTGGCCGAGGTAGTGCTGAACACGGGTGTGCGCCTGGAAGTCAGCCGCCGCCGCGTCAAAGATCTGCTCCAGCGCCTTGCCGGCGAGGATTCGGGCAAAGAAGCCTGCTGAGCCCATGCGGCGCGCCGCACGGCGCCGCGGTGCATCTCGAGCGCCGCTCCCGCTCAGTCACTCGCCGGAATTGCCGAGCTTCCACAGAATCTGCCGCAACATGCCCATCGTCACCGGCGCGTCGCGCGCCGTGATGTTCCAGCGGCGGATCATGCGGCGCAGCTTCTCTTCGGTGGAACCGGCGGTCAGCGGATTCACGTAGCCGCTCGAGCGCAGCACCTCGGACCACAGCGCGGTGATCTGCTCGTTCTCGGCGGCGGACGCTGGCTTGACGCGTTCGGGGCGGGCGGCTGCCACCTTGGGATCGCGCACCAGTTCGTAAAGACAAAGGGCAACGGCCTGGCCGAGATTCATCGAGAGATCGCGGTCCAGGGTGGGGATGCGCATCAGCCAGTGGCAGTGGCTGAGATCCTCGTTGGACAAACCGAATTTCTCCGAGCCGAACAGCAGTGCCACCGGCGACTGCGGCAGCCTTCGCAGCATCAGGCGCGCGCCATACTCCAGGCGGCGCAGCGGGTGATGCAGCTCGCGATGCCCCAGCGAAGTCGTGCCCACCACCAGCGTCGCGCCGGCCACCGCGTCGGCCACGCTCGAGAATTCTTCCGCCTGCTTGAGCAGCGGCGCCGCGCCCACCGCCGAGCGCGCCTCGCGGAAAGCCACGTCGTACGGATTCACCACCCGCAGGTTCGCGAACCCGAAGTTCGCCATCGCCCGCGCCGCCGCCCCGATATTCAGAGGGTTGCGCGTAGACACCAGTACCACGCGAAGATGGTCTTTCCAGCCGGTCAAGATTGTTTTGATGGTAACGCAGGCTGCGTGGTGCGGCTCCGCGCGAGTGCGATCTGTCACTCGAATTTGACAATCGCCGGCTGAGCCGCTAACCTTAAATTTTGCGACTGCTAAATCGCTGGAGAAGTGTGTCAATGAGTACGGAGTTCCCTTCCAAGAACGGTATTGATCGCCGCTGGCATGTCATCGATGCCCAGGGTGTGGTTTTGGGCAAGCTTGCCACCAAGGCGGCCATGCTGCTGATGGGCAAGACCAAACCCTCCTACACGCCGTTCCTGGATACGGGCGATCACGTGATCGTCATCAACGCGGCGAAAGTCCGGCTGAGCGGCCGGAAAGAGGAAAACAAGGTGTATCGCCATTTCACCGGCTACCCGGGCGGACTGGTGGAGAAGAGCTTCAAGCGGGTGCGCGCGGAAAAGCCCATTCGCATTGTGGAAGAAGCCGTGCAAGGCATGCTTCCCAAGACCAAGCTCGGCAAACAGATGTACCGGAAACTGCAGGTCTATGCGGGTGACCGGCATCCGCACGTGGCGCAGAAGCCAACCGCGCTGACGGTAAAATAGTGGAAGGCAGGGTTTAGTGGCAGCGAGCATAGTTCAATATTTGGGTACGGGCCGCCGCAAGAGTTCGGTGGCCAGGGTGTTTTTGCGGCCCGGCAAGGGCGAGATCAAGGTCAACGACCGCGCGTTCGAGAACTTTTTCCCGACCGAAAGCACGCGCTCGCTGGTACGGCAGCCGCTGGCGGCAACCGAGACGGCGGACAAGTTCGACATCCTGATTCTCGCCGATGGCGGCGGTGTCGTCGGACAGGCGGGCGCAGCCCGTCTGGGTGTGGCACGGGCCTTGGTGGAGTTCAACGCGGAATTGCGGCCGAAGCTGAAGAAGCTCGGTTACCTCACGCGCGACCCGCGCGCCCATGAGCGCAAGAAGTACGGCCAAAAGGGCGCCCGCAAGCGGTTCCAGTTCTCCAAACGATAGTTTCGGCGGAGTCGGCGTGTGCCGGCCCTTGCCTGTTGTAACCATCGGCTTTCCGATTGTCCGGCGCCGCAAATCTCGCTTTGGATCGCGGGCGGAAACGGAAGGCTGCCAAAGGGGATGTTTTTCCCCGCTGAAGCAAGTGAACAGGAGGCAGTTTGCCCGCAATCTCAATGAAAGAATTGCTCGAAGCAGGCGTTCACTTCGGGCACCAGACCAAGCGCTGGAATCCGAAGATGAAAGAATACATCTTCGGCGAACGCAACGGCATTTACATCATCGATCTGCAAAAGACCTTGAAGATGTTCAAGGACGCCGCACGGTTCGTCCAGGAAATGGCCGCACAGGGTAAGAACGTGCTCTTCGTGGGCACCAAGCGCCAGGCGCAGGAGGCCATCGCCGAAGAGGCCGTCCGCTGCCAGATGTACTTCGTCAACCAGCGTTGGCTGGGTGGCTTGCTCACCAATATGGCCACCGTCCAGAAGTCGATCAAGCGGCTGAAGGAACTGGACGCCATGGCTTCGCCCGAAGGCGGCGGATACGCCGGCCGTCCCAAGAAGGAAGCCATTCGCCTGGAGCGAGAGCGCAAGCACCTGGAGCAGAATCTGTCGGGCATCAAGGACATGCCCGGTCTGCCCGACGTGCTTTTCGTGATCGATTCGAATAAGGAAGCCATTGCGGTGAAAGAGGCGCAGCGGCTCGGCATTCCGGTGGTGGCCATCGTGGATACCAACTGCGATCCCGATGAAGTCGATTGGGTGATCCCCGGCAACGACGACGCGCTGCGCGCCATCCGGCTGTTTGCCAGCAAGATCGCCGACGCCGTGGTGGAGGGCCGCCAGCTCGCCAGCGAGCACGATTTCGTGGCGCCGCCCAAGCCCGCCACCGAGGAAGCGCCGGCGGAAGAAAGCATGCTCGAGTACACCGAATACGTGGATCCGAAGTATGCCGAGAAGATCATGGCCGAAAGCCTGAGCCTGGCCGAAGAGCCGGCGCCGGCCTCGCCGCGCAAGGGACCGGCTTCGGAAACCGCCGAACCGGCCGCCGAGCCGGTGGTCACGGAAAGCGGAAGTTAGTTCGAGCGGGCCGGGCAACCCCGGCCCCTGCAATCCAAATCGGAAAGAAGCAATTATGGAAATCACCGCGGCACTGGTTAAAGATCTGCGCGAGCGCACGGGCGCTGGCATGATGGAATGCAAGAAGGCTCTTCAGGAAGCCAAGGGCGACATCGGGGAAGCCGAAGTGGTGCTGCGCAAGCGCGGCATTTCCTCGGCTGGCAAGAAGGCCGGCCGCGTCACCAAGCAGGGACTCATCGGCACCTACATTCATGCTGGCGGCCAGCTCGGCGTAATGGTGGAAGTGAATTGCGAGTCCGATTTCGTGGCCCGCACCGACGTTTTCCAGGAGCTGGTCCACGACGTGGCGATGCATATCGCCGCCGCCGATCCCCGCTACCTGCGCCGTGAGGACGTTCCCGCGGCGGTGCTCGAAAAGGAAAAGGAAATCGCCCGCGCCCGCGCCGTTCTCGAGGGCAAGCCGGAGAAAGTCCTCGACCGCATCGTGGAGGGCCGCCTCAGCAAGTTCTACGAAGAGGTGTGCCTGCTCGACCAGCCGTTCGTCAAGGAAGCCACGCTCACCATCGATCAGCTCGTCAAAACCAAGGTTGCCAAGCTGGGTGAGAACATCACGGTCAGCCGCTTCACCCGCTTCAAGGTGGGTGACGTGGCGGCGGCCGAAGCCGCGGGCGATGCCGGCGGCGAAAACGCCGTACCCGAGCCGGTCGCCCAGTAAATGCCCGCCTATAAGCGCATCCTGCTGAAGTTGAGCGGAGAAGTGTTGGCGGGCGGCGCCGAATTCGGCATCGATGCCGATCGCGTCCGCGGACTGGCGCAGGAGATCGCCGGCGTGGCCGGGGCCGGCGTCCAGATGGGGGTGGTGGTGGGCGGCGGCAATATCTTCCGCGGCCTTTCCGGCGCGGGCCGCAAACTGGATCGCGTCACGGCCGACCACATGGGCATGCTGGCCACCGTCATCAACTCGCTGGCGCTTTCCGACGCTCTCGAACAGATCGGCGTCGCCACCCGCGTGATGACCGCCATTGAAATGCGGCCGATCGCCGAACCCTACATCCGCCGCCGTGCCATCCGCCATCTGGAGAAGGGCCGCGTGGCCATTTTCGCCGCCGGCACCTCCAACCCTTACTTTTCCACCGACACCGCCGCCACCCTCCGCGCGCTCGAGATCAAGGCCGACGTGATCGTCAAGGCCACCCGCGTGGATGGCGTTTATGATCGCGACCCATTGCAGTTCACCGAGGCCGTCCGCTTCTCCGAGGTTTCGTATCTCGAGGTGCTGGCTAAGGGCCTGGGTGTGATGGATTCCACCGCCATCGCCATGTGCCGGGATAACAAGCTGCCGATCATCGTTTTCAATTTGAATACAACCGGCAATATAATGCGAGTAGCCATGGGCGAACCCGTCGGCACCGTGATTCACTAGGACGGTTTCCGGAGAAACTCTATGAAGACTGAACAGCCAGCACCCGCCGCTACCACCTTCAACACGGTCAAGGAGGTCGAGGTTAACCTCAAGGCCCGTATGGACAAGGCACTGAGCGACCTGCAACATGAAATGGCCACCATCCGCACCGGCCGCGCTTCCCTTGGCATCCTGGATCACATCCGGGTGGATTACTACGGAACCCCCACGCCGCTCAATCAGCTCGCCAACCTGCACGTGCCCGAGCCGAGCCTGATCACCGTCCAGCCGTGGGATGTTTCGCAAATCGGGCCGATCGAGAGGGCCATTCGCGTTTCCGACCTCGGCCTCAATCCGGCCAACGATGGCAAGATCATCCGCCTGCCCATCCCGCCCCTCAACGAGGAGCGCCGCAAGGAACTGGTGAAGCGGCTGCACGCGACCGCCGAGCACCATCGCGTTTCGATCCGCAACATCCGCCGCGACGGCAACGAAAACGTCAAGAAGCTGGCCAAGGACAAGAAAATCACCGAGGACGACGAAAAGCGCAGTTTCGACGAAGTTCAGAAACTCACCGACGGCTACATGACGAAAGTCGACCAGGCCGCCAAGATCAAAGAAAAGGAAATCCTCGAGATCCGGTAAGGCCCCGTGGCGCGGGCCGTCGGCCTGCAGAGTCGCCAGTCGTGGCGACTTTTCTTGGAAAAGCTGGGGCGTCACCCGCGTCGACAAAGAAAAGAAATGTCGAGACGACTCTCGACACAGCAGGCTTGACAGCCCGCGCCACGGCCTACCACTTCACTATGGCTGCGCTGACCGGCTGCTCGCCCACCGGGATCATGGTGAAGAGGGAAGCGCTCTTGAAACGCAGCACGCGGTCGGATGACGAAGCGCTCAGACGGTCGAGGCGGATCACCGCCATGTCGCCGGACAGCTCATTCAGCACCAGCGCGTACTGATTGTCGGCCGTGGTGAGAATCGCTCCCGGCCCAGCCCCCACCTTCACCACCGCCGAGAGGTTCTGGTTGCCCAGGTCGAGCACCGTCACGGTGTTGGTATCCGGGTTGGCCACCAGCAGGTACGGCGGCGTATCGGTGGCCGTCATGGCGCCCGGCGCGCGTCCGGCCAGCACGGTCTGCCAGACCTCGGTGTTGTAAGGGAACACGATCGCCACCGCGTCCATGCCGGCGCCGTTCAAAAACACCTGGCCGCCATCGGGCGTGATGGCGTAGCGGCGCGGCTCGAAGGGAAGCGGCAGCCGCACCATCGTCCTGGCGGTGTCGACATCGAGAAAAGCGATGCTGCGCCCGGCCGAATCGGCTGCCAGCAGCAGCTTGCCATCGGTGCGGAAACGGACGAACTCAGGCGGGGCGTTCCAGACGACCGTCCGCTCCACGCGCGCCGAATGGAGCGCCGCCAGCACGATGGTTCTGTCCTGGCGGCAGGCGATCGCCGCCCGGCCGTCCACGCTCAGGTCGAAGCCGTCGCCGGCCGAGCCCAGGCGTATGCGCCGCGCAGTCTTGAACGAATCGAGGGTCGCTTCCACCAAGGCCGGCGGATCGCGGTAAAGAATCCACAGCGATCGTCCGTCGGGCGCCAGGCGCATTTCAACCGCGGCCGCACCCCCCCGCACCCGCCGGCTCACCGCCAGCGTGGCGGCATCCAGTTCATAGACCGTCCCGTTGCCCGGCGCCAGCGCGTAAGCGAACGGCTTTTCCGGATGCGCAATGACCAGGCCCGGCGCCGCATCGAGACCAATTTGCTTGCGCACGCGGAAGTGGCTCAGGTCTACCACCGCCACGTTGCGCCCCTGCCGGTTGGCCACGAAGCAATAGCCCGGATATGCGGTCGCTTTCCGCCTGCCGCACGCCAAGGCCACGGCTGTGGACAACAGCAGGCCGCGGCGGGAGATCATCCCAGTCCGGCCTCGCGCAGGAAGCGGGCTGCCTCTTCCGGCGGCGTCGGGTTGACGTAGAACCCGGTGCCCCACTCGAATCCCGCCACCTTGGTCAGCTTCGGGATGATTTCGATATGCCAGTGATAGTGGGCCAGCGGAGCCTCCTGAACCGGCGCGCTGTGGACGATGAAATTGTAGGCCGGCCGCTCCAGCACCTTGTCGATCTTGCGCAAGGTGGAGCGCAGCACCCAGGCCAGGTTATCGAGCAACACGGGTTCGGAGTCCTCGTAGTGCGAGGCGTGGTTCTTCGGCAGAATCCAGGTTTCGAAGGGAAAGCGCGGCGCATAGGGCGCCAGCACCGTGAAGCGGTCCGTCTCCGAGATCAGCCGCGTGCCCGCCGAGCTCTCTTCCTGGATGATGTCGCAGAAGATGCAGCGCTCCTTGGCCTCGTAGAATTCGCGCGACGCGTCCACTTCTTCCTTCACCACGCTGGGAATTACCGGCAGCGCGATCAGTTGCGAGTGCGGATGCTCCAGCGAGGCGCCCGCCGCTTCCCCGTAATTGCGGAACAGAATGATGTAGCGGAATCGCCGGTCGCGCTTGAGATCGTTGACGCGGTCCTTGAACGCCTTCAGCACCTCCGCAATCTGCTGTTCTGGCATGTCGGAGAGCGTGGCCTCGTGATCGGGCGTCTCGATAATGACTTCGTTGGCGCCGATGCCGGTCATTTTGTCGTACATGCCCTGGCCCTGGCGGCTCAGATTGCCCTCGATGCCGAGCACCGGGAACTTGTTCGGCACCACCCGCACGCGCCAGCCCGGCTGGTCGCGCCCGCCGCCGTTGCGGTAGGCAAGCACCTCGGGCGGAGTTTTATTCTCATGACCGGAATCGAATGGGCAAACCGTCTGTTTGGCCGGCGGCACCGGCTGGCGGATGAAATCGCCGGGACGCTTGGCGCGGTCGGTGGCGATGATCACCCAGCGGCCGGTGATCGGGTCTTTGCGTAACTCAGGCAATCGGGGACGTCCTTCCGGGTAGGGCCAACTGCAAAGAACTGATTATATGTCACGGACGCGAAACGCGTCGCGCCTCCACTCGACGCGCGGAGGGCTCCCCAACATTACGCTGACAATATCGAAGCGCGTTTTGGCCGCTTCGACCTGCGCGCGGTACCCGTATTCGCGGGCGGCGATGGCGATCCGGCGCCGTTTCTCCCCGTCAACCGCCGCATCGGGCGCGCCGAAGTCGCCGCTCGATCGCGTCTTCACTTCGACGAATACCAGCACGCCATGCTCCCACGCCACCAGATCGATTTCTCCCGCTCCCGAGCGGGCCGCGTAATTGCGCGCCACCACCGTGCAGCCACGTCCGCGCAGATAGCGGTAAGCCAGGTCTTCCCCCAAACGGCCATGATCCTCCGCCAGCGTGCGGCGGCGCAGCAGGTCCGCCGCGCGGTAGAGCCATCCGATCACTCGATCGCTTCGAATTCGAACTCCATCGCCTTACCCCGCACCACGTAGCACAAATAATATTCCCAAAAGCGCCGGTAGCGCGGGAAGCGGTTCACCAGAAACTCGAATCCAAGCCACCTCCACAAAGCCAGTAGCTTGACGCGCACCGAAATCTCACGAAATCGCACCGCGGAATAATAGCCAAAGCCGCCGTGGTTCTCGCCGAAATACCGGAAGCTGAAACTGTTGAGGTGACTCTTGTGGGTGGGGTCGCAGAAGGAGCTGAAGTCGGTATAATGCGGCGTTTCGATGCGTACCGTCCCGCCCGGGCGCACCAGCCGGTGGAACTCCTCCATGGTGCGGATCACGTCCGCCACGTGTTCAATGACGTGGATGGCCGTGAGCCGGTCAAATGTGCCGTCGGCGAACGGGTAAGGGAAGCGGTCGAGATCGACGATCACGTCGGCGCGGCTGGCCCGGTTGCGGTCGATACCGATCGCCCCCGGCTGCTTGTGAATCCCGCAACCCACGTCGAGGATCCTCATTCATCCAGCCCCACACTTCGCACCTTGCCGCCGTGGCGCGGGCAGTCCTGCCTGCTGTGTCGAGAGTCATCTCGACATTTCTTGCTTTCGTCCATCATAGGCAAACTGCGCAACAGCTCCTAGGAAGATCTTGAGCCACAGATGAACACGGATGAACACCGATAAGAAACCAGAACAAAAATGTGCTTTGCTTATCCGTGTTCATCTGGGTTCATCCGTGGCTACATTCTATTCGGGTTTTGCCGCCGCCGTCAGGCACTCCTCCAGTGTCTCAAGAGCGAAGGCGCATTGCTCGCGCGTGATGACCAGCGGTGGGCAGAGCCGCACGCTGCTATCGCCCGCGCCGAGCACCAGCAGGCCGCGCTTGAACGCCAACTGCACCACGCGGTCGCGAAGTCCCGGAGCTTTCTCGCGCGTCTCTGGATCGCGCACCAGCTCGATCGCGATCATCAGCCCCAGCCCGCGCACATCGCCCACATGGGCGAAGCGTTGCGGCCACTCGCGCATGCGGTCCATCAGAAAAGCGCCCATGCGCGCCGCATTGTCGATCAGCTCTTCTTCGAGCAGCGCGATAGTTGCCAACGCGGCCGCGCAGGCTACCGGGTTGCCGCCGAAGGTGGAAGCGTGCGCTCCCGGCGGCCAGGTCATCAAATCGGCGCGCGCCACGGTCGCTCCCAGCGGCAGGCCGCTGGCGATGCCTTTGGCCACCGCGATGATGTCGGGCACGGCGTCGAAATGGTCCGCCGCCCACATCCGCCCGGTGCGGCCCATCCCGCTCTGCACCTCGTCGAAGATCAACAGAATACCGTGCTGGCCGGCGACCCGTGCCAGCTCGTCGAAGAAGATGCGCGGCGGCACGATGTAGCCGCCTTCGCCCTGCACCGGTTCCACCACAATGGCAGCGGTTTCCTCCGGCGGCGCCACGGTTTTGAGCAGCGTGTTCTCGATGAACCCGACGCACTCCACCGCGCAGGTTTGTGGCTTTTGTCCGAACGGGCAGCGGTAGCAGTTGGGGTACGGCGCGTGGACCACGCCGGGGATGAGCGGCCCGAATCCAGCGCGCTGTACCGCCTTGCGCGCGGTAAGCGACAGCGCGCCCATGGTCCGGCCGTGGAAGCTGCCATAGAAGGCGATGATCTTATCGCGTTTGGTGGCCCAGCGCGCCAGCTTGAACGCGCCTTCGACGGCCTCCGCGCCCGAATTGCCGAACGACACGCGCCGCGCCAGGCCGCCGGGCGCGATATCGGCGAGCTTCTCCGCCAGCGCCACCATTTCCTCGTAATAGAAATCGGTGCCCGACATGTGCATCAGCCGGCCGGCCTGTTCCTGCACCGCCTTCACCACGCGCGGATGGCAGTGGCCGGTGGCCACCACCGCGATGCCGGCGTTGAAATCCAAAAAGCGGTTCCCATCCACGTCCTCCACAAGCGCGCCTTCGCCGCGCTCCGCCACCAGCGGATAACAGCGCGTATAGGATGGCGACACCACCCGCTCATCGCGCTCGATAACAGCACGCGCGCGCGGCCCGGGCAGCGGCCCGATGATGATTGGAAGATCCGGACGCACCTGATCCAAGGTCTTACCCATGACTTGCCTCCTGCTCAAATTGTTGTAGGTTTGCTCAGAATTGCGCGTCTCAAGAAACAAGCCGCGCGCCGCGAGGCGGCGATGGCGCTAGTCGGATCCGAAGAGTCCCGGCCGGGATATGGAGGGCGTGCATCCCACGGAACTATTGTAGCGCGGGAGGTCGGCTATTCTGAAGCAGGGAGTCATGACCTTGACCGGCGACAAAGATCCGCATAACCTGCGGCGTTTCCTGGACGCGCAGGATCCCGTCTACGCGCAGGTGTGCTCCCAACTGCGGGCCGGCCGGAAAAGCTCGCATTGGATGTGGTTCATATTCCCGCAGATTCAAGGCCTGGGCTACAGCGCCACAGCACGGAAATTCGCGATTGCTTCATTGGAGGAAGCCAGAGCATATTTAGAGCACCCGATTCTCGGGGCCCGGCTAATAGAGTGCTGCCTGCTGGTAAATCAGGTTGAGGGCCGCTCCATCGAACAGATCTTCGGCTATCCCGACGACTTGAAGTTCCGCTCTTCGATGACTTTGTTTACCCGAGCCACGCCTGACCACCAGATTTTCCAGGACGCTTTGGGAAAGTATTTCAATGGCAAGTTCGATCCGTTAACGCTGGAGCGACTGTGACGTCGGGTGGGGTGTGGTTGGCAGGCGGAATCCGCTTTCGGACCCGAAAACCGGGGCGCCTGCCCACCGATCAAACTCCGGCGCCGACAGCCACCTCAGCTTTGCGGATGGATTCCGGCTTCGGCACGCTGTTAATCGTCTTCAGTATGCGTGAGACGATCTGGTACGGATCGCCTTCGGAGTTCGGGCGGCGATCTTCCAGATAGCCTTTGTATCCGTTCTTGACGAAGTTAACCGGCATCCGGATCGAAGCGCCGCGATCGGAAAGACCGTAGCTGAACTTGTCGATAGCTTGCGTTTCGTGCAGCCCCGTCAAACGCAGATGGTTATCCGGGCCATACACAGCGATGTGCTCGGCGACGTTGTCGGAGAACGCCTTCATGAGGGCTTCAAAGTACTCTTTGCCACCCACTTCGCGGAGGTATTTATACGAGAAGTTGCAGTGCATGCCAGACCCATTCCAGTCACCCTTGACTGGTTTGCAGTGCAACTCAACATCCACCTCGTATTTCTCACAGAGACGCATCAGCAAATAGCGAGAGGTCCAGGTGTCGTCGGCGGCTTTCTTAGAGCCCTTCGCGAAGATCTGGAATTCCCACTGACCTTTAGCGACTTCCGCGTTGATGCCTTCATGATTGATACCGGCGTTGAGACAAAGGTCCCAGTGCTCTTCCACGATTTGACGGGCCTTGCTGCCCATGTTCTTATAGCCGACACCGCAGTAGTATGGGCCTTGCGGAGTGCTTGGGTAGCCGTTTTCCGGGAAGCCGAGAGGACGCCCGTCTTGAAAGAGGAAGTACTCCTGCTCCAGACCAATCCACAAGTCGGGGTCGTCCTCGATGGTGGCTCGCGCGTTGGTGGAATGCGGGGTGCCGTCAGCGTGCAGGACTTCGCTAAGCACGATGTAAGCGTCCTTGCGGCTTCCATCGGGATACAGAGCCACCGGTTTCAGCACGCAGTCGGAGCTTCTGCCCTCCGCCTGCATGGTGGAACTGCCGTCAAAGCCCCAATTCGGCACATCGGCAAGGGTAGGCGGATGATCAAATGCCTTGAGTAAACCTTTGCCGCGCAGTCCGGGAACCGGGCGCTTGCCGTCAAGCCAGATATATTCGAGTTTGTATTTTGTCATGGTAGTTAGACGATTGGCGGGCTGGGCCCTTCAGACGCCAAGCTTTCTCGGCGAAGCAATGTTCGGCAACGAAAGCGCCGCCAGATTCCCCTCCTCAAAATCTCCTGGAGACTGGCTAACCAATCTCCTATTTGGTTGAGTATGGATGATGCAGCGCCGTTTCGGCAAGCATTTCAGTCCAGTTTGCTATCGGTTCTTTTTATGGACCTTATGCGTAAGGCTGATATGACGGTGTAAGCTGATACCCCGGAAGCTCCGGTAACGCCGGCGATCTTGTCGCCGGTGGTTTGCCGGGATTCTCGGGAATTTGGGGCGGTTTTTCGACCTTGCTGCGACTCAGAAGGGGCGCGCCTCTCGACAGACGACAAAAACCGATCGTCCGTCCTACCTCTGTTGCGGCCACCTGGCTCAACCCAAATTCCACTGCGTCACGACTTCGGTTTACACGATGCGGCGGGGAGACGCCCGCACAGCGCGCTCGAAGGCCCAGCGGGAGATGTGATCGATCTGCTCCCGCATGGTGCGCGAGAGCGGAACCAGGCGCGCGGCGACGCCGATCAGATCGTCGGCGTTCAGCTCCCGGTCTTCGAGACGCGCCTTGGTCATCGCCGACACCACGCACTGCTCGATCTCGGCGCCAGACCAGCCGCCGGTGAACTGCGTCAATTCGTCGAGGTTGAACCGGCTCGCATCCACGCCGCGCCGGATCAGATGAATCTTGAAGATCTCGATCCGTTCGTCATCGAGTGGCAGGTCCACGAAAAACACCTCGTCGAAACGGCCCTTGCGGATCATCTCGGCGGGCAGCAGGTCGATGCGGTTGGCGGTGGCGGCGACGAAAAGGCCGCGGGTCTTCTCCTGCATCCAGGTCAGGAAGAAGGCGAAAATCCGGCCTTGTTCGCCGCTCGACTCGGTCGCGGTCACGCCCATCTCGATCTCGTCGAACCACAGCACCGCCGGCGCCAGATCCTCCAGCATCCGGCAGGCCTGGACGAACACACCCTCCGGCTTGCCGTGCCGCCCGGAGAAGATCTCGATCATATCGATGCGGTAGAGCGGAAGTTCGAAACAGGAGGCGATGGCCTTGACGGAGAGACTCTTGCCGCAGCCCGGGATGCCCATCATGAGCAATCCCTTGGGCACGATATCGTTGCTCAGGCTCTCGCGCATTTGAAACAGCTTGCGGCGCTCCAGCAGCCATTTCTTAAGGTATTCGAGGCCGCCGATCTGATCGAGCTTGGTGACATCCGCGATGTATTCGATGAAGCCGCTGCGGTTGACCAGCAGCCGCTTTTCTTCGAGCAAGGCCGGCATGGATTCGGGCCCGAGACGCAGGCCGGTGGCCAGCGCGCGGCGCAACGCGTAGCGCGCTTCGTCGAGGGTGAGCCCGCTGAGAGCGCCCGCCAGTTGCAGGATGACTTCGTCGCTCACATCGCTGTTGCCGTCGTCCGCCGGCAGCTTCGAGATCTCAGCGCGCATCAGCGCCGCCAGCTCAATGCGGTCGGGTGAGCGGAGATCGACGAACATGACGGTCCGTTCGAGCTCCTCCGGAATGGATCGCACAGGGGAACTCACAACGACGAACTTTTGCCGGTCGAGACAACTCTCGTAGAGGTCGCGAAAACGGCGGCGGATTTCGGGGGAACCGCGCAGCGGCTCGTGAAAGTCTTTGAGATGGAAGATGCCCGCGCCTTCGTGCGCCGCGATGAAGTCGAGCGCCGCGCGCGGATCGTGCGTGTTGGCTATGGGGCCTTGCGCATCGGACTGCATTCCCTCAGTGAGACTCCAGGTCCAGACGGGCACAGGTCCGGACGGGAGCAGCCGCTGGCCCACCTCGCGCAGGACGCTGGCAACTCGCTGCTCCTCGGCGGAACGGACATACGTGAGCGGCCGTCCGGATTCGAAGACTTCCCGCAGCATCTTGGCTGCTCGGCTTTCGGGAGGAGGGAATTGTGGAGGATGCGCCATAAACTAACTGCCACCGAACTTCTGCATGGAACGCCGCGCGATCAGAAAATGCGTCTGTCCCTTTTTTGGGGAACTACCACTTTAAGGACGCGCCGGAACGGTATTTGGACGACGGGTTCGATGGGTTAACGCTAGCGGTGCTGGCCTGATGGCGAGACGAGGCGAAAAATGCGTCCCCTTTGGTCCGCATGAGCAAGGCTCAAAGAGAAACGCGGCCGCCCCTTTTGTCGAAATGGAGGCAAGCTGCTCGAACGTAATTGCCGGCGCTCAAGCGCCGGGGCTGCGAGGAACCGGTTCCTGTCTCCTCTCCAGGAGGAGAATACAAGCCTCTGTGGCCGCCTTACGAACGTTGCACCGCGTGACCCGGTTTCAAATTGCCCCCTCGAGGAGTATAGGCACCGGACGTGGCTCCGAAACGGGCTGCTTCTCGGCGAGCGAGCAGCACTTTTTCGACTTCAAAGTAACGCGGGCGGCTGCGGGGCGGTGCGGGCGAGGCGGCGCACCTCCATGAAAACAGGGGCGAAGATTCTTCGCGAGACGGTGTGACCAGGAGTTTCGGAGTTTCGTAGCCAGGTGGTTGGAGGTCACTTTTCGTCTCAGGAAAGTCGTGAACGCGTAGCCTGTCCCCCGGTTTCCCCCCCTCCGCTCGCCACCAGTAACCAGCGCCGAGGCGGTTCAGGCTGACCCCATTTTCCCCTGGCGCGGTTCGTCGTGGATTACGCCCCTTGGTCTTCCGTCCAGGCTGACCCGCTTCTTCGGGAGGCTCTCAGAAAAATCGCTCAGTTCAGGCTGACCGGTTTCTTTATCTCATTTCAGTTTCCCTTGACGAGGCCGGGATTCCGCACGAGTGCGTCCCGGATCGCCCTAAGCTCCTGCACAAGCGCTGTCTTGAAGTCAGGGCCGGAAAGCCCACTGGTCGCGTTCTGGAGCCTACTCAAGACCCACTGGTGGTACTCCGGAGCGTGGCGTCCAGCGTGGCCCTCAAGCGGCATCAGGTTTTCTGTAAAAGGGGTCAGACGCATTTTCCAACGCCCGCTCCTGCGCGCTACCCCGCTTCCGGAAACACTCTCGCGAAGATCTTGTCTACGTTGCGAAGCTGCCGCTCCAGCGAGAAGGACTCGGCGATCTGCGCGGGGGTGAGGACGGCGCGGATCTCGGGGTCGGCTTCAACGGCGGCGCGGAAATCCGCCTCCTCTTCCCAGGCGCGCATGGCGTGGGCTTGCACGATGCGGTACGCCTGCTCGCGTAGCATTCCGGCGGCGGCGAGATCGAGCAGAAGCTGGCCGGAGAATACCAGGCCGCGCGTCAGCTCGAGGTTGCGACGCATGCGGTCCGGATACACCAGCAGCTTATCCACCAGGTTGACCGTCTTATCGAGGAGATAATCGGCAAGGATGCAGGAATCGGGCAGGATGACGCGCTCCACCGAGGAGTGCGAAATGTCGCGCTCATGCCATAGGCCGACGTCCTCGAAGGCCGCCTGCACGTTCGCGCGCACCACGCGCGCCAGGCCGCAGATCTGCTCGCAGGTGACCGGGTTGCGTTTGTGCGGCATGGCCGAGCTGCCCTTCTGGCCGCGCGCGAAATATTCTTCCGCCTCGCGCACTTCGGTGCGCTGCAAATGGCGCACTTCGAGCGCGATCTTCTCGCATAGCGCGGTGACCAAGGCCAGGGCGGCGACAAACGCGGCGTGCCGGTCGCGCTGAATCACCTGCGAAGTCACCGACGCGGCTTCGAGGCCGAGCCGCGCGCAAATCAGCTCCTCCACTTCCGGGCCGATGTGGGCGAAGGTGCCGACCGCGCCGTTGATTTTGCCGACGCGCAGATCCTCGGCCGCGGCGGCCAGGCGTCGCAAATTGCGCCCGGCTTCTTCGTACCAGATGGCCAGTTTGAGGCCGAACACGATGGGCTCAGCGTGGACGCCGTGGGTGCGGCCCACCTGCACGGTCTTGCGGAATTCCAGCGCGCGGCGTTTGAGGACCAGCCGTAGCGCTTCCAGATCGGCTTCCAGGATGGCCGCCGATTGCACCAGCAGCAGCGCCTGCGCGGTATCCACCACGTCATTCGAGGTCAGCCCGTAATGCAGCCAGCGCGAAGCTTCGGCGTGGCCGGCCTGCTTCATGCTCTCGGCGACGGCGGTGGTGAAGGCGATCACGTCGTGCTTGACTTCGCGCTCGATTTCGAGAATGCGGGGCACGTCGAAGCCGGCGTGCGCGCGCAGCAGAAGCGCCGCCTCAGCCGGGACCGTGCCCAGTTCGGCCAGCGCCTCGGAGGCCGCCAGTTCCACTTCCAGCCACTGCTGAAATTTGTTCTGGTCGCTCCAGATCCGGCCCATCGCGGGCCGCGTGTAGCGCGCAATCATTTTGTCAACGTGCTCCCATCAAAAAAAGTTGGGCCACGGATGAACACGGATAAACACTGATAAGAACAAAAACAAAAACAGATGAGAAACAAGAAGCCATGTGTCTTGGTGTTTCTTATCTGTGTTGATCTGTGTTCATCCGTGGCTAGTCGTTTCTAAAATCGATAAACTTCCGATGGCCGGTGCTGCGAGGCAATCTCCAGGCGCGCGCCGATACCGCGGGCTTCGATCGCCTGCTGGCCGACCATGCGCACAATCTCCGGATGGTTGTTCTGCTGGCTCAGATGGCCCAGTATCAGGTGCGCGGTCGAGGCGTCCAGATCGTGTTCGAGGAAATTCGACATGGACAAGTTCGAAAGATGCCCCACGCGGCTCATCACCCGCTGTTTCACGCTCCACGGGTACGGCCCAACCTTCAGCATGTCGAGATCGTGGTTGGCCTCGAGCAGCAGCAGGTCGGTGCGCCGCAAATGGAATTTGACCGATTCGGGAACGTAGCCGAGGTCGGTGGCTACGCCGATGCGCACGCCCTCGGCGGTGAAGGCGAAGCCCACCGGGTCCACCGCGTCGTGCGGGATGCCGAAGCTTTCCACTTCCACGTCGCCGATTGAAAACGCGGCGCCGGCCTGAAATGTCTCGAGGCGCGCCGGCGGCGTTTCGCCCCAGTCGATAGAGGGCGCGGTAAGCCGCGTCATGTAGATCACCGCGCGGACGTTGCGATTGCGCGCCAGCACGGCGAGCGAGGCCACGTGGTCGGAGTGCTCATGGGTGATCAGGATGGCGTCGATGTCGCAAAGCTGCTCGCCGACGGCAGCCAGCCGCTTGCCGAGCTCGCGCATGCTCAGCCCGGCGTCCAGCAGGATGCGCGTGTTCGCGGTCGCCACCAGCGTGGCGTTGCCCGAGCTGCCGCTCGCCAGCACGCAGAATTTGACCGTGTCGCGCCTCCCCGATCTTCAGAATACACCGAAACCGGCCAAAACAGAATGGAAAGAATATGTTTGTGACGTGGGGCAGACCCCGTGGTCCGCGGCCGACGCCCTCGTCGGCCTTGCCCCAGGCCTTCGAGCAACGCCCGCCGGGAGCCGGACCAGGGGGTCCGGCGCGGACGGGCCCAGAGGGCACCCCGTCCGCCCCACGGCCGGCGTGTGCGAGACTGTATTTTCGACAATGCGAATCGGGTGTGCCATTGCGTGGCTAGCGCTGGCGGCTGTGGCCTTCGCGCGCGCGCCGTTTACGCCTGCTGACTTGTGGGCCTGGCGGACAGTCGAGGATCCGCGCATCTCCACCGACGGACACGTCGCGGTTTACCTGGAACGCTGGAATGACCGCGCCGCGGCATCCGTCCGCGCCAGCTTGCGCATCGCATCCACAGACGGCAAGCAACCGCCGCACGGCTTCGCCGAGGGGACTTGGCGCGACCGTTCGCCGCGCTGGTCGCCGGATGGCGCACGCATCGCGTTCCTGTCCGATCGCGACGGTGGGCGCGGCATCTACATCGTGCCGGTCGGGGGCGGCCAACCGTCTGTCATATCGACTGGCGATTCCGTGCCGCTCGATCTGGCGTGGTCGCCGGACGGGCGGTCTATCGGGTTCACCGCCGCCGTCCCCTTGCGGAACGCAGCGGCAGCGGCTTGGGCGCCGCCGGAGCTGCTTGGCCTGCTGCGCCCTCCGCCGCCCGAAGTGGAGTTATTCCTGGTTTCGGTGGGCGGCGGCGCACCGCGGCAGCTTTCGCACGGCGGCTTCACCGTGCGCGGCGAGCCGGCGTGGACGCCCTCGGGCGACTCGATACTGAATGCCGGCGCGCATCCGGGCGAAGACCCGCAAATCTACTCCCTGCGCGTGGCCGATGGCGAAACTCACCAACTCACCGAGGGCCCCGGTGCCAACGACAGGCCGCTGCCCTCGCCCGATGGCTCCCGGATCGCCTGGGTTTGCGCCGCGGCGGAGCCGGCCTTCCACCCCGTGCGCAGATTGTGCGTGATGGGTCGAAATGGCGAGCATCGCAAGGTGCTGGCGGGCGCGCTCGACCGCGATGCGCGGGATCCGCAATGGAGCTCCGATTCGCGCACGTTGTATTTCCTGGCCGATGACCACGGCGCCACACACGTGTACGCGGCCCATGGCGATGGCGCGGTGCGGCAGGTGACGAACCGCGAGGAGCGGCTGAGCGGATTCTCGCTGGCCGATAATGGCCGCGCCGTTGCCGTTCGCTCCAACGCGACGGAAGGCGGCAACCTCATCACGTTCGCGGTGGATCTACCAGGCGGCGTGATTACGCTGGCCGAGCCGAACCAGCCGATGCTTGCCCAGCGCGATATCGGCGACGTGGAAGAAATCCACTTCGATTCGGCGGGCAACTCAGTCCAAGCCTGGCTGGTCTGGCCGCCCAACGCGGACCGCACACACCCGATTCCGCTGGTGGCCGAGGTTTCGGGTGAGCCGCGCGCCATGTTCGGCTATGAGTTTCCGCTCGAGGCGCACATCCTGGCGGCGAGCGGCTACGCGGTGTTGCGCGTGAATCCGCGTGGCTCGCCCGGCTATGGCGAGGTGTTCGGCAACCTGCTGCCGACCCGCCTGCCGGGCGACGATTTCGACGACCTGATGCGCGGCGTGGAGGCCGCTATTGCCAAGGGCGGGATCGACGCTAAGCGCGTCGCGCTGGTGGGCGGCGCGGTGGCTGCCTGGGCGCTGGGGCACACGAAGCGCTTCGCAGCCGTGGTGGCGTGCCGCCCGATTGTGGATTGGTCGAGCGAGGTCGCGCTCGACGCCGATGGTTGGCGCCGCGCCGCCTGGATGGGCGGAATGCCGTGGGAGCAGGCGCTACGGTATGTGGCCCGCTCTCCTCTTTACTCGGCTGACAGTTTCAGCACCCCCACGCTAGTGATCGGCAGCGATGCGCAAAGCCTGGAGCTCGATTTCGCGCTTCAGTCGCGGAAGGTGGAATCGGCGCTGCTGGCGCCAGGCCAGGAAGGCGACCCTGGCGGCGAGGCCGCGCAACTTTCCGCTATCCTAGCCTGGCTCGGCCGTTGGCTGAAACCCGCCGGGGCCCGTTAATGGCAACGCTGGAAACAACGGCGCTGATGTACAGGAATGGAAAATGCGTCTGTCCCCTTTTGAGGAGGAGGAGGGCAAGAACTCCGAGCGCTGAGAGCAAGACACTGGATGGTTCGGGTGTCGATGCGCTACCGACATCGTAAGTGATGACAGGTCCCGAGAGTCCACTGAACGCACTGTCGGTGACGGAGCCGGTGAACGTCATGGAATCGGCGTTAAAAGACGTGAGTGCAAAAGTGCCGCCGTTCAGGGCGCCCGAGACGTAAGAAACGCTGGTAATGGTCGTGTCGAAGCCGCTCAACTCCAGCACGAACGTTCCGGTCGCGGAGAAGGTGGAACCCGAAAAAGAGAACGATACGGCGGAGTCCGATAGGTCGATGGAGCCAAGAAGACCGGAATCCACGCAGTGGTCGTTATTCGGCCCGACGCAGTAGAGGAACTCGTTAGTCCCGTTCACCGTGGCCGAACCGTCGGGCGAACCGCTCGAATCCACCGCGGTGATGGAGACCCCTCCAGTCGCCGAAGCGCCTAGGTCTACCGGGCTGCCGATCAAACCCGCCATGGCGGGCACGGCGCCCATGAGGCCCAAGGCGAGAGCCAATCCAAATCCTTGCAACCTCATCTGTGTCGTTCTCCCTGCCAGATTTCCAATGCGCGATCCCGTGTCACCGAATCAATGCCGACCAGAAACGCTAAACCCAGTCTACACCCTCCCCGAAAACCGGGACATCCTCCTCAACTGCGCAGTTTTCTTGGAGGCTCCTGCGCTGGCCGGCGTGCCTCCAGCGCATATGCCGCGTCGCTGCTTGACGCGCCGCTCATCATGCCAACGCTTTTGCTACAATCGAAGATCCCGCAATGGTGAAGACAGAACGCGAATACCGCGAGGATATTGTCCAAATCGGCAAACTGGTTTTTCAAAAGGGCTGGGTGGCCGCCAACGACGGTAACATCAGCCTGCGCCTGGATGCAGAGCGCATTCTGGCCACGCCGACCGGCGTTTGCAAGGGCATGCTCGGCGTGGACGACCTGATCGTCGTCGATAACCAGGGCAACAAGATCTCGGGGCGCCTGGAACGCACCAGCGAAATCGCCATGCACCTCAAGATCTACGAGATGCGGCCGGATATACGGGCGGTGGTCCACGCGCATCCGCCGGTGGCCACCGGGTTCGCCACGGCTGGAAAGCCGCTCAACCTGGGGCTGCTGCCGGAGGTGGTGATCAGCCTCGGCTGCGTGCCGATTGCCGGCTACGGGTTGCCCGGAACGGCGGCGTTGACCGAGCCCATGCTGCCCCTCATCCCCAAGTACGACGCGCTGCTGATGGCGAACCACGGAGCCGTCTGCTACGGTGAGGATGTTTTCAAGGCCTATTTCCGCATGGAAACGATGGAGCACTTCGCGCGCATTCAGTTGGTGGCGGAGCTGCTGGGCGGCCCGAAAGTGCTGCCGCGCGAGGAAGTGGACAAGCTGCTCGATTCCCGCACCCGTTATGGCGTGAAGGCGCGCAGCGCCGGCGAAGCGGGTTGCCCGTTGGCCGCCGAGGATGTGTCCGGCGGCGAAGAGAGATTCTATGTAACGCGCTCCGAACTGATCGGCCTGGTTGACGAGGCCCTGCGGGCGCGCGGAATGGCTTAAAGTGGATCGTGGAGACAATAGATGGGTGAAGCCTTAGGAATGATTGAAACGCGCGGGCTGGTGGCCATGATTGAAGCTGCCGACGCGATGGTGAAGGCCGCCAAGGTGGAGTTGGTCGGCTGGGAGAAAATCGGCTCGGGCTACGTGACGGCGATGGTACGCGGCGATGTTGCCGCGGTCCGTGCCGCCACCGATGCCGGCGCCGCCGCGGCCCGGCGCGTGGGCGAGCTGATCTCGGTCCATGTGATCCCGCGTCCGCACCAGAGCCTGGAATCCGTTCTGCCGATCGGCAAGTCCCAGGCCGCCAACAGCAAGTAACCGAAGCCGGAGCGAACCAATGATTCTCGCCCGCGTGGTGGGTACCGTGGTGGCTACTCGCAAGGACCCGCGCCTGGAAGGCAAGAAGCTGCTGGTTCTCAAGCCGGTCTCCCCGGAAGGTAAGGACGAGGCCGGTTACGTGGTGGCCGTCGACACGGTGGGCGCCGGCTTCCGCGAACGCGTGATCGCCGTCTCGGGCAGCTCGGCGCGGATGGCCGAGGGCTGCAAGGACACACCCGTCGATACCGCCATCGTCGGCATCGTCGACGACGTGAGCCTGGATTAGTTTATGCAATTGGGGCGCGTCGTCGGTTGCGTCTGGGCCACCGTGAAGGATTCGGGCCTGGAAGGCTACCGTATGCTGTTGGTGCAGCCGCTCGACTCCGATCTGCGCGATACCGGCAAGCGCCTGGTTTGCACGGATTGGACCGGCGCCGGCGCGGGCGAAATGGTCTATTGGGTGCGGGGCAGGGAAGCCAGCATCGCTTTCCTTCCCGGCCAGCCGCCGTCGGATGCGACCATCGTCGGCATCGTCGATTCCGTCCACCGCGCGGCGGCGAAAACCTCCAAGCCGGCCCGGCAGCCGGAACGGAGCCACGACCGTAAGGGAGTGGCTTCATCACCGGGCCGGAACATCGCGCCGCCGGAGAATTAGGCTATGCTGATTGGGCGCGTTGTCGGCGAGTTGGTGGCGACCCACAAGCACCCGAGCCACGAGGGCGCGAAGATCCTTCTGGTCCAGCCGCTGAACCTGGACGGCTCCGACCGCGGCGACGCCGTGGTGGCGCTCGACGCAGTGGATGCGGGCGTGGGCGACCAGGTGCTGGTGACCACCGAGGGTTTCAGCGCCATGACCGCGGTGGGCCGCACTCAGTCACCGATTGACATGGCGGTAATCGGATTTATCGACCACGTGGAACTGGTCCCCGGAGTCTCCTGACCGCTGGCTGCGCCGCAACACCAGCATGGCTGCCAACGCCCATTCGAGGGTCCACTTGGCGATCTCAAAACCTTGGTGAACGGAGCTCAGCACCGTCCTGCGGACCGCTTCGGCCGACGCCGCGCGGCCGGTGGCGAAGCTGGCAATCCGCGCCAGCGACAACGCTTCCGGTGTCAGCAGGAACCGCTCCAGCAGCACCATGGCCACCAGGACCAGGGCCATCGCCAGCGGCAGCTTGCCCTCGCGCGTACCGAACAGCAGAAAGAAGAAGAACCCGAGGCTCAGGACCATCTCGAGGTCTTCCCAGCCGCTGATCGTCCGCTGCCTCTGCTCCGATGCCACGTGCCCCATCAGCAGGTAGGTCTCGTGTGCGCCCAGCGCTTTCACCCGCTCCGCAACCGCCGGGTCGGGCTGCGACAACACGTCCTGAATGGTCTGGAAGTCCTCCCTTTCCAGCCAGGCTACCGCGATGCCAGCGGCCAGCCACATTCCCAGGATGAAACAAGCCAATCGGCGTGCGTGCATGGAAGCGATTCCTGATTCTACCGCAGCGCGCGCCGGCTAAAGTTCCCGCCAAAACCGCCGATGTCCAATCAGGGATGGATTGATGCCGTCATTCGATACCAAGAACTTTGGACCGATCGCGTTCGAAACCGGGGACACCATCGAGTTTCCGCGTGGTCTGCCGGGGTTCGAAGAACGCCGGCGGTTTGTGGCGATACGCCAGGAACGCGCCCGCCCGCTGGTGTTTCTGCAGAGCCTGGAGGATGCGGGGCTGTGTTTCATCACCGCGCCCGTGCTGTCGGTGGACCCGCGCTTTCATCTGAAAATGTCAAAGGAAGACCGGGAGGCGGCCGGTCTTGGCGCGGTCCGCCGGCCGCGCATCGGCAAGGACGTCTGGGCGCTCGGCGTGATCGCGGTGCGCGAAACGGGACCTACGGTGAATCTGCTGGCGCCGCTGGTGATCAATCTGCGCTCCCTGCGGGCGGTGCAGGCCGTGATGCCGGATTCTTCGTACTCGCATCGGCACGCCCTGCCGGAGCCGGCGGAGGCCGTATGCTGATGATGTCGCGCCGCGCGGGAGAGACCATTCTGATCGGCGACCGGATTGAGATTGTGATTGCCCACATCGGCCGCTCGCGGGTGAAGGTGGGAATCCGCGCGCCGCGCGACACGCCTGTGATCGCGCGCGAGCTCAAACTGGTGCGGGAGGAAAACCGCGCCGCCGCCGGGGCGCGGCCGGTTGCGGATTGGGGCCGCCTGCTTGCCCGGCTGGAGAGTTCCCCTCAAGTTTCCGCGACGCTCTCCGATAAGGGTATTGCGCGGCAAGAGGCCGCCCCAGAAAACTGAAAGGATTTCCCAATGTCTCTCTCGATTCAAACCAACGTAGACTCTCTCATTGCGCAGGAAAACCTGCTCACCAACAGCAACTTCCAGAGCAACACCATCCAGCAGTTGACATCCGGCTACCGCATCAACTCGGCCGGCGACGACCCGGCGGGTCTGGCAGTCGCCAACCAGTATGCGAGCGCGATTTCCGAGCTCACGCAAGGCTTCTCGAACGGCAACGACGCCACGGCCCAGTTGCAGATCATGGACGGCGGTATGAGCAACATCAGCCAGATCGTCAACACGCTGCAAACCCTGGCCACGGAATCGGCCTCGGGCAGCTTCACCGGCAATCGCAACACCTTGAACGGAGAATTCCAGACCGACCTGAGCGAGATCGACCGCCAGGCGCAGTCGATCGGTCTGAATACCGGCGGCACCTTCGCCAAGTTGATGAGCGTGTACTTCGGCGCCGGCACCGGCAGCCAGAGCGCCGCCAACGGCATTGTGAACGTCAATCTGAGCAATGCAACCGTGGATACGCAGAGCCTGGGGTTGACGGGCGTACAGGCGGTGAACGCATCCACCGCCAACCCGGCCGGTGACTACGATCTGTCCGCGAACGATGCTGTCAACAACGTCGGCAACACAACCACGGTCCCCGGCGTCACCCAGTTCACATTCGATGGCGCGGGATTTGGCGGAGGCGTCGCGATCGGGGTCAACCTGACGGGCGTGGACAGCAACGCCACCCTGGTGACGGCCATCAATGCGGCCATTCAAACCGCTGAAGCCATTCCCGGCGCCGCAAACGCCGCCTTCGCGGCGGCCAACATCACGGCCTCCATTCACACCGATTCCCTCGGCAAGGAGCAGCTTGCCTTCAACTCCGCCAACAGCGCGTTTCAGGTCCAGGCCGGCGATTTGATGGCCAACGCCCTCATCGGAAACGCAACCGCAGGGGTCGGAAACGCCATAACCACCGCGCCCAGCACCATGATCTCGGGAGGCGCCTACGTGTTGGGAACCAAGGGGACGCCGAATACCCAAACCGACCTGACTTTCACTCCCATCACGACCGACACAGCCCAGGCGGTTACTGTTTCCGCCAACGATGCTTCCGGCGTGGCTCACACCCTGACGGTGACGCTAGACACAACCAGCGGCGCCACTGTAGGCGCCGCGGTCACGGCGATCAACGCAGCCCTGCAAGCATCCGGAGACTCGACCCTGAAGCAGATCACCGCCGTCGATAATAGCCTCGCATCGCCGACGGTGAATTTCATCAGCACGCTCCCCGGCTTCCAGATTACGGTTGGCAGCACCGCCTCGGGCCTGCAAGGCCTGTTGTCGGGAGGCAGCAGCGCGGCAGGCACCACTCTCACCGCGCTCCAGGTAGGCGCCGGTGGCACGGCCGATATCAGCACCATGGCCGGCGCGCAGGCAGCGGTCACCGCCATCACCAGCGCCGTTTCCTTGCTCGGCACCGCGCAGGCCGCCGTGGGCACGGGCGAAGATCAGCTCAACTTCGCCTCCAGCCTGGCGCAGTCGCAGATCACCAACTTCAGCTCCGCCGAATCGCAGATTCGCGATGCCAACGTGGCTGAGCAGGCGGCCAACCTGAGCAAGGCGCAGGTTCTGCAGCAGTCTTCGATTGCCGCCATGGCCCAGGCCAATGCCGAACCGCAAGCGCTGTTGACCCTGTTGAAGGGCGCGTAGCCAATGTTCTGACGGCCGGCGGGTGAGACCGCCGGCCATGAACCGCAGTCCCGGCCGGGCCCTACTTCCGGCCGGGACCGCCTGAGCGTTTATGAGCACCATTAGCAATCCGTTGTCGACGATCCTCAACCCGATCACGGTCTCCGGGTCCACCGGTTCCTCGTCGGGCTCCAGTTCGAGTTCCGGCGGCACCGGCAGCACCGGCAGCGCCAGTAGCAGTTCGGGAGCGTTCACCGGCGCCAGCGACTACTCGCAAGATCTGCAGGACGTCATCAGCCGGGCGGTGGCCATCGCCGAGTTACCGGTTACCCAACTCACCAATCAGGAAGCTGGGCTACAGAGCCAATCCTCCGAGCTTTCCACCATCGGCAACGACTTGTCCGCGCTCGAAGCCGCAGTCCAGGGAGTCGACACGGCCCTGAGCGGTTCGTACCAGGCCGACGTTTCCAATCCCGACGTGGTCAGCGCCTCGGCCGGCGCCGGCGCGGTTGCAGGCACCTACTCGATTGAGGTGGATTCGGCCGGCGCCTATGCCTCCAGCTTGAGCGCCAGCACCTGGGCCGGAAGCAGCACCGATGCGGGCGGGACCTACAGTCTCGTCATCGACAACACGCCATACAGTATTCAGTCCACCGATGGCAGTGCCACCAGTGTCGCCGCGGCCATCAACCAGCAGTACGGCGATCAGGTGCAGGCTACGGTGGTGAACGTAGGGTCCGCTGCCAGCCCCGACCAGCGAATTTACCTGCAAGGCACCACCCTCGGCGCGCACACATTCGATATCCAGGATTCCGCTGGCGACAGCCTGCAAAACCAGGGCCCGGAAGGCAGCGCGGCAAGCTACATCGTGGACGGGTCCGGCAACACGGTCACCAGCGGCTCGCCATCCGTCACCATCGCCACCGGCCTTACCGTTAATCTGCTATCGGCCGATCCCGGCAACCCGGCTACGATCACGGTGACCGGGACCGACGATTCCCTCCGCGGCGCGCTCTCTTCTTTCACCTCGGCTTACAACAAGGTGGTGACGGATTTGCAATCGCAGCGCGGCCAATCCGCCGGTCCACTCCAGGGCCAGCCCATCCTCGCCGAGATCACCCAGGTGACGGATACTCTGGCTACCTATTTCACATCTTCCGGCAGTGGAGTGAACGGTCTGGCGGCGCTGGGGCTCAAACTGGGCGAAAACGGCCAATTGACGTTCGATTCCCAGACGCTGGATAGCGCTTACGCCAACAGCCCATCCGCCGTCGCCTCTTTCCTGGGTTCCGCCACCGGAGGCGGCTGGCTGGAAAGCGCCACTACCGCGCTCACCGACCTGGTGGACCCGAACGTGGGCCTGGTGACGAACGAGGAAACCAGCCTACAGAGCCAGACCACTTCCATCGCTAACCAGATCACGGCCAAGAATGGCCAGATCGCCACCATGCAGAGCAACCTGACGCAACAAATGGCGACGGCCGATACCCTGATCTCGACCTTGGAACAACAGGACAACTTCCTGACCCAGATGTTGCAGACCGAACAAATCGACTCCCAGTCGATTATCAATGAGTGATCGGGGAGAAATGGACGATCGGAAGAAACCGCTCGAAGACCGCATCCGGAGTGCCGTCGCTTCGAGCGAATTCGTCAAAGCTAATGCCCTTTGGGTGGAAATGGGCGACCGGCTGCGTTGCGAAATGGCCGTCCGGCCGCTGCCGGCGGCCCGGCTGCTGCAGACGCGTGAACTGCTTGCGTGGTGCCGAACCATGGCGCTCGTCAACCGCGCCCGCTGCCAGCAGCGGCTCAACCAGCTCGCCATTTCCGGCCGCTACACGGCCTCGCCTGCTGCCGCCCCGCCGCAGCGGCTGTTGGCCCGTTTCTAGCGCTCATGACGCAGGATCGACATCCGGCTCGATATCCCGCCGCAACGACCCGCGCCCCGCCGCAAGACAAGTCTACGCTGGAGCGTTACGCACCTTCGCAACGGAACTCCCCACTCGGTGGACCTGCGCTCAACGCTCGCGCTGGCGGTGCGACGGCGGAAATTGAGCGAAGCTATTTCCCGATGCAGAATGTCGAGAAAATGCGGTTCAAGATATCGTCGGCGGTAGTGCCCCCGGTGATGGCGTCGATGGGCTGCAGCGCGGCATAAAGATCCAGCAGCAGCATCTCGTGCGGAATCGAGGCGCCCACCGCGCCGCGCGCCTTCTCGATCCAGCGCCCACTTTCGCGTAGCAGTCGTTCGTGCCGCAGGCTGGTGATGAAGCCGGTCTCGGGCTCGAAAGCGCCGGCCGGCGCCACCGCGTCGAGGATGGATTGGCGAAGCCAATCCATGCCATCGCCGGTGAGGGCGGAAACCAGGATCGCCTCCGCGGGCGGCTCGGCCGCGCGCGGCAGATCGCTCTTGTTCGCAGCCACCAGCGCTCGCCCCGCCGCGCGCGCCCGCTCGATCAGGCGTCGATCCTCCGCATCGGGCGTGGCCGAGGCATCTACTACCACCAGCGTCAGGTCCGCATCGGCCATCGCCTGAAAGCTGCGCTCGATCCCGAGTGCCTCCACCTTCCCGATGGCGTCGCGAATGCCCGCGGTGTCGTGCAGCTTCACCGGGATGCCACCGATGGCGGCGGTTTCGGAAACCACGTCTCGTGTGGTGCCGGGGATTTCGGTCACAATCGCGCGGTCCTGCTTGAGCAGGCGGTTGAACAAGCTGCTCTTGCCCACGTTGGGCCGGCCCACGATGGCCAGTGACAATCCGTCCCGCACCAGCGCGCCGTACTGGAAGGTCTGCGCCAACTGGCTGACGCCGGTCTCGACCGCCTCCAGGCGGGCGAGGATGGCCGCATCCGCCGCCACACCGACATCGTCTTCGGCGAAATCGATGCCGGCTTCGAGCAGGGCGATCAGTTCCAGCAGCTTCTCTTTGATCGGCGCCAGGCGCCGTGAGACCGAACCCGTGGCCTGCTGCGCCGCCACGCGCGCCTGGTACAGCGTGGTCGCTTCGATCAGATCGCGCACAGCTTCGGCCTGCGGCAAATCGATGCGGCCGCGCAGAAAAGCGCGCATAGTGAATTCGCCGGGTTCGGCCAGGCGCGCTCCAGCCTCCACCGCGCGTTCCACCGCGTGGCGCAGCACCACCGGCGATCCGTGGCAGCAGATCTCCACCACGTCGTCGGCCGTGTAGGAGTGCGGCGCTTCGAAGAAGGTGACCACCGCCTGGTCGATCACGCGGCCGTGCACATCGGTCAGCTCCGCCGAGCGCGCGTGCCAGGATCGCCAGCCGCTCCCGGCTGGGAAACGCAGAATGCGCCCGGCGATGGCGCGGGCCTGGCTGCCGGAGATCCGCACCATGCCCAACCCCCCGCGCCCCACGGGAGTGGCAATCGCGACGATGGTATCGTCAAGCTGCAATTGTGGGGCAGACCCCCTGGTCTGCGCGGGACGCCCTCGTCCCGCAGCCGGAACT
Organism: Bryobacteraceae bacterium; assembly: GCA_049508735.1. Taxonomy (GTDB): domain Bacteria; phylum Acidobacteriota; class Terriglobia; order Bryobacterales; family Bryobacteraceae; genus Bog-375. The sequence goes on along the minus strand of JBELAO010000013.1, from coordinate 42,618 downwards.
ACGGTGCAAGCACCCTGCAAGGTGCGAACAGGCCGACGAGGGCGTCGGCCGCAGACCAGGAGGTCTGCCCCACGTTGCGTTTACCGCCGGCCGCGCGGCCTGGGCGCTCCGCGGCGATCGGGCGGCGAGTCACCCCGCGGCGGCGGCACGTACGGCACATCCGGAAGGCTCGCCATCCCCGCCGGGTAGACCACCACCTGCCGTCCTGGCCCGGCGCCGGCGCTTTCGCTGCGCACGGCGGTTTCCCCGCGCAGGGCCAGGTGAATCACGCGCCGCTCGCGGCTGTTCATCGGGTTGAAGCGGAACGGCGTTCCGGTGCGCTTGACCCTCTCGGCCGCGGTCTGCGCGCTCAGCCGCAGCTCCTCGATGCGCAGCAGGCGGTAATCGTTGGCGTCGAAGGAGAGCCGCGAGTGCTCGTCGGAGCCGAACCGCAGCATCTCCATCGTCACCTGCTCCAGCGCCAGCAGCAGCTCCGCGCGGTTGGCCAGCAGCGCGTCCACATCCGGACCGCTGAAGTTCACCAGCACGTCGGGGGTTTCGAAATCGCCATCGCCCACCTCCGCGTCGGAGATCTTGTACCGCAACTCCAGGCCTGCGCTGGCCAGCAGGGGAGTCAGAAAAGCGTCAATCCGTGCTCCAATCGATTCGACCGAGTGTTTTCGCTGTGTCAAGGCTTACTTCCTAGGGTTCTTTTTCTTGGGCGGCTCCACGCTGCCGGCAGCGGCATCGGCCGCGGCCGTTTGGTTGAAGAACAACTGCAATCCCATCCCGACCAGATTGCTGGTCAAGTAGTATAACACCAGGCCGCTGGGCAAATTGTAGAACATGAATCCCAGCACCAGCGGCATCATCATCATCATCATTTTCTGCTGGCCGGGATCGCCGCCTGGCGCAGCGGTGGGCGTCATTTTCTGCATCCAGAACTGGCTGGCGATCATGATCAGCGGCAGGATGTGCAGGGGAAGCGTCTCCGGTTGCGAAAGGTCGGTGACCCACAGCCAGCTCGCCCCGCGCATCTCCACCGAGACCGTGAACACCTTGTAGAACGCGATGAAGAAGGGAAGCTGGATCAGCATCGGCAAGCACCCGCCCATCGGGTTCACGCCGTTCTGCTTGTACAGAGCCATGGTTTCGGCCTGCTGGTCCGCCTTGCGCGGATCGGTCAGGCTGAGCTTCTTGTACTTGGCGTTGATGGCGTCGAGCTGCGGCTTCAGCGCCTGCATCTTGCGCATCGATTTCATGTTGCTGAAGCGCAGCGGGAACAGCGCTACGTTGATGACGATGGTAACCAGAACGATGGCCCAGCCGAAATTGTGGATGAACGATTTGTGGAACCAGTTGACGACCAGAAAGAGCGGCTTGGCCAGAATCGAAAGCCAGCCGAAGCTCACCACCTGTTCCAGTTTCGGGTCCACGCTCTTGAGCAGATCCAGGTCCTTGGGCCCCACGAACAGGCGGAAGTGGTTGTCGGTCCCCAGGGAAACCGCCGCACCGATCAGCGGCGCCGGCTTCTCGACGGCCACCGTGCGCAGCGCGTCGGAGAAGGTGGTGGCGACGAACGGCGGCCGCTCGTCGGCCGTCGTAACCTGGCCGGTTGCCGGCAGAAACACGGCCGCGAAATACTGGTCCTCGAGGCCGGCGAATGAGAAGTTCGCGGTGGCTGCCGAAGGCCCATCCTTGCCGGCCTTGGCGCTTGGTTCGTAGAGCTTGTTTTCGGCCGGGTTGAAGTAGAGTGTGTTCTCCTTGGAGGCCGCGTTGGCCACCGTGAGATCGCCGAAACCGCCGCGCCATTCAATCGCGTGCGCCAGCGGCCGCTGGTCCACCGTCACTTCGCTCGAAACCTCGCACAGGTAGCTGTCGCGCCGGAAACGGAACGTCTTGCGAACCCGGGTGTGGCCGTCGCTGTAGCCGAAGGCGATGCCCAGGCCGTCCGCGTCCGGCGACTCGGTGAAATAGGCCTGGTTCACTTTCGCGGTCGGCGGCTGGCCGGCGAAATAGAGCGAAAACGGATAGGGCACGTCCGACGATCCGATCGCCGGGTTCACCAGGTCGAGCGGTTTGTTGTCGTTGCCCTTATACTTCTTGAGCTGCCAGCTCCGCACCGTGGCGCCCTGATTGTTGAAGGTCACCCGGAACAGGTCGGTATCGATCTGGACCGGCGGCAACGATACTGCGACGGTGGCTGGCTCGGTTGGAGGAACACCCGGAGTTGCCGGAGCAATCGGCGCCGCCGTTTCCGCGGCTGCCGGCGCGGCAGGCGCCTGGCTTGGCTCGGTCTGCGCGGCGGTAGTCTTCTGCGCGTTTTTCGCGGGCGGCGGGGTTTTGTAGATGTAGGGCGTCAGGAACATCACTACGCCCATCAGCAGGAAGGCCAGCAGCAGCCGCACTTCCATCGACATTTCTTTCGGCGATCCGCCGCTACCTGGTTCTGCCATTCGCTTTAATTCCGCCTGTCCCGTTTACCGGACCGGGTCGAAGCCCCCGGCATGAAATGGATGGCAGCGCGCCAGCCGGCCGACGCCCATCCACACTCCGCGCAGCGCGCCGTACCGCTCCACAGCCTCCCGCATATACTCCGCGCACGTCGGATGGAAGCGGCAGGCCGAGGGCAGCCACCACGAGATCCCCTTCTTGTATACGCGCAGCAGCCCTAGGATGATCCGTTGCAGCGCCGAAACAGGCGCTCCACTTCGCGCTCCAGCTCCGCCGCCGGGGCCTCCAGCGCTCTCGACCGCGGATTGATGACTATCGACCACGATTGATTCAGCCCGTCCAGCCGCAGCCGCACGGCCTCCCGCACGCGCCGCTTGATCCGGTTCCGCACCACCGCCTTGCCCAGCGCGCGTGGCACCGTGAACCCAACGCGCGACGCGTCTTCCGCCGTCCCGCGCAGGCAGAACGCCGCGAACAAGGGGCCCGAAAACCGGGTTCCCCGGTCATACACGCGGCGAAAATCCGTGGATCGCAGCAGACGAACACGTTTGGGGAAATTGTAGCGGCCGGGCATGCCCGGAAACCCCTACCTCTCCGAACTGACAGTTAGCTTTTTGCGGCCCCGCGCCCGGCGGCGGGCCAGCACGGCGCGGCCGTTCTTGGTTTCCATGCGGCTACGGAACCCGTGGGTCTTGGCGCGATGGCGGTTATTTGGTTGAAATGTACGCTTCGGCATTTTAGCTCAATGTCTCAGTATATCAGCCCGGAAACCACATTGCTGGGCGGGTAGCCAGAAGCGAGCCAACCGGCCTTTGGTCCGGCGATTGACCGGCCGCGGCCGGCGTCATCACCAGGAAGATCGCGAACCACCGCGCATGCGTATTGTCCGCATCTGCCGTCATCGAAGAGCTCTTTCCAAACAATCGCTGTGGCAGGGTGACTGGAGGGGTACGGCGATCACGATTCGCCGGAGGCTTCTTAGCGCGGCCGATCAGACCGCATAACTTGTGTTACGGCACGGCCGGAATGTGCTACAATATGGATAAATCGACTAATACAGTGCTCGCACGGATTAACCCCGGCGCCCTAATCGGCACGGGGCAGTAACTTCGTCAAGGGGAACGGGTAATCCTATGTTATATGACAGCACGAAAGTACTTCTACGCGGAATGGTGCGGTCGTTGCAGAGCCCGGACAAAGAGGGATGGGACGATCACGTAGAGTCGGGCGGTGAATGTCTGTATGAGATGCATCAAATGGCCCGCCCGCTGTACAAGGGCTACCGAACCGACGCTTTGAATCGAACTCCGACTCTGGTGCCCGTTTACGAACGGGCGGCGCGTGCGATACCGCATGTTAAGACCATGGTCCGGGCGATCCGGCGTAAGGATCAGGCTGCCGCCGTGGAGAGCGGTACCGCAGCCCTTGCCGAGCTGTAACCGCTACTGCGTTCGATTTGTACTGTAAGGTACATCATCGGATCGCATGCTAGAGCAACCGCGCCGGCAAAGCGATAAGTGCCGAATAACTCATCTGCCCGGCGCCCGCCATATCATTCTACCCGGCAAGCCGCGTTAATGTCCTGGCTCTCGAGCACTCGCCGGGGCGCTCCATACCTGGCGACGTTGATCATCGCGCGGCCCACGCATTCCGTCGTAGTCACGTATTTCGGGACGAGCGCCCGCAAGATCGGGTAGAGCGGCTCGGCGAGCCAGTACATTCTCCTCACCCACTTCGCCTTCGGGACCACGCCGTGCATGGGCCGGATGAATCCCGGGCGGAACATGTAAGCCGCCTGGAATGGCAGATCGAGCAAGGCGTTCTCGGTCTCGCCTTTCACCCGTGCCCACATGCTGCGGCCGCGCCCGGAACTGTCGGTTCCCGCTCCCGACACATAGATAAATACCATGCCCGGGTTGTGTCCGGCGAGGGTTCGCGCCACCGACATCGTGAGGTCGTATGTGATGCGGCGATACTCCGGCTCCGCCATGCCGACTGACGACACGCCGAGGCAGAAGAAGCAGGCATCGTATCCCGCCAGATCTTCCTGGGTCGCCGAGAAATCGGAGAGGTCGTGCCGAACGATTTCGCGCAGCTTCGTGTGGCGCTGTGCGGCTGGCGTGCGGACGAACGAAAGAACAGCGTCCACTTCGGGACTCAGGAGGCATTCCCGCAAAACGCCTTGCCCCACCATTCCGGTCGCGCCAAAGAGGATTACCCGCATGCGATTTGCCCGGCCGTCGCGTCGCCGTCAACTCGCCGGCCGCCCCGGACGCCGCGCGACCCGGCTCATCTAGCGATATCGATGAAGGAGAAAGGGAGGTGCCGAAAGGGCGCAGTCCCTTGTCTGCCGCCAAACGAGTTCGCAGGTGGTGCGCTGTTTACGAACGCAGTAGCGCGGCCTCTTCGAGGGTGATCTCTTCCGGACCGCTTTTTTCCTGGTCTTTTTTCTGTGCCCGCTTAGCAGCCTTATCGCGCTGTTTCTCAGCGCGCGCCATTTCTTTCTGTCGCTTTTGGAAGGTAGTACGTGATCGGGTGGCCATAGGCTGTCTCCTTTTTCCGCTCTTCTATTCGGCGCGAACCGCCGTCATCGAATGCGCGCGAACTCCAAACGAGATCCGGCAGCAGCACAAACCGGCACCGAGCCAGCGCGCGAAGAGAACCGGGAGCGGCAGTTGCGAGCGCCGCCCCCCAATTTGATTTTACCCTACCAGCGTTTGTTTTGCCGGCCGCCGCCACCGCCGCCGCCGCGATATCCACCACCGCCGCCGCCGCGGTCTTCTTTCGGCCGGGCCTCGTTGACATTCAGCGCCCTGCCATCGAGCTCTCTGCCGTTCAGACCGGCAATGGCGGCATCTGCTTCGGCCGCCACGCTCATTTCCACGAATCCAAAGCCCCTGGCACGTCCGGTATCCCGGTCGGTCACGACGTTGACACGGTCCACCGTGCCATATTCCTCAAACATGGATCGAACCGCGTCTTCGGTAGCTCCGAAGCTGAGGTTTCCAACGAAAATATTCTTCAATTAAGATCTTCTTTCTGAAATTTGCAGAGCAGCGAATCGCGGGCAGGATAGACGGTTGTGCCGGACTATGCGAGAGACCTCAATTAGCGGAACTGTCAAACTTGCATACCAATGGTAACACGAAACCGGCTGCCCTCGACCTTTAAATTATTGGAAGCGGGCTGGGTGCGGCATGCTACCTTTCCATGCCAGGCGACGCCCGGTGCCGGCTCGGTGCGCGACATGAATGTGGAAACTGGCCGGGTGGCTCTGTATCAGGGCACGGCTTCAGCCGGGCCGCAACACATCGGTAGCCAAAGGCTTTAGCCACTGACGCCTTGCGAAGTCCGCAGTGGCTGAAGCCCAGGCGTTTCTCCCGATCTGGCACGGCTGAAGCCGTGCCCTGATACAACGCCTCTCGAAAGGGCAGCGGGTTGCGTACCCCTATGCTCAGATTCATGCGAATTCGCTATGAATCGAAAGCTTCGCCATCTCTGCGTCGCACACCGGTGCCGGCTTTGGCGCTTGCCAGTTGCCGATCAAGCTGGTATCGTCCAAGTTCCACGTGCCACAGCGAATTCCCGGCAAGTTCTTTCTTCGAAACCTGGTGGGGCGGCGCAGCCTGCTGTTCCAGTTGGTCCGCCGCGACTTCGAGCAGCGCTTCGTCGGCTCCATCATCGGCTGGGTGTGGGCGCTGATTCATCCGCTGGTGCTGCTGGTGTGCTGGTGGTTCGTTTTCAGCGTCAGTCTGAAGGTGGCTGTCCCGCCGGGCGAAGGCACCCGGAATTTCGCGCTGTTCGTGTTTGCGGGAATGCTGCCCTGGCTGCTGTTCACCGAGACCGTGCAGCGTTCCGCTTCGGCCGTTGTCGAGCAGGCGAACCTGATCACCAAGACCGTTTTCCCGTCCGAGTTGATCCCGGTCTCGGTTTTTCTATCCGCCGTGGTGAGCCACGCGCTGGCGCTGGCACTGCTGATCGCCGTGGTTGGGGTGTTGACGCATCACCTCAGCCCGTTCGTGCCGCTGCTGCCGGTATTCGTTTTTTCGATCGGGCTGCTGGCGGTCGGGCTGGGCTGGGTAGTGGGGAGCTTGCACGTATTCCTGCGCGACACCGCCCAGCTTCTAAGCGTCGTCCTCACGTTCTGGTTCTGGCTGACTCCGATCATGATCGCGCAAAGCCTGTACCCACCCAAGGCCCGTTGGCTGCTCGCCGCCAACCCGCTTTTCTACGCCGTCGAGGCCTATCGCGCCATCATCCTGCGAGGCGTCTTCCCGCTCCGCGAACTCGCCATCCTGACCGCCTTCGGCGCCGCCGCGTTCGTCTTGGGCGGCCTCTTCTTCCGCCACATGAAACGCGGTTTCGCGGATGTGCTGTAGGGGCGGGCTGGACAGGTTTCCGAATGCGCGCGCCAACCGCTCCCTCCGGTCGCTGCTCTCACAAGCGCGCAACGGAGCCGCGACCGGAGGGAGCGGTCAGGCACCGGCTCGACTGGTTCCTTCACAGTGGTTTCGCGGCAGTATCCGAACTCCTGATGTTATCCGGCGTTTTCCGCGCGCTGCGGAAAATGAGCTGACCCTCCTGACGGGGAATGGGTGGCGCAGGCCTGGTGGATAGACGATCGGTTTTCGTCGTCTGTCGCGCCCAGGCAGGGGCGCCGCTTGACAGGGTCGAAAAACCGCTCCGCAGTTATGGGAATCGCGGGCAGATCACCGGCGACAAGATCGCCGGCGTTACCGGAGTTTTTCATGGAATACAGCGGGCCGGCGGCCCATCCCAAGAGACGACAAAAACCGATCGTCTATCCCACCTCTGACCCAGGCCACCTGGCTCAACCCAAAATTCCGCCGCATCAGGAGTTCGGAGTATCCTTCACTCATTCCGCAGCGCCACTGAGGGTTCCACCTTGGCCGCGCGCCAGGAAGGGCGGAACGCGGCCAGCGCGGCGGCAGCCAGCAATAGCGCAAGCGGCAAAGCCAGGCTCCAGAAATTGCCTGGCTTCACCTCGTATAGCAGGCTTTCCACGGGGCGGATCAACAGGCGGCCGAGTATGAGCCCCGCGGCCAAGCCGATACCAGCGGCGGCTACGATTTCGCGCACCACCAGGCCCACCACCGACGCCTGCCGCGCGCCCAGCGCCATGCGAATGCCGATCTCCTTGGTCCGCCGCACCACCGAGTAGCTGAGCACGCCATACAGGCCGACGCCCGCCAGTGCCAACGCCGCCAGGGCGAAGAAGGCGGCCAGTAGCGCCAGCAAGCGCTCGCGCAGCAGCGCGTCATCGACCAACGCGGATTGGAGGGTCAGGTCGCCCGAGCGCACCCAGTGGCCGAAGCTGTCGATTTGGCGCCGCACCAACGGCGCCACTTTCCAGGGATCGCCATCCGCGCGCACCACGAGAGTTCCGTTAAGGCCGCGCAGCGGCACGAACACGGTGGGCGGCGCCGGGTCGCGAACGCTTTGCAGGCGAACGTCCCTGACCACGCCGATGATGTCCCGCGGTAGGTCTCTGTCCCCGCGGGCTTCCACGAAACGCCTGCCCACGGGATCCTGGCCCGGGTAGAAACGGCGCGCGAACGCCTGGTTCACCAAGACCGCCGAAGGCCGGCCCGCTGTTTCGTGCTGATCCGGCGCGGACGTGACGTCAGATGGCGTGAAGGAACGCCCTTCCAGCAATCGCGCTCCCATCGTCTCGAGGAACCCCGGCGAGACCGGCACACCCTGAACACCCTCGTCGGCCGGCGGACGGCCAGGTATGCGTATGTTCTCCGCCATCGTCGAGCCCGAAAAGAACGCGAATTCGAGCAGCGCGGCGTTCCGCACGCCGGGCAGCTCGCGAATGCGGTCCAGCAACTGCAGCGCGGCGATACGGGCGGCCGGCTTGTACATGGCGGCGAAATGGCCGGTATCCACGGGCCCTACATCGATGAGCAGGAGACCGCTCCTGTCGAATCCCAGATCGACGTGCGTCAACTGCCGGAACGAAAGCAGCAACAGACCGCTGACGAACAGCACTGCAAAACTGAATGCGATTTGCGCGGCCAGCATAGGCCTGAGGACACCGGCGCGAACGGACTGCTTGCCGCCGGACTTGAGCGCTTCGTGCGGAGACACACGGGAGGCGCGCAGCGCGGGAAGCAGGGCGAACAGCAGCATAGCCGCGGTCGAGGCCAGCAGCAGAAACGCTACCATGCGCCAATCCGGGTGGAGATCCAGGTAGACGGGGCCATCCGACTTGCTCAGCAGGCTGACGATGGACGGCGCGGCAATCGCCGCGAACGCGGCGGCCAGCACACTCGCCGCGCCGGCCAGCAGCGTGCCCTCCACCAGCAACTGGCGGATGAGGCGGCCGCGGCCGGCGCCGATCGAAATCCGCAGCGCCATCTCGCGTTCCCGTGCCAGCGCACGCGCGGTGAACAGGTTGGCCAGGTTGGAGCAAGCGATCAGAAGCAGCAAGCCGGCCACGACGGCCAGAATCCACAACGGCCGCGCGAATGTCTCACGCAACCGTGACGGGCCGTTCGGGGCGGGCAACACGTGCAGTTGGCCGCGCAGGAAGCGATCGACAACCGTTCGCGATTCATCCGCGCGAAATCCCTTCGCTTGCTCGCGAAGGAAATTCGCGTACACGGCCTGCAATGGCGGACGGACCGCTTCCGGCGTCACCCCCGGCTTCAGCCTTCCCAACACGCTGAACCAGTATGTGTCGGAGTCCGCCAGATCCGCGGCATTCGACACCATCACGATCGGCACCCAGAGATCGGTGCCTTTGCCCGGCTCGATGCCGGTGAAACCCTTCTCGGTCACGCCGACGATTTGAAACTGCGTGGTTCCCGCGCTGAACCACCGGCCCAACACGGAAGGATCGCCGCCGAAACGCCGCATCCAGAAGTTGTAGCTGGCCACGGCGACAGGGTGGGCGCCGGGGTGCAGGTCGTCGGTGGGAGTCAGCAGCCGGCCCAAGGCAGGACGAATGCCGAGAGAGGACAGCGCATTCCCCGAGGCGTACTGCAGCCGGACCTTTTCCTCGCGGCCTCCCGAGCTGGCGAACACGACCGGTTCCGGAAACTGGTTGGTCATCCCGAAAAGGTCCAGTTGTCCGTGGGTGGCCTGTCGGCAGCGCTCGAAAAGAGGATAGTTGAAGGTCTGGTTTTCGTGCGGATCGCGTTCGTCCAAGGTCGTCAACTGGATCAGCCGCTCGGGCTGGTACACCGGCAGCGGGCGCAGCAGCAGCGCGTCGACCAGCGCGAAGGCCGCCAGCGAGGCGCCGATCGCCAGCGCCAGCGATGTCAGCGCAGCGGCCGTTACGGCAGTATCCTTGCGCAGCATGCGGAAGCCGAAGCGGACGTCCTTGACGAGCGATTCCAGCCACGGCAGCAGCCTGGCGTCGCGGCTGGCCTCGCGCGTGTGCAGTTCGTTGCCCAGGCGGAGGCGCGCCTGGCGGGCGGCTTCTTGCGGACTGATGCCGCCACGGACGGCTTCCTCCGCGCGCGCCTCGAGGTGAAAGCGCAACTCCTCTTCGAGTTCGCCATCCAGCCGATCCGGCCGGAATGCGTTGGTCAATCGAGATAGCCAGGACATGAGTTCTCCTGTGGGACCTTTGTAATAACTGCGGCAAACCGCTCCCTATGGTCGCGGCTCCGTTAGCGGTTTGCCGCGCTTATGCCTGTTCCAGAACTGCGTCTACCGCCGCTGTGATCGAGCGCCAGCGGATTAGCTCGCCTTCCAATTGCTTGCGGCCGGCGACGGTAATGTCATACGCCCGCGCGCGGCGGTTGCTCGGAGTGGTGGCCCACTTTGCCTTGATCCAGCCGGCCTCTTCCATGCGATGGAGCGCCGGATAGAGCGAGCCTTCTTCCACCCGCAGTATGTCCTCCGACATGGCTTCGATCTGCACGGCAATGCCGTAGCCGTGGAGCGGTCCGCGGCGAGCGAGAATCTTCAATACGAGCAGCGGAAGCGATCCCTGCAATGCGTCCTGTCTCGCCATGCTCAGACTCCTTACTAAGATGTCTTATTATGAAGCCGGAGAACGAGGTTGTCAAGCGCTCAGGCGAAAGCGCCTGCCCGGTAACGCCGGCGGTCTTGCCGCCGGCGACTCGGGCGGTCTTGCCGCCGGCGACTCGGGCTTGTCGGCGACGGATCGCTCTTCGAGAAGTGCACCGGCGGCAAGACCGCCGGCGTTACCGGTTTATCTGCTAACCTGCCGAAGGGATGACGCTCTCGCCCGCTCGCCATACCGCGTACGCCGTGCTGCATCGGGTCGAGACCGGCGGCTGGGCTTCGGACCTGCTACTTGCCGCGACGGCTGGGCTCGATTCGCGCGATGCTGGCCTCGCTTCGGAGATCGTCTTCGGCGTGCTGCGGTATCGCGCGCAGCTCGATTTCCTGATCGAACACTTCGGCGGGCCGCGCAAGCTGGACGTGGAAGTGCGCCTCGCGCTGCGGATGGGCATCTATCAGCTTCGTTACCTGGAGCGCATTCCGGCGCACGCGGCGGTCGCCGAGAGCGTGGAGTTGGTGAAGCGGGCGCGCAAGCGGTCGGCGGCCGGCGTGGTGAACGCGGTGCTGCGCAAAGTGGACCGCGCGCCCGTCGAATGGCCCACGCGCGAGATCGAGCTTTCCTGCCCGGAGTGGCTGATCGATCGCTGGGAACGGAATCACGGACCGGAGGCGGCGCGCTCGATCGCGCTCAAGGCCCTCGAAGAGCCGCAAAAGCACGTGCGGGTGTCCGCGGCGGGGACGCGCTTCCAGGACATCGGCTCGCAATCCATCGTCCCGCTGCTCGAATTGCAGACGGGCCAGACCTTCCTCGATTTGTGCGCGGCGCCGGGCAACAAGACCGCGCAGGCGCTCGAAGCGGGAGTGCGCGCGGTGGCCTGCGATCTGCACTGGCACCGCTTGCGCGAGCTGCGCGGAATGGGCGCCGACCTGGTGGTTTTGGATGGCACCGGGCCGCTGCCGCTGGCGCGGCGGTTCGACCGCATCCTGGTGGATGCGCCGTGCTCCGGGACGGGCACGCTGGGCCGCAATCCGGAGATCAAGTGGCGCTTGCGGCCGGACGATCTGGCTGACTTGCACGGCCGCCAGAGCGCGCTGCTGCGGAATGCGCTGGCGGCGCTCGCGCCGGGTGGGCTCCTGGTGTATTCCACCTGCTCGCTGGAGCCGGAAGAAAACCGGGAGGTGGTGGCGGAGGCCGCGCCGGAGCGCGCCGTTACGGTGTGGGAACGGCTGCCGGGGCGCGACGCGGGCGATGGTTTCTGGGCGGCTGTGATAAAATCAGACGAATCCGCAAATGGTTGAAATCGTTCCCTCAATTCTGTCCGCGGACTTTGCGCGCCTGGCCGAGGAGATCGCTTCGGTGGAGCGCGGCGGGGCCACCATCCTGCATCTCGACGTGATGGACGGCCATTTCGTGCCTCGCATTACGATCGGCCAGCCGGTGGTCGAATCGATTCGCAAAGCCACCCGCGCGCACCTGGATTGCCACCTGATGATCGAGCGCCCGGAGCGGTACGCCAAGTCCTTCATCGAGGCGGGCGCCAACTCGGTTTCGGTGCATTATGAAGCCTGCCGGCACCTGGACGCCACGCTCGAGATGATTAAGCAAGCCGGTGCGATGGCGGGTGTGGTGTTGAACCCGGCTACGCCGGTGGCAGTGCTGGAAGATGTGCTGGAAGTGGCCGACTACGTGCTGCTCATGAGTGTGAACCCGGGGTGGGGCGGCCAGAAGCTGATTCCGTATGTGCTGGAGAAAGTTCGCAAGCTGGCGCGCATGCGGCGCGAGAAGAAGTTAGCTTTCCCGATTGAAATCGATGGCGGAATCCACCCGGAGAACCTGGCCGAAGCGGTGCGCGCGGGGTGTGATTGGATCGTCACAGGGTCGGCCATCTTTCACAGTCCGAATGCGGAATCGACCACGCGCGAGATGCGCGAAATTGCCGCTCAGGCGACCGCCGTGCGGTGCTGATGGAATCGCCGGCGTTGGCAAGATAGCTGGAGAAGTGAAGTGAAATTGGAATTCCTTATGTCGCGAAATGTCGTTCGTACGGCTGCCGTGGCGGCAGCGATGTGCGCCCTGCTGCTGGCTCCGGGTTGCGCCAAGAAGAAATACGAGAACCCCATCACCAAGGATACGCAGCAGCCCGACAAGGTGCTGTTCGACCGGGCCGTCGACGATATCGAACACGCGCGTTTCGAGCAGGCGCGGCTGACGCTGCAAACGCTGATGAACACCTATGACACCAGCGAATACCTGGCCAAGGCCAAGCTCGCGGTGGCTGACAGTTGGTATCGCGAGGGCGGCAGCCACGGCCTGGCGCAGGCCGAGGCCGAGTACAAGGATTTCATCCTGTTCTATCCGCAACTGGAAGAAGCCGCCGAGGCCCAGGAAAAGGTCTGCAAGATGCAGTTCCAGCAGATGGACAAGGCCGACCGCGACCCGCTGCACGCCCGGCGCACGGAGGATGAATGCCGGCAGCTCCTGGTGCAGTTTCCGAATAGCAAATTCGCTCCCGATGCGCAGCAGTATTTGCGGACGGCGCAGGAAGTTCTGGCGGATGCGGAATATCGGGTAGGCTCGTTTTATTACCGCAGCAAGGGGAGCTTTCCAGCAGCCGCCAACCGGCTGACCGCGCTGACGGACCAGTTCCCGCTGTACAGCCGCGCCGATGACGCGCTGATGATCGAAGCGGATTCCTATCACCGCATGGGCGACCGGTGGGAAGATCAGGAGGCGGCGGCATATAGCAAGATTGTGCGCGACTATCCGCTGAGCCCCCACGTAAGCGAAGCGACCAGTCACCTGAAAGCCATGAACCGGCCCGTACCGGAGGCCGACCCGGTGGCTTATGCGCGCCAGAAATACGAGTTGGAGAACCGCCAGAAGCGCGGCTTAATCAGCAAGGCCTGGCAGCCTTTCACCGCGAAGCCAGACGTGTTGAACGCGGCCAAGAGCGGCTCGCCGCGGATGGAGACGCTCAAGCCTTACACTCCGGTGAGCATACCCGCGGCCGCCAAGGGCGGTGAGGCCACCGGCGGTACGGGAGTCGGCACGGGCGGCGGTGGCGGAAGCGACGTGACCGTATCCACGGTGAACGATAGCAAGCTGATCGACGCGGCGCCGGACGCGCGGCAAAACCCTGGAACGGCCGCGGCGCCGCCGGCCCCAACTGGCGGCGCTGCCGAAAAGCCAGCCGTCGAAAAGCCAGCCGCGGATCCCGCCAAGGGACCGGTTCCGGACGCGGCGCTGCCGCAGAATCACACCGGCAAGATAACCGCGAGGGATCTGGCCAGGGAGATGAAAAAGCGCGAGGCGCAGATGAAGAAGAAGCAGCAGGAGACTGCCAAGGCGCAGAAGAAGGCGCAGGAAGATCAGGCCAAGAAGAATAAGAACAAGAAGGCCACCACCGCGCCGCCGGCGCCCCAGCCGCAGCCGGCCGACGCCGGAGGTAGTACCATCAAGCAATGAGCCGCGTTCTGCTGGTGGATGACAGCCCACACGCGCAGCGTATGGGTGAGCGCATCCTGGCCGAGGAAGGCTACGAGGTCGTCACCGTCAGCAATGCCGAAGCGGCGCTGATCCGGCTGCTGGACGTGGATCCAGACGTGATTGTGGCGGACACGGTGATGCCCGGCCGCACCGGATACGACATCTGCCAGTACGTCAAGATGAGCCCGCAACACCGCCATGTGGGCGTAATCCTCACCGCGGGTGTGCTGGAAAATGTGGACGAGGCGCAAGCGCAGCGGGTTGAGGCGGATGCCGTGCTGCGCAAGCCTTTCGAAGCTTCCGCGCTGTTGGCGTCGGTGCGTCCGCTGGCCGAACGGGCGCAGGAAGCGCGCCGTCAATACCGGGAAGGCGGGCCTGGCGATGTACACGCCGCCGCGCAGCCGGACAAGGTGGCGCCGCTGGTGCCGTTCGTGGCCGTGGTGGATGTGGAGCAGGTGCGCGCCGCGGTAACGGTGGCGCTCGATGCTTCCATGGCTCGCATGGTGGACGAAATCACCAAGCATGTGCTGGTGGCGCTCGAAAGCCAGGAAGCCAATCGCCCGGAAACTCCGGCCGCCGACTCACTGCCGGTTAAGGAAGATGCTATGGACGCGGAGTCGGACACAGCGGAGAGCGAGCCGAGTCCATGGCCGGAACCCGCGCACCGCGTAACCACGCTGCGCCGCCGCCCGGGATCCATCCTCGGTTTGGACGATTTCCCGGCCGACGAGGAAAATCCGGAAGCGCAGGAATAGATTATGCCCGACAACAGTTTTGACGTAGTCTCGAAAATCGAAATGCCGGAAGTGCTGAACTCCATCCAGCAGGCGCAGAAGGAAATCCAGCAGCGCTACGACCTGAAGGACTCTCATTCCTCCATCGAGCTGAATGAGAAAGACGGCAAGATGGTGCTGGCCAGCAAGGACGAGTTCAAGCTCAAGGCGGTGGTGGATATTCTGGGATCGAAGCTGGTGAAGCGCAAGGTGCCGTTGAAGAACCTGAGTTTCGGCACGGTGACGCCGGCGGCCGGCTCGACGGTGCGCCAGGAAGTGACGCTGCAACAGGGCATCCCAATCGAGAAGGCGCGCGAGATCGTGAAGGCCATCAAAGACGCCAAGTTGAAGGTGCAGGCTTCCATCAATGGCGATTTCGTCCGCGTTTCCGGGCGCGACCGCGACACCTTGCAGCAGGCCATTCAACTGCTGAAGGCAGCCGATTTCGGCCTCGACATGCAGTTCATCAACTACCGGACGAATTAGTGGAGCGAGGTTGACAGGCGGAAGCGCCTGCCCCACCTCGTGCGCTTTCATTAGTGGGGCAGGCGCTTCCGCCTGCCAACCTTTTCGCCGCTGTCTCGCTGCACAGAGACCCCATGATTCGCCGCATCGAATCGCACGAAATCGCCGGGCCGGCCGGCCGTCTGGAAGCCCTGCTCGAAGAGCCGCACGAACGCGACCCGTGGTGCGCGGCGGTCGTCTGCCATCCTCATCCGCAGTTCGGCGGCACGCTTCATAACAAAGTGGTCTACCGGCTGGCGCGTGGATTGCGCCGCGCGGGGATTGCAGTGCTGCGGTTCAATTACCGCGGGGTGGGCCGCAGCCAGGGTGCATACGGCAACCTGGAAGGAGAAATCGAGGACGCCCGTGCGGCACTCGACTGGCTGCGCGCGCGGTACCCGGCGCTCGACTACGCACTGGCCGGCTTCTCCTTCGGCGCGCGCGTGATCACCCGCCTGGGATGCGAGACCGGCGGCGCGCGCTTTCTGCTCGCTGCCGGATTCCCAACCAGCATGGGTGGCACCGAATACCTGGAGCGCTGTGCGACACCCAAGGTCTTCCTGCAAAGCACCCACGACCAGTACGGGCCGCGCGCCGATCTGGAAGCCGCTTTCGCCCGCTGGGCCGCGCCGAAACGCCTCGAATGGATTGAAGCCGCCGACCACTTCTTCGCAGGCGGTCTCGACGCGCTGGAAGACCGGGTAGCGGAAGTGGCGGCGGAGCTGTAACTGTGGGATGCTGAACGGTCGAGTATGGATATCCTCACCGGCAACGCGGGCTGGATCGAAGTCATCTGCGGCCCGATGTTTTCGGGCAAGAGCGAAGAGCTGATCCGGCGCCTGCGCCGCGCCATGATCGCGCGCAAACGGGTCGCCGTGTTCAAACCCAAAATCGACGACCGCTACTCGGCCGAGGAGATTGTCTCGCACGGCGATCTGCGCATGGAGTCGCAGGTGATCTCGGACGCGGGCGAGATGCTGGAGCGGATCGACTGGCGCGCGGAAGTGGTGGGAGTGGACGAAGCGAATTTCATGGGACCGTCGCTGGTGGAGGTGGCCGGGCGGCTGGCCGATAGCGGCAAGCAGGTGATCATCTCGGGCCTGGATACGGACTACCTGGGGCGGCCCTTTGCGCCGATTCCGGATCTGCTGGCGCAGGCCGAATCCATCACCAAGACGCTGGCGGTGTGCGTGCGCTGCGGCAACCCGGCCAAGCACACGCAGCGGCTGCGCGGCTCCGACGACCTGATCGTGGTGGGCGCCAACGAGATGTACGAAGCGCGCTGCCGGCGCTGCTTCGAGCCCGGCATTCCCAAACAGCGGGAAATCGATTTCGTGAAAGCCCACCGGAAGGAGCCGTAGGGAAAAACACCGGCGGCAGAGACCGCCGGCGTTACGGGAAACGGCTAAAGTGATAAAGAAGGAGTCTCGCTTTGCATAAGATCTTGTTGGTTTTCTCACTCGCCGCGTGGAGCCTCTCGGGCCAGGCGCCGGACAAGGCGTCGAGCGCGCTCGGGTTCAGCGTGAAGAACATCGATACCACCGCCAATCCGTGCGTGGATTTCTACCAGTACGCGTGTGGGACTTGGGTAAAAGATAATCCGGTTCCGGCTGACCAGTCGCGATGGGGCCGGTTCGACCTATTGGAAGAGAATAATCGCGACGTGCTGCGCGAGATCCTGGAGACGGCCAGCAAGCCGGATGCGGGCCGCGAGTCGACGGTGCGCCTGATCGGCGACTACTACGCGGCTTGCATGGATGAAAAAGCAGTGGAGGCCGCTGGGCTGAAGCCGCTCGAAGACGAACTGGGGCAGATCCGCGGCTTGCGGGACAAGGCGCAGATCGCGGCGGTGGTGGCGCGTTTGCATCGCGAAGGCGCCGACGTGATGTTTCAGTTCAGCTCCGGGCAGGATTTTAAGGACTCCAACCAGGTGATCGCACAAGTGGACCAGGGCGGTTTGGGGCTGCCCGACCGCGACTACTACCTGAAGCAGGACGCGGAAAGCGAGAAGTTGCGCCACCAGTACGTGGAGCACGTGGCGCGCATGTTCGTTCTCGCCGGCGAAACCGCGGCCGAGGCCAAAGCCGCCGCCGAAACGGTCATGAAGATCGAGACAGCACTTGCCACGGGCTCGCTCGACAACGTGTCCCGCCGCGATCCGGAGAAGGTTTATCACAAGATCGGCACGCAGGAAATGGAAGCGCTGGCTCCGGTGTTTCAATGGAAAGAGTATCTGCGCGCGAGCGGCTCGCCGGAATTTGCCTCCGTCAACGTGGCGTGGCCCGCATTCCTCCAGGCGCTCAACGGGACCATCGAGCGATTCAGCCTGGCCGACTGGAAAACCTATCTCACCTGGCACCTGTTGCATGCCGCGGCGCCTCTGCTGCCGCAGGCGTTCGTCCAGGAGAACTTCGACTTTTACGGCAAGACGCTGACCGGCACCACCGAGTTACGGCCGCGCTGGAAGCGTTGTGTGGATTTCACCGACTCCGAGCTGGGCGAGGCGCTGGGAAAGCAATTCGTCGACAAGACCTTCGGCGCCGAGGGCAAGGCGCGGACGTTGAAGATGGTGGACGCGCTCGAAAAAGCGCTCGGACAGGATCTGGAACAATTGCCGTGGATGACCGCCGAAACCAAGAAACAGGCGCTCGTGAAGCTGCACGGCATCGCCAACAAGATCGGCTACCCGGACAAATGGCGCGACTATTCGAGCGTGGTGATCCGGCGCGACGATCCGCTGGGCAACACCGCGCGCGCCGACGCATTCGAGTTTCAGCGGCAGTTGAACAAGATCGGCAAGCCGGTGGACCGCCAGGAATGGGGCATGACGCCGCCCACGGTGAACGCCTACTACGATCCGTCGATGAATGACATCAACTTTCCGGCGGGCATCCTGCAGCCGCCGTTCTACGACAACTCGATGGACGACGCGGTGAACTTCGGCGGTATCGGTATGGTGATCGGCCACGAGCTGACGCACGGCTTCGACGATCAGGGCCGGCAGTTCGACGCGCACGGGAACCTGCGCGACTGGTGGACGCCGGTAGACGCCAAGGAATTCGAGAAGCGCGCGGCCTGCGTGGCGCAGGAGTACTCGAAGTTCGAGGTGGCGCCGGGCGCGTTCGTCAACGGCCAGCTCACCCTCGGCGAGAACACGGCCGACAACGGCGGCGTGCGCATCGCCCTGATGGCGCTGCTGAACACGATCGGCGACAGCGACAAGAAGATCGACGGCTTCACGCCCGAGCAGCGGCTGTTTCTGTCCTTCGGCCAGATCTGGTGCAACAACCAGCGGGAGGAATCGCTGCGCATGCAAGTCAAGACCAACCCGCACGCGCCGGGCAAGGAACGCGTGAACGGCGTGGTGCAGAATATGCCCGAGTTCCAGAAGGCGTTCTCCTGCCAGGCCGGCCAGCCCATGGTAAGCGCCAACGCGTGCAGGGTGTGGTAGGGTTCAAGTCTGCTGGATAATCGCCGTCAGGCGGTCCACTGCTTCTCTTAGCTTCGCTTCGGAGACGTGACCGGCGCGGTAGACGATGATGCTCGCATCGGCCGTGAATAGCCGATTGGGGCGAATCCTGCTGCTCTGGCTAAGACCGCCAGAGACGAAATCCGTGTCGTCAAGCGGAATCGAATACTCATCGGCTCTCGCCTGGCTGGTGATCTGGCATAGGATGACGTCGTCGCCTTTGAGTGTCGCGATGACCAGGCCGGCCGCCGCTTTGCCTGACTGAGGTCCGAAAAAGGGAAGTTGAGGACTACGATGTCGCCTCTTACAGATTGGCCCAGGCCGCATCCTCCTCAGGCGCTAGCCAATCCTTGGCCAGTGACGATTCGGCGGCCAGCGCAGACGTTTCGGTCTCGGCGTGCGCGTCCTGGAGCGACCGCAGGAAGGCCAGGAGTCTGTCCAGATCTTGCTCCGGCATCCGATCCAATTCGCGAGCGATCAATTCCCGTGTGCCCATGACAGCCTCAATCCCATCGTAAGGCATTTTCGCGCGCCTGGTATGTGCCTTGAGCCCGCCGGGCGCATTCTGCTATTCTCAGGTAGTCGAATTCATGAATAGTCTTTACCCGGCCGTGTGAGGCGGGGTCACGGGCGAGGTTCACCATGTCAGGCCATTCCAAGTGGGCCACCATCAAGCACAAGAAGGCGGCTACGGACGCCAAGCGCGGGAAGACGTTTACCCGCATCATCAAGGAAATCACCATCGCCGCCCGCAGCGGCGGCGATCCGGACGGCAATCCGCGGCTGCGTAGCGCTGTGCTGGCGGCCAAGGCTGCCAGCATGCCGTCGGACAACATCAAGAAAGCGATCATGCGCGGCACCGGCGAAATCGAGGGCGGCCAGATCGACGAAGTCATGTTCGAAGGTTACGGGCCGGGCGGCGCGGCGGTGCTGGTGAATGTGGCTACCGACAACCGCAACCGGACGGTGAGCGAGCTCCGCCACGTCTTTTCGAAGAACGGCGGCAACATGGGTGAGCAGGGCAGCGTCGCCTGGATGTTCGAACGCAAGAGCCAGATCTACGTGGCCGGTGACAAAGCCGGCGAAGATCAGTTGATGAACGTGGCCCTGGAAGCCGGCGGCGACGATCTGCGGCAGGAGGGCGAGAGCTGGGAGATCCTCTCGGCTCCGGAAGCGCACGAAGCGGTGCAGAAGGCCCTGGAAGCGTCGGGCATTCCGATCGAGGAAGCTTCCATCGCCATGGTTCCGAAAAACCTGGTGAAGCTGGAGGGCAAGAACGCGGCCGGCATGTTGCGGCTGAACGACGCGCTGGAAGAGCACGAGGACGTGCAGAACGTATACTCCAACTTCGATATTGACGAGAAGGAGATGGAGGCCCTCGAGCGCTGACGTGCGGGTGCTCGGCATCGATTGCGGGTCGGCGCGCACCGGTTACGGCATCATCGACAGCGACGGGCGGCGGCACCAAATGGTGGCCGCCGGGGCGATCCGCACGAGCGCGCAGGCTCCGTTTGAAAAGCGGCTGCTCAAGATCGCCAATGAGTTGCGCGCCCTGATGCGGGAGCACGCTCCGGATCGGGCCGCTGTGGAGGGAGTCTTTTATTCGGCCAACGTGCAAACCGCGCTGAAGCTGGCGCAGGTGCGCGGCGTGGCGCTGCTGGTGGTGGCGGAGGCCGGCGTGGCGCTGGCGGAGTATTCGCCGCTCGAGGTGAAGACCAGCGTGGTGGGATACGGACGGGCGGAGAAGGCGCAGGTGCAGTTGATGGTGAAATCGCTGCTGAAGCTCGACCGTCCCATCGAGTCCGAGGACGCGGCCGATGCGCTGGCGGTGGCCATCTGCCACGCCACACACGAAGCCACGCGCGAGAGGATCGGGCGCAAATGAACCGCGCGCGGTGGCTCTGCCTGCTGTTCTGGTCGGCGGCGGCTTCGGGCGCCGCGAGCGATGCGCGGCTGTTCTTCTCCAGGACCTTTCCCGGCAGCGCCCCGCCGTACCTGGAAGTGCGCGTCTCAGCGGCCGGCGATGCCGAATACCGCGAGGCTCCCGACGAGGAATTGCCGCTGAAGTTCAAGCTCTCGGAAGAAGAGTCGGCGGCGGTTTTCGCGTTGACCGAGAAGCTGGATTATTTCCGGCACCCGCTCGAATCGCCCGTCAGAGTCGCTTTCATGGGAACCAAGCTGCTGCGCTATGAGAGCGGCGACACCAAGAGCGAAGTCAAGTTCAATTACACCGAGGATGCCGCTGCGCAGACGCTGGTCGGCTGGTTCGAGCGGATGGCCGAATCCGCCGAGCTTCGCATTGACCTGGAACGCGCCGCCAAGTACGATCACCTGGGCGTGATGCATGCGCTGGAGACGCTGGCGGCGGCGATGGACGATCACCGCGTGGCGGCCGCCCCGCAGTTCCTGCCCATGCTCGACCGCATCTCGAACAGCGAAACCTACATGCACGCAGCGCGCACGCTGGCCGCCGATCTCGCGGGAGCAATTCGGCACCCGAAGAAGTAGGGCGGGGAAGTGGGCGCGTCCCGCTGGGGCGGACGAGCTTGCCGCTGCGGGCAAATCGCGCAGCGGTTGTCCCGGTCGGCCCCCTGGTTTCGAATTCCACGAGCGAAGCCCTTCCGCCGCGCCGCGCTAGCGAACTGGTACAGTAATGGGTTGGTCCGCGGGCCGGCAATCGCCGGCACCGTGTAAGAGCCATCTCAACCATGTCACCGGGTGTCAGCGCTTCGCCAGACAAGGGGACGCCCGCGGCGGAGCCTCCTTATTCCGTCGAGCGGCGTTGGAGACCTTTGCTCTATGGACTCTTGCTGGTCCTATCCGGCATGGGATTGTACCTCGCAACGGTCGTTCTGGCGGGCTTCAGCAGGCTGATCGCTGGAAACCGGTTCGGGCCGTTCTTGCAGACGACCCTCTGGTACAGCGGACTTCCGGTATTCGCGGGACTCTCTTTGTGCGCGTTGGATTTCCTTTGGGTACTTCCGCGAATCCGCCGGGCTCCGGCGGTGCCCCTCTCCCATCCAGCCGACACGCGGTTGACCGTGGTGTTGACCGCCTATAACGACGAGCCAAGCATCTCGCCGGCGGTGCGGGACTTCAAGGCGCATCCGAATGTGGAGCGGGTGGTCGTAGTCGATAACAACAGCCGGGACGGCACGGCCGAAGCGGCGCGTCTAGCCGGCGCCGAAGTGGTCGTGGAGGAAAAGCCGGGCTACGGCCGCTGCGTCTACCGGGCGCTTACGGAGGGCATGCGATTTGACGACGCTGAGTTCACCCTGCTTTGCGAAGGCGACATGACGTTCCGCGCATACGATATCGACAAATTTCTTGCTTACATCGGGCATGCCGACATCGTTAACGGAACCCGCATTGTCGAACAACTGCGCGATCAACAGACCCAGTTGACCACATTCATGTACTACGGCAATTTCTTTGTGGGAAAACTGCTCGAGGCCAAACACGCGGGGCGCGGCACCTTCACCGATGTGGGGACCACCTACAAGCTCTGCCGCAATTCGGTGTTGCGCCGGCTGCTTCCCGCCCTGGATTCCTCGGTAAACCTGGAGTTCAATGCCCATTTTCTGGACACGGCACTCTCTTGCGGCGTCAGGATTGTCGAGTGCCCCATTACGTTTCACCCCCGCGTCGGCCGCAGCAAGGGGGGCAACACCAACAACTTTAGGGCGCTGAAGGTCGGACTGAGCATGATCGCGGGAATCCTCACCTCCTGCCGCCGGAGGATCGCCCTGGACAGTTGGCCGGGCATGCCGCAGTTTCTAAGTCCCGGTGTCGAAGGCATCGTGTCGGCCGCCACCGACCTGAGTGCCGTCGAGGAGGAGAGTGTTGACTTCGCCTTCGCCAGCAACCTCTTCGAACATCTGACGCAGAATGAGTTAGCGGCCACGCTCGAACAGCTACGGCACAAGCTGAAGAAATCCGGAACGTTGAACATCCTCCAGCCGAATTACCGTTTTGCCTACCGCGAATATTTCGATGACTATACGCACGTTGCCGTGTACTCGGATCGCAGCCTGGCCGACTTCCTGGGAGCTCATGGGTTTCGAGTTTCGGAGTGTTATCCGCGATTTTTGCCTTTGACGATTAAATCGCGCTTCCCCGTGTTTCCCTTCCTCATCCGCACCTATTTGCGGCTGCCGTTCAAGCCGATGGGAGGGCAGATGTTGATCCGGGCATGCCCGGCGTGATGCGGGATTATCGGCGCCCAGCCCTTCACTCCGTCCGAAATTGCACGCTGCGGGCGGTTTCACCACCGGTGGAATCTTTCACCACTAGCTCGGCGCGGTAGGTCCCCGCCGGCAGGCTGGCGACCGGCAATTTGAGGGCGACCGGAATCGCGCGGCCGCCGGACTTGGCCAGAGCGCTCAAATCGACATCGCCGGAATCCCATTTCGGCAGGTTGCTCTGTGCGTCCACCAGGCGCAGCCGCATCGTCAACTGGACCGGCCCGGCGCCGGCTGCGGGAGGCTGGTAGATCTCGAAGTAGGCTTCGGCGATACCGGCCTTCGGCAGAATATCGGAACCGGCCACCGTGATCTGGTTGCCGCGGAAGATCAGCGGCTTCTTGCCTTCGTCGAGCTCTTCCTGCGCGTCGTCTTGCGAGACCGGTTGCACATTGTGGCTGAGCGCTATGGCGCTCACGCTGAGCTGTGCGGCGTCGACGGGGTCGACCGCCAGCGGAGTCTCGACCACACCGAAGCGATCCTTGGTCGTGCGGAAGATCAGCTTGAAGCGGTAATTGCCGGGCGCGATTTCAAACTGGTGTTCGTAGCGCAGCGGGTGCTGGATAAAGCTGTCGAATTGCTGGCAGTTGGCGAAATGGAAACTCACTTTGTCGCCGAATCGCGCGGCCACCCCGCCGCCCAGGTTGTAAGCCAGTCCGAGCACGTCCATGCTGGCGTGCAGTCTGCCGTTGGCTTCGGTGGGGACGAGAACGGGAGTAAGCGCTTCATGCGCCATGTCGACGTTGGGATTGAGAACGGACGCCGGGATTTCCAGCGCCAGGTCCACTCGGGCCACTCCGCCAGTCTCGTAGAAGAAGGGCAAGGACGCCGCGGCCGCGGTGTTGCCGGCGTGCGGCGAGGCGGCCAGGTTTTCCAGCTCCGCTTCCAGCGGATTGGTCGAGGCAAGGGTAATCTCCTTGACATTGCAATACAGGTTGCGGCCGCGCACTTTCACATCGGGCCGGTCGACGGTGACCTTGAGCTCGTGGCAGCTTCCTTCCGGAGATTCCTGCGGCACGTAGCCGAGCGTGTAGGATTCGTCCTGTTCGTGGGCGATCGCGTCGAAAACGGCGACCACGTCGTTGCCGCGGAAGAGCTCGTGGCCGCCGGTGACGTCGGCCAAACGGAGAGCCCAGGGCGGATTCTGGGCGCTGGCCGTCGCTCCGGCCGGATAGACCGAGACGTTCGCCTTGCGGAACTCGGTCACCATCCCAAATGGATCGCGACGCATGTCGGCGTTCCGCTCGAGCTGGGACGCTTGCCGCCGGATCGAGGGAGGGCCTGGCGCCTGCTGGGTGGCGGCGTCGGTTACCGGCTCCGGAACGCCGGCCGCGAAAAGAGCCACCACCTTGTGGCCCGGCACATGGCCCAGGTCCGTCGCCAGTTGCTTATAGAAGCGATATCGCACATAGCCGTCGGGATCGGGACTGCCGGGGCAAGACGACGAACCGAACCGCTCGCCCGGTGTCGGCGGAGGCTGGCCGGCAAACGGGGAAGCATACAGGATCGAAGGCGGCCCGGCGGAAGCGGAGGACAAGCCCGGCCAGGCGCCCAAGGAATGCTGAAGCTCGCCGACGTCGCTGGTGAACTGCGTGGCGATGGTCAGGCATCCCCACGCGTAATACACAACCGACATCAGCCGATTAGGTCCGGCATTGTCAGCGATGAACTTCGCCGCGCCCTGCTGAATCCACTTGAGATCGTCGGGACCCAATAGCTGGTCATATTGCGCATCGATCAAAAGCACGAAGTGCTGCTGGCGGCTGATTCCCGGCGTGGCGGGTCCGGTGCGAGTCTGAAACGCTGTGATGGCCTGTTCCTTGCCATCCTCAAAGACGTGGAAATCCTTCGCCTCCAGGCCGAGCACGGGCTCGTCTTTCTTGCCCGTTACCACCTCATCCACCAGCACCAGGCGCGCTTCGGCCTTGAGCTTGAGGTTGCTCGTGCCTTGATCACCAAGCCCACCGGTTTGCGCCGCGAGCGGCAAACACAGGAACAGCAGCAGCGCCGAGAGATGGTAACCTCGCGGTTGCCGCCGTGGCGCACGCACTCCTGCGTGCCGCGTCGGCACTCCTGCCGACGCCCGGTGCCCATGGCGCAACGCGCGTCTAGAAGAGTTTCGACGCGGCACGCACGAGTGCGTGCGCCACGTCAGCCCGCCGCACAGTGAGGTTTTCATGGGATCTCCACCACTCCGTTGGCGGCGGCCATCTGTTTGCCCTCGGCGTCGCGCACCACCACGCGGATCATGTAAGGGCCGATCTTGACGTCGAAATTGCTGTTCACAGTTATGCCGGCCGCGCGCCGCCGCTCGATACTCTCATCCTTCAGCCGAAGTTCCACCACCTTCTGCGTTCCCTTGATGTAGTTGCCGTCGCCATCGAACAGGGCGCAGATCAGCGTCACGTCGTCGCGGTTCCGGTCGTCCTGCTTGCGCAGGGGAAGCGCCCGTATATCGATGTGGGTAGCGACTTTCAGCTTGGCGTCCTCTTCGGTGGTCTTGAAGAACTCGCTGTGGATCTCGATCGGCACGTCGCGCAGCTCATCGCGCGAGAACACGGCCTCGCCGATTTCCCGCGTGGCTGTCGCCGCGTCGTCCTCTTCATGCGACGGCGCCCAGTAACCCCTGCGTGCCTCGAGCGAGAACCCCTTGAGGTTCGCCAGCTTCACCTTGATCTCGTGGTACTTCCCGTCTGGTTTGAGATCCTTGGGATAGAAGCCCAGATAGTAGACGTACTCGGGCGGCGTGGCCAGGCGATTCAATCCGCCCAGCAGATCGTTATCGCTGGAAGTGCTGCCACCGGTTGAATGGGCCAGGTCTTCCAGAACCATCCCCTGGGCAGAATTCTCCCAACTGTCGTATTTGGAGATAAGCTGGCCGGTCCGCGGGTCGGGCGAGTTGCAGCCCGGAATATCGCCGACCGGGTCGATGGTATAGACGCCGCGCGCGTCGAGGGTGTTGATGACTACGCCCGCGCGTGTAGCGCGATCGATGGATTCCGTGAGGTCCTTCTGCACCTCATCGGGAAGATACATGCCGGGCGACACCAGGATCATCGTCCGATCGCCCGGCATGGCCGCGAGCAAGCGTACCATGTTGCTCAGCGTGCGGAGGGTGGCGATGGCTTCGCCCTCGCCGGTGGTGGCGACTTCACGGAGAATGTCGGTGGCTTTGATCGGGGCGCCCGGCAGGCAAGCGGCGATGATGCCGGCCTCTAGTGTCACCGCCTCCTGGTTGTCGCGGTTCAGCCATTGATCCGCCACGTAGAAGCTGGCCGGCGGGAACACCTTGTGGGCCGGCAGCACGGGCATGATCTTCATCAGCGTCTCTTTGAATTTCGCCGGGTCGTTGGTGAACCCGAGCGTCACCTTGCCGGAAAGCGTCAGCAGCGCCACGCGGTCCTGCGGGCGGATTCCCTGATCGATGTATTTCAGCGCCGCGATGCGGGCGTTCATCAGGTCCCCAATCTTGAGATGAACGTCGTCGAAGACAAACGCGGTGAAACGGGTGGGCACCACCAATTTGGAGCCGGGCGCGGCCGTCTCCGGCTCCCATGGGACCTCCGTTGCCGCGCCCGGCGGCGCCGCCTTCTTGGGGATGGCGCTGCCTTCGATCGAGAACTGCGAGATGTACTGCTGCTTGCCGCGGTCGGTGAGCTGGAAATCCTCTTTATGGAAGGTGCCGATGGTGTGGCCCTGCTTATCGCGAATCACCACCGGAACGCGCACCAGGTTCACGCTCGATTGAAAGGTGGGCGTCTCTTCGCGAGTAGTTACCTCGCCGGTCTGAGTCTGCGCGGCCAGCACGCAGGCGAGCGGGAAAAAGGTCCAAGAGCGCATGATACTCTCCTTCCGCGAGAAACCCGGCGGCGCGGATTTTTGCCGAGTGGGCCGCTGTGACCGGCCCACTTGCTTCGCATTATAACTGTCCAGACTCGCCGACCAACGCGCAAGTTGCTGGCTAAAAAGGGCCATGCGGCACGTGGTTTGCCCCCGTTGTTGGCGTAGAGCCGTGGTTTGTTGTGCCGCCTAGAGTGTGGGAGAAATTCTGGTGAGCCGGGCGAGACTCGAACTCGCGACACCCGCCTTAAAAGGGCGATGCTCTACCAACTGAGCTACCGGCCCACACGGAGGACAGTTTAGCATGATCGTGGAACGAAGGAGGAAGGCTCCATCAAGGGGAATTCTGTACATAGCTCCCGTGACTCTGACAACCCGGCGGCCGCCGATTCACCTTTGTCGCGCCGCCCGCTATACTTGGGGTTTCGGATGCGCATGAACCGGTTAGTCCGGCGATTTCTGATGACCATCCTTGCCGTCGCCGGCACATTGGCGATCGGTACGGTCG
Organism: Bryobacteraceae bacterium; assembly: GCA_049508735.1. Classification (GTDB taxonomy): domain Bacteria; phylum Acidobacteriota; class Terriglobia; order Bryobacterales; family Bryobacteraceae; genus Bog-375. Next base: position 15,359 of record JBELAO010000013.1, on the reverse strand, counting down.
GTTTCACCGTCATCGACGATTACCCGCCCTTCGACGCGTTCTACATGACGCTCACCACCATGACCACGGTGGGCTACGGCGAACTCCACCCGCTTTCGCGGGCGGGCCGAATTTTCAATTCGTTTCTCATCATCTTCGGCGTCACGACGATTCTGATTGCCATTGGCGCCATGACCCAGACGATCATCGAAATCGAGTTAGGCGATCGTCTGCACCAGCGGCGGAACAAACGCATGATCGACAAGCTCAAGAATCATTTCATCGTCTGCGGATTCGGGCGCGTGGGACGCGGCGCGGCCGCCGAACTGCACCATGCCGGCGTGCCTTTCGTGGTGGTGGACCAGAACCCGGAGCGCACCGAGCGCGCCATGCTGGAGGGCATGCTGGCGGTGGCGGCCGACGCCACGCGCGACGATACGCTGCGCCAGGCCGGCATCGAGCACGCCCGCGGCCTGGTAGCCGCGCTCGCCACCGACGCCGACAATCTGTTCGTGCTGCTCTCGGCCAAGGGCCTGAATCCGGGGCTCTACGTAGCTGTGCGCGCGGCCGAGGAAGGAGCCGAGGAGAAAATGCGCCGCGCCGGCGCCAACTCGGTCTTCGCTCCCTACGCCCTCACCGGGCACCGCCTGGCACAAGCCCTGCTGCGGCCCCACGTCGTGCAGTTTCTCGACTTCACCACGCAGGATATCGGACAGGACATTTCGATCGAACAGGTCTCGGTCGCGGCCGATAGCGAAATGGTCTCCAAGACCATCCGCGACATGCAACTGGGCCGCGATCTGGGCGTGATTGTGATGGCCATCCGCAAACGCGATGGCCAGATGCTGTTCAATCCGCAAGCCGATACCGCCATTCGCGGAGGAGACTTTCTGATCGTGATGGGCCGCCAGGAAAGTTTGCGGACGCTCGAGACGCTGCTGGCCGGACGCGGCCTGCCGCACACGCGTTAAGCGCTCGGTTGCGTCCAGCCCGCCGCCGCCGACGCCCGATTTTCGCTCCGATGCCTTTCAGAGCCGCGACCGAAGGGAGAGGTCCCTCGCCATTAAACACAACTTCGCAGGTTCGAAAACCTACTCCTCTTCCACGATGGCCACGCCCCAGGTTCCGATCGCCAACGCGGATGCCGCTGACGCCGGCCGCTGCGACAGCAACTCTGTGCCGCGCCCGTATGAGTAAGCCAGGCTTTGCGGCGCCGATGAAAAATTGAAGTAGTAGTGGATCGCCTTGCCGGCGCGGTTGACGCCGTGCTTGACCCGCACCGCCGTCGGCAGCTTCCGGTCGGGCCCCGCCAGTTGTGCCTGTTCGAGCACACGCTCCAACACCTTCTCTTGCAGTGCCGCGCTCAACACCGTTCCCTCGTAGGTCACGATTCCTTTGCCGAAATGATTCTCGGTGATGGCGGGGTACTTTCCGAAGAACGGGTGATCGTAATAGGCGACCGGTTTGGCAGTGTCGGGCACCAGCATTTCGGCCCAATCGCTCACCTGGTTTCCGGCGCCGGCCTGAAACGGATCGCCGCGCAGCGCGAGCGGCTTCGCCAGGTTGGAGAACTCCTGGTAATGGATGCCGGCGGCCTCGCGCAGCGGCCCCGGTGCGAGCGTTGCCCGCACTGTCGAATACTCGTTGCAGAACCCGCTCTTCAGCGTCAGCACCAGGTGGCCGCCGCCGCGCACGTAATCCACCAGCCGACCCAGCAGCGCGTCGCTCGCCACATACAACGGCGGCACCACGATCGCTTTGTACCCGCTCAGGTCTTCCGTCTCGGGGAAAATGAAATCCACCCCCACGTTGAGCCGGTAAAGCGCTCCATACAGCCGCCGCATTTCCACCTCGTAACCTTGCGGATGGTGCCAGGGCATGTCGCCGGCCACCGGCGAGGTCAGGAATGGCATGTAGTCGGTGCCGCGGCGCGAATCGTTGCTGTAGAGCAGTGCCACCGGGTGGGCCGGCTTCAGATCGACGATGTGAGGCCCCACCCGCTCCAGTTCGTGCGCGGTCTTCGACACCTCGGCGTAAATCCGGCCCGGCTCCAGGTCGTGCGACAGCACGCCCTTCCAGTACGTCTCTTGCCCGTAGTGCAGCGAGTGCCAGTGCCAGTACTCCACCATGTTGGCGCCGGTCGCGGCCATCAGGTATACGTCCTGACGCAATTGGCCGTCGTAGGGCGGATACTGCGAGCGCGAATCCCAGCCAATCGTCTGCGCGTTGATTTCCGTCACCAGGTAGTTGGTCTGCTTGAGCGAGCGGGCGAAATCGCCGCCGTAGCTCGATCCTTCGCCGGTGTACTCGTCTTGCGTGGTGTGATAGGGATTCATGCCCACGATGTCCAGGGTCTTCGAAATCTCGCGCTCACTGATGTCGGCGCGTGTGGCGCCGCCGAAATCCTGCATCACGAACTGGTCCGGCCGAAGATACTCGCGAACCAGCCCAGCCTGCCAGGCTAGAAAGCGCGTGGTCAGCGATTCCTGGTAGCGGTCCCATTCCAGTTTCCAACCCGGATTGAGGATCCCGTTGCGCGGCGGCACCTCGCTCCAGTCGTGCAGTTGCTGGCCCCAATAGACCAGCCCCCAGATCTGATTCAGCCGGTCGACGGTCGAGAACCTGTCCCGCAAGTAGCCCACGAAGCCGGCTTGCACGTTAGGCCCGGCCGTGCCGTTGGAGGTGGTTTCGTTGTCGATCTGGTAGCCGATCACGGCCCGGTTGTCGCGATAGTGTTCGGCTATTTTTCGAATCACCCGCTCGGAGTAACGCAGAAAATCGGGGTTGGTGATGTCCATGTTCTGGCGGATGCCATAAGTGGCCTTCTGGCCATCCAGGCGCGTCACCAGTATTTCCGGGTGTGCCTTGAACATCCACGGTGGAATCGAGTAAGTGGGCGTGCCCATGATGACGCGGATATGCGCCCGCGCCAGCCGCTCGATGATGCGGTCCATCCAGGCGAACTCGAAACGGCCGTCTTCGGGTTCCCAAACGCTCCATGTGGATTCGCCCACGCGCACCACATTGATGCCGGCCTGCTGCATCAATTGGACGTCCTTTTCCAGACGGTCCTCCGGCATGTACTCCTCGTAAAAGGCGACTCCATAAAGGAACGTGTCCATCCGGTCCGGCGCAAAGCGCCCCGGCGTTTGAGAGTGGATTGACACCGCGCCGAACAGGGCGGTCACAGCCGCGGCCAGCCACGGCAGCAACGCGCGAAACAGGCGGGATTTCATAGACGCCATCGTAGCAAGGCGACGGTAACGCCGGCGGTCTTGCCGCCGTGTTTTTCCCGGCCGAGGGCTGCACGCAAGAACACCGGCGGCCAAGACCGCCGGCGTTACCGTCGCCGTTCGTGCCGCTCCCCCTTGAAACAAGTTAGAATCGAGCTTCAAATCGCAAACTCAAGAAGGCATTCGAATGAGCAACGGCAAAACGCGCGCGATGACGTTCGGTGTGATCGTCGGCAATCGCGGTTTCTTCCCCGACCACCTGGCCAAGAGCGGGCGGGCGGATATGATCGCTGTCTTGGAAAAGGCCGGCCACAATGTGGTCGTCGCCGGACCCGAGGACACCAAGTACGGCGCGGTGGAAACGCGCGCCGAGGCGGGCAAGTGCGCCGATCTGTTCAAGCGGCATCGCGAGACGCTGGACGGCGTCATCGTCACGCTGCCCAATTTCGGCGACGAGCGGGGCATCGCCGACACGCTGCGGATGGCCGGCCTCGACGTACCCGTGCTCATTCAGGCCACGCCGGATACGCCGGGATTGATGTCGATCCGCGACCGCCGCGACAGCTTCTGCGGCAAGATGTCGGCCTGCAACAACCTTACCCAGTACGGCATCCCGTACTCGCTGACCACCCGCCACACCGAAGCGCCGGATTCCGATCTCTTTCGCCAGGATCTCGAGTGGTTCGCCGCCGTCTGCCGCGTGGTGAAGGGGCTCAAGCGGCTGCGCATCGGCGCCATCGGCGCGCGGCCGGCCGCGTTCAACACCGTCCGCTATAGCGAGAAGCTCCTGGAAGGCGCCGGCATCTCCGTCGAGCCGATCGATCTTTCCGAAATTCTGGGCCGCATCAACCGCATGAAGGATGACGACCCGGCGGCCGTGGCCAAGCTCAACGCGATCAAGAGCTACGTCACCACCGGCGGCGTGCCCGACGCTGCGCTGATGAAGATGGCGAAGCTGGGCGCCGTGATCGACCAGTGGATGGCACAGACCGAAGTATCCGTCAGCGCCATTCAGTGCTGGACCTCGCTCGAAGAGTTCTTCGGCGTGGTCCCCTGCACGGTGATGAGCATGATGAGCAACAACCTGATTTCGAGCGCCTGCGAAGTCGATATCTGCGGCGTGATCGGCATGCACGCCCTGCAACTGGCCTCCGGCACGCCTAGCGCGCTGCTCGATTGGAACAACAATTACGGCGACGACCCGGACAAGGCGGTCTGCTTCCATTGCAGCAACCTGCCCAAGCATTTCTTCCGCGAAGTCAAGATGGATTACCAGGCCATCATCGCCGGCACCGTGGGCCGCGACAACACTTACGGCACTTGCGTCGGCCTCGTCAAGCCCGGGCCGATGAGCTACGCGCGCTTCTCGACCATCGACCACGAAGGGATCATCGCCGGCTATGTGGGCGAAGGCGAATTCACCGACGATTCGCTCGATACTTTCGGCGGCGCCGGCGTAGTGCGTATTCCGCATTTGCAGAAACTGCTGCGTTACATTTGCGAGAACGGTTTCGAGCATCACGTGGCGGCCAACCTGGCATCCGTCGCCCCCGCCGTCCACGAAGCTACCGCCAATTACCTGGGCTGGAGCGTAATCTCGCACGAGTAAGTTGTGGGGCGGTCCCCCTGGACCGCAGGCGACGCCCTCGTCGCCCCTTTCTTCGCGTGGTGGAATCAGGTCCGCCGGCAGCCGGACCAGGGGGTCCGTCGCGGACGCGGGCGTCCGCCCCACAGGTGGGGCAGGCGCTTCCGCCTGCCAACCCAGGAGAGCAACCATGCCATTAGTAGCCGGCGTCGATTTTGGAACCCTCAGCGTTCGCGTCTCGATCTTCGATAGCGTCAAAGGCAGGCTGGGCGCGGGCGTTGCCGGGTACCCGCTGCTGCGCAAAAAGGAAGATCCGGATCACGCTACGCAAAGCCACGCCGATCACATGAACGCGCTGGCGCTGGCCTCGCGCAGGGCGATCGCCAGTGCTGGTGTCGAGGGCCGCGCCGTGGAAGCCATCGCCCTCGATACCACGGGTTCCAGCGTGATCCCCGTCGGCGAGCGCCTCGAGCCGATCGACGACTATTATCTCTGGTGCGACCACCGCGCCTGGAAAGAGGCCGCCGAAATCACCGCCGCCGCCCACGCGCGCGGCCTGGCGGCCATCGAGTGGTGCGGCGGAACATATTCCTCCGAGTGGGGTTTCGCCAAGCTGCTGCACTGGCTGCGCCACAACCCGGATCAGCGCGCGCGGATGGTGACCGCGCTCGAGCACTGCGACATGGTGGCCGCCACGCTTTGCGGCATCACCGATCCCGCGGACTTACCCCGCAGCATCTGCGCCATGGGCCACAAGTGGATGTGGAACGCCGCGCTGGGCGGTCTGCCACCGGAGGATTTTCTCGTCGCCGTCGATCCTTTGCTCGCAGGCGTGCGCGAGAAACTCGCCGGGCGGTATGCGACTTCCGACCAGATCGCAGGCCACCTGACCGCCGAGTGGGCCGACAAACTGGGCCTTCGCGCGGGCATTCCGATTCCTGTCGGCGCTTTCGACGCGCACTGGGACGCTATCGGCGCCGGCGTCAAGCTCGGCGACGTCGTCAACGTCGTCGGAACCTCCACCTGCATCATGGCCATCGGCGAACAGCCGCAACTGGTTCCCGGCGTCTGCGGCGTGGTTCCCGGTTCGATCGATCCCAGCCGCACAGGCATTGAAGCCGGCCTCTCGGCTACCGGCGATATTTTCGAAGCCATCGCGCGCCGCGCCGGCACCACCGTGGCCGCGCTTTCCGCGGGTTTGGAGAACTACCGCGCCGGTGAGACCGGCCTGCTCCGCCTCACCTGGGACAATGGCGACCGCACCGTGCTGGTGAATCCCGAGCTCGGCGGCATCACCCTCGGCTGGCGGCTCACCCACACCGCGCAGGATGAACTGTTCGCCGCCATCGAAGGCACCGCATTCCACACCCGCGTGATTCTCGAACGCATGGAGCAGTACGGTGTGCCCGTCCGCCGCGTCATCAATGGCGGCGGCATTCCGCAGCGTAACCCGGTGCTGAACCAGGTCTACGCCAATGTGTTGGGTAAGCCCGTGCTGGTGCCTGCCGGCGACGTCACCAGTCTGGGGTCGGCCATTTTCGCCTTGCTGGCGGCGGGCGCGTTTCATTCGATCGAAGAGGCGCAGGAAGCGCTTTGCCCCGCTTACCGCACCGTGGCGCCTCAGCCCGAAGCCGTGGCGATCTACGCGGAGCTTTTTGCCCTTTATCGAACTTTGTATTTTTCGTTTGGCGACAAACAATCGAAGCCGGTGGAAATCGGCGCCATTCTGCCCGAGCTGCGCGCCATCGCCGCGCGGTCGAGACGAGGAAACTGATGTCCGGTCGCAAGTTCACAACACGCTACTGGTGGTTTGTATCAGGGCACGGCTTCAGCCGTGCCGGCATGGTATTTACTAAGCACGGCCTTTAGGCCCTGCGATACAACGATAGCTTCACGGAGATTTTGTCCGCGAACAGAAATGGGAAACTAATGCTGGAAACGTTGCGCGCGGAAGTGCTCGAAGCCAACCTGGAAGTGGTGCGCCGGGGCCTGGTGATTTACACGTTCGGCAACGCCAGCGGCCTCGCGCGCGAGCAAGGCCTGCTCGCGATCAAGCCAAGCGGCGTCCCGTATGACAAGATGACTCCGGCCGACATGGTGATCGCCGATCTGGAAGGCCGCGTGGTGGAAGGCAGCCTGCGCCCGTCGTCGGACCTGGCCACCCACGTGGCGCTCTATCGCGCATTTCCGATGATCGGCGGCATTGTCCACACCCATTCGCGCCACGCCACTGCGTGGGCGCAAGCCGGCCGCGAGATTCCTTGCTTCGGCACCACCCACGCGGATTATTTCCACGGCTCCGTGCCGGTCACGCGCCATCTGACGGCCGCGGAAATCGATGCCGATTACGAGGGCAACACCGGCGTCGCGATCGTCGAGTTGATGCAAGGCCGCGAGCCGCTCGCCGTCCCCGGAGCGCTGGTGGCCGGCCATGCTCCGTTCTGCTGGGGCAAGACCGCGGCCGACGCCGCCCACGTGGCCGTGGTCCTCGAGCAGCTCGCCGCCATGGCCGCCGAAACCATCGCCATCAATCCCGCCGCCAAACCGATCTCCGAAGCCCAGCTCAACAAGCACTACTTCCGCAAGCACGGCCCGAAAGCCACGTACGGCCAATAAGTGGGGCAGGTCTTGACCTGCCGACGCCCGCTTGCGGGCGCGCGTTCTTACTGACTGATTGATTACGCGCGCCACAAAGAATACCGCCAGCCCCGCCCTACCGCGCCAGATCGATCCCGAGCTTCTTGAGTTCTTCGGCGTAGTACCGCCGCAGCAGCAGGTCCCACTCTTCGCTGCCTTCCGGAATCTCGCGCTTCTGGCTGCGAATCTTCTGCCGCGCCGCGCGGTCCACTTTGTCCTCGGCCTGCAGCAGTTCGGTCATGATCCGCAGAATTTCCAACCGCACCGCGTTGCTGTCCTTGTTCTTGAGACGCAGCTCGCGATTCTTGCGCAGCATGTCGACGATCTTGTGCGACATCTCGGTGACTTTGTCGCGCGACAGCTTCATGGCGTCGCCCGAGTCGCGGCCCGAGGCGCGAATCACCTTGCGCTGCGAGATCAGCGTGTTCTTGATGCGGCGGAACATCTCCTGGTAACTGACGCCCTCGCGCCGCATGTAGTCGCTGTACTGATTCAGCAGGTCGCGAACTTCGTCGTTCAGCCGGTCTTCCACCGCCAGTTCTTCGGTGAGGACTTCGGCGATCTTGTTGGCTACCAGATCCGGGTCGGAGGTTTCAATCGTGCCCTGCGTCAGCCTCTTGACCAGTTGCCGGGACGTGTAAGCGATAAACTCTCTCGCAAGCAGCATTATTTAGGGTGAAATGGTAGTTTAACACGCCGGCGCAGGCGCGCTGCCAGCGCTCTTGCCTCGCGCCTGATTCGAGTGGCCGCAGGCCGCCGGTCTCCGTCGCGGAACCACCCCGCCGGGCCGCCTTTCCGCTTCGCCCTTTTTCGGTTAACAATGGGGAAAGAGGGAGATGCGGGCTGTGAGCGAAAGGTGCCGTTTCGAACACTCCGCACGCTGCGGCGAGCGCGTGGAGACGAGATCTGCTACACTGAGTTTGTCTTTGATCGTCCCGCTACAGCCTTGGCCGGAGTCCATCTGCCTCGTCTCTTGCCCGAACCGTCAAATACGAAGGAACCTTTAAGATGAAAAACATTTTTGTAGGCAATTTGGATTTTGCCGCAACCGAGTCTTCCATCCGTGCGCTCTTTGAGCCTCACGGGAACGTGGAGAGGGTCAACCTGGTCACCGATCGCGACACGGGCCGCTCGCGCGGCTTCGCGTTCGTCGAAATGACCGACAGCGCCGAGGCTGATCGCGCTATCGCCGCCCTGAACGGCACCGAGTTGAATGGCCGCGCCCTCAACATCAACGAGGCCCGGCCCAAGTCCGACAGCGGACGCTCCTTCCGCGGCGGTCCGCGCGGCGGCAGTGGCGGCGGCGGTGGACCGCGGCAGCGGCGCGAACCGCGCTGGTAAATCGCGTGACCGAAGCCGGCCCGGGCGCCGGCGCCGGCTTCGGTCTTGTCACAGTGGAGGATCAAGCCATCCCGACTCGATCGCACACCCGATCTAAGCAGCGCCAAAAGGAGATCGCACGGATGGTAACGCAAAAGCAAAACGCGGCTAGGCGTGAGATGGAAACCGGCGAGATCGTGTCGCCGGCTGACGAGAAGACTGGAGCGGCCGAATGAGTCCGGAACCCAGGCGGGGCGCGGTTCGGCCGGGGGAGCGAGCTATGGAACTGCGGTACATGGGGTTTCAGCAGAAACAGAACCGGCGCTTGTACCGGTTCGACATGAACGATGCCGGCACCAAGTCCTCTATCCCGCACGTAGTCAGCGTCGATATGGAATTGTTCTTAAAGCACCACGTCGGCATTCAGGAAGGCCCGGCGCTTTGCGCGCAAAAGATCAATGCCGACCTGGAAGCCGATCGCCAAGGTGACCACGAACTCACCAACGAAGACATCCTGGCTTACGCCACTGATCGCGCCGTGGCCGCCGAGCGCAAGGCCGAAGCGCGCCGCAGCGGTCCCGCCCGCCGCAAGCCCGAACCCGGCCAGCCCGTCAGCCCCTGGTGGCGCTAGGGAGCCAACCATAATTCAACCATGCCAAGTGGGGCGGACACCCTTGTCCGCGCGCGACCCCCTGGTCGCGCTCCTGCTTTTCATTCCCCGCTCACCACGATTTTCCCGAAGTGCCCCGCCGCTTTCATGTAGCGATACGCCTCCGGCGCTTCCGCAAACGGGAACACCCGGTCGATCACCGGCCGCAGCCCATTGAGCGCAATCGCCCGATTCATGCCAACGAACATCTCGCGCGATCCCACGTAGATCCCTTGCAATCGTGCGCCCTTCATCAATAGCGGCCTGGGGTCCACCGCCGCGCCCGGCTCCGCCAGCACGCCGATCAGGCTGATCCGCCCTCCATACCGCACCGCGCGGAACGATTGCGGCAAGGTTCCGGCCCCGCCGACTTCGACGATGTGATCCACTCCAGCCCCGCCCGTCAACTCCAGCACGCGCTTGCCCCACTCCGGCGTCTGGCGGTAATTGATACCATCCGAGGCGCCCAGCGCCGTCGCCCTCGCGAGTTTTTCGTCGCTGCTCGAAGTCGCTATCACGCGAGCCCCGTGCAGCCGCGCAAATTGCAGCGCAAATATCGAGACACCGCCCGTGCCCAGCACCAGCACCGAGTCGCCGGCGCGAATTCCGCCTTCCTCCACCAGCGCATTCCACGCCGTCACCGCCGCGCAGGGCAGCGTGGCGGCTTCCGCGTAAGAGAGGTGCTCGGGAATCGCCACCAGGCCCTCCGCGTCCAGCGCCACGTATTCCGCCAGCATCCCATCCATCGCCCCGCCCAGCGCGGATTTGCCCTTATCTTCGGTAAGACCGCCCGCCAGCCAGCTCTGCATGAAGATGCCGGCCACGCGCGCGCCCGGACCAACGCGCGTCACACCCGCTCCGACGTCGACTACTTCGCCCGCGCCGTCCGAGAGCGGAATCAGCGGCAGTTTCACCTGGCGGCCGTACCCGCCGCCCGCTACCACCAGGTCGCGATAGTTCAGGGAGTTCGCCCGCACCCGCACCAGCGCCTGCCCGGGGCCGGGCTTCGGTTGGGGCCGTTCTACCAGTGTGAGCGCGTCCCGCGAGAAGCGATCCTCGAATACAAACGCCCGCATCGCTCGCCTTCGCTACTTGGATTGTCCGGGGTTCTCGATAATGCTGCGCGCCAGGTAGTTCTCGATCTTCGAGCTGTTGCGCGCCACTTCGTAATACGCCGCCCTGAGCAACTGATCCTTGGCGTTGCGCAGGTTTTCCCGAATGCTCTGCTGTACGTTCGGATCGTTGAGCTCGCGCTGGCCGGCGGATTCCTTGGAAATCAACTTCAGAATGCGATAGCCATCCGGCGAGGGGAGGACCGGCGAGACCTGGTTGGGCTGCATCGACAAGATCAGCTTGCGTAGTTCGGGCGAGGAGTTCGACAGCGCGGATTCCGGGATGAATCCCTTGTCGCCGCCATTCGGCGCGGACTCCGCGTCTTCCGAGTAGTTTTGCGCCAACTGGGAGAAATCGGCGCCCTGTTGAAGCTGCAACTCGATGTTCTGAATCTTGGCCCTGGCTTCGGCGTCGCTGTGGGCTTTGCTGTTTCGCAGGTTGCGCACCGGCGTGTTCGGATCCGCCGTGACCAGGATTTGCGCCAAATGCACCTGCGACTCGGCCAGGTTGAAGCTGGCTTTGTTGGCGTTGTAAAAATTCGCCACATCCGCGTCGGTGATGTTGACCTGCGACGTGATCTCCTTATTGACCAGCTTCTGGATCGTGAGCTGCTGGCGAATCTGTGCCCGAAGACCGGCAATTGCCAGGTGCCGGTCGGCAAGCTGCCGCTCGAATCCTTCCTTGGTGTAGGGAGCCTTCATCTTGTTGATCTCGGTATCCACATCGGCGTCCACCGCCGTGAGCCCCAACTTCTCGGCGCGCTGCATGAGGATCTCCTGGGTGATCATGCTGGTCAGAAGATCCAGCTTCTGCGACAACACCAGGTCTCTGTTGATGGCCTCCGGTTGTTTCGGGTACTGCGTCTGGTACGTCTTCTCGAGCTCCATGTAGGTGATGGGGTGACCGTTCACCACCGCGGCAACATTGGCGGGTGGCGCGTGTTTGCACGCAACCTGAAACAGGGCGCACCCCGCCGCCAGGAGCAAAACCGGATATGGCTTCATCGTGAATCCTCATTGTAACCACACTTTGCCCCGGTAGGGCACGCTTTTGCGGTGGGGCAGGTCCCCGACCTGCCAACGCCAGCCTTGCTGGCGTGTCTTTTCTTAAGTTCGCTCCCGCGCCGCCGCGCGCCTCCCTCCCTCCCACTACACTGGAAGTACCCATGAAACTTGCGGCCCTCCCTCTCTTCTGCCTGGTCTCGTTTGCCCAAGCCGGCTCCTCCGGCTACTTTGTGCCGGAGCACCGGTTGGCCGGAATCGGTGTCGACCGCGACGGCCTCCCCGACGACGCGCTGGCCACCCGCACCCGCCTGATGGTCGACTCGCAGACCTTCATCATCATGCGCGAACCCAAGGCCGTGGCCGGGGCCAAGCGTGTGACCAGCGACCCCAAGCTGCAGGCCGTGTTCCGCTCCGCCGCCGCAGCCAGCGGTTTCCCGCAGGATGTGCTGGAGGCGATTGCGTATCTGGAAAGCTGGGGCGACATCAGCGCGGAAAGCTGGGCCGGCAGCCCGCGCGGCATCATGCAGATCTCGCTCGATACCGCGCGCACCATGGGCCTCAAGGTCGGCCACGTCACCCGCTACAAGATCGTCAAGGTTAAGGTGCAGGTGAAGAGTCACGGCAAAGTGAGGTACAAGACCGTCAGCCGCCGCGCGCCCTACACCGTGTTGACCCGCGACGAGCGCCTCATCCCCGAACGCGCCATCCCCGCCGCGGCCCAATACCTGGCCGGCATGGAGCGCAACTTCGGCGGCCGCGATTGGGCCATCTTCGCTTACCATTGCGGCCAGGGATGCGTGGCCGAAATGCAGGAGCTCACGCGCCGCGCGCACGGCATTCCCAAAGACCAGATCACCGTGCCGCGTATGTACTTCTCCTCCAGCCCCGCCTGGAACCGCGAGCTCTATGAGGCCATGCAGCAACAGATGCAGCGCGATTACTCGCCCACTTACTATTTCCGCATCCTGTGCGCCACCCAACTGCTGGCCCTCTACCGTTCCGACCCGGCCGCCTTCGCCGCGCTCTCCGAGGCGAACAAGAGCGACTTCAACAGCGTCGGCCGCGCGCCGCACCGTCTTTCGGTGTGGCTGAAGCGCGAAGACCTGATCTTTCAATCGGAGGAAGACATTCGTGCCGATAACGGCAAGCTGTTGGCCCGGGCGATCGACCGTCCCGAATTCCTCGGCTACACCCTGCGCCTTTCCGGCGCCGCGGCCGACAACCGCGAGGAGCTTGCCGCTGCCTCTCCCGCCACGCTCGGCGCCCTGACCTACATTGCCTTCGAGACGCGCCGCCTCTTCGAGGCCGCCGGCGCGAACCAGGAGAGGTTTCATCCCTTGCCGGTCTCGGCACTGGTGGCGCCGGAGGACCTGGCGCAATTGCAGGACCGGCGCGACGAAGCGGCCCACAGCTCCGGCCAGGTCTTCGATATCGATTACTCCGGCCTGCCGCCCGTGGAGTTGGAATGCCTGCGCTTCATCCTCGACGACTTAGGCGACGACGGCTACCTGGGCTTCGTCGAGGTCGGCCGCGAAAGCCTCCACATCGGCCCATCGCCCACCTCCCGCGATTTCTTCTCCGCCGTCTACAACGAAGCCACCACTTCACCCGCCGCGCCCCCTCAACCGTAAAGGTGGCGCAGGCCCCCGGCCTGCGAAGGCACCCGTGGCGCAGTCCCGTCTCGTACCGGTAACGCCGGCGGTCTTGCCGCCGATTCCTTCCGTCACAGACAGCTCCCCAGCTCGCCCAGTTCCACTCCGTGCTATAATCTGGATATATTACTGGATATAACAGGGACCCAAGCATGAGCACCACTCCACAGAAGCGCGCGCTCAAGAACTACCGGCGGCGCCTCACCCAGCGCGGCATGGCCCGGTTCGAGGTTCTAGGCCTCGACGCCGATCGCGAATTGATCCGCTCGCTTGCCAGGCGGCTCGCCGACGACAGGGCCGATTCGGTCGAGATCCGCGCCACGGTGCGCCGCACCATCTCAGGCGAACCGCCGAAAAAGGGCGGCATCCTCACTGCACTGCGCCGGTCGCCCCTGGTCGGCGCCGATCTGGACCTTCGCCGCCCTGCAACGGCTGTCCGCAGGGTCGATCTGTGAGCCGCTATCTCCTCGATACCAATATCATCAGTAATGTCACCAAGCCCGCACCATCGGAAGCTCTCATGGTGTGGATGGCCGGCCAAGCCGACGAGAGCCTGTTCATCTCCTCTCTGACTGTCGCTGAGATCCGCCGTGGCGTGTTGGAAAAGCCTGCTGGAAAGAAGCGCAGGGAACTGGAGCGCTGGTTCTCCGGCCCCGAAGGCCTGCAAGCCCTGTTCGCCGGCCGGGTTCTCCCCTTCGACGAGAAAGCCGCCATCGCCTGGGCGCGCCTGATGGCCGCTGGGACAGCCGCCGGGCGCCCACGGAACCCTCTCGACATGATCATCGCCGCCATCGCCGAAGTGAACGATTGCATCGTCGTCACCAACAACGAAAAAGACTTCGCCGGTGTGAAGATCGCCAATCCCATGCGCGGCGGCTGACCGGGCTTTGGGAGCCCACTTCGCGCGCCGCGACTGGGGGACAGTGCGCATAGCGGGCGTCGGCCTCTTGACAATCGTTCCCAGAAATGGGAACATGGAAGAGTGAAGGTTTTCGGCGGCGCTGTCATCGCGGGATTTGCCAAGAAACATCCCGCATCCCGTAAGCCTGTCGATCGGTTTGTCGCCGTCGTCCGCAATGCCGTTTGGCCGCACTTTCCGGCAGTCAAAGAGATCTTTCCGGCCACCGATTACGCACCGGCCACCGGCACACTGATCTTCAACATCGGCGGGAACAAATACCGCCTGATCGCGCGCGTTGATTTCGAAGAACAGATGTTTATGATTCAGGCCATTCTGACCCATCGGGAGTATGACAAGGAGGACTTATAGCCATGCCGACCGTAACGTACGAGAAACTGTTGACCGAGATTCTGCCCCAGGTGATCGAGACCGAAGCGCAGTATGGTCTGATCGCCCGGCGATTCGGCGACCTGGTCGGCAAAGGCCGTGCCCGCTCGGCGGAAGAAACGAGGCTCATGCGCCTGCTGGCTCTGCTGGTGGAAGACTATGACCGCCGGCACGCGCTCCCGCCCGACCATAGCACCCCCGCCGAAAAGCTCCAGTTCCTGCTGGAGCACTCCGAAAAGAAGGCAACGGACCTTACGCCAATTTTCGGACAGCGCAGCCACGTGCATGAGGCTCTGACTGGAAAGCGAGCCATCAGCGCGCCGCAAGCGCGAAAGCTAGGCCAGCTCTTCCGCGTCGAGCCGGGACTGTTTCTGTAGGTCAACCGGGCTGTCCCGTTCCGGTTCCCCACGCCACGGCTAGAGTCCCCGAATTTTTGCCGGGTTTCTGCCATTCTTGGTCCTAAAGATTCCAAGATTCCGGGGAAAGTCGCGTCATGAAGTGAACCTCACCCGCAAAGATGAAAATGGTCGCGTCCGCCTCGACGTGGAATCAACAGCTTGTACGGCCATTTTCGAGAGAGGCTACGAAACTCCTGAGGGAACTGGTGACAGATTCGCCTCTACGTCCCCCCTCACCCCGGCAGCCGCAGCCTCGCCACACACCCCGTCGCGCCTTCCCGGTTCTCCAGCGCCAGTTCGCCGCCGTGAGCTTCGGCGATCTGCCGGCTCAGAACCAGGCCGATTCCCGATCCGCCGGGCTTGGTAGTGAAGAAGGGCACGAACAGGTTCGCCGTGCCGGGGGTGAAGAAATGGAAGAAATGGGTCAGCCTGAGAGCCTGTCGGAGATAGAAGCATCACAAAGTACTTGACAGTTAGAAGCGAATCCGTACTATGAGGGTG